>JAIEQI010000075.1 GCA_019747875.1 Candidatus Obscuribacterales bacterium
AGATATGACGAGCCGAGGTCGACCCACGTATATTTATCTACCTGCCCTCTAAAAAACTCCGATCTGTTGGTTCCCTTTTCCCGGATGATCTCAGCCCTTTGAAAGAACTCTTTGTTCGACGTAGCAAAAGCACCACCTTCGCCCGACGAGA
Organism: Candidatus Obscuribacterales bacterium; assembly: GCA_019747875.1. Lineage (GTDB taxonomy): Bacteria > Cyanobacteriota > Vampirovibrionia > Obscuribacterales > Obscuribacteraceae > JAIEPM01. The sequence continues at coordinate 152 of JAIEQI010000075.1, forward strand.
AATTCTTGGTTTCATGAAAACTAAACGCATTCAAATGACCGATTGAACCAAGAGGCAGGCCTCTGTAAGTGGAACCAATAGCATGAGCGGCGTCCTCAATTAGGAATAGTTTATGAATCTGGCAAAGCTGCTTGATGCGATCCATGTCACATGCAATGCCCGCATAATGCACAACAACAACCGCCTTTGTATTTGCGGTAATAGCGCTCTCGATTAAGTCGGGATCAATATTTAATGTATCCCGGCAAACATCTACAAAAACAGGTACGGCGCCTCTCAAAACAAAAGCGTTGGCCGTAGAGGTAAATGTGAATGAAGGCATGATAATCTCGTCCCCCGGACTGAGATTCAGGAGGATCGCACACATCTCCAAAGCATCGGTACCTGACGGAGTAAGCAAAACGCTTGCTCCATTCAGTTTGTCCGAAAGAAACGAAACACATCTTTTAGTAAACGCTCCGTCACCCGACCAGTGCTTTTCGTTTACAACTCTAAGCAGATTCTTCTCTGTATTCTTGGCCTCGTATGGGCGGTTAAACGGAACGAACAATGAGCAGCCCTTTACTTTGGTTGAGTAGGAAATGCTATTTTAGTAAGCTTTGGATAAAATGTCGCCATTGAAGGCTAAAGGTCTCGTGAATGGATAAAAGTATACAGGACGCGCTGGAAGATAGAGTAGCCGCATATTATTCTGACAAGATAGAGAAACACGGAATCTCTCCACAGGGTGTTGATTGGAATTCATCTGACTCACAAGAGAATCGGTTTCTACAATTTTTGAAATTGGTCGATATGAATCGTGAATTTGTAATCAACGATCTTGGTTGCGGATATGGTGCGCTCTATCAATTTTTGAAAGAACGAAATTTTGGGCCTTTTAAATATGTAGGATACGACCTGTCCGAAAAGATGATCCAGGCAGCTCGTTCGATGCACTCAGAAGATAACTGTAAATTCGTGTTGGGAGGCGCCCCTTCAGAGGCCGATTATACGGTGGCAAGCGGCATCTTTAACGTTCGACTGGAAACTCCAGACGAAATCTGGGAAAAGTATATTTTTTCGTCCTTAGATTCGCTCAACTCGGCAAGCTCCAAAGGATTCGCGTTCAACATGCTTACTTCCTATTCAGACAAAGAAAAAATGCGCGATTACTTATACTACGCAAACCCCTGCTTCTTCTTTGATTGGTGCAAGCAGAAATATTCCAGAGAAGTTGCCCTTCTCCATGATTACGGACTTTACGAATTCACCATATTAGTTAGAAAGTAATCTCTTTGATGACAGCAAGCACGCATATTTCATTCATGCAAGACTGCAGCTCCAATGCCAGATTTTCCATATCCATTGCCGTTGTATAGCATCATGATACGTCCTTGATGCAAAAACAAAAATGGATAGCACTGCATCTCGCCATCAAACTCGTAAAATCTTGCGTCCGCCTGAAAACCAATCATCTCTTGGTCTTCGCGCTTCCAAACTATTCCATCAGAAGACTCAGCATATCCGATCCGATATCTGGGACCTCTGTACGAAAACCACATTCGCCATCGATTCCCAGAAAAAAGAACTCTAGGGGTAGCTAACGCGTATTCATTCTCATCTTTGTAATCAATTGCGACCGTACCGTCCCTGTGCCAGTCTATGCAATTTGTTGATTTGGCAACTTTAATGTTGTAGCGATGTCTTAGTTCTCCGTCCTGTTGCCACCATCCGTCGCAAGAAAGATAGTACATAACAAGTTCATCATTTATGCCAACCACGTCGCACGAAGCTACAAACGAAGGGTCTACTGGGGAGCGGTCCAAAAGAGGTCCTCGATAAGCCTTTTCAAATTCCGGCTTTCCTTTCTCGCGGGTGGCCAATCCGATAGCATTTCTGAATGGAACAGAGCTACTAAGATTCCATCCAACATAAAACATGAAGTCCATCTTATCCGTTTTGAAGATGCTGCAAGCCATAGCTCCTGCATCATCAAAAAGTCCTGGCTCTCCGGGACTAAGTACTGGCTCTCGTCCCCATTGAATAATCTTAAAATCCATTGAGATATCTACAATTGCAAATTGTGTGAATGAAGCGTTTTGCTTTCGGCGAGTCGAAAAATAGATTTTTAGCAAATTTTCATCGATAAACTCACCGCAAGGCAAGGAGGCGAAGGAAGCCTCGCCAAGAGCAGGATCTGTACCAGATATTACGACCCCCAGTTTTTCCCACTTCTGCATTGAAACTCCTTTACTTGTCAATTCTTATCCATGTCGGGCGATATAATGACTTCACCTCGAAAGAAAAGAAGTGACTATGAGACTGTCGATAATCACGAGCCTGTACTATTCAGAGCCTTATCTGAACAAATTCTACCAACGCACTATTAGTGCCATAGCAGAAATCCCCTCAATCGGTAATGATTTTGAGCTGATCTTGGTAAATGATGGCTCGCCAGACAATAGTCTTTCGGTCGCTCAAACATTGGCTCGGCAGGATTCCCATGTCCGCGTCATAGACCTTTCTCGGAATTTTGGGCACCATAAAGCATTGATGACTGGACTAAAGTTTGCAACAGGTGATTTTGCTTTCATTATTGACTGTGATTTAGAGGAAGATCCGTCTCTCCTAAATAGCTTCTGGCAGCGTCTTCAAGAAAACCCTAGCTATGACGCGGTGTTTGGGGTTCAAGCGAATCGAAAAGGGGGCTGGTTTGAGCGCCTCTCCGGCAAGTGCTTTTATTGGCTTTTCAACTCTCTTGCCGAACCAAAAATTGTCGAGAACCAATTGATAGCCCGGCTCCTCACTCGCCGTTATTACACTGACCTACTTCGGTTTACCGAATCACAACTTATCTTTGCTGGCATATGTAAGTTAGTCGGTTACGAACAATTGGCTGTTCCTGTCAATAAATCGGACAAGAAATCCACAAGCTATGTCTTTTTAAAGCGGCTCAAACTTGCAGTCGACATGATCACTTCATACAGCTCGAAGCCGTTAGAACTAGTTTTTTATTCGGGCATCATGGTTTCGATTTGCTCTTTTGTGGCTCTGTCGTTCATTGTTTACTGCAAATTGGTTTTGAACACTCGTGTAGAAGGGTGGTCTTTTCTTGGTGCTTCAATTTGGCTAATTGGAGGGATCGTTATCCTTTCACAAGGATTGGTTGGGATTTATATCGCACGAATCTATGAACAAACTAAGCAGCGCCCATTCACCCTTGTTCGATCTGACTCTGCGATTGATTTCAATCCAATAGGTGCAACTGACGATAAAATTGCGAAAATAGAAAATAAGCAGAATGCACATTTCCAGCATCATTCTTCTCTTCATCAAATTCAGCATGGAAGTCAGTTGGAGCCATTGAAAGAACCTGGAGTTCCGGTGAATCGCTCTTTGTCGGCACCGTACTAAGCAAATAGTCTTTGAAGTTTGGACTCAAGAGATTGGTTATTAGGAAACATGAAAAGTCATGAAAAAAAGCGCACTACCGTTTCTAGTTTGTATCTATTGTAAGTCTGAGCTGATCTTGCGTTGAAGATGAGGATATCGAAAAAGTGAATGCTTTCGAACCAGAAATTATGGAAGGCTCTCTGACTTGTGTAATAGCCTAGCAAATAAAGAAGGAGGGGTGGTCAATTTTTTCGGCCCCCCTCCTTCTTCTTTAGTTTCGCTACTTATTATTTGTTGAGCGGCGGTGCTGCTGTTTGGTATTGACCATGCTTAGCAGTTGCTTGCTGACAAACGGCAGCCATCTTGACCATCTTAGCAACAAGAGCCTTGTCGGTTTGATTGTTGCTGTTAACAAGGTCAGCGATGAAGTTGACGTTTTGCATCACGGTAACGAGCGATACCTCAGCGCGAGCCATTCTCATGCCACCAGGGACATCGATGTTGCGCATTCTGCGGCGGCCAACTTGGTCTTTGTTGAGAGCCTTGTTGACTGTCATTTCGTTCATACCGAGGATCGATTCCTGACCAGCGCAGATGTCGACGAACTTGCCGTTGACGCTCTGACGGATGGTGCCGGTTCCAGACTCCCACAAGTTGCGGACCTTGGTGACGTTATCGACAACGCTGATAAGTGCGATGGTACCAGGATTGATGGTGATCATCGAGTGCGGTGTCTTAATCATTGTCAGCTTGTCTGCGCTCACTAGTGTTTCACCCTTGGTCAATTGCATGATTGTCGGGTGCTCGAAACTGATCATAGCCTTGCCGTCATGCTTAACCAACGCAGAGTGCGTGGAGAAGGTGCGGATGGAGCCTGAAGAACCAGAATTTTGCTGGAAGGAGATCGGTGTCATTACGACATCTTCTCTTGCTTTCTCTGCTACCGAGTTAGACGGAAGCTCGAGAATCATGCTCTTCTGAAGAGGCTTAGGTGCAGGTCCGCCCGCAGGGGCAGCTCCACCTGGACGCAACGGTTTGGCATTCTTGTTGATGTCATTCTTCAGGTTGTTGATCTTGTTCTTAGCTGCGTAGAAGCTACCAGCATTACAGACCAAGAGTTTTTCTTTCTCGACCATCATCTTCTGGTCAAACTTGCTCTTAGCCAACTTGATACCAGGTACGGTGATAGAACCTTGGATTGGTTCACGGTCTACACCGTCGACAGGAATCAGTTCTTCTTCAGCCAGAGCTTCGTCAGCCAAACAGATTTCTTCACCGGCGTTTGCCGTCAAGGTTTCAGTTTTACCGTTGCGGGTGACTGTAACCGTCGTTGCTTGACCGGAGAGGTTAGCCACACGGACTACGCCGTCTGCGGTTTGTTGGATGACAGCTGCGCTGTTTCCAGCGATTTGTACATTACCGAATCCGGTTTCAACCTTAACTGGCTGCTTGCCGACCATTGCGACAACCTTACCCTGGTTGAGCGTGATAGAGCGCTTGTCTCCGGGAGAGAGCGTCGTACCCTGTTCACCAACGAGCATTGTGTCTTGATCGTCTTCAAGGAAGAACGGTTGGCAGGCTCCACCGGCGACATAGTAGGCGCCGCTGTTATCCAAGCCTTCTTTCTTCTTCAGCATGTTGTCGCCAAGCATGCTTTGTGCAGTTTGGTTGAGGCTGAGCGTAACAGTTCTTGTGGAGTCTGTACCGACGCCGGCGACCACGAAGTTGATGTTCAATGTGGGCGTTGTGGTCGTAATGACAAATCCGCTCGGGGTCACGCCAGGAGGTGGAATGGCACCGGCCGGAGGTGGTAGCTGTGGTGCTATGGACCGTATTTCTGTAGCACCACCGAGGTTTACAAAGGCCCCTGTCGGAGGTGGGTCGATCATGATGACACCGCCATCTGTATTGATGGACAGTCCATTCGTTACCTTCGGATTGTTCTGAGAAAGTGCCTCACTCAACACAATAACCAGAGAGCCGCCAGCACCCGCCAATTTGTTAAATCCAGCGTTGAAACCTGTATTAGTCGGCGTGCCACTAACTGTAGTGTTGGCTATGGTGAGGTAGTTAAATACATCTCGAGCCATTACCATATTGAAGAGGTGTTCCTCGATGGAAACAATGGGAGCACCAACTGCGTAACTAACAAGTCTATTTGTGTTGCCGGTGCTGATCTGCATCTGACGCGGTCCCAAAGGCACACCCGCATAGACACCGACTTGACCACCAGAATAGAGGTTCAAGGGGAAGTTGGTCGTAGGCGTATTGCTGGGATTTATCTTCACCTCAAAGAACTTCGCATTCGCCGTACCGGCGCCTGTGGCCGGCATAGCTCTCTGAGCTACGGAGAAGAGGTTGTTGGTTGCTGTAGTCACTCCTGGGCTATTCATATCTTTTCCAGGGGTGTTATTTGAGAGAAGAATACCATTAGCTCCATCCAGAACAACATTTCCACCATATGAACCCACCGTTAATCCGGTGCCAGCTGAGAAAGTATTGGCGGATGTTACTTGAACACCACCACCGAAGGTCACCTGGTTTGGATTAATGACCGTGTTAAAGTTCGGAGTGTTAGGGGTCGTGTTGATAGGATTAGCCGGATTAGAGCTTGCGCTACCGCCGACTCCTACCAGAGAGACGTTATCTCCAAAGAGTACGTTTCGGTTAGCAGAGCCGAACAATTCCCAAGCGCCGGCGTCTTTAGCCTGTCCACCTACTGCGGTACCTGGCAGCTGCTGCCCTGGGTTATCCGGATTGCGATTGTCGAGTACAATCTTGCCAACAGTCGCTACAGCTTGATAATTGAGCTCATTGTTCGTAAACATGGGAACATTAGGTCCGCCAGCAAAGTTTTGAATCGTTGTACTCGTCAATGTATTCAAGGTACCCGTGAGATTTGTAAGATTCACACTCGCAGTCAATGCCGAGCTAAAGGTTCCTGCCTCCATCCTTACTCCCAGAGAGCCACCAGGATTTGGCGTGATTGGATTAGTCTTATTACCGGCGGCGGAAGGATCAGCGTTTTGGTCATAGGATAGAACGTTACCCACAGTGATTTGCTGTCTTGCAGCCACCGTGATGTCTTTTCCTGCCTTGACGAACGAGTCGTCCACGATCAGGAGGCTACCACCACGACCAATGGCACCAGTTCCACTGGTCAGGTCATTCTTAGAGTTTGGATCCATCGCGCGCATGATGATTGATCCTTGAGTGGATCTGATACCGGCATTTGCGGCGTTTACACCACCACCACCAAATATGGCTCCGGCATTGTCATAAACGGTCACGGACCAATCGGTTTGTCCAGAATTCGAACCTAATGCAGCTCCACGAATCACTCCTGTTGAAGACTCAAAGTCGGCGATGACAGCACCATTGCCAGTGTTAGTGGCACTCAAGATGATCGCGTTGCCTGCGCCTGCATCAACTTTGGTAGTCTTGGCGGCCATGTAAGGAATACTCAAACTAGCGGCGGTTGTAGTGATGCTCATTGTGCCGTTGGACTTGAGCGTGTTATCTAGATTGACAGTAAAAACGCCTCCGACGCCTTGAGACTTGAAGGTCATGTTCATGTCCCGTCCGGCTACAAGCTGTTTTCCAGTAGCCGTTTCACCGATGTTTATCGAATCTTGCGCTACGGCTCCGCTAATTGTCATTGTGAAGTCTCTGCCCACGTTGCCGCTCAGAATATGGTTACCCACGCCCACAGCGCCAATTCTGCTCTGGCTGACGGAGAAGTCAGTTCCGGGCGCGCTGTTGAAGACTACGTATTTAGCATCGATTACACTACCAGCACCACCTGTAATTACAACGTTCCCTAGATTTCCGCCAGCACGGGTTGAGTTATCGATTACAAGAACGCCAGTCGCCATGTCACCACGAATCACGTTGTTATTGACCAGGTTATGGGTATGCAGCGCGCCATTATCGGTACCAATAATGTCCGACTGGGTCGTAATACCGAATCCGGATTCAATATTGTAAGCGCCAACATTTAATCCTCCGTTTACCGACAGATTCATAGTGGAAGCAGTACCAGATTTCGTGAATACTAGCGGATTTGCTGCGGTCCCCAGAGCATTGCCGGTGTTTGGCAGTCCAGACAAAGTGACACTAGCTGTAGCACCAGTAAAGTCTACGCTGGTGGTGTTGTCCATCAAGACGGCTTTATTGTTCTGCGTGATGGTTAACGAGGTGCCAACTTGCGATTTGCCACCGCCTCCAGGCATCGAATTGATGGTTATGTCGCTGCCGCCCGTGTTAACAAAGCTAGCTGTCGTGCCAGCCTGGAAGCGTAGTGTCTGAACATCCATGCTCGTGATATCAATAGCATCAGCTGAAGAAGCAAATGCTATATCGTTGGCGCTAACTTTGCCATCGACCTGAACTATGCCCAGTTTTCCATACAGGTTGAGAGTGTACTTCCCTGTAGCCGAACCGGCAGCGCCAGATACATCAACATCACTCAAGAACATCTTCGCGGTACCACCTGCGCTATTGCCGATGTTAACAGTGTTAGAGAAGATATTGTTCATTTCGGCTTGGTCCAGGTTGAAGCCCTTTGCCAACGCATTGCCACCAATACCCATCTCAGTTACGGTTCCATCGTTGATGAGGGTGACAGTCTTAGTGCCACCGTTACTGATTTTTCCATTGGTGATGTTGATATCGCCCGTGATCACTTGCAAATTACTATTTGTATTCAGTTCGATGTTACCGGTGACGTTGAAGCTTGCTAGATTCTTACCAGCTGGATTAATACTGACTAGTCCAGCGCCACCGGTTGTGTTGACGAAGAACTTAGTGCCAGTACCGCCGATGTTGAACTGACCACCAGCGCTGGTTACAAAGTTGATTCCCTGACCGGCCGCAGATGTGTCAGTGCTAATTGTCCCAGTAGAACCGTTAATATCTATGTTTTCGGTATTGACTGTCAACGTATTGCCTACATTAAAGTTCAAGGCACCATCATTGGTGAAGCTTATGGTCTTGGCAGTAACGGTCGCCGTCCCGGTTTGGAAGTTTTGTCCACCGGCACCGACGTTGAGTGTATGGGTACCGGGCAATGCACCTGAATCATCTACAGCCAGATTGATTGTAGTGCCACTGATCAGTTTGCCATTGCCACTGAGGTTCATGTCGGCATTGTTGTTAGTGGTTACGGTTAAATCCGCACCAGTAGTGCTGATCGTGCCTGAGTTATTCAGCGTCATGGCAGTGGTGCCGGTGCTTTCAATCTTCAAGTTACCGGTGCCTGTCGAGACATTACCGGCGTTGGTCATATTTACCGAGGCGCCTTTAATATCAAGCGTTCCCTTAGTCGAGCTAATTACGCCGTTAGCGGTGTTAGATAAGGTAAGTCCTCCGACGGATTCTACCTTGACGTTGCCACCTGTTGCACCGGTTACCTTCATGTCGCCATCATTGTTGATGGTCATGGCGCCGGCACTGGTGGTGATGTCCATCTTCGCATCAGCGACGGTGAACGATGCACCAGTGTTGTTATTAAGTATGCCACCGTTGTTCAGCACAACACTGACGAACTTCGAACCAGCATCAATCTTGTTTGCATTGGTGATTGTGCTGCCGCTAGAGTTGATGGTCAAGCCCTGGCTGTTAATGACGCCGTTGTTGACGAATGTTGTGGTGGTGAGACCAACATCCAAACGCTCAGCGACATTGAGGGTGACATTCGCACCGACGCTGAAACCGGTTCCGTTGGTGACGGACGCATTTACATTAGCATTCTTGAAGTTCAAGGTACCGTTGCCGGTGAAGTCGACGCTTCGGCCCGTTTCGAAGTTGACATTGCCACCAGCTGTAGTGAGAATGTCGCGGCTTCCGCCACCGGTCAAAGCTACGTTTATAGTTCCACCGCCATTGCTGACGATGTCTACAGTTGTGCCTTTAACATCAATTGCAGATCCTGAGCCGAGGTCGAGCTTGTTGGCGGTGACCTTCAGATTAGCGCCTGTCTTAGCCGCAACAGGGTCATGGATGCCCAGGGTGACGCCGTTATTCACGGTAATCGTATTACCTTTGAATTCGACAACGTTCGCGGCGGCTTCAGACCAGTAGTTGCCACTGTTGGAGAATGTGAGGTTAGTAGAACCACCACCGTTCTTGCCTTCAACCATCAGCGCACCGCTGGATGAGATCACGCTGTTATTATTGATCGTGCCATTATTAACAGCGAGGTTGAGCTGTCCGCCGCCGGTTGTCTTGAGAGAGGTACCTGCGACAACACCATTGACTTGCAATGTTCGGTTAGCGTTGGGGTTGACTACCAGAATGTCCGAACCAGCCGTATTGAGTTTCGTGTTAGCTCCACCCAGAACAACATTGAGGTCGTTTGTTGCACCGATCGGGGTCTGAATTGTGATGCCCGTGCCTGTCGTTTCAGCGGTAGTGAAGGCACTGCCGGCAGCCATGTCTAGTCGCTGAGTCGTCAGAATGAGAGGCGACTTGATGGTACCTGTGTCGGTGATGACATCGGCGCCTGCAACGATGCGACTTGCGGTGGCATTGAAGTTAACTGTTCCGTTATCGCCGGCTTGGTAGGTACGGCTGTTGTCGAGGAACAGGTCACCACCATTTGAGGTGAATGTGACGGTATTTGCAGCATTGCCAAGCACGCCGACAGTTCCGCTACCAACTAGATGGAGGTCTCCATTGGCTGTAGCCGAGAAGGTATGTACAACGCCTGCTTCCATTGGATTGCCGTTGGTGAAGTTGACGTTCGATGTGAAAGCACCGACGCTGGTGAATGTTCCCGCTCCTGTGAAGTTGATGGCGGTGTTACCTGTTACGCGGATGTTGCCCTGATTGTCAAAATTAGAACCGGTAACGGTGACATTCAAATTAGCAGCTTGAGTACCGGCTCCAGTTCCATTAGTTACGACAAGACTTACATCAGACGACGTGAACGGCTGAGTGGTTTGTGGAGCAGCCCAATTGCCCATACTGATGGATGTTCCGGCGCCACTTCGGTTGTCCAATATGAGGGTGGCAGCAGTTCCCGGATTGCTTGAAACGATGCTCAATCCATTAGTAGAACTTATAGTCAAAGCCCCTGTAGTAGCAATAATCTTACCCGTAGCACCATTTCCAGGAGAAACGATAGTCAGGTTCTTATCTGTAGCATGCCCTGGATCATTCTGAATCGTCACAGACGAACCAGATACAGTACCTGAGATCTTGAATTCAGGCCCATTGAAGTTGATGGCATTATTTGAAATGAGAGTGCCATCAATAGTCATTCCAGGGATGGTGTTAACAACGCCATTAACGTTAACTGTAACGTTTTGCTCGATAATGTGCGTGCTATTTCCGGCTTGGCCAATATTTAGAACTGGTGTGTTCACATCCAGCCAGAAATCGGCAGACGGAGTGGCAGTGGTGTTACGGAAGATTGCCTTACCGGAGCCAGGAGGAAGTATGTTGACTGAGCCACCGACTGCGCTGATCTTGCCAAAAAGATTTTCTGCGCCCTGAATCAGGATGTCATTGTTAGGACCAAAGCTACGCAAGAATACTTGGGAACCAGCACTGGCACCGATTTCTGCTTTACCTGAGGCAACACCGTTAAAAGTAAAGATATTGGAGTTGAACGTTACCTGAGCACCATTTCCAACCAGATGTTTGGCGGAGCTAGCTATGTTGATTTCATTTCCGACGGCGTTCTTGGCATTAAAGGTAGCTGTCGGCGTACCAGCAGCTCCCATTGGGTAGCTTATGATACCAGCGAGGTTGAGATTGCCGTTTGCAGTAACCGTCAAGTCGCTGTCGTTGTTTCCATTGGTTGTGATAGTGCCACCTAAACCAGATGTTTGGGTGAGTGTAAGGTGACCAGCGCTTTGAATCGTAGTGGTAGATGCATTGTCAGCTGAGCTGCTGGAAAGTGCGCCATTCACTTCTACTGTCAAATCACCTGCTGTGCTTCGCAATGTCAGGGCCGATGCACCGGTAGTTGGAGATGCATCAAGCTTTCCGTTCACCAATAATGTGTTACCACCATTGACCGTCCATGTCTGGGCGCCCGAGGAGGAAACAGTTGCTCCCGCACCGATGGTAGTTGCGGCATCAGTGTTTGCGTTCAATGCGCCACCGTTGATGCGCAAGGTCGTCGCCAGTCCTGGAGCCAGAACATTGAGAGCCGCTCCCGAAGCTGGTTGGATAGTAGTACCGCTTGCAGCAGTTGCAGTATAGGTTCCACCGCCAGTCAAATTAAGAGTCGCGCTACCGTTCGGCATGACTTTGAATGTTCCGCTAGCGTTCAACGAACCGCCACCAGCAAAATCAGCGGTCAAGTTACCAGAGGTAATTGTCGTAATCAGAATGTCTTTGCCTTGCGTGCTCGATGCGCCACCGAAGCTTAAGGATAGATTTCTTGTTCCGGCGGGACCGTTATCGAATGTCAAATTACCCGTACCAGAATTGACACCGCCGAGAACACTGATACTACCACCGGTTGCACCAGCGCCTTGGGCACTGATGACGATGTCCTTATTGCTTGTAGATAGCGTCGAGCCTGCATTGACTTGGATTAAACCGGTATCCGACTGAACCTTAATCGGTTGGTTGGAAGTAACGTTCATTCCAAAGGTGACAGTGCCGGTTCCAGTGGTAGTGATAGTTTCACCGGTGCCTCCGTTAAGAGCTACAGTTCCACCACCTTGGAAGATAATATTCTTATTGATAGGTGCGCTGATAGCGACTCCTGTACCGGCAACGGCGCCAGCGTCGAACACGCTTCCGGCAAATCCTTTTCCATCTATTGTTAGATTGCCGCCTGACTTAGTGCCAATCGTAATGGCTCCGCTCTTACCACCGGCGTAATCGACCGTGGAACCGCCAAGATTTATCAAATCGGCAGTGATGCCTAGTGCTTGAGAAGAGGTTAGCTGATTGTTGCCTGCAGTAAATGTAATTGTTGGAGCGCTCCAATTGACTCCAGCGCCGGATTCCCAGCTATTGCCACCCATTGTCAAAGTTCCACCGGCGGATGCGACATTAATGCTGCCGCTTGCAGTGTATTTGCCAGCGCCAGTCAATGTCACATTATTCGGGGATGTGGTCGAATCCATGACAATTGTTCCGCCAGACTTAACTGCATCGACGTGCGAACTGTTGTTGTTTACCAACAAAGTGTTTCCAGCAGAACCTGTGGTCTGGAAGAAGAGGTTACCGCCGGCTTGAATAGTTCCGTTAGCGGTTGTGTTGTTGATGGTGACATCATTCGGTCCATCAATTCGGAGAACTGTGCCAGCCTTGATGGTATTGCTGTTATTCAGCAATAAGTTGCCAGCTGTAGTATTTCTCATATCGAGAGTCGTATTTGAGGTTATAGAACCAGCATTAGTTATGTTGGCTCCATCTCTGCCTTGAATGAGAACTGATGTTGTAGTCGAAGAAATGCTTGCCCCGGCTTGGTTATCCAAGGTGAGCGCACCGCCGCTCGCTAATATTTTGGTTTCCAGAGAGCCCGATTTCATAGTGCCACTATTGGTGACGGAATAGGCTCCAGTAGTGGATTGCGCGATCAGTTTTGCCTGCCCAGAAATGGTACCGGCGTTATTAATTGATCCGTTAGCAGCATTATGGGTAATGATGAGATTGCCGGTGGTCGTTTGTAGTGTATTGCCAGCCAACGTTTGCAATTGACCAGAATCCAGTCCTACGTTGATTGCGTTGCCGGCCTCTACAGTCACTGTCGGTGCACCACTACCAAAGGTCATGTTGCCTACGCCGGAGACAGAGATTGCGCCAGCAGCAGCACTTGTAACCTTCGTCAGCGTTAGCTTGCTGGCGCCTGCACTACTGGTGAACGTGAGATTCTTGTCCAGAGCCGGTGCGATTGATAGGGTACCCGTGCCAGCATGGATGACAGAATTTCCGGTTAGCTGAACAGTGAGATTATTGGCATTTGTGATTGTTATGTTGCTTGCAACTGCCGCTCCCGGAGTGTTAATTGTTGCATTATTCAGGTTCAGTTGTGGAGTTGTAATTGTCAACGCAGCGCTATTGGCGATCGTTTGAGTGTTATTGACGCTTACTGAAGTGCCGCCACTAAATGAGACACCAGCACTGCCATTGTTTGCACTCCAGGTACGGTTGGAACTTATGGTGAGATTACCAGCAGTTGCTGCGGCACTGATCTTCCCGTTGGTTGACGTCAACGTGCCCGTGCCTTGAACAGTCAAGTCACCAGTCGTAGCTGTCATCGTGAAGTCACCCTTCGACGTCACAGCACCATTGGCGGTGAGTTTTGAAGTGCCACTAGCACTCGTCAAATCGAACGTACCATTGGTGGCTACAATGGTGTTTCCTGCCGCAGGATTTAGGACTTCGAATCCACTTCCGGCGAAGCTTACATTCGTTCCTGCAGTGACGGTGCCATTGTTGGTGAAGACACCACCATTTAGCCCAGCCACAGTGAAGTTGCCGTCGGCAGATATGGTCTTCGAATTGATGTCCCCGGCCCAATTGAATACCACATCAGCAGCACTGCCGGCCGTTGTCGTAATCGTAGCACCGTTTGTCAAAGTGCCTGTGCTTGGTGTACCGGCTTGTCCAATTGTGATTGTCTTGTTGGCTTGAATGCTTGACTTGGCGTCAGTGCTGAAATTGGCTGCAGCTCCCATCTTGAAGTTCACAGCTCCACCCTGGAAGTCAAAAGTTCCAGCGGCAGCTGAAGTAATAGAAAGATCTCCGGCAGGTGTGAAGTCGAAGCGACCAGTGCCAGCTGTCACAAAGGTCTCTCCACCGCCGAGAGCTATATTAGCGGCAGTGACCGTGAATACAGAATTTGCAGTGCTTGAAGCATCGATCTTGCCGCCATTGAAGTTAAGATTGGTGGCCGTGATGGTGACAGGAACGCCATTGGATATTGATTGAGTCGAATTGTCGGCGAAGGTAACCGTCGTTCCGAGGAACTCAACTCCAGTAGAAGAATCATAGGTTCTGGCGTTATTGACAGTAAGGATGTCGTTGGCTCTCAACGTGATCTTGCCTGTGCTGGAAGTCAGCGTACCTGTTTGTGAAATGGTTGTGTCACCGCCGGCATTGTTGGAACGCACGATCAAATTGCCATTAGCCTTAACAGTACCGAAGTTATCCAGGTTCATCAGAGCGGTTCCGCCAGCATCCATAGTGACGGTGCTTCCAGTAGACTCGATGTTTGCTCCGGCTGAATTGTTTACCGACGTCGCTCCGGCGCCAGTCAACGTGATTGCACCTGAAGCTGTGAACTGACCGACGTTGCTCAATGTCAGAGATTGGCCACCTCCACTGCTGGCACTCAAAGTTCCTGCGGTGGAAGTGATTACGGCAGCCGCCACTCTGTTGGTGATGTCAGCCAAGTCGTTACTGACGAATGAAACATTGCCTTTGCCGGAGATAGTCTGGAAGTTCACCAGATTCATCGCAGTCGTAGATGTGAAGCTAACTCCAGCATTTGTCGATTTGATAGACGCCCCTGCAAAATTGTTGAGCGTCATGCTATCGGAACTTGCAAAAGAGAGTGTTCCGGCATCTGTTTCAACGTTACCGCTGTTGTCGACTGCGCCGCCGTTCCAATTAACGGTCAGATTTGCAGCTCCAGTAGTCTTGAGTTCGCTACCGGCTTCGATGGTCAGTATGCCTGCATTAGCCGTGGCCGTATCATTGACCACCAGGTTGGTATTGGACTGAACAGACAACTTGCCCGTCACATTCATAGCCCCACCACCGGTGACCACAAACGTTGGGTTAGCTGCTGAACTACCGCCACCACCGACAAGTGAGAGGGTGCTTGTAGCACCATTGAGGTTGATATCCCTGTCATTGACAGCACGGAACGAAATCGTGCCAGTGCCCCCGGTTTGAACGGTAGCGGAGCCCGCAGCAACTTCAACACTCAAACTGGATGGAGATTGAACGAGGATTGCCGAATTGCCTGCCGCTGATGCATCAATTTTGCTTTGATCTGCTAGCGCCAGCTTGACAGTATTGATCGTCAGATTCTTACCGCCCAGCACGCTCAACGTGGAAGACGCCGCAATGCTGACTTGATCGGCCGCACCAGACCCAGTTGTGATCACGTTGGCGCCACCTGCAGTCAGAGATTGGCTACCCGTGAAGTTGACGCTGCCATCTGTCGCTGAAATCGTAATGTCATTTGCGCCACCGCTCTTCAAGCCACCGCCACCGGAGATTCCGATGCTCTGGCCTGCTGCCCCATTGGTCGTGATATTCAACACTCCATTGTTGGCTGCGATGCCATTTGTTCCATTGAGGTTTGAAACAGTTATCGACCCGGCGGTTGTCTGCAAAGTAGCTTTAGTGCCACCTGTGATGGTAGCGCCGGCCGCATTGTTAACGATCAAAGCGTTTTTGCTCTGAATGTTGAGCGACGTACCGGAGGCGAGCGCTCCAGTTCCATTATTGTTTACAGTCAAAGCACCGGCAGAATTGATGATATCGAGAGCTCTGTTGGCACTGATGGATCCGGAGTTAGTCACTACACTCGGTGTGCCACCGCTGGCGTTGATAGCAATGTCCGCATTGCCGACTGTGGTCTTGATGGTCCCGGCGTTTGTGAGGTCAGTCACGTTGAACGTCAGACTGGTAGCACTAGTGACGTTTTGAACAGTGCCGTTATTAGTGAAGACCTTACTTGTGAAAGTTGTGGCTCGGTTAGTGTCTAATGTTACCCCGGCATTGACTTGGGTGTTTGTACCTGTGCCGCTTGTGACGGCAAGGGTTCCAGTTCCACGCAGATTAAGCTGAGCGACTGTAGTTGCCGAGGCATCTTTAGTGAAGGTAAGCGCGGATAGTCCTGTTCCAAGCTGTGTATTGCCACCAGCACTTTGGATGGAAGCAGTCACTGAAGCTCCGCTTGTACCGTCGCCCAAGTTAACGGTTGTGACATCGAAGTTAGAAGCTGTAGCGGCTAATTTTGTTTCCAATAAGCTGCCACCGCCGAGATTGAGAGCACCAGCTCCTGTGTTCACGTTGAAGAGAGAACCGTTATTTACAGTAATCTTGGCTCCGGCTCCGGCGCCATCATCAAGCAAGGTTACCGAGCTTCCTTGAATTGTTAACTTACCGGCGCTGCCATCCTGAGTGGCAATTGCTTCAGGATTGAATACGAGGGCGCTGGTTTCCGAGAAGCTTAACGCCTTGGTAGAGAGCCCAACGGTGATGTTTCCACGGTTGCCAGCACCTGTGAATCCTACAGTGCCCGTTCCCGAAAGCAACATGGCACCGCTTGAATTTAGAAGGGCAATCGTCCCACCATTTTGATTCGATGTAACATTTGCCGTGCCGGCGATAGTGAGATCCGGAGTATCAATAGTGACGTTCTTAGCCTGTACAAGTTGACCAGCCCCCATAGTCACACTACCGGCACCGCTCGTGCTGACCTTCGCGGTGGTCGTAGCTTGAATCGTACCGACGCTAAGGAACTTGGCACCACCAGTGGTGGTGAGACGAATGTCATCGCCAGTGAGAGTAGCTCCCACCATTGCAATGTCCCCGGTAGAAGTGATAAACATTTCGCCCGTTGCCGTGGCCTTGACTGATGAAGAAACTAAGGTGAGAGCTCCAGTTTGAGCTATGTAAGCGCTACCGTTGTTAGCTGTCAGAGACAAGACACCAACATTTGTTTCTATAGGATTGGCCGAAGTTCCTATATTAGTAGTTTTCGCAACCAACGTCGCCGTTCCCGTCGCTCCTGTGGCGACAGAGCCATTACCACCGATAGAGCCACCGTTCAGGCTCAGCGCAGTCGCAGTATTGTTTGTGGTAGACAGTTTCGAATCAACGGTTATAGACCCGTTCTGTGCCTGGATGTCGATAGTGCCCGTGGTGGCCTGATTGGTCGCAACAGTGACGTTAGCGTTCTGGGCATTTACAACCCAGTTGCTGTTAGCAGGCGTCGGATTAGCCGGATTGAGGTCAAATCTTCCGGCTCCACTGCCTAAAGTCAGGCTGCCACCACCGGCTACGTTAGCCGATGTCTTAAGTGTGATGCTACCTAGAGTGCCTGCTCCCGTGGAATTGGCATTTATAGACGTACCACCCACAGCAGTGCTGACAATCTGACTACCTTGGATATCGACACTTCCACCATTACCAGAGGCAGAGGTGGCAGCGACGTTAATAGAGGAAAGTCCCATGGAGATGGCACCATCTCCAGCACCGGTGGCATCAACAATCAACTTGCCACCGTTTCCATTGAATGCCGTGATATCGATGTTATTACCAAGGAGAATGCCGCCGTTTGTGCCAGAACCATTGTTTCGAATGGTGACTTGACCAGCTGCACCTGTGCCAGATGTCGTTTTCGCGTTGATCACACCACCCAGGTTAAGCTGAGCTGTAGAATTCTGCGTAATGAGAATTTGTCCTGCGTTTGCATCAGAAGCGCCATTGGCATCCAGTGCACCGATAGAGATCGAACCACTGCCACCGCTGGAATTCAGAGTGATAGTGCCAGCTGTCTTGCCAGCACCACTGACGCTGGTATCGATATTGACACCGGCAGCCTTGATGTCATGAACGGCGATGAGGCTTACATTAGAACCGCTGGTTCCGTCAATCTTACCCGCGCTAATTGAGATATCGTTGTCGCCTCTTACGACGAATGGATTGCCACCGACGGTAACAATGTTTCCACCATTTGCGTTGAGAGTGATATCGCCTTTACCTGCGGCTGCGGCACTCGTGTCTAGTTGAGCATTCGTAGCTGTGCTGGCGGACTTGATATCACCTGCTCCTGTCAGACGGAAGACGATGCCGTTATCTCCAGCCCTGACGGCGTTGTTAGCATTGCCGACGCCATTACCAACCAAAGTAATGTCAGTGCTGTTGTCGAGTCTGAGTCCGTTACCAGAAGAGGAGTTTCCGAGGTTTACAGCACCGGTATTATCTACATAGGCATCGCCGCCAGAGACCATCGTCAAGTTGGAGGTCTTCGTGCTCAGGGCCGTCGAACCGGAGAGATTGCCGATCTGTCCGCCGGAGTTCAGTGCAACTGTTGTGCCTTGAACAAGTCCGGCGCCGACGATATTGCTGGCACCACCTGTGGTGGTCAACCTGACGGTGTTGCTATTTAAGCCGGAGGTAACTGTCAGCGTACCAGAGGCGGTGATTTCCAAGGTGTCTCTTACTGAATAGGTTCCATTCAGATTCAGAGCGCCCGTCTGACTAATGAATGCATTACCATTGGTTCCGTCTTGCGCATCGAGATTGAGGCCCAGAACAGCTGTGTTGATAGCAGCACCAGAAGCACCAATGTTGCCGGTTGTCGATTTAAAGGAAGCTGTCCCGGAAGCGGCCGTGACCGTGCCGGCTCCAGTGATGTCACCATTGGCCGTGACCTTAACTGCATTGGCTGTGTTGTTGGTGGATGTCAGATTGTTCGTCAGCGTCACAGAACCATTAGTGGCCGTAAACGATACGGTACCATCTGACGTTGTATTCTTAACCAGCGATAGGTTGTTGCCTGCTGTTACCGAGATATTGGATTTAGCATTCGGTGCCGCCGGTTGAAGATCGAATTGTCCGGCCCCGCCACCGATAGTGATGTTGGATGCCACATCAGTCGTCTTCAATGTAATGGATCCGAGGGCGCCACCATTACCGTTAGCATTTACGTCTATGTTCGCGCCGATATTTGTAAATGATTTACCTTGTATGTCAATAGTACCGCCATTGCTGCCAGCTCCCGTTCCGTTCGCGGTCAGTGCAGTCACTCCAGTGAAATCGATCGCACCGTTAGTCGAGCTTGCTTGCAAGGTTCCACCGTTTCCACCAACGGCACTGACATTTGCGTTATTGATGCGAAGTCCACCGGTTCCTGAGTTAGACAGGGAAATGGTGCCACCGGCACCGGTATTGCCAGCGCCTTTGGCCTGCGCACTAACAGTGCCTACGAGGTTAAGTTGTCCAGTGGAAGATAGTTGAACATCGATCTTGCCGGCATTGACCGCACCGACACCATTGCCGTCAGCAGTCAGGTTCCCAACCGTGATCGTTCCGGCAGCGCCATTGGCTACTAATTTGATGTCTTTTGCAGTACCAACAGCTGTCGCAGTAGTGTCAAAGTTGACGCCTGCCGCGCTTATGCTGTTGCCTGCCGTGATGTCGACACCGCCGGTTGCTGCGTTAACGGCTGTGGTTCCACCTTGAATTACGAAATTGCCAGCGCCACCAGCATTGGCAACAAAGGTTCCAGCTCCACTTGTCGAAATAGACCTACCGGCTGCAACGTCAAGAGTAATAGCTCCGTTTGTCGACTTAAATGTTGTGGTAGCGGTGCTCGTTAGCACCATATTGTTTGAAGTCTTCAATGTAAGCGCGGTACCGCTGGAGATCGCAATTGCGCCGGCCCCGGCGACCGTCATGTCACCACCGGTGTTAGCGACTTTGAATTGCCCACCGGCAGAGGATGGATTTATTGTGACGGCACCAGTATGGCTGACATTGGCATCAGTAGTAGCAGAAACCGTAAGACTGGCACCAGCTCCATTCGTCAGAATCGGTGCAGGTCCAGTAAATGAGCCAACATTCGTGCCAGTAAGTGAAATTGATTTGCCCGCGGCAACTCTTATAGTACCAGCACCGGTTGTAGTTATGTCACCGGCGGCTTTCAGTGCAACAGCATTAGTAGTCACATTTGAGCCAATATCAGCATTGACTGCAATGTTGCCCGCAGTGGTCGTTAGATTGATCGTTTGGCTGCCACCAACGCCACCATTTGCTACTGTAATCGCGCCTGAACTCTTAACATCAAGTGTGCCTCTGACATTAAACGTTCCAGCGGCTCCAGCGATCGTGAGAGCACCATTCGATTGAATGAATGCATTGCCGTTCGTCGCATCGGTTGCGTTCAATGTCAGGCTTCCGGCCTGTACGTTGAAACGGGTTGTGCCGTCAACACCAATATTACCTGTCGTTGACGTAAGGGTAACCTGTCCAGGAGTGATCAGAGTGCCAGAGCCAATGACATTGGCAGAAGCCTTCATCTGAATCGCTGAGTTAGTCGCATTGTTTGATGTATGGTTTGCACCAATATTAATATCACCGTTATTGGCAACAAAATTTATTGTGCCATTGGTAGTTGCGGTGGCGTTCGAATCAATACCACCGCCTGCAGTGACGGTCCAATTACTGTTGGCAGTTCCGGATGGATTCAGGTTGAGCCTGCCGGCTGCAGAGCCGAGACTGATGTTCCCCGCACCGGCAGTTGTGGTGAGGTTGATGGTGCCTAGTGTACCGCCTCCTTGGGAATCGGCCAGGAGTGTGACTGTACCGACGTTGGCAAACTGGGAACCTTTTATGTCTATGGTTCCGCCATTTCCATTTGCGCCTGATGCACTTACATTGATTGCACCGGTAGCACCGAAGTCTACCTTGCCATTTGCGTTAACAATGAGCGAACCACCGTCACCATTGACAGAACTAATATCGATTCCACCCAGGGCTCCCAAATTGATGCCGCCTACCGTGTTGGTGAACTTAGCAGTCCCGCCCTTGCCGGTGCCTGTCGCCAGAGCTGCGATATTGAATGCATTGACATTGAGGGCAGCAGCAACGTTCTGCTCTACCGAGATCACGCCTCCGTTAGCCGCTCCGCCGCCAAGTCCACTAGCGTTCAACGAACCTACGTTGATTGTTCCGCCGGTCGATTTTACTGTGATACTACCAGCCGTGCCTGCAGATACGCTTGTGTCAATGCCAACACCGACAGCAGAGATGTTGCCACCAGCTTGCAGGGAGACGTTGCTTCCACCGGCAGTAGCATCGATTTTGGTTGTGCCACCATTGATCGTCAGAGCACCCGACGATATTACATTAAGGTTGTTTCCTGCGTTGACGGTGATATTACCTGGAACAGAGAGGTTAATATTGCCGCCGGTTGTTTCGAAGGTAGCATTTGTAGGATTGCTATTGATGATTAGATTGCCGCCGGCCAAATTAAATGCTATCCCGGAGGCACCAGCTGACTTCACTGCATCGTTGCCGTTGCCTACACCATTTCCAACAATGGTCACCGATGTGGAGTTATCCAAACGGAAACTGCCACCAGACGATGAATTTCCGAGGTTGACAGCACCAGTGTTAGAAACGAAGGCGTCACCACCAGAAACCATGGTTAAGGCTGCAGTTTGCGTCTTGAGAGCAGTCGCACCGCCTAGGTTACCAATTTGTCCATTTGCATTTAAATTGACTGCAGTCGCCGCAACAATTTTTCCAGCGCCCGTGATATCCCCAGCAGAAGTGGTGAGATTGACAGTTTGCGGTCCTGTTATGTCCGCAGTCACCGTTATAGTATTGGAAGCCTTAATGTCCATCGTATTAGCGATGTTGTAGGCTCCGCCAAGGCTCAAGGCACCAAGATTGTCGACAAAAGCACTACCATTGGGAGCATTCAGCACGAATGCGTTAGCTGCCATGAACAATGGTGCCAGTGCGCTAGTTCCAATGTTTCCGGTACTTGCTGTCAGTGTTGCGTTGTTGACCGTCAACCTTGCACCGCTTGCATCACTTACAATGTGACGTCCGGCCGTGATGTTAACATCGCCTTTCGTATTGACGATGTTGATAGAGGCGTTACTTGTGCCCAGGGTAATGTCGGAAGCCGCGTCAGTGGTAGTCAACGTGATGAGCCCAGCTCCACCAACCGTATTGTCAGAATTCAGCTTTGCATTGCCAACGGCTGACGTATTCGTGAACGAAGCACCTTTGATTGTGATGGCGCCACTGGTTCCAGCTGTTCCGCTGGTATTGATGCCACCGGCAGCACCGGAGAGCCCTGTGAGAGTGACAATACCATCTTTCGCACCGGCATTGGCATCAATCGTGACGGCGGATCCACCACTACCGGTAGTATTTCGTGCACTAATTAATTGATTAGAAGCTGCGGTGAACGCAATGCCACCATTGTTAGTGCCATCTCCGCTATTGGAGACATTTATGGTATTCGAAGTTGCCAAAGCAACCGTTCCGTTAGCCGTCAAGTTTCCGGAAATGTTTATCGCACCGCTGCTCGTTGACGAAATACTGATACTTCCAGCTTGCTTGGTGGCTAATCCAGAACTTGTAGTCACACTGGCCAGTGAGATACTTCCAGTACCAGCGGCGTTGAACAACTTAGCAGTGAAGTTACCTCCACTGGCGAGATTCGATGATGTGTCAACACTTCCAAATGAAATACTTCCAGCGGCATTAGAAGTCGCTGCATTGAAATCGACATTGATTCCAGATGCACTAAGTGCGCTTGTACTAGAGATATCTCCACCAGCGTTGAGCGCTAGTGAAAGTCCACTGGCTGTCACGGTTCCAGACCCTGACGTCAAAGTTATATTATTGTTGGTAGCTGTGTAGGTAGTACCAGTCAACGTAAGTCCATTGGCTCCGCCGAAAGTTTGGAGAACTATGCTGGTACCAGCAGTTAAGTTTGGAGCGCTAAGGTTACCGCCGGTTTGCTTCACATTGTAAGCGCCAGTAGCCGAGTTAACTCCGGTAATTACCAGATTTCCTGATGACTGGCTCACGAAGACATTCTTTGTTGCACCTGCAGCCGTCGCAGTGAGGCGATCAGTTTGAAGTAGAAGTCGATTACCACCAGCCTGGTCGCCGATGTGACCATCTGAAGTGGATAGAGTGACCAATCCATTACCGGCATTATTGGAGACCAGGAGTCCTGCACCTGTTATGTCACCGGTGCCGATAACGTTAACGGTGAGACCACCATTTGCTGTGAGCGTTGAGCCCACATTCACGGCTCCACCAGATTGAACATTTATCGTCTTCGCCCCAGCTGAGGAAGTTAAAGCGGTCGTGAAAGAAGCCCCTGCGCTACCGGCATTTACCGCAACGGCGCCACCAAAATCAAGGGTTCTTGTGCCACCAACCGCCACCGAACCAGCACCACCGGTGCCTCCGGCGCTCTGCAAGGTGTAAATGCCGGAACCTACAAAGCTGGTGGTACCAGTTCCGGTTCCATTAACGACTAGGTTATTTCCGACATTCGGCGCAATAGTGACGCTATTGTTGTTCGTTAGATTGATGTTACCAGTGCCTGAGAAATTGACTGTATCAGCAAGGAACTGAACAGCATTTGGGTTCACATTCGCTACACCGGCGTCATAAGTTCCACCGCCAGCAGTGACGGTCAGGGCACCGGCCGTGTTCTGTACAGTGATCGCTCCAGCTCCACCGTTCGTGGCGCTGATGGCACCCTGGTTGTTAACGTTGAAGCTGCTTAGCGTGACAGTGCTATTAGTACTGCTAAGCGTTCCACCTGTGATTACATTTACGGCAGATGCAGCGTTGCCAGCTGCAGTGAGCGCAACGGCACCATTTGCTGATACGTTCTTGACGTTCAGAACCGCTCCGTTAGCATTTAGATTTGCTGTGAAAGTTTCGCCGGCACCGGAAGCTGATGTGGAAACCAATTGGGCCTTCAGGAGTCCTGCACCAGACAGATTAACGCTCTGATTACCACCGGATGTGATTGTGAAGGTATTCTGAGCTGCCGAGCCAGTCGCATTTACGGTTCCCGTAAGCGTAACGTTCATGTCCGAATTGTTAGTATTCGTGAGCGAAATGGCTCCTGCCGTGGAATTAGCGGACGTGGAGACAATATTTCCGGTAACGCGGCTGTTTGCACTAGCTCCGCCGATCACGAATGGCTGGTTGGAGTTATAAGTTAAGTCAATTGCTCCACCTACACCCGTGGCAAACGTAGAGGAGGAGTCAACATCACCTGCTACACGCAGATTACCGCCGGCGGTTGCTGTGATAGCGCCACCTTTAGCGGTGGTCGAGAATGAGTTGAGTGAGCCAGTTACATCTATAGCACCGGTAGCAATCAGACTGATCTGACCTCCAGTACTGGTCAAGGATTGGGTAGAGGTTATACCGCCAGCTGACTTGATGGCAATATCATTACCATTACTTATGACACCTCCGGTGCCTGCTGCGAGAGCGACGTTGCCACTTGTAGTTGTGATGAAGGCAGGAGTAGCCGGAGAGTCTGCGAAACCGATAACGATTTTGGTCGCAGCGCCACCAGATTGTATTGCGATGTCACCGGAATCGCTTGAGATTTGTCCGCGGACGGTGATATCTCCAGCCGATGTGGTTAAGGTAACGCCCTTACCTGAGACTGACGGATTCACGGCAGCAGTCTGGATTGCTTCAGCCGCGGTCAACTTAAATGACCCCGTAGCACTCGATTGTCCGAGATTTAGTGTGCCACCAGTAATTGTGTCGTTGACATTAGCCAAACCGCCAGCCGCGTTTATAGTCAGATTGTGTGTCTTAACTTGAATAGCATCCGTAGCAAGATTGACATCACCAATCTTGCCAGAGCGCGAGGTAAGATTTACGGTTCCACCAATGATGCTTGCACCGACATCATTTGTTATGTTGCCGCCTACGTCGATAGTTACAGTTTTAGCTCCTACATCCAGAGTCGCAAGATTGACAAAGCCAGCAGTTGCGGAAGATGATTTCGTGTTTGCATTGAAGTTATAGGTACCGGTAACGTTATTCTCAAGCGTGATCACGCCGGTTGTGTTAGTCGTGTCACCGACGGTAACGGTGCCAGCGGTGACATTACCCAAGCCGACTAGATAGTTTGTAGCACCAGCGCCACCAACGGCATTGCTTATGTTGATGTTATTCGATGCCGTGGTCGACAGATATGTGACAGTGCCATTACCGGCTTGAATGCCGTTAGCACCTATTACTAATCCGTCAGTTGTTAGATTAACAGCGGCATTTGTTGTAGAAATTGACTTACTGTTTTGTATCGTCAATGTCTTTCCAGCTGCTGTAGATATGGTAACTCCCCCAGCGCCTACTACGTTGTTGTTGTTCAACAACACGTTACCGCTATTGGTCAACGTCACCGTGCCCGATCCGCTCGTAGTTGCACCAAAGTCGACGGTGCCAACATTCACATTGTTCAGTGCGATACTCTTATCCGCAGTGCTGGCTACTGCGGTTAAGATTGTGGTGTCTGTCTTGAAAGCAGTTCCGGCTCCTATGGTGCCTGTGGCGGATGTCAGAGCTACGGCAGATCCAACTGCATTACCATTAGCCGTATTCGATACGTCACCACCAACACTGATTGTGAGAGTTTTGCCTGCCGATCCAACTGAGCCGTCACTTGTGAACGTTCCCGTCCCTGTAGTGCTGGCGAAAATCAAGTTTGCAGAAGGGTTAAAGTTGCTACCTGCGCCTACGGTAATTGACCCGCTGTATGTGTTAGCACCACCAATTCCCGCAAAAGTGGCATTATTACCCAACTGAATGGTGACAGCGGACATATCTGGGGTACCGGTGATGTTCAGGTTCTTTCCGGCAGAGTTAATACCAATGCTTCCATTGGCAGTGGATGGTATTAAGAAGATGGTCCCATTATTGGCTGTTATGTCGGTTGCGGAAGCATTATTTAGCGCCAGTCCATCAGCGACTACTCCCACGTTGCCGGTGGCAGAATTGATCACGGCAGCAGCAGTGTTAGCAACGGTGAGACCTTTTCCGGCTCCGGTTGAAATGCTGACGTTGCTGGATCCCGTAACTCCTCCTTGCGTACCATAACCTAGAACCGTTACATCGTTGACCACCAGCCCACTGATACCTGCGATATGCGTTTCTCCGCCAGCGGATACAGCAGATACATTAGCTCCATCTGTTCTCAACGTTATAGGCTTTGCTACAGTCCCAACGCCATCGAATCCTTTGAGAATTACATTGCTCGAAACGATGCCACCGCCACCAGCAACATTGCTGCTAACTGTGCCGTTGTTCGCTTCGAGCACGACGCCTCCGGTAGCATCGATTGCTGTAGAACCAGCAGCTCCGAACAATTCAATCCCCTTGCTTACACCAGTATTTTTGATAATGATGTTTCGCCCAAAGATAGCGCCTTGAACGGAATTTGTTAGCCCTGCGGCATTGTTGATAGCAAGTACGTTATTGCTATTGTTTTCCGTAATTGTCACATCGCCACGAGTTGTACCGGTAGAATTAATCGCACCGTTAACTTGAATGCTCTTATTAGCGGTATTAGTTGTTAGGGAAATATTTCCTGCAGTAGCAGTGTTAACTGAATTAGCGGTGAGCGAACCGGTAGTGATATCGCCGCCAGTGGCAGTAAGTGTGATGGCACCTCCAGCGAAATTGCCGGCTCCTTTCCCCGAGGTGTCTACGTTACCAAGAGAGATGTTGCCGGCACCAACTGTAATGCTCAGAGCTCCGCCAGCTCCAGCTGCCTGCTGAGTATTAATCGTACCTCCGGTCTGCGAGAAAGCACCGGCAGAGTTGATTGTGAAATCCTTACCGGTCGTTACAACCGCTCCAGAGAGCGAAACATCGTTGCCGGCACCACCGTTCGTTGTCAAAATGCGGTTACCAGAAGAGCTATCAATATTGCCGGCAGTGGCCGTAACACTTATTTTGCCACCGCTTATGTCACCGGTTAACGCAACGGAGTTGGCGCCTGTTATCGAAACTTGGCCTGAAGTACCAGAAATGGCCGCGACTGTCGCTGAGGTAGCAGCACCTGTCGCATTAATGGTCAAGTTATTCTGCCCAATCGTCATTGTCGTGCCACCGACAGCTGAAACCTTGCCGCCTGTTAACAAGCTCAAGTTGAATTTACCGGAACCAGAACCGGCTGCCCCACCACCAATATTGAAATTATCGGTGGTTATGTTTCCTATGTGAGTGGTGTTATTTCCAACCTGCACATTCAGAGCAGTCAATCGGCTCATTTCAGTGCTGTTAATCACGTTCGCACCAGCACCAGCTCCGCCAACAGTCAGAGCCTGGTTGGCTGTTGTTGGAGTGAAGAAGATACTGCCTGTAGCGCCAGCAGTGATGTTCGAACCGATGACGAAATCATTGGAATTCAGATTGACATTGCCACTGCCGAAGATTGCAGTGCCGGCTCCAGAAGTCTGAATAGCTCCGTTATTGTTTGTAATAGTGACGTTCTTACCAGTAACGGTGCCAAATATTTCCCCATTATTGTCCGCATTAGTTTGAATATTCAGCGCAGTAGCAGCGGCTGTATTCTGCGACAATGTCACATCGCCATTTGTAGTCGATATGCTGCCGGCGCCCACCCGAAGTGCCCCGTTGGCCGAAGTCATCGTGATGCTGCCCGAGGTTGAAGTTACGTTGCCACCACGAGCTTCCAAATTGCCGCCGCTGCTAAGCTGAATGTTACCGGCAGTTGTCGTGATTGGACCAATTACAGCTAGCCCATTTCCCGCTGCACCAGGCGCTACTGCACCCGCAGTGATGGCACCATTTGCTGTACTGTATGTAACCGATCCCGCAGCGATTGCAGCGTTGGCAAACAATACGTTACCAGCACCGCCGGTACCACCTGTAGTGTCAACGTTCTGTCCATCAAAAGCAAGGGTTATAGTTCCTGCAGCGGCTGCATTGCTAGTATTTCCAATCAAGGTGAAGTTTCCGTTGGTTCCGCCACCAGCACCACCGGTTTTGATAGTTCCATCAGGCTTATTCATGAAAAGGGCAGTAGCTTGCGTATAGGCGAGGATAGTCACATTGCCGCCATTGGCCGCTCCGGCAGTTCCACGAGTGTCGATATTGATTAGCCCGTTGGCACCGTTCTCCAAATTGATCAGTCCGCCTGTTCCCCCAGTCGCAAGCTGTACAGTGCCTGCGCCAGGAGTAACGGTGGCTCCCGCAGCTAGGACCATATTGCCACCGCCATTGGCACCACTGGTGTCAAAATTGAAGCCAACCGTTGCTGTATTGCCTAGAATATCGTTACCGGACGCAACAACAAGTGAGCCTCCGCCAGTGGTGACACCCTGTTTAAAGGTTATGTCATTCTTCGTTGTGATGATGTTTACGGCACCACCAGCGCCTCCGCTAGTGGTGACAGCTCCATCGACCAAGAGTGTGTCTTGGGCGAAGATGTCGACCCGCCCGCCATTCCCCGCAGCGGAAGTGTTTATCGCGCCAAGACCTAGAATATCTCCGCCTACGGAACTAACTGATATTGCACCACCAGCACCAGTGCTGGTGTTCTTGGTCGTTATGCCGGCTATCGTGATATCCCCAGCATCATTGTTGAAATTGTTGGCAATTGTGACCGCACCGCTCTGAGCAGCCCCGGAGCCGGTTGTATTCACAGCGCCTAGTACAATGGCACCCGCAGTCGAGTTAGTGACGTTTATGTCCGAAAAATTACCAGCGGTGCCTGAGCCTTGTGCATTAATTGCGCCAAGCGAAATCCCAGCATTTGAAGTTATCTGAATAGCACCAGCCTTGAAACCCGCGGCACCATTTGAGGTTATGGTGCCTGTTCCCGACATGGCCCCCCCGGTGGAAGAGAGTGTGATCGCTCCACCGGCGTTGGCATTGCCTGTAGTTGTGATGTTAGCAGCACCCAATGCCAACGTCCCATTTTGGCTAGTTAGCTGTACTTGCCCACCGACTCCGGCGGCTGTTGGAGTGGTGACAATGTTTCCGGTTACCAGGGTCAGATCGACTTTGCTAGCCGCAATTGCGATGATGTCAAAACCATCAGAAATAATTCCATTGGTTGACCGAAGATCTATATCTCCAGAAGTGATAGTTTGAAGGGTAGAGTTGCCTATTACCTTAATGCCATTGCCTGCGGTATTGTCCGCTTCAATGCGAAGCTCGCCATTGGTCGAAGTAATGTTGTTTCCTAAGTTGACATTACCGTTTGAAGTTTCTAGCCTGACGCCGGCAGCAGATATGGTGGCTGTGTTGGATACATCACCTGCAGTCCTGGCTCGAAGATCGAACTTACCAGTCGCACTAGAGGCTCCATTCACAGTAACGCCATTTTCGTCGGTAAGAAATACGTCCTGCCCCGTTCCGCTGGCTGTAGCTTGAATATTAGCTACATTGGTACGAACTGAGTTATCACCAGTGTTCGTCCCGATACTGCCATTCGCGTTGATGAAAACAGCAGTACCATTTGTAGAAACGACAGCGACACCAGCGCCCCCAGTGCCAAGGATATCGGCAACCGCACCTGCATTTGTTTGTTGAACTGTAACTACACCCGCGTTACCAATGCTAACAAGCTGTTCGTTAATGGTGATCGCACCGTTATTACCAATGTAAATATCATTCTGTGCTTTTATTGTCGCAGTTGAAGTCAGTGTTGACGTCGTCAACGTTCCATTGGCTGCTGCATTTACAAAGATATTCGAGGGGTTCTTTATAGCACCACCAGTATCTTGTCCAATCCTTAGACTGGAACCAACTGAAGCAATTTGGACAGGAGCAGCGGTGCTCGTGCCTATGCTTCCAGCTGTATCCGTGACCTGAAGAGTCACGGTGGCACCGGCGTTCAAGGCAGTAAGTGCATTGAGCTGGCCGACGCCAGCTGCACTACCAAGAATGCCGCCAGCGGCCGAGGTGACTGTTATAGCATTGTCTGCTTGAACCGCAGTGCCACCAGCAAAACCGATTGAGCCAGTTCCGCTTTGAGTAATATTTACTTTTCCGTCATGGGTTCCACCAGCAAATGTATTTGCGGCAGATATACTTCCAAAAATGTTATTGGCGGCTTTTACACCCGAGTTCACGCTCAGTCCAGCGGCACTTCTGACAGCCAGGTTGATTGTACCGGCTTGTTCACCAGCATCCGCTGCTTGCGCCATGTCGGAGGTAATCGTGCCGTCAACTCTAATGCTGTTCAAAGTCCCAGCACCATTCGCAGATATGGTAATATCCCCGGCATCCTGGCTAGCAAAGCCTCTATTGGCGTTCGCATTCACATTTCCTAGAATTGCAACAGAGCTGTCAGAGCGTTGATCTGTGTTTATGACTATGTTGCCGCCACCGGCGCTTGTGCCGGCAGCATTTACAGCAAAAGCGTTGGAAGTTACGTCACCGTTGATTGTGATACTACCGGAGTTAGCCGTTGCAGCCGTGAACTGCACTGTAATATTGCCACCGGCGCTCTCGTTAACGAGTCCCTTTGTACTCAACGCTCCAGTGTTTATGAAGGCACCAGCCGCCGTGGACGAAGATTGAATAACAATATTATTATTAGTGCTCGTAGGAGTGTTCCCAACATTGTTTTCATTGGTGATGTTGCCGGTTGTTATGTTTCCAGTGGTTCCGTTCACGGTCAACGTAATAGCACTGGTGTCGCCTGTATTGGTTAGGGCACCGAATGTCATGTCTCCACGCGAACTTACCGTTATCCCATTAACTGCGTTAAGAGTCTTGCCGCCAATAATCCCACCAGGATTGGTAGTTACCGCCAAGCTGATGCTATCGGATGCGCTCAAATTAGAGTTAAGAGTGATGGTACCGCCATTAGTTTGTGTGTAATCAAACACACGCAGGTTGCTTCCCGTGTATGTGATGGTACTGTTATTAGCACCAATGTTGTCTATAAATACATCAGTGTTTCCGGCAGCTCCGCTGTTGATATTAATCGGCGCATTAGCACCAGTGTTGATTGAGATATTTTTCGCATTAGTACCGATGCTGCCAGTACCAGCATTCAGCGTGACTCCAGCAGTGCCTCTGACTATGCCACCACCGGAAGCGCCAGCCGTCAAGTTACCAGTGGCAGTGCCAGTATCAATCGTGACCGTGCCATCAGTCGTGACTGCAGTCACTCCAGCGGCTCCTGATAGCAATACTCCACCAGCGCCGAACTGGCGGATTTGGATGTTACCAGTTGTGCCTGTGCCTGTAGCTGAGACTATACCTTGTATGCGATCAACACCAGTGGCAGCGGCGTTTATCTCTAAGTTATTCCCCGATCTACTGGTTAGAGTGATCTGCCCCCCACCAGCAGCGCCACCATTAGCGGTGACGGCTCCGTTAATCTGAATTGTTGAGCTCGTCGATGCAGCGTTGGTGTTTCCGACAATGATGGAGCCCCCCGCTCCGGCCCCATTTCCGTCGGCGGATACAACTCCATTGATCGTTATGTCAGCATCTTGCTGGGTGTTAGTCACACTGACGGCACCACCACCGAATCCTCCGCCAGTCCCACTGGCATTGATTTTGTCGATAGTTATGTTTCCAACGCTAGTAGATACCGAAACGCCGCCGGCTTTTGACGTATTGGAATCAGTGATGATATCGCCTATGACTATGGCACCACCAGCGGTGACTTGTATGGCGCCTCCACCATTAGTTGTCTTAAGATCGTCCACTGTTACGGTGCTTGCACCAGAGTTAAGAGTGATACCACCTGCGGTACTGGTAATATCCTGACCAGTTATATCGAGAAGCCCATTGCTTGTGACAAGTACGTTACCAAAGGCACCAATTGCTGGTGATAGGCTGGCTGCGATGTCCGTGTCACCCTTGGCGAGGGCACCCGTTGTCAACGTACCTGCCGATATAGCACCAGTCGAGATGTCATACACCAATCCGGCGGCAGTGGGTGTAGCATTGGCGATCGTCACATTACCACCGCCACCAGTCCCACCTGTCGTTGTGATGTTATTTCCATCCAGGAACAAGACCGTTGTTCCAGCAGCGGCACCAGTTTTTTCTCCGAGAATCGTGACATTGCCGTTAGCGCCCGCCCCGTTCCCACCAGTATTAATCCAGTTCTGTCCCGCACCAGTTCCCGTAGGCGGATCAATCCAGAAAGCTGTGGTTTGCCCGGCCCCACCGAAAGCAAGAAGAGTGACATCACCACCGCTCTTACCTGCGGCACCCCCTGTCGTCACGATCTGGGTGAGCCCTTTGTCATTCGCAGTCCCCTGCAACCTCAATGTACCGCCGCCGCCAGCAGCCACGCCCATTGTGGTAGCAGTGGGAAATGTTAAATTCGCTCCGGCTGCAATAAGCACATTGCCAGAGTCAGCCGTTGTGCTTGATGTATTGATCGTAAATTGCGTCGCAGTATTTGCCTGAACATCGTTGCCTGCGGCAATGATCACGGCACCGCCAGAAGTGGAGATAGCACCATTGGCTCCGGGCTCAATCCTTATGTCCGCACCAGCTCCAATCGTTACATCACCTGTGGCAGTGATTAAATTCTCCAGTACAACATTACCCGCATTAGCTGTACCTGCGTTGAAGTTATTTGGTCTTATGACGCCGGTCTGATTAATGACCATTCCACCGGTGGTTTGCTGTAGCTGAATTGTCCCGCCGGCGCCCGAAAGATTAGGAGTGGCATTGTATATCTGCACATTGCCACCAGTAATGCTTGTCACAACGACGGCATCGCCGGCACTATCGCCGTTGATGTACACGTTTCCAGAAGCGGCACCATTGCCGGAGGTATTTATTGTCATGCCAGCCGCTCTAGGCATGAATATGTTGCCACCAGTGAAACCATTACGGAACGCTACCATGGTCACATTGCCGCCTGCCGAACCAGCGCTCAGTCCTCTGGCATCTATCCCTGTCCCCGAACCATTGCTCCAGTTGATATCACCACCGGCACCTGATGAGACTGTAATGGTTCGATCAGCGAAGTCCAAATCGGCGTTGCTGACGTTAGAATTGCCAACGTCAACGCCACCGGACAATGTAGCGCCAGCTATAACCCAAACATCTCCAGCATTACCAGTTGCTTGAGTCGTGTTGATTGGGGAAACGTTGTTTGAGAGAGTAATGCTTCCAGCAGCCAATATGGCGAGATCACCACCATTAGTAGTAATGGTCCCAGTCAGTTTCATCCCACCTGCGGAATTGTACAAAATTGGGTCTTTACTAAAAGTCAGATCGCCCAGATTCAATTCATTAGAAGCCGTCGTTATACTGGCCCATCCAGCTTCAACGTTTGTTCGTCCTGTAATATCACCAACATTAGCAATAAAGTTCCCACATCCAGCATTGATGTTGAAAGTCTCAGAGAGCCAATCCCCACCGGTCAAGGTTGTGTTTGCTTGCCCATTATAGAGCGCACCCCTGATATCGAGGGTATTCAAAGCTTGGATTGTTCCACCGGTATTATCAACTACCAGGTTGGTGGCTGAATCTAATGTTCCAATGCTCAAAGAATCCATCGCACGCATCAAACCAGAGTTGATTATGCTTCCGGTCCCACTAAAGATATTGATATTCTGCGCCGCCAAGGTAGCCGCTGTAGTCGACATGGTGGCATTCGTTATGTTGCCCCCAACATTGATATTCAACGTGCCTGGCGTCGTGATAGTGCCACTATTGGTGAGGTTGCCCAACACGTTCAGGTTCATCCCATTAGATGCAAAAAGATTCTGGTTTCCAAACAAACCAGACGTCGGCATATAGCCCGACAACAGACCACCTGCGCCAATGTTCAGATTATTGCCGAAATTCAATGCAGCTGTAGCTCCGGCAGTGTTTTGCAGAGCAAAAACGGAGCCCATAATGTTGGATGCGCCAGCGACATTTAAAGGATTGTTTGTATTGAAGCCAATTGTGTTTACTTGCAAGCCGGTAGGGACGACCAAACTGCTGATGTTAGTGGCCCAAGACGAATTGACGTTCGCAACACCACCGATCGCCGCACCGCTAGCGCCGTCAACAAGGATGCGTTGCCCTCCAAGATTGACGTTGAGCGATTGCCACAAAGCAGCATTCTGCGCGGGTGTCAGCATCATGCCGTGGGTAATGTCCATGTAGCTGCCGCCGGTGACCAGACCCTGCTCGTTGAGCTGACCGCCCACCATAATCGTCCCGGCATTCTTCGAAGCAACCGTTGCAGCTGTGGATGAAAAGTCGAGGTTATTCGAAGACGCGCCATTACTCGAAGAGCCCGACGGCGACGTCGAGCTCGTTGGGTTCAGTTCACTGTGACCACTCGTATCGGGGGTTCCCTGCGCATAAGCGCTGAGAGGCAACAGGTTAGCCCCCAAGAAAACGGAGAAAGCTGTCAACGCACAGACAGCTCGCTTGGTCGTCGAGATAGTTTTCATATTCACCTTGTGTTTACGGAGAAAAATAAACGCACACCCACATACGCGTTAATAATTTCGTCACCCAGGCGTAGCCGCCTCCCCTTGGCGCCTATCGTATGAGTTCTTATTTATTAACGCCCACTCACCCCTATGTTTAAACTCCCCTAAATGGCGGATAGTCCCGTGACAACTGGGTTTTGGGAAATCCGACACTCTTCGAATCCCAGACCAGGAGCGATGTTTCGCCAATCCTTCGCAAAAAATTTTATGCTCCTCCCACGTCTTTGAATCCGCCAAAATGAGGATGCCTCACTCGTTACATTAGTTAACATAAATTTTAGACTCTATCCTACATTGCGTAGTTTATCGCGAACCATTTGTCACGGATCTACCCCAAAAAGTTTCCAGTAGGTTTCGGAATTCCTACAGAAATACGGGTTTTCCTGACACGAAATATTAACGAAATCGTTACTCATATCCGACAAGATCGGCTTGCTAAGCCATTTCCGTCCGTCGACCGGCTGAGTTTCAACGACATGCCACCACGGCAAGATACTTATGGTCACCAGGAGTTCGCTTCCCACAAAGCGAATGAAAGAAGTGACCAAAGTGCTAGACGCACGAGTGGGTGGCGTTTATTACTGCTAAGACACACAGGTTGAAAATGAAAACTAACTCGTCAACAAAGCGAGCTGTCTGTGCATTGACAGCTTTTTCCGTCTTTCTCGGGGCAAATCTTTTGCCTTTGAGCGCTTATGCGCAGGGAACCCCCGATACGAGTGGCCACTCTGAACTGAATCCCACGAGCTCGACGACGCCGTCGGGCTCTTCGAGCAGTAATGCGAATTCAAACAACCTGGATTTCGCATCGACAGCAGCGACGGTTTCCGCAAAGAATGCCGGCACGATCATGGTCGGCGGCCAGCTCAACGAGCACGGTTTGGTCACCGGCGGCTCTTACATGGACATCACGCAGGGAATGCTGCTAACCCCGGCTCAAAATGCTGCTCTCTGGCAATCGCTCAACGTAAATCTCGGCGGTCAACGCATACTCGTCGACGTTACTGGAGCCGCTGCAGGCGGTGTTGCTAACATCAATGCGTCTTGGGCGAATAACATCTCAAACCTCGTCATTCCGCAAGGACTCCAAGTAAACACTATCGGTTTCAACACGAACAATCCGCTGAACGTAGCGGGAGCATCGAACATACTCGGCTCGGTCTACGCTTTGCAAAATACTGCAGGCATGACCGCCGCGCTCAATTTCGGTAACAACCTGAACATCGGCGTCGGTGGTTTGCTGTCCGGCTACATGCCGACAACAGGTCTCTTCGGCAACATGAACTTGTTTGCGTCCAATGGTATGAATTTGAGCGTGCTGGGCAACCTCACCAATAGCGGCACCATCACCACGCCCGGCAATCTGAACATCAACGTTGGTGGAACGCTCAGCAACATAACCTCGCTGGCTAGCAGCCCAGCGACATTTGCCGCGCAGAACATAAACATCCTGAGCGGTTCCGGCAATATTTTCAACTCCGGGATAATGCGCGCGATGGACACTTTGAATTTGTCCACCACGAATCCAAACACGAATCTCATGATCGACACCACAAGCGGTGTCATGGAAGCTTTAAATAGCATCAACATCCGCGATTCTGCATATGCCGGATCAGCTCACGTTAATATCGCCGGTGGTGACTGGCTTTCGCAGACGTTGAACGTTGATACAGGCTACGGAAACATCACGGTCGACGCACAAAAAATCACAGGCACGGTCAACATGACCAGCGCTTGGGCTCATGTCACTGCGCAGACGGATAACCTGACTCTCGGCAGATTGACCTTCAGAGATGACCCGTTGATTTACAACGGCAGCGGCAGTATTAACCTGACTCAAACCATCACCTCGGGTGGTGGCGATTTGGCGATTATTGCCAGAGACAATATCAGCACAAGCTTCTCAGGATCTACAAACACTATTGACACCGGCGGCGGTGACTTATGGTTAATTGCCGGCGCGAAGCTGAGCACACTCGCAGGAACATCCCCGACACCACCGAACTTCGACAACGCAGACAAAGACAACTCAAACTTCACCATCACCATACAGGGTGCGTCTGCGAACGGCGGTTATATAGACCTCCAGTCAAACGCAGATGGCGACATCAACCTTAACGGCACAGGCAATCTCACTATGATTGCCTATAACGGCGCTGGAGCGTTTTCCGGCAGTATAGCCGTTCAAGGAGATGCGTTGATAAATGCGAATAATGTCTTGGTTGTTGCTGGTGCCACCACACCCGGCGGCATTTTCCTGGACGCAATCACCGCTAGCGGTAACGTCCAAATCTATGCTGCCCAGCCCACAAGCTCGAACGTCAGTCTGACGCAAAGCGCAGGCGGGACAGTCATCACACAAGCCGGCTCATTCTTGCCTGCAAGCCTGGTCGCCCCAACTGGAACACCATCATCCCTTGGTTTTGCCGGGCTACTCCCGTCGGCGAACATTACGTCCGGGTCAGTCACAGTGGGACTGTCCTCTGGTCGCAATATCAATGCAAACGGCAACGTCGTTATTCAAGCCGGTGGCAACATCAACACTCGGGCAATTGACGCAGGTGGCGGGAACAACATTTTCGTG
The DNA here is from genome assembly GCA_019747875.1 of Candidatus Obscuribacterales bacterium. GTDB lineage: Bacteria > Cyanobacteriota > Vampirovibrionia > Obscuribacterales > Obscuribacteraceae > JAIEPM01. The sequence goes on from JAIEQI010000075.1 coordinate 37,058, forward strand.
GTCTCGGAAAACGGCTCAATCACAGCTACTAACGGTGGCTGGAGTGCAAATGGCACGACTGGTGGAAACATCCTTGCTCAAGTCGTTAATCCCGGTGCCGGACGAAACATCTATATAAACACAACCCCAGGCACTGGAAGCGCGGCCCTTTCAGCTACAGGCAGTAACGGCAACGGCGGAGTAATCCAAATACTGTCTGGCGATGAGATCCGCATTGGAAGCACTACCGCCAATTCAGGCGATATCAACGCAACCGGTGATGGGGCGGTCGGGAACGGCGGCAAACTCTATCTGGACAGCTATTCCAGTAGCACCTTCACAATCGGTACCGCAACAGGAAATCAATACATCGCAAGCGAGACCGATCTTCGTGCAACAGACAACAACAACGCCACCGGGGATGGAGGCACATTCTCACTCACCGTACGCGGTCGAGCAGGATCGAATGGTGGAATCACCTGGGGCACATTGGCGGACATTAATATTTCTGCTGCAACAGGCACAAATGGAAGAGGCTCGGGCGGAAACCTGATCCTAGACGCCAATGATACCAATGGCGGTGTATACGGCATAATTACATTGCCCGGCGGAGGCCAATCCATTTCTGCTAATGCTGTAGGCAAAACAGGTACAGGCGCCCACAACGGAGGGAATATATTCCTTCGCGGACTAGATATTGCATCCAATAATTCGACTCAATTGTCGGCCAAGGGCGCAGATACCGGAAACGGCGGCAAAGTCGAAGTCATCATGGTTAACCAGATCGACGTAAACGTAGGAAACGGCAACATCCGAACGGTTGCCACCAGCGGGGCAAACGGAGGGAATGGTGGCGAAGTCTCGCTGACTTCGATGTCTGGAAATGTCGTGGTTAATGGCGGCTCCGCAAATGAGCAAATCGTTGTTGGTCCGCTCGGTGCAAATGGCAATGGCGGAACCATTAAACTAAGCGGCGTCAACATCCAGGTCGATGCAAATGGACTTGACGCAACGGGCAATGGAACCGGAGCGGGTGGTCGCATTGACCTGACCTACGCCAGCGCAAACCAGCTGCAAATCGGCGCAGCTGGCGCCGGCGTAAATAAGATTGTAGGCACAGTGAGCGCGGCACCCGGCACTGGTGCGGGCGGCACAATCAATGTTTCAAATACTACAAATGGCATTAATCTCGATCTCCGAAACACATTAACCAGCGGTACGACTGGCGTACTTAATTTCAGCGCAGGCAACAACGCATTGGCCGTATCTAGCAGTGGCGGTACTGGGGTTCTTGTCGGACAAGTCGATGCCAATGCCAAGTCTGTCAACATAGCTCCAAACGGAGTCGCGTTGATCAACCTGCGCAACGTCACCAGCACTGGTGGCAGTATCGCTGTAACAACGGCGGCAGGTGCAGCAGGCGACATTTCAGTGACCGGCGCCGTATCCTCAAGCGGCGGCGACATCACGCTCACCTCGGATGATATCGCCATCACAGGAAGTATTAACGCCGGAGCCGGATCCAACAACGTCGTTCTACGCCCGAACGCCAATAACACGATCGGCGTGAACGGCGGCGCTGGAACATATAATGTTTCCAATGCCGAACTACAGCTCATAACTGCCAACACGCTCAGCATCGGTGACACAGCCAGAACTGGCAACCTTGCCTATGCAGGGGCCTTCGATGTCTCCGGACGATACAACCTGAACCTGGTGACCGGCGGAACATCCACAATGAATGCCGGTTCCTCTTTAGCTGTTGGCGGGAAATCCGTTCTCATCCAGGGAAATAACGGGGTCACAGTTCGCGATATCACGGGCACTACCGGCAGCTTCACCGCAAACGGTGGCGCAATCTCAACAAATAACGATATCAACTTCAGCGGTGCTGGTTCCACAATAACTTTAGACTCGAGCGTCGGATCCGCAGGCGCGATTTCACAGACTGGTGGCACGACTTACACAGCAGCAGCTGTTAGCTTGAAATCGAAGACAAATGACATAGGCAGCGCTGGTACTCCGATTCAAACATCGACCAACAACCTGACACTAAATACGGTTACTTCCGGAAATGCATTCGTCAACAACAACAAAGCATTGACCCTCCAGGCAGGAACGGTTAACGGAACAATTAACATCAACAACAGCAACGCCGTCAATGTCGCAGGAGTGGTAACAGGAACAGCTGGTGTCGGGATCAATGTCAGCACGGCAGACGCAATCACTGTTGGCGCAGCCGGTCAATTGAAGACAAACGCAGGTAACACAATCACGTTGACTGCCGCTGACGTAACGCTCAATAATGCAGCGACATCGCTTGACGCTGGTGCAACAGGATTAGTCAAACTTATCCCCAACGCTGCCGGTATCGATATGAGCATCAATGGCAGTGGCGCTGGAACGTTCACCGTTTCAGGCTCAGATCTGGCACGCATCAATACGGGCACCTTACAAGTTGGGGACAGCAGCGCAACTGTTACGGGTCGGATAGATCTGGCTGGTTTCGCATCCAACTACAATCTACTATTTCAAAACTCCGCAGCAAGTGCGGGAGCATTTTCGAACAACTCAGGGACCCTTGCCCTTGGCGGCAAAACACTGACTATAGCAGTAGGTGGGGCGATAAACACTGGTGCCATTAGCGGTGCAGCCACAACAGTCAGTATGACCGGCTCATCAATCAACGTTAACGGAGCAGTCAATCTCTCCGGAGCTTCATCCGCGACTCTAAATGCAGTCGGTCCAGCGGCTACTGATTCCATTACAGGTAACTCAACAATCACCTCTGCAACTTTGCTCCTGACCTCCTCAAATGGCACGATCGGTACAAGCGGATCACGCCTCAATACCGCAGCCAGCACCAGCCTTGCCGCCGGAGCGGTAAATGGTGACATCTATATATCTAACACTGGCGCTCTCGCAGGATTCAACGCCAATGCAGGCGGCGTCATGGATCTCAGCAACACTGCCGGTGTGACTCTTAACGGTTCGGTCAGAGGTGCTGGCGGTGTCAATATCAACGCAAATGGAGCGCTGGCTCTAGGCACCAATACCATCACGAATGGCGGCACGACAAACAACATTCAGCTCTATGCAAACGATCTGAGCACCGCAGCTGGTGCAAAAATTACGGCAGGCACCGCAAAAGTTACACTTGGAACCAGCAACGCGGCTACCGCAATATCCTTTAATGGTGGCGCCGCAGGACTCACCATCGACTCCGCCGACATCGCAACTATTACCGCAGGGTCCCTTGAAATCGGCAAGAGCGGAAATACCGGAACAATCACAGTAGGCGGCAATTTCAATGCCAGCAACTCAGGCTTCGGCGCTTCTGGATTTAACGTTTCGTTCCTTCAAAGCGGAAATTTCGACCAAAACTCGAAGACGATAACGCTCGGAAATAAGTCGCTTACCGTGAATGTTACCGGCACGGCAAATATGGACACCATCACTGGCACCAATTCACCGATTAGCATAAGCGGCGGCTCCGTCAATCTTCGCAATAACATTACAGCCGGCACTAACAATGTCGATATCACATCCACCTCCGGTGCTATTAACCAGACTGCAAGTAAGACAATCACAGGTACCACCATTCGAATGGATGCCGCCACCGGTATTACCAGCGGTGGCACAGCAGTCAATACCATTGCGGCGAACCTCGATCTCAAATCCAGCGCCGGAAATATTACAGTCCAGAACGCCGGAAACGTAACCCTCATAAACAACGCTACGGCTACCGGCGGAACTTTCGACCTCAGTACGAGCTCCGCAGCGAACGGAAATATTGCGGTAAATACTGATGTCTTTGGCTCAACAGGAGTCACCCTCAGCTCCGGTGGAACGACTAATGGTACGCTCACCATCAACGCCTCCAAGACGGTATCGGTTGGATCAAATGGCAGCACCATAGCTCTAGTTGGACGTGACTTAGACTTGCAAGGTGCGGTTTCTGACGGCGGCAAGAGCGGCGTCACCGTCCAGGCAATGCAGAATGCTAACGGCATCAACATCGGATTCGGCACCGCAGCAGGATCCCCATACTCCATCAGCACAGCTGAACTGGGTCGAATTACAGCGACGACATTACAAATCGGAGATGCCACAAAGAATGGCGATGTGAACTTCAACAGCGCCGGTTACACGGTGCCAGTCAGTGGCGCTGGAGCATACAACATCGCAGTAAGAGGCGGTGGCGCTTCCACATTCAACGGTCTATTGAATATGGATTCACACAACCTCGACGTCAATGTCACCGGCGCCGTTGCGCTAAACGGTGTAGTTACGGGAACGACCGGCAATCTATCTTTCACTAGCGGCGGCAGCTCCATCTCGGTGGCAGGCACCATCTCCGGAACAGCCAACACAGTCACACTAGACTCATCCACAGGCACTACGATAACGCAAGGTGCTGGTGGCAATATCTCTGCGCCTAACGTTGTTATCAAAGCCGGAACCGGTTTCCTCCAGACTAGTGGAGCCTCAGCTATTACAGCATCAACCGCGCTGGCGCTAAGCTCAAAAACAGGCGACATCGTAAATAGTGCCTCCGCAACTTCGCGAGTTCTCATAGATACGCCTTCCTTGACCGTCGAGAAAGACTCAGGAACTGCTTACATATCCGATTCGCAGGGTGTCGCTCTGCAGACTTCAAACCTGAACAGTGGTTCACTGGTTCTCGACGCAGCCGGCACGATTAATGCAAAAGGCAATGTGACAGCCAACGGCGGACTCAACATCACCGCCACTGCAGCCGGTGACATCTTGTCGGCAGCCGGCGGTAAGTTCATTTCAACAGGCACAGCAACGTTCCAGACAACAGACGGTCACATCGGCGATTTAGCAGGCAACTCGCGCTTAAACACCCAAGTAGGCAGCTTATCTGCAACCGCCAACGGCACCGCACGAAATGTATTCATCAGCCAGACTGGTGCAGTTTCTCTAATTAGTCCTTCCTCAGCGACCGGCACATTTGATCTCACCGTAGCCGGCGGAGATCTTTCAGTTAACACCGGCGCAGGCATAACTGCTACGGGCGGCGACCTAAAGCTGGCAACCACCACCGCAAACGACATAGTGTTGGGAGCTGGTGTCGGCACCTTATCCAGCACCAATGGCGACGTCGTCCTTGGAACCGGCGCAGGCAAGAACATCCTCACGAACGGCAATGCACTCTCGATCTCCGCCGGGCGCAATGTGACCATTTCCAACGCCACCATAAATAGTACGGGCGCAGGAAACGGCGGTGATGTCACCGTCCAAGCTGGTAAAACCGATGCATCTGGAAGCGTCAATATCGCCGCCATCACGAGCAGCGGTACCCTGGCAGGAAATGCAGGAAAAATCCAGGTTTCGCTCTTCGACGCCAATGCAACAGGTTCCATTTCAACAGGAGCCTTAACGGCTAACGCCGGAACTGGCCAGTCCGGTCAAATCTCTGTCTCCGCAAACTCGTCCGGTCAAGTTACGACTGGTGCCTTGAGTTCCAAAGCAACAATCGTAACCGGAACATCAAACAATATTTCTGTAGTCAACAACGGCAATGCAACCTCTAACGGTGGCATTAAGGTCTCCGGAAGCATTTCAACTTCCCAATTTGCAGGCACACCTGGCACAATCCTCCTTGATGCCAGCGGCACCACTAACAGCGGTGCGGTCGATCTCAGTGGCATCACTGCGGCCGGCATCTCAACGCTACCAACAGGACTCGGACCCGCAAATGGCAGCAACATCACCATCAAAGGAGCAAGCCTCGTAACTCCAGCTGGCGGCTCGCTAAACATCATCGCTGATGGCGTCGGAGTTGGTGGCACAGGCGGTACCGTCACTATCCAGACCAGCAATGCCGGTTCAGATATTGTATTAGGCAGCTCCAACGGAGCCGTCAACATAACCAATACAAAAGGCACGGTGGACATCACGGCTGGCGGCTCAATCCAGAATGCAGCCGCAGGCACAACGACTGCCTCGGTCATAAAATTGACCGCAACGACCGGAAGCATCGGAAACACAACGACCGTCCAAACCAGTACCAACGACCTCACTCTCTCGGCAGCAAATGGCAGCGCCGCTGTAGTTAACACGCTTTCCAGCACTGGTGATCTAAACCTCAAAGTCACCGGACTCAACTCCAACCTGTCGGTGCAAAACGTAGCTAACGGGGTGGCGGTCAATAGCAATCTGCAACTAGGCTCCGACATCAGCAGCGCTTCCGGCAATGGCACCATCTCCTTGAGCGTAGCCGGAACAGGAACCGGTAGCATCACAAACCCAGGCGCTGCTTTCTCTCTTAACTCCAACAACACGGGAAGCGTTGTTCTCAGTACAAAGAATGGTTCAATCGGAACAGCGGCTGCGCAAATCAAAACCTCAACCGCCAATCTATCTGCAGCAGCTTCGACAGCAGCCGGTGCCGGAACCGTCTTTGTCGTAGAGGCTGACAATGTCAACCTTAACGGCACAAACAGTGCCGGTGGTCAGTACAACCTGCATAACACCATTGGCGATATCACTATCAGCGGCAACATAACGGCCGACACTTCTAGCGGAAACAATAACCTCGTCATTTCAGCCGACGCAGCAAACAGCAAAATACTAGTTGCCTCCAACGCAACCCTGAAGAGCACTGCAGGGTCCGTCAATCTGTCAGCGGGCACGGCAGGAAATGCCGGAGTACTAGCGACAAATGGCAATAACCTCACAATCAACGCCAAGACTGGTGTAGACATCGACATGCATGGTGGCGCTATTAGCACCGCCACCACAGCTGGCAAAGGTGGCAGCCTGGACATCACCCTGACGAATGCACCGGCTGCAGGCGCGTCCATCAATCTTCGCGGCGCTTCCATCGATGCACGCGGTGGCACCGGTGCCGGCGATGACGCTGGCTCCGTAACACTGGATGCTTCAGCAAGCAGCACCGGCTTCATTACAAACGTCGGATCAATTGATACATCCTCCCAAGGCTCAGGCGCTGCGGCGAACGCCGGTTCCATAACTCTGAAGAGTGGAGCGTCAGTTGCCGCAGGAAGCACCGGCATCTCGGTCGGAGCGATTACAGCTAACGCAGCAGGTACATCGGGAGCTGGCGGCACAACCAAGATTACCGGCGGCGGTATTATGTCAGTCGGTGGAACGATCCAGACTAAGGGAGCCGGCTCAGGGCTCGGTGGTGCCCTTACACTCGGCGATGCAAGCACCAGTGACGTCCGCGTCAATGGTGGCATAAACACCTCATCAAGCACGGGCACAGGCGGAGCAATCGCTGTCAACTACAACAATGGTGCAGCCAATCAATTCACTATTGGCAATAACACAGGCGCGAACTCATACATTGCAGGAAACATCTCCTCCAACGCGACAGGAGCCGGTGGCGTCGCTGGCAGCATCCTCTTCCAAAACAATGCCAGCGCCGACATGATTGTCACTTTGGATAACACCGTTGGTGGTGACATTTCCGCACAAGGCAATACCGCGCTAAGCTCCGTTTCATTCCTTCCGACTACAGGAAAGAACGTCACTGTAAGCGGCCCGACCTTGATCACCGGCTTAATTTCGAGCAACGTTGCCGGAAACCGTCCAAAAGATTTCACAGTTGATCTCAATAGAACAGGCTCCGCCGCAGCTCTGACAATGGGCAACGTCACAGCCACTGGAAACATAAGCCTCACAGCCAACGGTCATGCCGGAAGCGCTGTCGGCGTAGGCGCTGGAACTACCGTCACTACCAATGCGGCAGGCGCCGGAATAAGCATCGATTCGTACAACATCAACAACAGCGGCACCATAAACGGTACCGGAGCCGGAACTACGATTCAGCTCCAGAACTCTGTCGCAAACCTGCTGACCTTCGGCGGAAACGGCTCAGGTGTATTTGGATCAGCCGGCAATGATACGATCAGCTTCTCGGTCGGCTCTGGCGGCAACGGCTCAATTATTTTCAACAGCTCCAACAACTTCCTTTCTGCACCAGGCGCCGTTGTATTCACCGTTGGAAGCGCCACCTTTGGCGCTGGAACTTCACAGACATTCGGAAACGGAAACGCTGTTACATTCCAGCCGAACGCAACCAACAATCTGACAATCACCAATAACTCAGCAGCAGCGAACGTTCTTAACACGAGCGGAACAGTCACATTCGCCTCAAACGGGGCCGGCACCAGCGTCAACCTGGGCGGTAGCAATGCGATCAGCACAGCGGGCGACCTCGTCGTCACCGCCACAGCCGGCGGCATCAATGTCAACACGCAGTTAAACAGCGGCGGCGCCATCACTTTCAACGCTAACAACGCCGGAGACCTGAATATCAACGCCGGTAGCAATGTAACCGCCGGCAGTACCGTCACCATGCATGTTAACGGTGGAACCCTCACTAATAACGCCACGGTGAAAGCAAGTGCCGGAACCGCTGACGATATCCTCATCGATTCGACTGGTGCATTAACCCTTGCTGGAACAGGCACCCTCAATGCAAACGGTGGCAGCGTTCGCATCGCCCCGTCTAGTGGCATACTCAACCTGAGCTCCGGAGTCAATCAGACCGTCAGCAACGGCGCCTTGAATATCACCCCGAATGCAAACCTGCAAATTGTGGGACCAGGCACTGGAAATACAGCTACCCTATCTGCATCCGGTGGAACAAACATCAATCCTGGAGGCAAAACAGTAACCTTTAATGGTGGTGGCACCATCAACTTCAATGGCGGTGCACTAGACGTCAGCACAGGCAACAATAAGAGCCTGACCATCGATGGAACTGCCATCGCAACGAACGGAAGCAATACCATCACGTTCAACGTCGGCGCCGGTGGCACATTTGCCATGGCAAACACAGCTTCGGCTTCAACAAACAATGGCAACCTGACTGTAAATGCCGACAAAATCGACTTTGACAATGGCAAACTAACTGCAGGCGGTAGCAAAACCGTCACAATAGCTCCAGTGTCCGCCGGCACAGCCATGAAGGTTGGCAGCACTGGTGGCAATTTCGACATCTCATCCACGGAATTGGCCAACGTCACAGCCGGTACGCTCGTAATCGGAAACACCAGCAATTCTGGTGACATGACCATTAGTGCGGCAATCGATTCGAGTACCTTCAATACACTCCAACTGCAAAGCGCAGGAAAATACACGCAGAGCGGCGTAGCAGACATCACGCTAGCCAACAATACGGTCGACATAACGGCAGTAGGCAACGTAACCATTGGCGCCAATATTAATGCCACCACAGCCGGACAAGGCACCGTTAACGTATCATCATTGTCAGGCGATATCGTTGCGACCGGAAATCTTGGTGGAAGCAGCAAGAATGCTAATACAGTATCGCTCAGTGTTTCGGCAGGTAAGTCAATCGGTACAGCACCAGGAAACGCGGCCAATATCAATGCAAGCAATCTGACCGTAAATGGCGGCAATAATTCCAATGTATACGCAAATAACATTGGTACTGGTTTGCTGACTGTCACCAATAACAATGGTGGCACCTGGAACGATTATTATGTGAGCACCGCTGGTGCTATCACTCTCGCGAATAACGTTTCGGCAAACAATGTCGGCATAACGGTAGGCAGTGGCACTACGCTGACGGCAAGCGGCATCACTGCCACAAACAACCTTAACCTTCAGTCCGTAGGTGCTGGCGGAACTGTGCGTATCGCCACCGGCTCCACGGTTCAATCCGGCAACATTACACTTGATGCGAACAATGTTGACCTTCAAGGAACAGCAAAACTGACGAACGCAACCGGCACCTTGCTTATTACAAACAGCACAGGGACTGGTGTTCTCAATCTCTCAGGAAGCGGCGCCGGAGCCCGCGCCATAGACCTCGGTGCCACAACGGCTTCGGCAACAGTTAGCGGCAGTACAGTGAACCTGACTGGCACAATCAATATGGTGTCCAGCGGAAAGATTACCTACCAGGCGCCAACGATCAACACAAACAACTACGTCCAGAACTGGACCAATGGTACCGGCAGTGTTGTCGTTACATCACCAACCGGTAGCAGCCTCGCTATCAACAACACTGGAAGCTCCACATTCCAATATAGTGGCGCCGCAGGAACGTTAGCCGTCCAGCCGGCAACGAACCAGGCTCTGAGCGTATCCTCAGCAGGTGGCGCAGCGACACTCAACTTGAACGGCGTCAACGGCGCCAACTCAGCTGTTGCCATAAACACAAGCGGCGGCGCCAACATCAATATCAACTCGGCAGCGGGAAACAACACAATACAAAGCAACAATGCTGTTGATGTGAATATGACGGGTGGTGGCACCATTGGTGCAACAGAAGCCGGAGCGACTGCGCAGATCAAGAGCACTGGTGGAGCCATCACATTGACCGCAGTAGGCAGCGGCAACATCGCCCTGGCTACGCCTCTGACTTGGAACGCGACAGGTGGATTAGTTTGGGATACAGATGCTACGGCTGGGGGAGCTCTAACCGTCAGCTCCAATCAAACGACAACTGGCTCAGCTCTAACGATCCGAAGTGCCAACGTAAATGTCAACGGTGCAACAGTTTCTAACAATCAGGCGGGCAACGCAATCACTGTTGATAGCACAGGCGTCGCGGCTCCTCTCACATTCAACGGCACTGGTGGTGGTGTCCTCTCCACACCGGCAGGCAATATCCTGGTTCAATCAAAAGCTGGGCAAGGCATCACTGTCTCTGGCGCCCTTGCAGTTAATCCAATTGCAAATGGCTCCGCCAGCTTCAACACAGATAGCCTGTTAACCATTTCAAACACACTGAGCAGCACCACAAACGGTGTCAATATCAATTTGACCTCCGGCAGCGTCAATCTCAACGGTGGCAGCATCTCGACACCTGCCGCATCCGGTCACGTCCTCATGACGGCTGCAGACAATAGCAAAGCCATGTCCATCAACGGCTCTGCGACATATAACATCGCCAACTCCGACCTCAGTTCAATTACTGCACTCGATCTAACCATCGGAAGCACATCACAAAGTGGCTCTCTCACAGTAGCTGGAGCAGTCAATGCTGCCAACACGAACCTGGTCTTGAAGAATGGCAGCGGCGGTATAGTTCTCAATGCCGCCGTGAACAACTCCGGCCACACGCTCACGGTTCAAACTAGTTCAGGCAACGTTACCGGCGCTGGCTTGATGACCGCAAATTCACTCATCTTCAACACCACAAGTGGTCAGTTCGGCACAGTCGGTTCTCCATTGAACACGCGCGTAGCCAACTTCCAAACATTGGGAACCCCAGGAGCTGATGTTTCAATCACCAATACCGGTGCCGGTGCGCTCAACATCGCCACATCATCTGCATCAAGCAACTTCCGGGTCTTCAATGACGACTCAATCAGCACGTCCGGTTCGATAACAGCACCTAACATCACGCTTGCCACCACAGCAAACAATGGCAACATTCAGACTGATCAACTAGTAGCCAGCTCTTCTATCAACCTGAACACCCATGGCGCAGGCGCCGTAACAGCGACGAATATCCAATCGGGCGATATCACGATTGATACGCAAAACTTGACCGTCAGCGGTGGCAATGCGATTGTATCCAACGTCAACGGCAAAACAATATTGCTGCAACGCACAGGTGGAACCATCAATATTGATGGCACCGGCTCCGTGCGCTTCAATGGCGCCGGCAAGAGCGGATCCATTATCGTCGGTGCCGCAGGAGCTGGCAGTTCAGTATCATTTGCACAAGGAAGCAACACCACATTCAGTGCTGATGGAAGTGGTGCCGGTGCTGGCTCAGTCACAATTCGCAGCGGTGCAGGAGCAGCTGACAGCGTCAGCTTCCAAGATAATGGCGGAGCAAGCGGTGCGACCGTCACGATCGGAAGCGGCGGTAGCCTGACACTGACAACACCGAACCTTGTGTTCGGCAACAACGCTCAGCTGTCCACATCAGCAGCGGCAACCGCCCTTAACCTCAACACATCGAAAGTCATCTTTGGCACTGGTACAAGCCCAGCGATAATTGCGGCAACGGTTCAATCCGCTGGCGGCGCGATTTCGCTTGGCAGCAGCTCCGGTGTCAGTACAGCCATCAATGGCTCGAACGTTCCCGCTATCACCAGCGCACAATTAAATCTTCTCGGTGGCTCTGGAACTATAGTCGGAAACGCAGCTAATGCAAGCTCCATCGGCAGCGGTACAGTTCTGAACGTTAACCGGTCGCTGACTGTCAATGCCAGCACCCTCAACAACAGCGGAACCATTCAAAACGTCGCCACAGCCGATGACATCACGATCAATACAGCGGCTCTCAATAACACCGGCACCATTCAGAGCAGCAATGCAAGCTCCGACATTACGGTTCAAAGCGGTGGCGCCCTCACCGTAACAGGCGGAGGCACATCCGTCATTGCGGCTGGTGGTAAGCTCGATATCAATGCAGCAACGAATCTCAACATCAATTCCAGCAATACCTTTGGTGGAAACACGGTCAACTTGACCGGCGGCTCAGCAGTTGCGATCGGTGGAGCAGCTCAAACGATCAGTAAAGGCGCACTGACGATCACGACACCGAGCTTGAAGATGCAAAATGGCTCAGCCATCAACGCTTCAGCAACGAACCAGACATTCACGATTACATCGGCCACCGGTGACCTCAACATCGATGTCAATTCAGGAACCGCCACGCTTACGGCAGCTAACGATCCGGCAGCATTCTTCCTGATCTCACCCACACAAGCCAACAAAAATATTACGATCACAAGCACAGCAGGTGGTGGCACATTAGCACTGGCCGGTGGAGCGACTCCGACAGCTGTGAATCCCACGCTTGATGCCAACGGCACAGGCAGCATCACAATCGGTACAGCCACGAAGGCTGCCAATTTCCAAGCTGCAAACGGCATGATAATCAACGGCAGCAGCGGCAACCTCACAGTAAATGCCGGAAGTTCGCTCAAGACAACGGCGGGTACATTGCGCGCGAACTGGAACGGCGGCAAGATCGACAACTCTGGAACTATTAGCTCATCCGGCGCATTGATCCTCAGCAGCAACAATGCCCTCACCGTAAATAACAACGCCGGAGCAAGCATCGACGCAGGAAGCGCACTAACAGTATCTGCCGGCAACGCGGGTCTCTCAATGACCAACAATGCGTTGGTCAAATCTGGAACTAGCAATATTCTGCTCTCAAGCTCTGGCGACACGACAGTTACAAATACCGGAAACATCAGCACAGGAACCGGCAATGGACAGAGCTTAACTATCGGCTCCACCGGCGGCTCAAGCCTGGTAACGCTGAACAATAATGGCGGCTCAATAACCGCTGAGGGTGCTTTGGCAATCCAGAACCTGGCAGGAGGCAATGTCGCTCTCTCAAATAGCGGAGCTGCAGCCCTTACTTCGAATCTGTCCACAATAAGCGTGAACTCGTCAAATGGAAGCACCAATGTTAGCGGCGGAAGCACCTACACCGCAGCTGCCGGACAATCAGTAAACTTCACCGGAAAGACGTTGACATTTGACGGCTCGACACAGACAGTCGCAAATGGGGCGGCTGTAAATCTGACGGCCAAGACGATCAACTTCAACAATGGCACCATCAGCGGTATCGGCGGCAGCGGCTCAGTGATCACGGTCGGCAACAGCGCCGGAAACTTGACGATAAACGTCAACGGCGGTCAGACGCTGAACACAGCCGGTGCATCAGGTAAATTTGTCTTCAATCCCGCCGCGGATCTAATCATCGGCGCAGGCAGCACCGGAACTCTGGCTATGAGTGGCGGCGCAGCGACCTTCAATACCAACGCCGACTTCACCCAGGCTAATGCGGGTGTAACGATTCAGAACGATGCCAGCATCACATTTGGTGTCGCCGGTACTCCAAGCAACGGCACATTCACCAACGCAGGAACAATCAAAACAACTGGAGCCGGCGGAGATATAACCCTGAACTGGCAAGGCAATGTCGCATCCACAAACATCGCATCGGCAGGTCAGTTCACCCTCCAGGGATTCAAGGGCACTCTCACAAATAACGGCACGCTAACATCGGCCGGCGCGCTTGCTGTAAACGGCGATAATTGGACAATTAATAACGTCGCAGCAGGTGGAAACATCCAATCCACCGGCAGCACTGTCACATTCACTAACACGGGCGCCTCGTTGGCAACGGTCAACAGCAGCAAGAATATTCAAGCTAACGGAGCGTTGCTGATCACCTCCAGCAACGTCAACGGAGATTTGACGATCGCTTCCAACGGAACATATACATCGGACAACGGAAGTATAAGTTTCAACGGTGGGCGTAACCTCAACTTCACAGGTTCCACAACATCAAACGCGAAGACCACCAGCAACTGGTCCGGCGGAACGAGCATCAACATTACCGCTGCTACCGAAACCATCAGCGGTGGCGACCTCGTTGTGACGACCCCGACTCTGAACCTAAACGCAGGAGTTATCCAAGCCACATCCGGTGCGCACAACTTCTCGTTCAGCGATGGCGCCGTAGCGGCGAACTTCGAGATCAATTCAACAGGCAATGCTAACGTCATCAATGCTAATGGCGGCTCGCTGTCGATCACCGATGGCAACGCAGGCAATGTCCGCTTTACGGGAGCGGGCGCAGGCGCTGCTCTAGCACTGAATAACTTCAACCCAGCCGTTACGCCACAGATAAGCGCAACCGGCGCCGGCAGCGTGCTCGTTGGACCGGTCCCCGGTAACGCCGTAACTGTCACGGCTAACGGTGCCCTCAATGTTCAGGTCGCCACTGGATCCATCAATGTCGCTGCAGGAAGCACATTGAAGACTAGCAGCGGCGGCATGACACTTGTCGCCAATGGTGGGTCGATTAGCAACTCCGGCAGCATCGATTCAGCAGGCACCTTAAATGCTCAATCTAACCTCGGACTCACCGTCTCCAACAGCGGCGCAATGAAGTCGGCAGGAACCATGCAAATTACTGCCAACAATGCACTCTCTGTTACCAACTCTGGGACAGGCACGATAAGCAGCGCGGGCGCCAGCTCAGACCTCTTGATCCAAACAACCGGCAATGCCTTGCTCACCGTTAACAACACAAGTAGTGCAGCAAATGGGATCCAAGCAGGACGAACGCTTTTAATCAACGCTCCGAATGCAACGGCAGCAAATGGCGTCAGCCTTACCGGCAGTGGAAGTTATGTAGCAGCAGGTAGCATCAATGCAGATGCAGCAGCAGGCACCCTATCGATGGGAGCAAATACCTGGAATTCCGGCAGCGGTGTGAACTGGACAGGAAGAACCATAAACTTTACCGCAGCCACAAACCAGATGACCTCTTCGCAAAATCTGAATATGACGACAAATACCGTCAACCTGAACGGCTCCACCATCAACTACTCTGGCATCAATAACGGAAAAATCAGCCTCCAGGCTCAAATCGCCGCTGACCTGACAATCAACGGCGGCGCCCAAACCAGCACATGGAACGCAGGAAACGGCGCCCCAGTGGGAGTCAGCATTACTGGCGCGAACAACAAGAGCGTTCTATTTATAGGCGGCGGAACTCTAGATGCGCGCGGCGGAGTTGAAGAAACCATATCGACAACGGGCACAGGCAACGTCAGCTACGGAATGAGCGTATCCTCGAACCGAATCCTGAATACGAGCGTCGCCAACGGCAGCATCACCGTCAATGCAGGTTCGACCCTGTCAACAACCAGCGCCGGCGACAACATAATCCTCAGTGCCACAAACGGTGTCATTAACCAAAACGGTACTATCAACTCAGCTAGCGACCTGACGTTCAGCAACAACGGCAGTGGCTCGGCCTTGCAAATCAATTTCGGTAATGCTTCAAACACGGTCGCAAGCAACAACATATCATTTGCTACCAGCGGCGGTGCAGGTGCCAATTTAACCATTAATCATGCAGGTGGACTCGCAACCATCAACGCTGGTGGAGCAGGCGGCACAAATATCCAATCTTCAGGTTCGCTCGCATTCACAGCAGGCGCAGCTGGAACCTTGCAAATTAATGGGTCACCGGTAACACTCACGTCTAACTCCGGAACTGCTACCGACGTCGGAGCAGGCTTCACTCTCGCCTCAGCTAACGCTCAAACTTGGAACGTCAACGGCAGCGGCGCACTGACAGTCTCGGGCAAAATCTCTTCCGGCGCAGGCTTGACTCTACGCAACAACGCCGGTGGAGAATTCACCACAACCGTGAATGCGAGCGGCAACCTGACCTCCACGGGCGTGATGGATATCACTGGAACTAACTCAGTCACAGCTAACATCAGTGGCTCGCTCAATTCCGGAAACGATATCTTCATCAGAGCAACTGGTGGCACTGGTGACGTCAACCTGAACCTGAACGGCGGTTCGATCACCCAAACTGCCGTCGGAAGCTTCACGGTCAGTTCAGCAAACGGTAATGTCAATGTAGCTGGTGCTTCCGGCACAATTACAAACAATACTTCCGGTGCAAATTTCATCAACTTTATCGCCAGCAAAGGCGACATCAATTACAGTGGCAACCGCACATTTAACCTTGATGTCAACGACACTATCAACTTCACGACGGGCACCGCCGCTGGTAGAAAAATCTTCTTCAACAGCGGCATCACAACTGTCAACGCAGATTCGCTAATCAACATCACATCACCAATCGTCGAGTTCGGAGCAGTCGGCTACACACTTAACGCAAGCGGCAGCGCCGGCACAAACAACTCGATAATCAACATCAAGTCACCGACGCTCGGCTCGACCTCAGACCTACTGATCATCGGTCACAAAGCCACAGCCGGCACGTTTACGGCCGGCAACGGTAGCGGTCAAATCAACATCTCGACTGGTGATACAAATAGCAACATCAACTTCCGCAATCTTGAAGCAACTCCACCAAACTTTGTGATCAACCTGGATGGTGGTCCGGTAACGATTACAACAACCGGTAGCGGTGTCACCACGATTGAACCGTTCACCACAGTATCCTCAGACAATGCGATCACCGTAAATGGTGCCTTCATCAACCAGGGCACACTCTCTCAGGGATTGGCGTTCAACTTCACCGGAGACGTGTTAAGACTGGATGCAGGAGCATCAATCATCGCCGGTACTGTAAGCATTCGAGATGCTGGAAACGGATTGATCATCGCAGGTCCTGGCACCGGTGATCCGACGACGGCATTCTCAGGAATCTTTGCTAAGACTGGCAATCTGGACATCATTTCAAATTCAAATGGTTCCAACGGAAATGCGATCACGTTCCAATCTATCGATCCGAATGTGAAGCCAATCACCATCAGCTCCAATCCAACATTCATCAATCTTGGAACGCGTGCACCGGGCGGCAGCGTAAACATAACTTCCAATGCAACTGGCGGCATCATGTTCGGACCCGCAGGCTCTGGAACCGTAACCGTTATGGTTTACGACGACCTCGTCGGACCCGGACATCCGCAACCAGTAGATCTCAACATCACGGCGAACGGTCAAACTGTAACAAACAACAATGCGTTGATTTATGCATCCGGCAGTGTCATCATGCGAATGAACGACGGCACTCTTACAAACAACAGTTCGATCATTGCCAATGTTGATGGTGCCGCACTGCAGCCCTACGGAGCAAGCCCAACGCTTCAAGCATTCATCGCTTCGCCGGCATCGCCCGGCGCGCACGTGGCGGTTCTGTCAAATGGCGACCTTACCGTAAACGGCACAAACAGCGTCCTGTCCGTTCTCGGAAACAGCGCTTTCGACAATATCCAAATCAAGGCTGGAAACGGCGGCGGCGACGTTCTAAATATCAATACCTCGCAGACCTTAACTCCAGGAAGTGGCGGAGCAGTTCAGATCGCCGGAAACACTGTGAACCTGGCAGCCGGAGTTGCTCTCGATTCGCTTGGACAAACCGCCAACTACTCTGTCAATGCGACCAACTTCAATATGGGTGCTAACTCTTCAATGAAGTCAGCGGGCACTTTGAATGTCACATCTGGCGATGTTCAAATGAACGCCGGTGCCACGGCGGAATTTGGTGGTGCAATCGCAGTGACCACCAACGCATTTCACCTGGCGGCCAATACCTCACTCAAAACAGCCGCCAGCACCGGCTACGGTATCACGGTAGCGGCTCCTGGCACCGGCGACTTGCTGGTCGACCTGCAAGGAAACGACACCTTGCTGCAAACGAATGGAGCCAACGTTCTAATCAACAACGCCAACAATGGAAACAACATAATTGTTCAAGGCGGAGCAGGCACGAAGCTGGAAGCAGCGACGGGCGGCGGCAAACTCCAGATGTCCGTCAACGATGGACGCCTGCACAACAGCACCAGCATCGTCACCGACAAGGCAATGTTCGTACACGGCAATGCGAATGCCGGTAGCGGCGCTGCACGCGACATAACTTTCAGCAACTCCGGATTCCTGTTCGCAGGCGATGGCAATACAGTAACGATCACAGGCAACACCGTCACCTTAGCTGGCGGCAAGACACTCACACTGCAAGACGGAACGGTGGCTGCAGGTCCGACCAACACATCTGACTTATCTGTAAAGGCAAACACGCTACAACTTGGCGCAGGTTCGACCTTGAATGTAACAGGAACGACCGCCAATTTCGCCGGAAATAGCGGACCTTCCATAGACATTCAGATGCAGGGCGGCGGTAGTCGCGACATAACGGTCGCATCCGGTGGCACTTACACATTCGCTCCGGGCAACACAAGCTTCAGCGGTAATGGAGCCTTGAATCTGAAGAATGGAGACGTGCTTGCTTCGGCTGGCAGTGGGCAAGCTATCACTGTCGGAGCAAACGTCAACTTGAATGTTGACAAAGCAATCGATTTAACCGTCAACTCTGGAACATTCACCAACAGCGGCGCTGTGTCCAGCCAAGGACTAAGCATTACTGCAGCAAGCAGCACTTTGACGAATAATGGATCGATTGACGCTGGTTCAAAAGCGATCAACATCGCAGCGAACAACAGCTCACTAAATCTCGGTGCAGGCGCTTCGCTCACAACTAAGGACGCGAACATTGACGTAACAAGCAATGGAACAATGTCCATAAACAACAGTGGTTCGATCACAATCACTGGCATCACTGGCGGTAACCTGAACGTCGCGTCAAAGGGCGGCATGACGCTCACCAATAATGCGACCGGTGTGATTAGCTCCAGCAACGGATCATTTGATGTAAACGCGGGCACTACGTTGAATCTCACAAATGCTGGAGACATGAACACCAGCACCGGAGATATGAAGATCCAGAGCACCGGTGCGATGACCGCCGACAACTCCGGAACAATCAAGACAAGCGGAGCCAAGCTCGAGATAAGCACGAACAAGAGCGGCAATCTGACACTGCTAGGTAATGGCAGCATGCAAAGTGCAAGCAGCATCGATATCAGCGTTGACGATGCGCTCTCTCTTCCAGGCGCCCGCGTACTTAACGTCGGACTTGGGGGGCAAAATTTCGTAACTGGAACAGCGACTGTCACAGCCAATACAATCGCCTTCGTAAATGGCGGCGAATTGAACTTCAACGTTGCTAATCCGCTTACTGTCAACACAGAGAACATCAATGTTGACGGATCCGGAGCCATCAAAACAGGCACCATCAGCACTGCAGCATCGGCTAGTGCACAAAACATCAATTTCGTAAGCAGCAACTCAGCTGGAGCACACTTCAACGTTACAGGGACAAATGGGGGAACAGACTTCATAGTCAACACAAGCGGCGGCAATGGATTGGTAACAATAAATCCTGATCAAGCTGGTGCACCACACGACATGGCGGGCGGAATTCTGATTGGCAACAACGTTGCTCTGACCACCAACAGTGATCTGATCGCAACGAGTAAAACGATCGACATCACAAATGGAGCTATCACCAATGGCGGTACCAAAACCATCACGCTCCGTCCAGATGACACAGTGAGCACGGTGACTATCGGTGGAGTGAGCGGAGCCGGCTACGAACTTACTTCGCAAGAGCTAGGCAACATCACATCGAAGACCGTGAACATCGGCAGCAACTCCGCAGCTTCAACTGCAAACATGAACGTGCAAGATGCTGATGTCTCAGGTGGTGCTGGCTCAGCAACAGGTAAGTTCAATCTCAACCTGACAGCCAACAATGGCATTTCACAAGTCGGCGCGGCCTCCACGATGAAGGCTGATGACCTTACTCTTGTTAGCAAGGGCGCGATCACGTTCACGGCCGGAAATGGACTTGATACTGGTATTCTCCGATTCGAAACACCGAGCTCGGTTAATGTCGAGAACAAAGCAGCAAATATGACATTAATGGATGTGGGAAGCACTGGCATCTCCAAAGTCGGTACGAGCCTGACAATCACCAATACCGGTGCCGGCTCTAATCTGACGATGGATTCTTCTTCTGTGATCGACTTTACAGGAGCAACGGCATCGTTCACCACAACTGGAGCTAATGGCTTAGGCGCTTTCGTCCCGGGAACGACTAACGATCCGCTAGTGTTCACGAGCTCAGGCGGCGCATCCACTCTCAACCTATCTATCAATGGCGGCGCAACGGTATCAAATGCGGTGAACATCCAGTCCAATTTTGGAATGACCACCCAAACGAACATCATAAGCAACGACAACGTAGCCTTGCATACAACTAACCTTGTTAACAACAATACTGTCCGGGCAGGAAATGCCAATACCTTACAAATAGACAACACAAATGCTCGCGGCGGCTTCCTTGGAAATGTTGCTATAACGGGCAACAACGGCATCCTTGATGGCGGCAATGTAATCTTCAACAGCAATGCCGGGTCTGACTTCTCAGTAACGCAAAGCCTGGTGGCTGGTAACGGTCACGTCGTCAGCGGCAACGTCGGAAGAGACTTCAGCCTGCTGTTAACAAATACGGGCAGTTCACAAACATCGATTCGCTTTGGCGATGCGTCTTCGCAATTGCAAGCCGGACGAAACATGACTCTCGAATTTAATTCGGCCGGGGTTGGCGGCAGCTTTACCGTAGATCTCGACAACACACTGAAGTCGTCAGGACAGATGAGTATCACATCCAACAACGCCGATCTTCTACTTCCATATAACGCCTCGGGAAGGACAGCAGTTGATGCAGGCAACGGCAACGCTTTGATCATGACGTCAAACAAGGGAGCGGTCATTGCCGATTTCGAGTCTGCTGTCGGCACCATGCGCGGTGCTGCATTGGGCAGCAACGCAACAGGTCATACTGACTGGTCAGTGACAGTCAGAGCTAACGACGTAGGCGGGGCACCAGCGGCCGTCTTCGGAGGAGGAGGCGTCAATGCAGCAAATGCAGGAATCAGATCCGAATTTGGATCGATAAACCTCTTCGCAAAGGATCCTACATCCAAGAATGATCTGACTTCAGGCTCTGGAGCTATTGGTCGCGGCGGCAGCCTCCTCCTTGTCGATGATTCGTTCGTGAAAGCGTTCAGAGACATCACGATAGCAGCCCGCCAAACGATTACGATGGGCAACGTCCAATCATACGACCAAGACGCTGATCCGTCCTCAGCTGGCGGAGCGACAGCAGCAAATCCAATCACTCCAAATGCAGGTGGCTCACAAGGAGTGCGTTTGGAAGCGGGGGCATTCGATCCATCATTCACTGATGCACCAACAGATTTGAGAGATCCATCAGGGATGATTACGTCTCTCCTCAACAACCAAATTCCTTACGACAAGATAGCGTCCATAGGAAAAATCATCATCGATAATAGGAATCCGGACAATCCAGGACAGCAGCTGCCAGGAACATCGCAAGGTGGAACAAATGCCGATGCTGGTGCATGGGAGCTATTTGGATCAACTAGCCGAAATATTCTATTTGGAAGTAACGTGAGCGTCATAGGTGTTGGTGGAAGCGCAACGCCCAACACCCCATTGACCAACAACCTCGTCACAAATCCGAATCAAGTAAACTTCGGCGGCGGAGTGCAACTCACTTCAGCCAACACTATTGGAGCCGGCACCGGTCTTACAGTCGGTTCTTATGGTGGCATGGTTATACTAGATGGTGCAAATGGGATCCTTCTGTCCAACAACAATCCGGGAGAGGATTTGACCAATGGAAATCCGAGTGTTGCACCAACCAATACGCTTTTCTCAATAGCGCAACAAGCCCAGCCCGTCTCCGGTGCTGGCACGCCTAATCCAATTTTCAACAACATCCAGCTGAATACTAGCTCTTCGTCCACTACAAACGCATCTATGAATCTGTATTCGGGTGGAATGGTCGGTGTTTATGCAGGCGTGCCAACCGGACCTCGTCAAATGCAAATCAGCATGGGAAGTACAAACCGGCAAGTATCATATGCTCCGGGAGCGCCTCTGGTTTCTGTCGAAGAGCACCTCTTCAATATGGCGATGGCCAGAGATGTGTTTTCATATCTGACGATCGCAAACTCCACCGTTGGCGGAACTCCTACGCAAACAGGATTCAGCGCACCGGCAAATAGATTGGCAGGAGCTGGCGGCTCGCTGGTTATAGTTCTGTCGGAAGCGCTCAGCCAGAACAATCCTAAAGTCACCAATGGGATATCTCTAAACACCGATGGCGGAACTGTCATGATTGACCCGCCTCCGACGGGAGCCTTTGTAAACCTGGGAGGTGCGACAGAAATACGCTCAATCGCACCTAGACTTACCCCGGCTCCAAACGTCCAACCACCTGGTGGTACGGTAGTTAACGGGTTCATCGTCACCACGCAGACTCCAAACATTAACGTCAACTTCGTATCGGCCGGAGTCGGCACGGACTCGACAAGAACCGTTACGCTCAGCCTGAATCAAACAGCTCAAAGTATGTTGGGCGACAACATGCTGAAGAAGAAAGAAGGGCTCGAGAATAACGGTGCATACTACGTCGCAGGAGGCGCCTGCCAGCCTTTCTTCTTGGAAGACGATCAAGACACCATGCTGGTTGGTGAACAGGGCACAACGCTCTCGCCTGGAGACAAGCGCTCAATTACTCTGAACCAAGGTAAGGTTGTCGCAATGGTCGGCAAGCAGCCAGTTAAAGTCGAAACTGGATTCGGTAATGTTCAGATTGCCGGAAACAGCGCCGCCGTAATCCAACAAACCGCAGAGGGTGTGGTCCGCGTCGCGAACCTCTCTGGTCAAGCTACCACCGTTACCGTCACGCGCAACGGCAAGACGGAAACTTTAACCGCAAATGCAGGTGAGGAACTCTGCCTGGCAGACGAAGCGCTGTCTGAAGAAGAGCTCATCCCTGTCGACGGTGTAGATCGCGAGCCGATAGTCGGCTCTATCACCGTCCCTGGTATCAAGTTGGCTAAGAGCAAGTTTGACCAGAAGATGATGATCGAGAAGGAAAAACTACTCGTCTGTAATGCCGGTAGCTTCTACGCCGCCAAGAATAAGATTAACAACCTGAAGAAGGAGATTAATCAGAACGCAAAACCGTTGCGTCCTAGCGGAACAGCTCCTTCTGCCGCACCGAAGCCTTTACAGAAGAGCATGATTCTGGAGCTGCCCAGCAACTCATTGGCCAAGAAGGAAAGCGACAATGTCGTAATGACGCCGATTTCCTTCCAAGAGTCCACAGGTTCATCGGGCTCCGTTCGCACCTTCTCCACGCATTCGGCGCTGGTCAAACATAACGGAAAGGCAATGATCAGCTTCGAGCATCCAACAATCATGCAACTGACGAAGGGTGAAACTCTAGTTAGTGCAGACAAGCTAACGATGATCAAGACTCCACATTCCATGATCACAATCAACCCCGGCACGATTGCTTTCATCAGTGTTGTCGATGGCGTCACCAAGGTGCGCAACCTCTGGGAAACCGGAACGGGAACCATCCGCCAGAGCGTCAACGGCAAGTTCGTCGACATATGCGCCGGTCAAGAATCCATTCTTGGTAATAATGAGTCGATCGTCAACAAGGCTCTGAACAAGGATCAAGTTGGTCGCCGCAGAATGCGTAGCATCGAGGTGCCTGGAGGAATGCGAATGGCGCGAGCAGAGGTTTCGCTGGTTACTGTGATGCAAAACGTCAACTTCATCGCAGACCTCGTCAACAGCAATAATGCAACTGACAAAGCGCTGGTCGCAAAGATGGTCAAGATGGCTGCCGTTTGCCAACAAGCCACAGCCAAACACGGCCAATACCAAACATCAGCCCCACCGCTACGCTAATCTAGCCAAAAGGATTGTTGGAAGCTTCTAACGAAGAAAGAGCCCAACCTCATGAATTCCGAAAGTACTAGATCGCAAATACTCGCACGTGTCCGGATTCTGCATAATCGATTATGCGCTTATCTCTAGTTACGAGGGTGGCATCCGCCACTCGCGCAGTGGCGACGATCATGCAATCTGCAGGATCGTTATGAAATCCGGGTGGCAAGTTTGCTGCTTCCATCGCAATTCTTTCATCGAGTGGCGAGAGCGTAAAGCGCGGACGGCTGAGCGCTTCGTGCACCCAATCCGCTAATGGTTTTGCTAAGTGGAGACGGCTCCGCTTTGATAATAAAGCGATTTCCCAAACACATATCGCCGGTACAAGCACAGGATGGCTCGCAAACTTTGCCTCAAGGTAGTTGCGAGAAGAAGCTTTGATCTCAGCATCACCGCTGACATACCAAATCCAAGCATGTGTATCGAGAACAAAAGCTGATTCAGCCATTTGCCTCCCATTGCACATCGAGCGGCTCGACAATGTCACCCAAAATTCGGACGGAACCTTTCATGCAGCCAAAGCCGTCAATCGCTTCCTCGTCTAGCGGAACCAGCTTGGCGATTGGCTTACCTCTTTTAGTTATGATGATAGGAGTCTTGCTTTTACTCACCTGCTCCATAAGCTGCAGACATTTGGATTTGAACTCTCCAGCCGGTATTTCCCTAGCTTTAGCCATAGCATCTCACCATAGTCGTGGCACATAGTCATATTCTAGCATAAAATCCCGCCGAGCAGCTTGCCACTTCAGTCTTCGGTGTTTTGGACTAGAATGGCTATCTTGCTTACTTTGATCGACACCGATCGCGTTCTGGCGCACGTTAACGTATGCCAGATGGTATGATGACGTGTTCTACGCTATCTGTAATTGAGTGGTTATGTCGGAAACATCCATTGTGGCCTCAGCCGAAAAGATAACAACATACGACGATGTGCCGTATGAAAGTTTGCCCTTCGAGCAAGCACACCCCGATCGCATGGCAACCATGGCAAAATTATTCGGGATGAATCCAGCGCCAATGGAGACTTGCAGAGTTTTGGAACTCGGCTCGGCGGCTGGTGGACACATTATTCCGTTCGCCTACTCTTATCCCGGAAGTCATGTAGTCGGCATCGATCTTTCTCAGGTTCAAATCGATGAAGGAAATGCACTAGTCTCAGCACTAGGACTAAAAAACATCGAGCTGAAACAAATGAGTATCTCGGATGTAAAGCCTGATCTCGGAACTTTCGACTACATCATATGTCACGGCGTTTTTGCGTGGATTCCGGACAAAGTGCAAGAGGACGTATTGAGGATTTGCGAGCAAATGTTGTCACCAAATGGAGTGGCCTACATAAGCTACAACTGTTATCCAGGCTGGCGTATGCGTGGCATGATTCGCGAGATGATGCAATATCACTCCGCGCAGTTCTCTGACGTTCAAACAAAGGTCTTCCAAGCGAGAGCGCTTCTAAGCTTCCTTGGCGAATCTGTTCCAGCAGATACTGCTTACGGAATGATGCTGAAATCCGAGGTAGACTTTCTCAACCCACAGCCGGATTCATACATGTATCATGAGTTCTTGGAAGATCTAAACAAGCCAATGTACTTCCATGACTTTGCAGAGCGTGCGCAGCGACACAAACTCCAGTATTTGGGAGAGTCTGAAATTTTTTCCATGCTCACGAACAATCTTCCACAGCAAGTTGCTGACACGATAACTTCAATTTCCAATGAGATTGTAAGAACGGAGCAATACCTGGACTTCGTTCGAAACAAGTACTTCCGCCAGACGCTGCTCTGTAGGCAAGAGATGGTCTTAAACCGTGCACTTGGTCCGCATTCTGTTTTGCCATTTTACATTGCTGGCGCTATACAGCCAGTCTCGCAAGAAATGGATATCAGGTCGAATCAGCCGGATTACTTCGAGATACCACCAGGCATTAGAATGGGGACAAGCAATCCACTCACCAAAGCCGCGCTTCAACATCTAGGCAAAATCTGGCCTCAATGCATAGAAGTGGAAGAACTTATTCGGATTGCTCAAACCAGTATCGCAGCTGGTGGCATAAGCGTAAAAGACTCCGCGACTATCGAACTCGAAAAGAACTCGCTTGCCTCAGACATATTGACGATGTACGCTAACGGACTTTGCCGCCTTCGCACAGGCAAAGCAGCGTTCACGACAGCGCTGTCAGAGAAACCTAAAGCTAGTGAATTGGCACGACAGCAAGCCGTAAAAGGAATGCACATAACAAATCAGCTGCATCAAGTAGTCAGCGCAGACCAACTAGGAAATAAAGTTATCGAACTATGTGATGGTCAAAAAACACGCTCAGAAATTCTTCAAGCGCTAGCTGCTTTTTTCAAGGAAGGAAAACTGAACTTGCAAAAGGATGGAAAGACTGTTACAGATGAATCGACGCTAAAAGAGATTCTGGAACCTATGTTAGATAACTGCCTTGAGCGCCTCAGGATGGCGGCTCTCCTGATCGCATAATCCAGGGCTCGTTTTACCAGTTCGCAACACCTAAATCTCAACAACCGGCAAGGTCGAATATTTCTTGCGCAAAACATCCGCTCGCTTCTCCCCAAAGTTTTCCTTCAAGAGATCAATAAACGGCATTACCGCTCTTGTACCAGAACTTCAACTTTGATAATTGCAGACGAAATGATTCAACGGTCATCGCTGGGAGATTGGCTCTGGTTCTAACATCCCAGATCAAGATATGTCGCAGGCGGCGCCTGCCAACCGTTCTTCCTGGAAGACGATCAGGACACAATGCTGGTTGGTGAACAGGGCACCGACACTCTCCCCAGGAGACGTCCCGTCCGCCCAAAAAGCGCGAAGCGCGTTGCAGCTAATAAAGGCGACGTTCAAGCAGCAGACAGATGATCCCAATTCAGCAAACTGGTTAGTGCCTTGCGGTCATTTTGTCAGCAACCAACTCAGTAATTCCTCTCTGGACTTTAAGTTAGAAATCTCTGCAATCAGCTCTATCTGCACTTGCTCGTCAAGCTTGCTTACCAGGCTGGTCAATTCTGAATCTGGTGACCCAAACCTATCGGATATCAGGAGATGCAGAATCTCCAGCCGCTGTTCTTGACGCCCTTCCTGGCGTCCTTCCTGGCGTCCTTCCTGGCGTCCTTCCTGACGCCCTTCTTGACGTCCTTCTTGACGTCCTCGTCGCCAGCCTTTTCGTTCCCAATCAGTCATTATTTCCATAATATCTTCTCTCATAGAATCGGGCAGTTCGCTAAGACCTAGGTCGAAGAGCTTCTGTTCTTTAGCGGTTAACTGTTGATAGTCGATAAGGCGACCCAATAAATTGCGCTCGTAAGAGTCCAAACCCAAGTTAACCAAATCTTGATAACAATTCAATTTTACAAGCCACCGTTCTCCCTTTGCAATAGACATCCAGGGCAAAAGTGCCGTGGAAATAGGCGTCCTTGCATTCTTGTACTCCCTCCAATCTTTTTCTGCCAGGTGGATTGTTCGATATTGAAAATTCAGCACTTCGAGATCTGGAAAGGAAACAGCAAATGTAGAATCAGCCCTGTCCCTCCGCCGATAAGTCAGCAAAGCAATCGGATACACAGGCATTTTGTACTTCTCGCTTATGCGCGCGAAATAATAAAACATGCGCTCAGCGAAATCACTTTCATGATGATTTTGTTGCTCGACATGAATAATGAATAGAGAATCCTTGTCTTTAAATTTGGTCATCATTACAACATCGGCTTGATGAGAATGCCCGCCACGTATATCGGAGAACAACTCCTTATCCAGCGGCATCGCCGGCGAACTCATATCAAGGTACTCAAATACGCGCGGGAGCAACAAATCGAGAAACTCATAGAAGAATTTCGTCAGAAGTTGTTTGAAAAGGGCATCAGTTCTCGCCATTTGATCACCTGTTCAAGACCAATAAGCACTCACCTCATCAATTACACAAGTAACGTGACTTGCTCCTAGTATTTAGACGGCGCGCTTGGACAAAAAGTTCAAAGAGCTTGCAAGAAAGGAACTGTTGCTATATCTGCGCAAAAGCAGGTCTAGTGACGACATCCGAAGCACAAAATTAGCATCACACCGCTTGAAATGTGCGGCACTCCGTGCGACTTTGGAATATCACTACGTTCATCAAAGCTTGCAGTCTTGGTCGAATTCTTCGAGCACTATTTAGCAAGTAGAAGCACAAAGGAATTGAAAAAGTCTTGAGTTGACGTTTTGATTCCACTAAAATTTGACTTTACTTTTTCGGCCAACGGTAGATAATCAGACCGTCTGTCATTATGTGCCGTCTCAATGAAGAAATATCTGGTTGCCACCTGTGCATTCGCCATCCTCTTTCCAGCTAGCAGCGATGCGAAAATTAGCGGCATGCAAGGGAAAGCGTCCGGCAACCAAACCACAATAGCCGAACTAATTCAACGAATCGATCCCATGACAGTTCCAATGATGTCTAAGCCGGCGATGCATTCATTAAGTGCTTGTGGATTTACTGTTTCGAATATGGCCCCGGATACTGCAAAGATGCACTCGTACC
Source organism: Candidatus Obscuribacterales bacterium (assembly GCA_019747875.1). Classification (GTDB taxonomy): domain Bacteria; phylum Cyanobacteriota; class Vampirovibrionia; order Obscuribacterales; family Obscuribacteraceae; genus JAIEPM01. The sequence continues at coordinate 65,748 of JAIEQI010000075.1, forward strand.
AATTGGACTCGCAACTGGAATTGCGGATTATTACCAAATCTACGAAAGGGACAGTTCTGTTTATCCGTGAATCCGCGAAAAAAGACTATGTTTTAGAATCACTGATTTTAATCCGGCCTGATACACAAACTAAACAGCTTCGAGCTGACAAGCGTTGCTGGTCAGCTCGAAGCACTCTCCGGCAATATGTCTCATCGAATGGCTTTAACCAGCATTAAAGCTGCTACTACACCGTATTTGGTATTAGTCTAGAAATAGCGCCTCGGAATAGCGGCTCTCCTTATCGGATAATCCAGGGCTCGTTACCAGTTCGCAACACCTAAAACTCAACAACCGGCAAGATCGAATATTTCTTGCGCAAAACATCCGCTCGCTTCTGCCCAAAGTTTTCCCTCAAGAGATCAATAAACGGCATTACCGCTCTATCCAATTTATGGTTACGAAATTGCAGTTCAAGTAAATCGTGCTCTGTCCTATTTACTTGCTCCACAATTGCCGCATCCTTCTCCTTTCCTAGCTTCTGCGCACACTCATAAAGCCCCCTTGTAGAACTTATCGCCGACACAGCTCTTCTACGCTCATTTGACTTCTTAGCGTCATCGGAGATACTTAAACTCATTGCAAAACTATCGATAGCTTCCTGGTACTTTTTTTGCTCCATTAGCGATTTGCCGTTTGTGTAATACATCACGACCGCATTAACCCTGAACTTGCGGGCAAGTTCAAGGGCAACTGAAGCCGTTTTCGCAACACCATCATAATCGCGACATATCAGCTGCGATTCAGCCATTTCATCCAAAATAACCATATTCAATTGCGGCGTCATATGCTTTAACAACTCAAGCGCATTTGCATAGTTCTTAACCGCATAGGATGCTGTCTTTGTAGCGTCGGACTCCAGCCCCTTATCAGCAAGCTCCAAGGCTTTGCGCATTGCGGCGCGCGCCGCGGTATGACAAATTTGTCCCTTCTGAGGAGCTGACAATTTAACGTCAACACCATCCCGGTTCAACACATCGTCAAGTTCGCGAAGTGCCTCGCCAAAATGCCTTTCATCGATCTTTTTTCGAGCATTATCGATTAGTGGACCGGTGTCTACGCCCATCAGCTTTGGACTACTTTTCCGCGACGCTGTCACTTTCTGATCTTGAACATACATTAGAATACAAAGCACAATAGAAAGAGCGGCTATTACTGCCAACGAAACAGGCAATGCTCTCCTCGAAGCGTTTTTTCCACCGTTGCCTGAAACAGATGGCATGCGATCGAGCGTGACCGTATCTAACGCTTTGTTCAGACGCGATGCCAGTGCCTCCGCAGATTGAGGTCTTTCCTCCGGATTCTTTCTTAGCCCCCAAACAAGGGTCTCAGCCAGCTCCTTCGACACCCCCTTCTTAGCCACAAGCTCTGCTACTGCTGGCGGTGCCTGATTCAAATGTTTGTGCAGAATATCCAAAGCACTATCTCCGGAAAACGGAGGCTCACCAAACATCGCTTCGTACATGAGGCAAGAAACTGCATAGAGATCGGAGCGAGCATCCACAGCTCCTGAAGAGCATTGTTCCGGACTTATGTAGTAAGGCGTTCCGATGATGGCGCCCGTACTAGTCAATGCTTGCTGATTATTTACGGCTTTTGCAATCCCGAAATCTAAAAGCTTCACCTGCCCGGCTACGTCATTGCCCGAGCAGAGCATGATATTTGCAGGCTTAATATCCCGATGGATAACACCTTCATGGTGCGCATATCCGAGTGCGCTTAAGACCGGCAAGAATACATCTCGAAATCTGCGATAAGAAAGTGCGCCATCCTCCTGCAACACAGATCGAAGCGAACGCCCCTCCAGGTACTCCAAAACCAGGTAAGAGCCGCCGGATTCAGAGATGCCAAATCCCAGGGTCCGAATGATGTTAGGATGTTCCAGCGCACTGGTTAGCTTCGCCTCCAGCTGGAACCTTTTTACATCAACGTCCGAACTGATGCTGGACAAAACCTTGAGAGCAACGATTCGATTCAACCCGAGCTGATTCGCCTTATAAACGCGAGACATGCCGCCCTGCCCGAGCAACTCGAGGATTTCAAACCCTTCAATTCTTGGAAATTGCTCACTCATGGAAACTCGCCCGCAGTCTTACTGCACTGGATTTTGTGCCCTCAGATCCCGCTCGACTTTCCGCAACCTTTGTGCAAACGCAAAGAGTTCGTCGCCGGAGTGACCGGCCCGTAACGCCAGATCAAGCTCTTCCATAAGCAGACCTATCTCAGGAAATCCATGCATTCCTGCGGTTCCTTTCAGGTTGTGTACTTGCGTCCTTAGTTCGGCCGAAGACTGTAGTTCCGAAAACCTCATCCCATGTTCGATTTGCTCCCGCAATGTTGCGATCGTCCTGGGCAGTGCTTTAGCGTACTCGGCATTTGCCGACTCCAACTTTTGAGCCAGTTCATGAGTGATATTACTTTGTTGGTTTATGCTACTTTGATTGATGTTGCTCTTTGGTGTGAAATTTCCTTGCGCAGCAGCAGCACCTTGCTGATTGTATTTTGCACTCGGAGCGTCAATCAAACCATTGTCAGTCTTGTAAAAGCTGGCGGTGTTCTTGTTTCTCGCCACGGATTCTTGGCGAAAGAGTTCCACAATATCTTTACATAACTGTTCAGGAATAATGGGCTTGGGTCTGACGAAGGAAACTTTCAACTGGTTAATCAAAATGCGGGTTGTTTCCTCATCATTTACTGTTGCTGAAATGAAAATGATCGGAACATTGTTGTTCGAAGCTCGCAAGGACTTAATCACGTTGATGCCGAAACCATCAGGCAGAATTCCGTCGACGATCAAAAGGTCGAAAGAATGCTTCTTCAGTTTGTCAGTTCCTTGAGCAACTGTCGCGGCTTCATGCACTTCGAATCCACAACTTTGCAGATACGGCAATGCAACATCTCGGTAGCGCACGTCATCGTCAAGTATCAAAATCTTTTTCATGCGATTGTCACTGTGACCTTTTCCAGGACTAAGTATACTTGATATCCGTCCAGCTTGGCACACCTCAGCGCCTGGCACCTCCGACAGGTGCCAACACGGCTCGTGTGAGCTTCACTGGTGGTCAAGAGAGAACCAGAGATTATGCACCAAAGTAAGGGTTAGGGGCACAGCAGGACCCGACCAGACGCCATGGCTTACGAGTACTCGACCCGAAGACAACGACAACGAATAATCGATCACTTGCATCCGAACTGCAGCTAATAGATAGGAGCTAATAGATACTTTCATGGAATAACTGGTATCGCAAACAATACCACGGTCAGCTTGCTGAGTCTTCATTCAACACTCCGATCGAGTCCAAACTGTGACTGTGCAACGCTGCCGCGTCAATTGAGAACAAAGAACTCTCGCGCAGTGCTTTCAATAACCTTGCAAAAAAGTTTCAAAAATCTTTCACCCAACCCCTCACAACTCAGGCTGATAGGACAGTTCGAGACACTAGCTTTCACGAAACTTTTTGACTAAAAACATGTTTTGCAAGAACAAAAACATTTCCGCGCTTTTTAATCGAATCCCGAACGCTTTATTGTGCAAGGAATTACAGCGACACTTCTTTCCGCCTACAAGTTTTCAGATCTTGACACCACGTCATGCATATTGTTAATTGAAGTTATTGCAAGCTTTGTATGCGACCCAGCAACAAAGAAGTGAACTCGCAACTGCACGCAAACCGTTTTTGTGCAGCGTCAAGAAATACGCACAGTGAAGCTGTGCGACCTTATGTTGGAGTTTCAAAGAAATGCGATTTGAAGGAATATCAACCAAAAACTTTCAGGCCGCAGTGGTGCTATTTCTGGTGGCACTACCGCTCAACCTTGGAGTGGCGGTGTCCTCAGGAGTCCCCGTAGGGGCTGGAATAGTATCCGGAGCAGTTGGCGCCATTATAGTCGGGATGCTCTCGGGGTCACCACTGATGATCTCGGGCCCTGATGCTGGAATCGGAGTATTGATTCTGGAAATGATTCAGCAACTGGGCATCGATAAACTAGGGATCATTGTGCTACTGGCGGGGGTTCTGCAAGTGATATTAGGTGCTTTCCGCGCAGCCCTAGCATTTCGAATTTTTTCGCCCGCTGTAGTAAATGGAATGCTTGGCGGCATGGGTCTGATCATCATCCTCACGCAGTTTTTGATAATGCTGGATAGTAAACCGGAAACAACTGGATTTGCCAATCTCGCTGCAATCCCCGGAGTTTTACTCAAAGCAGCCACCCCGACGGATGGATTAACCCATCACCCTGCAGCTTGTATTGGAATCCTGACGATAATAGTAGCTCTGCTCTGGAACAAGTATGCACAGGGATTTCTGAAAAAATTACCGGCGGCACTGGTGGCGATATTGGTGGCATCTGTCGCAACAACAGTTCTTCACCTACCTATCCAACTTATAAAAGTGCCGTCCGATTTCTCAACTGCCGTCAACGTGATTAGTATTCAAACTCTACTTGCGGCGCTCACCGACCCTGCGATTTGGACCAGCGCCGCCACAGTTGCCTTCGTCGCAAGCACACAGTCTCTGCTCACTGCGGCTGCTGTCGATTCGGCAGCAAGAGGAAAAAAATCAAATTTAGACAAGGAATTAGTAGCACAGGGCGTAGGCAATATCATTTGCGGTGCACTCGGTGCGCTGCCTGTAGCAGGAGTATTGCTGAGGAGCATGGCAAACGTGCAATCCGGCGCCACTTCGCGCTCCGCCAATATCATCCACGGAGTTCTCATTGTAGCCGCGTTATTGCTGATTCCCTCAGCCTTAAATCAAATGCCTATTTGCGCTTTAGCAGCAATGCTTGTCCTCATTGGATGCAGAATGCTTAATAACATCCGCCAGAATATTCGCGACTACCACAGCTCGGAGTTGGCGATTGTCGCTATAACAATCATAGCTATTTTGGCTACAAACCTTTTCACAGGTGTCTTGATCGGATTTGGAGTAGCCGCCGCGAAGGAGCTTTACTCAATCGCTTACTTGGGAATCAGATTGGATGTCACAGAGGTTCCTGGCGGGTCGATTTTACATCTCTGGGGCGCAGCAACCTTCTTGCATATTCCCAGGCTGGCAGCAGTATTGGACTCGGTACCGCCGGACGCAGACCTTCACGTCCGACTTGATGAGTTAAGCCATATAGATCACGCCTGCTTGGAACTTCTTATGGATTGGGCTCAGCACCATCGAGAGCAAGGCGGCGAATTTTTTATCGACTGGGGATCATTCCAAGCACGCTACAGAGGCAATAGCCTCTCATCAAAGTACTTTGCCGAACCGGATGCAGTTTAGTACCAGAGGAAGAACCGTGAAAAATCATGACTCTTTTATTGCCACCAAAAGAATCAGACTTTGTGTTCCGATACGCAGACAATCATGCATAGACAGATTTTCGCTCTGGCTATCCAAGAACAGAATTTACACCAATGCAGAAGTAATGTTTCTGCACATACTCAGGCCGAACTGGTTTGACGAAACGCCGTATTGCTCGTCCCAGGCTGCGCGCCTTTTGGACCTACAAGACATGATAACGGCAGAGACAGAACGAGAATTCCGCGCAGTTGCCAAACGATTGGAAAATCTGTACCCCGCTTTGTCCGTATCCGTTAAAGTAATCGCTCAACGCCTTGACGGTGAAACTATCGCGCAAATGGCAACAGAATGGAATTCCGATACCATACTTCTGTTCGCGCAGGAGAAAACAACAATTGAAAAACTCTTTGAGCGGGACCTGATCAAAGAGACAATCGACAGTGCTAAGTGCTCTATCCAAATTATCCAACCAGAAAGACAGGAAAGCAAAACAAAGGAGCGAGAAAAATTCAGGGCGGCTCTAGAATAACCACTCCCATGCACAAGGATTCAAAGCGTATCTTTAAGGACTCGGTGCGCTGCCAATCTCAATCAAAGGGTCACATAATTGCCAAAGGAATAGTGCCCTTGTAGCAAGAACTAGGAATCTTAGGTTGGCTTCGCTACCACATCCGGTATCGTTCTGGAAGGACTCTATTGAAAGATTCTGGAAAGAAAACGGTGTTGAAGCTTTCAGGGAGATTGCGCAAGCACTTCGCAAGATTTGTTCGATAGTATCTAAACACGAGGGGATATCAGATAAAACCACCGTCGGCAATAAGTTGAAAGAAGCACAAACTGCTCTGGACACTGCAAGATTTGGCCGCCACAATCATGGAGAGAGCCGTGATCATGGACGAAAGCTCTGTGAGACCAAAACTGCTTGTTCCTGTCAAGGATGGTCGATGCATTGAACGACTAAGTGCTTGGCTTTCGGCAAATCCGCAGGTATGGAATGCGGAGATAATGCTTGTTCACGTTCTTGAACCAAATTGGTTCAACGATATCCCTTATTCACCACTTAACGCCTTGCAGCTTCTCGACCAGCAGGAGCAGGTTACCGCTGAAGTTCAGCGGGAATTTGACGCACTTACAGGGAGCGTTCGAAAGCGCTATTCTGACCTATCGATATCAGCATATGTAATTACCAAAACTTTTGATACTGGCACCGCCATCACAGATCTAGCGAGAAAGTGGGGGGCTAGCTGCATTCTAGTTTTTTGTAACTCCATGAGCCCGATGCGAAAATTTGTCGGTGGTCGCTTAAGTTGCAAAATCCTTCGATCGGCGAACTGCGTAGTACAAGTGATTCAGAGCCCACAGGAAGCACCGGCAGACATTGTTTCAAACTACGGGGCGCGTCGCCGATCCAATTTTCAGGTCTGATTCCGAATTCCACACTGGTAATAGTAGTAGACAGGAGGAAGTATGCAAGCATCATTGAAGACTGCGCTGTTCGCAAATCTGGTAGGTGACGTTACGGGCGGTATCATGACCACCATCGTAGCAATTCCAGTTGCTATGGCATTTGGAATAGCCTCAGGGTTAGGCGCCGCGGCAGGTCTTTATGGAGCAATGTGCTGTGGGCTGTTTGCGTCCATTTTTGGTGGCACCAAAGGTCAGCAGTCGGGGCCAACCGGGCCAGTCGCCGTCATTATTGCTTCTTTGCTAGCTGCAAACAATGGCAATGTTTCGGTCGTCTTTGCTGCAATCATTCTAGGCGGTATTCTTCAGGCCGTTGCAGGAAGGTTTGGCTGGGGCGATCTGGTGAGATATCTTCCATACCCGGTCATATCAGGGTTCATGACGGGAATCGCCCTCATAATCATCATCCTCCACGTGAAACCTCTGTTTGGGATTCCCGGCAGCAAACACATTATGGAAAACATTAATACATTTCCCAGTATTTCAGCAGAGATGAATCGCGCAGCATTTGCTATCGGAGTTATGACCATAGTGTTTATCTACGGCATGAAACTACTCTCGAAAAAACTACCCGCATCACTCATTGCTCTTTTTGTTGCCAGTACCGTCAGCATCGTATTGAATCTCGAGATTCCGCGAATAGGTGAAATTCCCAGCCAATTGCCAGTCCCAGCTGTGCCGACCCTTGATTTATCCATGTTGTCCGTAGTCCTTAGCGGCGCCGTTACGATTGCCATGCTAGGGTCTATTGACTCACTTCTTACATCGCTTATCGCTGACAAAATTCTTCATAGCCAACATGACAGCAACAAGGAACTCATAGGGCAGGGCATAGGCAACATTGCGGCCGGCTTGATGGGAGGTCTGGCTGGTGCGGGCTCAACCACGAGGACCTTGGCCAATATTGACGCCGGTGGCAGAACACCACTTGCCGGAGTCGTCTACGCAGCGCTTGTGTTCTCAGTTATTACTGGCTTGGGTAAAGTTGCAGCACTCATCCCGATGAGCGCTCTGGCCGCTATTCTCATAGTCCTCGGAATAGGAATCGTTGATTGGCGATCAATCAAACACATTCACAAAACCCCCCGCTCAGACGTGGCTGTGATGTCTGTTGTGCTGTTTATGACCGTATTCATTGATCTGATATCAGCCGTGCTGATCGGTATGGCCCTTGCCTCGGTGTTATTTGTCAAAAAGATCACAGATGCTCAATTCTCTGAGTTCGGAACGCTCGACACGATATCCGAATTGGGACATCTCGTTGACAAACTACCAACAGACCTGCGGTCAGAGACATACGTCTACACTTTTGATGGACCGATATTTTTTGGTGAGACGAAAAATTTAGACAAGACAAGAAATGTGGATAAAGCCAAAATTTTCATTCTAAATTTCGAGCATGCACATTTCATAGATCAGAGCTGCTGCTACTACCTCGAGGATCTGGTCCAGAGTTTCAGAAAAGATGGCAAACTTGTACTGATCTTGGGCTTGAATGATAAGTTGAAAACAAGGCTCAACGGGATGGAATGTTTTGCTGTTACCAGTGAAGAGTTTCAGGTCGTTCGATGGACCTCTGTGATCGAAAAGATTAGAGCATCTACGACTGCAGCCGCGACGAGTACATAAAGTGCACTCAGACAACGCATCCAAGAATCTTGGAGTTATCGAAATGAAACATAGCATCACTTCCTCCATATAGACGCGATTCAAAAAAGCTTCAACCAATATAGCAATCAGTCGTGCGCTTCAGCGTACTTCTTGATTCTTTCTTGGTCTTCGAAATGCCAGGGCTTGCGCGCAACTCTTCCAGCAGCTATGGCTAACGAATAATCCATCAATTGCATGCGAACAAGCGCGAGAAGCTTCCGCTCAAACGGCTCTGCAGCACGCTTTCTTCGTGATTCTGCTTTTGCCTCGTATATGTCTTCATTCGATCGCACATTTTCATAACTCTTCATTCTTCAATTTTACGCCTCCATTTTTCGCAGAGACCATGCTCCTTCAAAATTGCTTCTAGCTTAACTCTGTCCGGGCTAGCTGACTCGAGTGCCACGGCTATGTGTGCCCAATCCTTTGCTCTACCAGCTTGTGCTTTCACTGCAAGTGCGTATTCGTATTGAAATAGGTGTATCTTCACGTTCTCAATCTCGACAGATAACGCGTTCTCTAGTGCTTCTTCTACAAGCGGTTGATTTGCTGGCACAAGAAACTGAACATCTACCCCTTTGACATTGATGTACAAGTCCTTGACCTTGCACCCCAGCTCCTCCAAGCGCCGGTATATTGGACTTAAGTCAATAAGAAGAGTCTGGTTCGGGAGATAACAAAAAATATCGAGGTCATCGGTTTTTACCGGCTGAGCGTAGTACATAATCGCAACCGAACCACCAATGGTCGGCTTATGAATAATCCCTTCACGCTCCAACCTATTGATCATCTCGAGTGTTGGTCCCAAAATAGGGGGCAACTGATTTTGCATTCTTCAGCCTTTTTCATAAGTACGTCCGTTAATCACAACGTAGCGCGGACAGCTGCCGATCAGCAACTACTTCGGGAATTCAAAATGCCCAAAAAACCGTGATAAATATTATAACTCAAGCATAATACCGGGTTCACCTTTCAGGCTCAATCATAGTAGAGATTTCGCCAGGGAGCTAGTTCTTAATCGCTGCTGAGCATCCTTGAAGGCTCGACTAAACAGGACAAATTGACAAGATGCAAAAAAAATTCCGCGAGTTAGCCGCTATCCAGCTTGCTTCGGTCAACTCCGGTTCAAGTTCTTGCGTACATTCTTATGGCAGATGGTATGAGAAAGGGCGCTCTGGAAAGGTTCACACCTGTTAAACAATCACCGGATCGCTAACTGGAGCCAACAATGCATATATGTCATCTTCGGTTAATTCGTTTAGCAATGCATCGTCGGTTTCATAGATCAAATTCGAGATTGCTTGTTTTTTCGCTTTGAGCTCGAGCATACGTTCTTCTATTGTGTTAGCCGCGATCATTCGGAATACAAATACAGGTTTCGACTGGCCGATTCTGTGGGCCCGATCGATCGCTTGCATTTCCTTCGCTGGGTTCCACCATGGGTCGTAGATGATGACAGTATCAGCCTCTGTCAGATTGAGTCCATATCCACCGGCGTGCAAGCTGATTAAAAAAACTTGGACATTCGACTCTTGAAACTCCCGCACCATTCGAGTGCGGTCATCTATCTGAACATCTCCTACTAATTTCAAGAATGGAGTTGAGCGATGCGTCAATTCATCACTGATGAGATCTAGCATTTCCACAAACTGGCTGAAGATCAACAACTTTCTCCCCCTGATCAATAATTCATCCATCCGTTCGAAAAGTGTTTTAAATTTGGCGCTCTCTTTCACATCTTTAGCTACTTCCAGCTTACACAGACGTGGATGCAAGCAAACCTGCCTCATCCTCGTGAGTATTTCGACGGTTTTGGGATTCCTCGGCGAAAAATTCTTGTTGGCAATTTCTTTTCGCAGTTCCTCATTGGAAAGCAGTCGCGCGGTTTCATACAAATCCAACTGTTTTTCCGTCAATTCGACTCTGATGATACTCTCGTTCTTCTCTGGGAGATCCTTCAATACATCTTCTTTCAGACGTCTCAAGATAAATGGTGATATAACCTTGCGCAGCATCGCCGGGGCAGCCACATCGCCTTCCTCAGACGGTTTGCGAACAAATTTCGTAAATCTTGCCTTGCTTCCGAGCAGACCAGGCATGAGAAAGTCAAATAGCGACCAAAGCTCACCTAGATGATTTTCGATTGGAGTGCCGGTCAAACATATTCGGTAATCGGCCACCAGTTCTTTTGCCGCAGCGGTGATCGCTGCATTGGAATTCTTTATAGTGTGCGCTTCATCCAGAAAGACTCCATGCCACCACATATCTGTCAGGATGCTTTGATCGCGTAACAGAAGCTGATATGTGGTTAGAATTACATCGCTGTGCTTGAAGTATGCCTTTAATTTTGATCTTCCCGCTCCAACATATTGCATAACCTGCAGTTCTGGAGAAAAGCGCTTCAATTCAATAGTCCAGTTCCCGATTAGACTTGCAGGACAAACAATAAGTACGGGACGAACCTCAGACGAGTTTGCTTTGTCCAATGCCAGTTTAGCGATAACCTGCACTGTTTTACCCAGTCCCATCTCGTCTGCCAAGATCCCTCCCGCTTTCATTTTTGAAATTTGGTCCAACCAGTACAAACCGACCTTTTGGTAATCGCGCAAGCTCGCCCTGAAATTTGAAGCCGGCTCGAGTTGACACTTACTGGTCAATCGGGCTGATTGCTCCATTATGCTTGTCAGACTCTCGCAAATTCTCTTTTCGCTGTTAGCAAAAATTTCGTTGGATAATATCGAGATGGCATGCGCGGTTGGCAGCCCTATTTCATTGGCATCCGTAGATGCATTTTTGGGAAGAAGTTCGCGCAAAGACATTAGAATGAATTTCATTCTGTCGAAAGGAATTGAAACCAAACGCCCACTGCTCAAAACAGCAACATATTTCCCATCGTCATTTAGGCAGTCGATTGCGTCTTCACTAATTTCCGGAAGTCCATGAATCACCGAAATCAGGATCGGCAGTAGGTTCACTTCTTGGTTGCCAACCTTGACAGCAAGCGACATTGAGAACCAGCCGGCCCCTGTTGAATCGCTTGCCTTAAATGAAAAGTTGTTTTCGACAATTTCTAACGGTCGCAATTGTTGTTCCGTCGTCTTGGAAATAACAAAGTCTTTTTTTCGCAATTGCCTGATCTCGTCAAGCAATTGGCGCCAGCAGGAGTCCATCTTTGGAAGGAGCATGTAACGCAAGGGGTCTTCTTTATTTTTGACAGGATCGAATCCGAGTGCTTTCATATTTTCCAAGCAGTCCGAAACCCAAGTACGATCCATTGTCTTAATGTGAGTAGTCCCCTCCTTTTCGTAGCAAGTTTCCTTAACGCCATCAAACTGGAGAAAAAGCGTGCGTGCCTGAGCTTCTTCCTCAATGCTTAATGTTGTATCCGGCTTGATGTCGTGCCATATCTGTTGAGAATTCAACAATCCAACGAAATTCTCTAATTTATGCGCTCGGACGAAATTGCATGCGGCAGTTGCCATTTCTAGAGGAATAGTACCCAAATTTCGCAGTGCCTTTAGCCGCGGTCCGACTGGAAATCCCAAAACTAAACCAATTTGGTTCGTTTGCGGGTTCACGTACATCGGTATGAACCAAGAAAGAACTGCCAGTGCCTTATCATTTTGGACCTGGCCGGCACACAGGATAAGGTTGTAGCCGTTTTGATGCTTGACCCAAACTTTCAGACCCTTAATTGGAGGTCCCATTGTTAGCAGCAAAGATTTGTTGGGGTCTTCCCAGTAACATTGCTTTGAATTGACAATGAATTGAATGAATTCAAGCCACAAATCATGGCATACGGCAGTTTCCGCGATTTCTTTTGCTGTTGTATGACGAAGAAATTTTTCGTATGAAGCAGCAATGAACTGTTGAAGTGCAGAACCGTCGACTCGAACTATGTCCCAATCAATTGGTACGTAGTTAGAGCTGCCATCTTCATTTGCTTGTTTTTTCCATGCCTTCAATTCCGGGATTTCCTGGTTGGCAGACGCACTTAGAGAAAACTTCAAGTCGGCAATCCCAGGCTTACTCCAATGTTTTTCGCCGTCCATCCAACATTCATATAGTTCTGGAAAGTATTGCTCCAAACTCTTCAAATCGACGCGCCCCGTAATGAGCTGAGATAGTTTCGTCCACTCACTGGCAGGAGCTGCAGCTTTAATCCAGAAAGCTGGAAACCATTTCATCCAATGGTTAGGATAAATTTCCCCAGCACAGTTAGCTTTCCTATCAATGTAGTAAGGAAAACTCCAGGTACAAAGTGGTGCACCTCGATCGGTGATCAAATATGGATTGATTTGGTTCGATTCCTTGCGTCTTCTCAAGACAAACATGACATGGCTTGCTTGCGGACCATAGTTAAGGGGCGCTGTATCAAGAGAACCAAAGTGGCACTTACCGGTTGACAGACAAGTCTTTAGCAAGAACATCCAAAGCGAACTGTATATCCAGCGGTCGATAAAATCCAGCTTCCGATCGGCAGCATCAATCACCATTTTTCTAACGGCATTAATGTACTTTTGCTGGATGGATGCTTTGGCCCAGAGAGGCGACTTCGGTTGAACCAACATGTCGCGGTTGCTCTTTTTTTGCTCATGTATGTTGAAAACTTTGAGTTCTGGTAGCTTGCCCGGTTCAGTATCACAGACGACATAAGCCAAGTCGGGTACGTTATTCGAATCTTCTAAGGCTCTGTTCTCTTCAAACGCTCTGGCAACGCTTTCCAGCTCGCCCTTAGTCTTCGCATCCAATTGCAGCTTCGTATTGTCTCTAATTAGTGGTTTATTCACCTTCTTTGTCACAGGAAAGAACTTCTGCGATCTGTGAACTGCTTTTGGTATCGCTGATGGTGATGGACTATTCGTTGTCGACACTCCGTTGGGATTCTGCTCATAAGCAACTATTATCGCGATGACATGCTTACATGGATTAACTGAAGGCATTCGAAAGAGATTGGCCACCGAGTTACAGGAACAATAAATTCCTAGCAAGATAGTTCTGTCTTCATTGAGCAACAATTCGCAGTTATGAGTCCCTCCTCCCGGCTTTTTTACAGTGCCAGTCACCTGGTTTTCTTTCGCCCAGCGCAATGGCAGTTCCACGGCTCCGCTGTCGAACTCACGGTGAGCCTCAGCAACCAGGAAGGAATTAAATTGTATGAGAAAGCTTGGCACTGCCAGATTCCTTCAGCTTCCACTCTTGTTGTTTGTTGTTTGCTGTCAATTGTTATGATGCAGTAGATTAGGCGTCCTTTGCTTCCTGATCCAAGCGCTCTAACAGCCAGGCTCTTGCCAGCGTGGAAGGCGGAATGTGCTTACGGTCGGCATACTTGGTGAAGCGCTCAAATTGCTCGACCGTCATTGCCAAGTTGAGTTGAGTTCTGGTGCTCTTTCTCTCCTCGACCCGTGCTCGGCAGTGCTCGGCTAATCGCTCAAAGTCCTTTTCTTCGTCTTCAGTCAAGTTCCGAACGTAGCCAGCTACCTCTAATTCTTCTAATCCATATTTTTCAAAATACGCGGCTAGCTCTTCTGGCGAGGCACCAACACCAGGCGGCGGCGGTATTTTTTCTTTCTTCTTTGCCATTCTCATTTGCCTTTCGATTTGTACTGACGCCGCTCGTAATCACGCGCGGACATTACATGAAACACGAAGTAAGTCTTATCTGGTTCTTTGCGGTAGCCGATTTGCAAGAGTCGGCCTGCTTCTGTTTTTCCAATAAGCCAGTAGATATCCTCGATCCGCCTGACCAGGCACTGGTCATCTGAGAAACATTGCTCTACTTCCTCAGGCGTGACGCCATGCTTGGAGAGATTTACAAAGTGGAAGCGCAATTCCACTATAGCATTATATAGGGATGCTAGAAATGTGGCAACTCGCCGAGGGTCTGCATTTTAAGAAGTTTCGGGCGATTTGGCCATTTAGATCTGCCCGTGTTATCGATATTCACTCGGCAGCTCAGTTCAAGATCCTCTGCGATTCGCTTCTGACAATTAGAACAATTTGTCGACAACATTTCCCTTTATGGCGGAGGACAGGTCCGATTCGATTCAACAGAATTTCAGACTGGGTAAGTAAACTTCAATTGCTATCCAAAGAAGGCCAGCGCCCATGGAAATGAGTAACTATGATTTCGACCACTCACTTGACGGAATGCTGCGCGCTTTAATTGGTGAACAGGATCGGGTTTGGATTCACTCAGAAATTGTGAGAGCCGATCAGCATGGGCCAATGACAGTAATCACACTCAAAGCGAAACAATCCGAAGGATTTGTAAACGTAAAAGAAGGCTGGCGGATCAGAGGCACCTACGACGACGGTAGCAGCTGGTATGCGGAGATAATTGATATCGACAGACATTATCCGCCTACCGTTGTGGTCTGCGGAGAAAAAGAGATTACAGAGAACATTGGTCCAAAATGTTGGTTCTCTGAAACTGACTTTTTAGAGCAAGTGCGAACCTGGATTAGTCGAAAACGTGACTCAAATTCAGCAGAACTGCCGATGGCTTATCTGCAGCTGATTCATAAGCATCGTCTTACAAAGGAAACAGCGGGCGGCAGGATGCCACTGGTGCCCGAGGTCAGCGAGAATTTGCAAAAAACTATTGAAGGATTTGCGTTGTCTACCAGCCTCAGACCGGCACAGAAACGTGCAGTCAAACTTGTTACTCAAGACTTCGGAGTGGTCTGGGGACCTCCTGGGACAGGAAAGACATACACACTGGGAGCCCTCGTCAATGCTCTAAGAACTGATAATAATAAGGTGTTGATTCTCGCACCCACTAATGTGGCTGCAGATAGCGCCGCTCTAGCTATCGACAGTGCCGCTACAAAATTGGGCTTCCCGATCGAGCCAGGAGAACTCGTTCGCCCTGGATATCCACAGTTGCCGGAACTCGAATCTCGCCCACATTTGATGGGGTGGCAGGAAACACTTGAGCAAATGCGAGTAAATCTATCTACTAAGGCAATTGAGCGGCAAAAGCTGGAGAGAGAACGCACAAGAAGCCACGGACGAAGTCGCAAGCAACTCCAACAAACTGTCGCAAAGCACAAACTAGACGAACGAAATCTCAAATCCGCGCGAAGCAAAATGTTTTGGAACCTCGCGCCGAATGCACGAATAATTGTAACTACGCTGCATTCCGCTATGAACAATGAAGAGATTCTGAACGACATCCTTGACCATGATTTAAATGTGATTCTAGACGAAGCCGGAATGATACCTCGCTTCCTCTTCGCTAGACTAATGGATCTGGAGCCAGATAGACTATTTCTTTTCGGAGACTTCAAACAACTCGGACCAATCCGCCACAATCGAAACAAACAGGATCGAAATTCCATTTATTGGATTGGACACAGTGCATTTGACGCGGTCGGACTGACTAACATCGATGATGCAGAAGAGATGGAGAAAAACGATTTACTGGTTATGCTCACTCAGCAAAGTAGAATGAGAACTGAGCTTTGTGAATCGGTATCAAAAGTATTCTATGGTGGCAAGCTTGCTGCAGTTGATTCTGCGCCAGCTATTATTTCAATTACAAACCAACCGGAATCTGGCATCGTTATTGCAGATCCGGACCTCTGGCAGACAGAAATAGCAAGGCTTATGCCGGAACTGCCAGAGCAGGAGAAAGTGAAAAATCATTGTCCGCGAGCAGTTATGACAGCAGTTGGAATTGCATCAGCGATTCTACAAACAAACGAAAACGCAACAACACTTCTATTAAGTCCATTCAAAAATCAAGCTAGTGCACTCAACAAATATGCCAGCAGCGTGATCGCCTCATTCGAAGGTCGATGGAAGGCTGGAACTGTTCATATCAGCCAAGGACAAGAAAGCGACTTCGTCATATTTTGCCCAGTCAAACCATCTCACGGATGGCTAACAGGGCGCATGGGTCGCTTAGATATTGAGAGACTTCTTTGTGTAACCTTTTCCAGAGCGCGCACTCAAGTGATCGTGGTGGCAAAGCCAAATGAAATCCCGAGTTGTCCACTGTTGAAGGAACTCTGCGCTGGAGCTTCCGAATGGAAGCCAAGTTTTTGTAATTAATTTCATCAGCTTTGAATCATTGCCTATCTTGCTTTACAGTCATTGGCGTGCCTGCATCACTTTTTGCATGGTGCCTCTTGTTTGTTTATAAACTGTAGTTGAAAGGCGCCTCGATCACGATGGACCAAGGCGCCGGCTGTCTATTCTTGCGGCTGGTGATGCTCGAATGCGTGCGCTCCCTTCACCAGTTCTAGAGTCGGTCGCTCAACTTCCGAGCTCGATCTAAATCGATTAGTGAGATCTGCAATGTGCCGGAGCAAATCGTCCAAATGACGTTCGATCGCTCTAACTTCACGTGCCGCAACTCGGCGATTGATTTTTCTATATCGGATCATCCGATACAGCTCCGCCGCCCTATCTGCACTGGCAGCACATCGTACTCCAAGGCTCATCATACTTTGAATCGTATCTTCGTACTCGATTGCTATATTCATTCTGATTACCTATTTCCATGAGCGAACTCACTCATACAACTCATAGGCAAAGTCGCATATTTGGCTTGGCATAATTTTGGCTAAACATTTGGAATGTGGGAGCAGTACGAATGAATTCGCGCAGCTTGCATCCGGAGTTCATTTAGTCCCTCTCGGAATTTTTTCCTCCCGCCCGCTCCGACGGCCAAATCAAAGTTGCGGACATGGATCGCAGAAACTATTGGGCTGCATAAAATTAACCTGCTCCCGCCTGCCGCCTTCATTAACTCTACAAAGGTCGATTATTATAGGCGACAAAATGAATCAGATCTATTTGCCGAAACTGTGCCATACAGGATTATGTTCGACATTTATTGGATTTCCGTCGAACGCGACTATTCACAGACCAATGAACTGTGCTGTCAGCACTAAATAAATCCTTTTGGTTCACGGGCTTCAGTCCCCGTGAGAGGGATTTATGGAAGATATAGACAGATTAATCCAGCTTTGCCACTCCGATTGCCAGCAAGCAGCTAACTTATCGGCACAGATAAAAACCGTAAGCGTGCGGTGTCAAGAGACGATGCTGCGCCTAGAGAAGCAGCGAGCAAAAATGGACAGGCAGCACAAGAACCTGGAGCGTCAAGCTATTTCTTTAGGCAGGTATGCTCGAAAAAGATTGCAGCGGCAAAATTCCGGTAGCTAAAAGGAGGGCTGCTCCTGTCGGCCCATCCTGACATTCTGCTGACAAAAACCGATTAGATCTTTGGGTATAAAGCAAGAGCATCCGGCCGGATTCTCTCGTGAACAAGTATCTTGCAGACGCACAGATAGCTGAAAAATATAGAATTCTGGAGCCACTTGGAGAAGGTGGCTTCGGAGCCGTTTATAAGGCTGAACAGAAGGATCTCCGTAGAACAGTCGCCATAAAGTTTTTGAGAGTTGAGCCGTCTACTGGTGATAGAGAACGCGCGCAATTTCAGCGCGAAGCAAAAGTACTGAGCACATTGAAGCACCGCAATATCGTTGATGTATTCTCATTTGGAATCGCAACTGACGGCGCGCCGTTCATCGTTATGGAGTACATTGAAGGCAAAACACTTGCATCAGTGATCGCTGAAACATCAGGCATATCTGAAGGGCGAACTCAAAAAATCGCTCTCCAATTGTGCGAAGCGCTAAAAGCGGCGCACGAAGCCAACATCATTCACAGAGACTTAAAACCTCAAAACATAATGTTGGTTGAGGACGGAAACATCGAAACTGTCAAGCTTCTTGATTTTGGTTTATCCAAGATGCTAATAAGTGACGCCTCAAATCAGTCCGCGACAAATACAAAAACGGGAACGCTGGTCGGTTCACCTATGTACATGAGCCCCGAGGCGTGCAAGGGGCAAAAAACAGATGAGCGCTCCGATATTTATTCATGGGCTTGCATCGTGTATGAATGCTTAGCCGGCGAAGCACCATTCACTGCTGATTCTCCGATGGGGCTTCTATACAAGCACTGTAATGAAGCGCCCCAACCATTTGGGCGACGTACTTCGCCCCTTGCTATTTCCAGAGAATTCGAATCGATTATTTTTACTTGCCTAAACAAAGATCCACAAAACCGATACCAAAGCGCGACGTCACTTCAGTCCGATTTACTGGCACTTCAACTCGGTAAAACGATTTCCGTGGACGTGGGCGGTTTTGCTCCCGCAAATGCCGATAAGAAATCAAATTCCGCGTGGGTGCTTAGCTTCGTGGTAGTGAGCATTCTGATCATCGCCGTGGGGTTAACGCTGATACGATTTGATACTGAATCCAAGAAGAAGAGGGAAGTGCTTAAAGGCATCTTCTTCAAATCAAAACATTCCAATCAAATCAGATCCAAGGGCTCGCCTGAGTCGCGGCTGCGGACCGTATCCGATACAATTCGCCAGCAAGGAAAGGCGGCAAGAGAAGGAGACCTCAAAAAGCAACTAAGCGATGAACTTAACTCCATTCTGAGCAATGCTGCAAAAGCCAACAATAGAAAGCTTCTGTACATGGCTTACTTAGTAAAAGGAAGGTTCTCGCAAAATTGCCTCAATAGCACCGAAGCTTTTGCTTGTTTCAACAAAGCGTTGAAGTTAAGCAATTTTGACTCGGGCGCGCCGTCATTCAATGGCGCTCTTCCAGCTTTATACACCGCTCAGTTGTCGCTTTCTCTAAAGGATTTCGGACAGGCCAAATCTTCATCAGAAACAGCAATTGAATTGGCTTCAAAGGAAGCAGCCTTTGAGTTGCCTGATGATATTGCATTTGTTGGATACCATAAGCCTGGCACAATTTCAGATGCCTACTGTACGGCAGCTCTGGCTGCCTCTTTCGTTAACGACCGAGATTGCGAAACACTGTTAACTCGAGCTCGGCAGTATGCTAAAGAGAATTCAAGACTGAACATAGAGATTGAATTGGCATGGTTGAATGAAGTTGAGCGCAAGAAAGGAAAAGAAAAAGCTCTGTCTGAGGCGCGAGCACTCTTCGATAGTGCGCGACTCGATAGGGATGACATGAAACTGATAACCCACGGGGGCATTAACGGAATGTACTATATGGGTCCAGCCGGACATGTGGAGATCATGACGAAATTAGCTGTCTGGTTTGAGGAACATTCCGACAAGCAAATGGCAAGAAAATGCCTCGAAGTCATTTTGGAGGAAGCGAAGCAGCATAACATCCAAATGGAACCAGAAATCGCAGCCAAACTGCGGAATTTGATTGATTCAAATTCGACCAAACCCCAACTAACGGACCAGGAGCCATTGCACCGTTAGTCGACATGCGATACATTTTTGATATACACCACTCCGGTGCTATCACGTAACCTTGTGCTGCTTACAAGAAACACGCGAGAACTCTCGCGCAACTCATCATTGAAGATCGAAAATTGGCACGAGTAAATGACCTGTCATGCGGCAGATGGGGAATAATGATTCCAGTAAACAACTTGTAGGTGTTTGTGCTGGCTGGAATCCCGAAAACTGGCGAACTATTAGATGGCAAGTATGAGCTTCTTTCTGAATTAGGAAGTGGCGGAATCGGCACAGTTTTCAAAGCGCGCCAAATAGATTGCGATCGGATTTTGGCAATTAAGATAGTTCATCGTGACGTCATTCATGACGATGACACAAAGCAGCGTTTGATACGGGAAGCACGGCTATTAAGCCAGCTTTCGCACCCAAACATCGTCACCATTTATGGTATCGGAACGACGCCGGGTGGATTGCTTTACTTGACGATGGAATATGTGGAAGGAAAAAGCTTACGCGCGATAATAAATGAAGAGAAGCAGTTGCCGCCGGCAAGAGCCCTATCTATTGCATTGAGTCTGGCAAAAGCACTGGTCTGTGTCCATCAAGCGGGGATCATACACCGTGACATAAAACCGGAAAACATCATATTAGTCAATCAGCCGGCAGTAGATACGGTTAAATTGATTGACTTCGGGTTAGCGCGCGAAGAACAGGAAAAATCGGACAAGCTAACGCAGACAGGTCTGCTCATTGGCACAGTTGCTTACATGAGCCCCGAACAATGCCAGGGAAGGAAGGCATTACCGGCAAGTGATATTTACAGCCTTGGAATTTGCATCTTCGAAATGCTGGCAGGCACTCACCCTTTCACTGCCGATAACTACGCCGGTATAATTTACAAACACTTGAGCGAGCCTGCACCAGCACTCCAGGTCGCAACTGGCAGACAGTACAGCCGAGAGCTTGAATTAGTAATCCAAACTGCTTTATCAAAGGCAGCAAAAGATCGTTTCGCCTCAATAGAGGAAATGGTGACAGCTCTGGAACAGGCATTAGAAGCTGAACAGTATCAATCAATTGACGGAAAAACATTTGCCAAAACCCGAATAAGTCCCAAAGTAACTATTGGAATTTCGGTATCAATAATTCTGACTATTTTGATGGCGACATTGATCCTTCTGCAGCCGAAACCATCTGGTCCTGCCTTAGAAAAATTAGCAAAATTACCAGCAGAAAGCGCATCTCGGCAACTCAGTACCTATTTTAGTCAATATGCAGCGATCAACAAACCCGAAGCTGTCCTCAAAGAACTTGATGTTCTTCTCCAGTCAGATGCCTTCAAGGCTTTGGATCTGCCCAGCAAAAACATGATTCTCACGAGCTTGTTTTTTACCTTGCAAAAAGCGCACAACCAATTGGATCTTCGCGATTTGGGAATTCTTACAATAAAGAACTATTTTGAAGATTCGCGACGAAAAGTAAAAGACCAAAGAGAAAATTTGGTTGGCGATATAACTCCAATTGACCGCATTTCCGATTATTTACTAAAAAGCGATCTTACACGTTCGATGTGGCTTGCGCTATATACAAGCGCCAGCACCCGATTCACTTCGGCCGGCTACGGCGATAACGCCGTGTTCGCAACAGTGCTCAGCATCGCAAAGCAACCGGCGTTTAAGCTCCGCTTACTAATACTTAAATCCTGCCAGCTTCAATCAGATCACATAAGCGCCCAACGTTTGCACGACATCATAGATATGTCCTTCCATGGAGTCGAGGAAGCACAAAAAAAACAGAACTGGAGCGAAGCAAAACTCTTCGCGGAAACAGGTTTGAAATTTTGCGAAAAACCGTGCAATCAAGCATTGCTCTTTCATTGGGCATTAGCGCAATATTTTGCATCAATTAACGATGAAGGCAAGTTTCGCGAACAACTTGCAGAGGCGGATAAAGCCATGGAAAGAGGCTTAAATTGGGACCCGAAAATAACGGAAGGTTATTTGCCGTTCCGCTTTTCGCAATACCGAAAAGACAAAGACGAAGCCAGCGCAAAACAAATGATCGAGTCGGCAAAAAGAATCTTTCAAAACGCCAACTACCAAACTAAACTACTTAAGCAACTAGAAGCTCAGATCTAACACCATCTCAGCGGACCCTATAAATAAATACGTAATCATGGTTTTGCAAAGCTACCAACTGGTCCAGTGGAACTCTTTGGGTTTAGCTGGCTGGTATGTGTGTATGGTCCCTTTACGCCAGTTATTCGAGCCAAGATGGCGGAGTTTTTCAGGAGTTTTGCTAAAAACCGTTGGGCCTCCGGATCGCCTGATTTTGACAGATCACGGAGAGTCTTAATTGCGCTGATGGCAGACATTATTGAGAAATCGGCCAGAAAAACCTTTTCTTCGCCGGCAAGTCTCAATGGACTGGCGTTTCTGAAAGCGATTTTTGTCAAGGCGCTAATGCCATCCAAACCGCCGGTGTTTGTCAGCACCAACTGTGTACCCAGGGGAACGATGACCTGATGTTTACCGACACTTACTGAAACATCGCCCATATGATTGTCGTGTAATGCATAGACTATCGTCTCCTTGCCAGTTGCCCAAACGATTGCAGCGCTATTGCCGGCTATGTGGATTGTGCCTTGCTTTGTTTGAATTACAATCTCCGACCCTGGTGTGAAGATACCTGCTCCTTGCAGGAGGTGCAACGAATTTCCTCGTGTTTGCGGACCGACCAGTAGTCCTGAATTTTGAGACCATTGCTGGTTGAATAGACTGGTTGTGTGGAGCTTTGCGTCTTGCAGAGACATTGGTCCGCCAGAAAAGGGCTCGTTGTCCTCGTTAGAAAGATATCCACGTAAAAGTGATTGCAGAGGTTGAAGCGGATTTCCAAGCCCATAATAAGGGGTTTTATCCGTGGACACTACCTGTGGTGCCGACAAGACATTACCGTTTAGTTGCGACGAAAGAAAGAACGCGAAAGGGGAAATCATAGACTGTTGGACCGGCTGTGATGGTCCTGAGGACGTGGCGCTAAAAGAACTCGAACCGGGCAATGCGCCAGCGCCGGCAGCTGCTGCAGTCATTACGCTGACATTGCCGTCAACCCTTAGTTGGTTTGTCCTTATAAACAGTCCGGCACTGGCCGTGCCTGGTGGTGCCACCGTAGAGCCGAGCTGCGTTACTCCTGTGGCTGGTGTGAAACCTGACGGTACGGGAGCCAGTGTGTTCAAAATTACAGGTTGAGTGTGAGCAACCAGGCCTGACACAACGTTGATCGCGCCACCTGTTGCAGACAGGAAGGCCGGACCGTCTAGCAACAAATTCGGGCTTCCTGTTAAATTCAGGCTTGCGCCAGGAGCTGTTGCGGTTATTGCAAGTTGTGTCGCTGAGCTCAGTTTGCCTGATCCATTTAAGTTAAGCGGCAGTCCGGAAGGGCTTTCGACAACAAGTCGACCGTCACCGCCAATCACTGAGAGTACGGACCCTGCCGCTAGGATCACACCGAGATTCGCGTTGTCCACCACAGACACGGCAGGGGACGCTCCGGCTGGTGAAGCTTGCAATATCAGGGTGTTTGCCAAAGTTATTGAGTTATTTAGAGACTGTATTGCAATGAAGTCCGCCATAGCCACCAAACTGCCCTGGCCGCTGACTAACATGGTTCCAGAGCCGGAAGCCCCATTGTCTGAAATTAAGATGCCACCTCCGCCTGAAAGGGAACCCAGTGCTCGGAGCGTGCCCTGCAAGCTCAGATTGTTAGTGCTTACTGATATTCCTGCTGCTGATGTGACATTTGTACCGGCTGTGATGATCACAGATCCAATCGGCAGTGTTAAGAGTGTAAGAGATGCATCCACGGTGGGCGACCCTGAAACAGTCAGATTAGCCGAAGTCGCTGCGCACATGCATGTTGATTCGAGCCTGAGGTTGGCAGCCGAATAAGAACCGGATCCGCCGACAGACAGGTCGACATTTCCGCCCTGGTTAGCTGCTCTGACGAGCATGTTGCCCAGGTTCAGTACTCTGAGTGTGCCATTGTTCGTCAGAGCACTTGTTGTGATTGTCAGGTCGCTTTTTGATGTTAGCGACTGACCGGAGCTAATCACAAGCTGGGAAGCGCTTATGCTCATGGGCCCACCGTCACTTGTCAGATTCGTTGGTAAACTTCCTGAAGCCAGGGTCATGAGCCCGCCTGCATTCACGATGCTAGTTCCTGAAGGCGCCGTTTCAATTCTTCCGGCACCAATTAAGAGAAGAGATCCCGGGCTTAGTACGCTTACGGACGAGCCAGCAGAAAGCGCTCTGACAGTGCCGTCTATTGTCACCGAGGCCGAAGCGCCTGGCAGAGCCGGCGTTGCATTTAGGGTAATCGCATCGTCTGAACTGAGTGTGAAGCCAGGCCCTATATTCACGCTTGAAACCGGGTTGAATGTGGCACCGCCAGCGGTGCTGGTTGCCACGGGGGCTCCGTTCAGGTTGAGGGTGGCTGATGTTGCCAGACCGCCGGAACGAAACGCCAGAGGACAATCACTGCAAACAAAGCTTGAATTGAGGAGATAGCCTGAAACACCTGTTGCATTGAAGGCCGCAGTGGCAGCCGCTGCAGAAGTATTGTTGACCTGTATTTCGGGGGCGAAAAAGACAAGGTTCCCCCCGCCTGATGCGCTCAGCGATGTGCCATTCAATATACTCATGTTGCCGTTGCTCTGGAACACTGTGTCACCGGCAACTGCTCCAGCTTGTAAGAACGAACCGCTTCCTGAAAGGCTGAGAGCTCCTAGCGTGTTTCTTACAAGGATAGTGGCGCTGCTGGCTCCGGATGCTTGTGTCGAAAGCGTGCCGTTGTTAACAAAGCTTGGAGTGTCGACAATAATTGAGTGATCCGAGCCTAGAGTCACACCCTGGTTGATAGAAACGGCAGTTCCGCTTAAGGAGAGATTTGAGCCGTTAAAATTCAAGTTTGTCGTGCCGGCTCCGGCAAGCGCGAACGTCAAAGTGCCGTTTCCTGAAGGCGAGATCGAAATTGAACCACCAGGGATGAGGCAACTATTGCAGTTGCTTATCGTCCCGGCGAATCCGGCTGGACCGGTGATAGTGAGATTCACATCCGTGCTTGAGTTGCCTGCGTCAATATTGATGGCTGAGGCTTCCGTGGCAGTCAGCGTGGGACTTGCCGTAGAAGCGCTAAAGATAAGGTTAGGTGTGCGGATTCTTAGCGTCCCGCCTCCTTCGACTACTAAAGCTGCGGCATCATTTAGCGTGATGGACTTCCCGGCAGCCATAGCCAGGAAGGAAGTGGCGCCAGCTGCACCTGTTCGGAAGGTAGGGGTTCCACTGAGTGTTAAATCACCTGTCGATACAACTAGAATATCAGCTTGGAAATTTGTCGATATTGCGGCAGCTGTGGCGGACAGTGATTGCGCATTGATGGTGATCTTTCCTCCTGCTACCGTGCCCCTTGCGTCAAGGTCGGAGATAAGGCTGAGTCCGCCTGGTACAGTCAACGTGATCGCTTTCCCGGAAGCCCCATTTATACCAGTAGCAGTGACGGCTCCGAGGGATAGATCGACTCCGGCAATCAGGCTTATGGCACCAGCGCTGTTGCCGTTTCCATCGCCTTGCGAATTGAATGCAGGAGCAGTAAGAGCGGTGACACCACGAATGGATCCGCCGTTTGCTCTAATATCGATAGCACCGCCGCTGGAACTGCTGCTGCTGTCAATCCCGGCTTGTGCAAGGACAAGGTCTCCAGCTCCGGTGAAGATGCTGGCATTGGCGCCACCTGTAGTGATAGCTCCGATCTGTCCGGCAATCTCTTTTATGGAAACATTCACGGCGCCGGCGGCAAAGTTAACTTGATTTGCAGTTATGGTGCCGGAGAGGGGACCGCCTGTTATTTGAGCGTTGGCTCCGAAGTTTATATTGTTTGCTCCCTGTGCGGTCATGAACGAAGCGGCTCCCATTGCTATCTGAGAGCTTGCAGGGAACGTGATGTCTCCGTTTGCCCTTAAGGCACCGGATATGGTGTAATTGCTCGCTGAGCCAAAGGTCACAGCGCCACTGGAAAGCAGGGTGACTCCCTGGTCTATTATGAGGGTAGTAAGACTGCTGCCGTCTGTAATTGTACCAACTGAAATCGTGCTGGACGAAGCGCCAGTATCAAGTGAGAACCTCATACTACCGGCGTTGTCTAAGGTAACTGGCCCGTTAAGCGTTGCAGTGTTATTGCCAAATATCTGAGAAGCTGAAAGAACGAAGTTTGAGCCGCCTGATACTGAGAGCTTTGTAGAGTCGTTCACTCTAAGCGCATTTGCCGTCACCTGCACGGAGCCGTTTGTGTTGAAGTTAAAGTTGCCAAAAAGTCCTTGCAGGCGAAGATCTGATCCACTAATTGAAATGGACGGAGCGCTCACAAACATGCTGCCTGAATTTTCGAACCGCCCTCCTGAAGCCAGAACAAATGAATTGCCGTTTGCGCCTGTTTGCCGCAGAATTACGCCTTGCGATAAGGTAAAGTTCAAATCAGCGCCACCAGAAGGCGAAAAGTTTGTCAGTCCATTAGCTGGAGAGCCAAAGTTGATAGTTCCGATGCCGGATACTTGGAAGGATCCTCCGGCGCTGCCACTATGGAGTAGAACTCTGCCATCTGTATTTAGAGTTGCTGTGTTGCCGCCATCAGGACCGAATAGCTGGGGTGTGCTTATATCCAGATTGCCTCTTAGTCCGGGAGTACCAATTTTTTGATTGAGTCCGTTTGAAAGTCGCAGCGAAACCGGGGAGTACATGCTGACAATATGACTTTGTCCGGGATCAATAAACCCCGTGCTGCCGGCAAGAGTCCAGGTGCCTGCGCTGCCTATAGATATGGTGGTTTGTGATAGAACAGCTGCAGAAGAGCTTTGTACCAAGCCATCATTAGTGAACGTGCTGCCGGCGCCCAGACTGATCGCCAGGGTATCGGCGCCTATGATTTGGCCATTTGAAGTGATCGTCAAGCCGTTGCCGACGTTTAACTGAGCGCTTGCGCTTGTGAAATTCATTGTGCCGGATACCTGCGCAGAACCTGCATAGGTAAGCGGTGCGCTTATATTTACTGTTACAGCATCGGGCAATATCAGGCTTGTGAAATTGCCTGCCGGTATCTTGCTTGCATCAATATCGAAAGAACCGCCGAATGCAAAACCGGTTCCCGGACTTGTAGTAGATGCGGGTTGGCTCAATATAAGTGTTTGCGCCGCCAAGCCGCCCAATACCACTTGCACGAAGGCTATTTGTTCTGCAGGAGTGATAAACATGCCTGGACCGATTGTCACTGACTCTGTGCCTTCTAAGATGGTGGCTGTCGCACCGCCATAAGCACCGCCTGCAACAGGTGAGGCATAAGAGACGCCGCCAATTGTAATTGGCGTCCCCGCGCCCGTACCGGCTTCAAGATTTCCGACCGAGAAGAATCCGCCTGTTTGCGCTGGATAAACACCGGCTCCTAAACCATAGTTTGCATCAGGCAGGTATACCGGAGAAAAAGTACCGGCTGTTATATTTATGGCGCCGTTGTTGCCCGCAGCACTTAGTGCGACATCCTTATAAGGTGAAAGCGCGAAACCTGATGTGCTTCCATCTAAGCTTTCTATCTTTGTGGATACGCTTATTGTTTGACCGGAGATAGTTATTACGCCGCCGTTGCCGCTGTTGCCGACAGCTCCAGCTTCGGCGCCGTTTGTTCCTGACGAAAATACAGTTGAGCTGCCACCGCTGCCGAACCTACCGCCAAAGCCAGCGCCACTGAGTGCTCCATTGCCACCGAGGGGATTGCCGTTGCCAGCACTGTCCCCGGTGCCGCCGACACCACCTAGAAAGTCGCCGCTTACTCTCTGTCCGTCCTCTCCCTTGCCACCGCCTCCAGTGCCATTGCCTCCGAATGTACCGAAGCCGACAGTGAGTGTAGTGCTTCCGTCAGCACCATTGTTGCCTGCCGTTGTGCCGCCGCCGCCGCCACCGTTGCCGGGAAGTCCGAAGAAGTCACCACCGCCGCCACCGCCGCCGCCATTGCCGAGCCCGCCGCCGCCTCCGCCGCCACTGCCAGCAACCGTGCCGGTACTGCCGCC
This sequence comes from Candidatus Obscuribacterales bacterium, assembly GCA_019747875.1. GTDB lineage: Bacteria > Cyanobacteriota > Vampirovibrionia > Obscuribacterales > Obscuribacteraceae > JAIEPM01. The sequence goes on from JAIEQI010000075.1 coordinate 93,562, forward strand.
GCCACCGCCTCCTGCGCCGGCATAACCGCCGCCGCCACCGCCGCCGCCGTAGGCTGTCGCAGCTGTGCCACCGCCGCTGCCACCACCACCGTAGAAGCCGCCACCACCGCCGGCTCCACTAGAGAGATAGCCGGCACCGCCGCCGCCACCACCGAAGGATCCGCCGCCACCACCGCCGCCAGTATCAGGTGTCATGCCTGTTCCGGGGTCGTTGAAACCGCCATTGCCACCACCTGCTGCCAGAACCGGTCCCGTGATAGACACTCCCGAGCTAGAGCTAATTGTTATGGAGCCAGCAGCTCCGCCGCTCCCGCCTGCAGCGCCAAGTTGGCTGCTGCCGCCTCCACCACCGCCCGAGCTGTTCAGATCCCCGGCTACGCTTATAAACCCTGATGTAGAGCTCAGGGTGATCTTGCCTCCGGAGCCGCCAGCGCCGCCTGTCGTCCCGCCACCACCGCCGCCACCAAAGCTCCTTATGGATCCTGTTGAGATAGAGTTTCCGGCCTGTATAAACACTTCGCCACCAGCTCTTCCTGCCTCACCTGCGCTTGTCCGGCCGCCTGAGCCACCTGTCCCAGCTGCCGTTATGCTTCCTGTTGATATTGAGGCAGCAGTGCTAGTTAGACCGCTTGCTACAAAAACGGGATTAGGGCTGATTGCGCTGTTTGCGATAGTGGCGCTGCCAGGTATGGCTATAAGCGGACTGGCAGTTATGAGCCTGACACTGCCGGCATTTCCTGTAACTGCGGCGCCGGCGGTAATGATCTGTCCTGTTGAAATGCCCGTGCCTGATGCCGCACCAGCTATTATGGTCAAGTTCCCGTTGTTGGTATCAATGGCTCCGGCAATGTTGATTGTTCCGGAAGCAAGCCCGCTGCCGCCGTAGGCCGCTATTTCGACTTTCCCGCCCTGACTGCTAATTGATGAGTTTACTTGTATTGATCCGCCGGAAGCAGCTCCTGATGAGAAGCTCACGCTGCCATCAGCTTGAACTGCACTTAAGTTAGCTCCGGCAATGATGCTCAGATCAACGGCAGGCGGCTGGCTCAGATTTAGCAGAGCGCCTGCAGAGCTGATGTCTCCGCCGGAGACAAGAGTGAAGGTGGACGGAGAGAAGCTGTTTACGGTAATTCCAATACCCGGGCCGCTCAGACTTATCGGGCCGCCCGATACTACCGCAGCGCTGTTGCTGCCGTTAAATACGATGCCTCCCAGTCCAAATACTGAGGTGCTGCCTCCGATGTTTAGTTGCGATGAGGCGTTGTTGAGGTTCAGGGTGCCGCTTATCTGAGCTGAACCTGTATATGTAAGAATCGGCACGTTCGCATTTGCCGTTACTGCCGGTGGGAGCCGCAGGTTCGTAAAGTTTCCAACTGGAATATTTTCAGCTTGAATTGAGAAGGAACCGCCACTGGCACTTCCTGTGCCCGGGCCTGTACCGATAAGTGTGAGCGTTTGCGGACCGCCTGCTGCAGCTTGAATATACGCTATCTGTTCGGCAGGTGTTATGAACATGCCAGGCCTTATAAAGTAGGCTACCGCTGTTTCGACTATTTTGCTTCCGCCGGCTCCAAATAAGCCTAAATTCACCGGTGAGGCACTGGCTATTCCATTTATTGTTACAGGTGTGCCTGAGCCATTCCCTGCCTGAATTTGACCGCTTCCAGGAGCGAGGTAAGTATTTGCCAGTACTCCGTAGTTTGCGTCGTTAAAATAGGTCGACTGTCCAAATTGAGAGTTGATAGTTACAGTTCCACCTGTGCCCAGCGCATTGACCGAATCAGCATCGAAGGTACCTCCTGTTGAACCAAGCAACTGGCCAACCGTGCCGATGGCGACCAACTTGCCGCTTATGCTCACAGTACCGCCGGCTGCGCTGCCTGCATCGCTGCCGTTCTCCGGCAGTGTTGTACCGGTTCCGCCCAATCCGAAGCCGCTGCCGGCTCCGCCGTAGTTTGGAATTGAATCGGCAAAACCCAGACCGAGTCCGCTTCCGCCAGTGTCACCACCTCTGCCGCCTCTACCACCGAAACTGCCGCCGCCGCCGCTTGTGTGCAAGAAGATATCGACGGTGCTTCCGCCATTACCGCCGCCGGCAGCAAGGACCGGACCTGTCACATTTACTGTATCCGAACCGCTGATGCTGACGTTGCCACCAGCACCGCCAGCGCCACCAGTGTAAGGTGAAGCTAAACTGCCGCCGGCGCCACCGCCACCGCCACCAGATGCGTTCACGTCACCGGCTACGGCTATGGCACCGCCCGTAGTGCCTACTTCTATACTACCGCCAGCTCCTCCATCGAAGCCATTTTCAAGGAAAGTGCCCCAGCCGCCGCCACCGAATGTACGCAGGAAGCCTGTGCTGATATTGCCGCCAGCGCGGATTGTGATGTTGCCTCCGGCACCACCAGGTGCTCCTTGTCCGGCAAAAGCATTGTAAGGACCGGCAGCTCCGGCTGCCATTAAGTTGCCTGCTTTGATCGAACCGTTTGTAAGGGTGAGACCGCCTGTTGCAAACGGCGGCGTCGGCGTCACCGTGCCTGCTTTAGAAAGGACCGAAAGTGCGCCGTTGATTACTGGCGTGGCGGCAAGCAAGTAAACGGAGCCGGCGGCATTATTGGTTGATGTGGAGGAAGATGTTGTTACCGCGCCAACACTAATTGCCGTGCCTGAGCCTGCCGCGATTAAAGTCGCGTTTCCGTTGTTATGGCTGGTCGAGGCTGCGCCCGTAGTTATGGCGCCCGTGACATTGATTGTGCCCGGCGCAAAACCTGAACCAAGACCGCTGCCTGTGAAAGCTGCCGCATTTAAGTTATTGCCGTTTGTGCTTATAGCTCCAGTGACTTGCACAGAGCCGCCTGTTGCCGAGCCGCCATCTATTGAAAATGGCGTGTTGAAGTTCGCTCCGGCAATAAGGGTCAGATTCCCCTGACTGGCGCCGGGTGTAGTCGATAGCCCTCCGGCAACTAGCACGTCCTGGCTGGCTATCAGCGAGAGACCAGCACCTGTAACACTCAATGACTGAATACTTACGGAACCGCCGCTTGCCAGCAGGCTTACGCCTTTGCTGGCAAAACTTCCTCCAGCCTGCTGAATGACTTTACGACCGGAGAGCGACAACCCTGTCGAGGCGCTTAGTGCGCCGACTATTCCTATGCCGCCGCCTGTCGAGGAAACTTCAAAATTGCCCGTAGTATTATCCACGGCGGCGCCGCTTCCTGCTGAAGATGCGGCCAGCAAAAGTGCAGGCTGAGTGGAGCTAATATCTGCATCTGTATTGCGCAAATAAATATTGCCCAGCCCGGAAACGTTTGCTGTTGCGCTGGCGTTTAATACTAGCTGTTTGATGCCGCTTGCACCCGAGCTGACCGAAAGTGCCTGAACGCTTGAGCCAATATTTCCGGTCATAGATGTAATTGAGAGCACTCCGCTCAGCGACCTGACAGTACCTGCGCCAGATATACTTCCTCCGCTAACAGCACCGCTGGTAGAGCCATTGAAGTTAATTTCTCCGCTTACAGCAGCAGCTGAACCGACATTGAGCTGCGCGCTGTCCTTGCTGAAATTCATGACGCCGTTTACTGTGGCTGAACCTGTATAAGTCAGCGAGGGCACGTTCACTTGCACAGTTACGCCAGAAGGCAAGTTGAGGTTTGTAAAATCACCGCTAGGAACATTGACGGCATTTATTGCGAAATTACCGGCAGATGCAAATCCAGTTCCCGGGCTGTTGCTTGCAGCCACCTGGCTAAGTGTTAGTGTTTGCGGTCCACCAGAAATTACCTGAAGAAAGGCGATATGCTCGGCAGGCGTAATGAATGAACCGGGTGAAATCAGAACCAACTGAGTTCCTTCAAGGATACTAGCTGTGGTATCAAAAGTTCCTGCCGCCACGGGCGAGGGGAGTGTCATTCCATTGATCACGATTGGCTGATCTGCTTGCATAGAGCCGGCAGTCACGAATCGTCCAGCAGGAGCCAGATAAGTGGCAGCACCGGCTGCATAATTAGCGTCTCTGAAGTAAGCCTGGCTTGAGGGTGTTCCTATAAGTATGGATCCACCCGCGCCCAGAGCATTTACTGAGTCCGGAGCAAACGCTGACGAGGAAAAACCTGAACCGGCCCCCAGTCCGGCAACAGTGCCGTTTACTGAAACTACAAGTGCGCTTATGAAAATAGATCCGCCGTTTCCTGACCCTACAGAGCCGGCATCTGCACCGTTTGTGGAGACTGCATTTCCGGCAACGCCGCCCATGCCGAAGAAACCACCTGCGCCTCCATTCGGCATACCGCCGCCGCCGGCACCATTGCCGGCAGTGCTACCGCCACCAGCGCCCGCCACGAAGAAGTCGCCCCCATTTCCGCCGCTATAACCGCCGCCCCCGCCTCCAGCACCTGTGCCAGCCGCGCCACCGCCGCCGCCGCCGAAACTGCCGCCGCCGCCAGCTCCGCCGAAAGCGGTCGTCGAGCTGCCACCAGCGCCGCCACCAGCTGCCAGTACCGGTCCTGAGATGGTCACACTCTGTGGGTAATTTACAGTCATGGTGACCGAGCCTGCGTTACCGCCGGAGCCTCCAGCCGAGCCGATGGACGATGAGCCGCCGCCTCCGCCGCCTGAACTGTTTATTGTGCCAGTACCGATTGAGCCGCTTTTTGAGCTAATTAGTACATTGCCACCATTGCCTCCTGCACCACCCACAGTACCACCGCCGCCGCCGCCACCGTATGCAAGCAGCATGCCGCTGTTTATGTTGGCCAGGGCATTTATGCTGATGTTGCCGGCACTCTGTCCATTTCCTCCAGCGACAGCCATATTACCTGCGGCACCGCCGGCACCGGCTGTAATTATGTTGCCAGCACTCAGACTGCCCAAATTGGCAGTCAACTCAATATGTTGTCCACTGTTTCTAATGTTCAAGGTTGTGAGGTTGCCGCTTTGTGACTGCAGTTGAAATAGCGGTGCTTCAACCAAAAGATCAGATGAGAGCGAAATCTCGCTGCTTGAGAATACTCGGTACAGACTTCCTGCCTTATTTGAAATCAGGCTGCCGCTGCTAGATTGGACGGGTGTGCTGCCGAAGCTGATGCTAAATGGCTGGGCCGGGTTGGCAGTGCTTAGCTGCACTTCTTGATTGGCTTGTGCAGTTAGAGTTGTTGTGCCATTTACAAGCACTGGCGCTGCAGCGGTGCCTGCACTACCAGAACTGGAGTGTAAAACAGTAAGGGGAGCGCTTATTGCATTCGAGGATCCAGGAGCTGAACTTACGATGTCACCGACGGCAGCAAGGTTGTATTGACCAGCGGCTGAGTTTGAAATTAAAGTACCGCCTGCCGAAATGGCACTCTTAAAACTTACGGTCGTGCCTGGACCTGTCGCCACGTTGTTGATAAACACGGAGCCCGCTGCCTGTGCAGTCAGATTGCTCGAACTGTTTATGCGAATCGGGGACGCCGCGCTTGATCCGACATCGCTTGTAGTTGAATATAGGACAATATCTGAGGCCGAAATCTCAGCTAATGGCGAGGCGGCTATAATGCGCCCAACCGCCTGGACATTAAAAATTGAGCTAGCCTGGTTTGTGATTGGAGTGCCGCCTGCAGCTACTCCATTTGCAAAGAGAACAGTAGTGCTGGCATCAAAGGGCAATGACCCCGGCGGCGGTGGCACATGAATGCTGTTTATGAACACTGATCTTCCAGGAGCTGAAGCCTGCGCGGTCAAACTCATAAACAAACCGTCAAGCAGGACTGGTGAGGCCGCCGTGCCTACATTACCAGTAGTCGAATACAGAATGCTGCTAAGTGATTTGATTGCATTGTTTGCGGGCGTTCCTGTTGTAGATGAAACTATGTCCCCTACAGTTTGCAGGTTGTAGGTGCTGCCTGCTCGGTTAGTTATAGCAGTGCCATCGGCGGCGTTGTTTCCTTGCAAAGTCACCGTTCCACTTGCAATGTCTTTTATAGAGACCGTTTGAAGTGCTTGAGCAGTAAGGTTGGTGCTCCCGTTTAAGATAATTGGTGAAGCAGCTGTGCCAGCGCTGCGGACACTGAATACAAGACCGTTGTTGGCGCAGTAATTGTGCTGCCTGCACCGGCAGTAGATGAAATGATGTCTGAGGCGGCTTGAAGATTGTATGTTAGACCGGCTCCGTTATCATATAAAGTAAAACCGCCGGAGAACACATCACGTAAGCTGACAGTCAAACCAGGCGTAAGTGAGCGCAGATTGACAGATCCGCCGGCGCTGAATGCTCTGGCTGTAAGTGTAGTAGTTTGTCCTGATTGCCCGGACAAAAGCACGGGCAGGGAGGATAAGCCGACATCACCATTGTTGGAAACAATGATGATGCGCGGAGCTGAGATGCTGTTATTTGCAAGCGTGCCTACTGAGAGGGACGCAATTGTTCCTTCAGACTCAAGCGAATATGTATTGCCTGCCTTGTTTGTTATCAAAGAGCCCTCTGCCATAACAGCACTACTCAAAGATGTTGCGCCGTTTTGTGGATTGCGGACGAAAACCGATTGTGCAGCTTGCGCAGTCAAGTTTGTATTAGCAGTCCCAAGAAGCACTGGTTTGGTGCTGCTGCCCACATTGCCGAGTGTCGAGTTTAGTGCGACAGAAACTGCCGTTACAGCGCTTTCGGGAAGCGAGCTGGCGCCACCGGCAGCTATTATGTCTCCTTGCGATTGCAGGTTGTAAGTATTACCCTTATTAACAAGAGCTTGACCAAAAATGTTGTTGGCCCCTGCAAGTGTTGTTGTGCCGCTACCAGAAATGTTTCTGATGTATACAGACCGGCCGGCATTGGCAGTCAGTTGCGTCGTGCCGTTGATATTAATCGGGGCTCCTTGCTCACCTATGCCGCCGGAGCCCGATTCAATAATTATTACTGGAGAGGAGATTGAGGTGCCTGGCGACGAAGTCATAGTCTGCGGTGCATACAAGTTAAATTGTCCAGCCGCACTTGAGTCATGCAATTCAAACTGAATGTTGTCCATAAATTGCGCGAAAACACTGCCGTTTCCGCCAGCATCCAATCCCAGCACGTTTGCCTGAACACCAAGCGGGTTGCCGCTTGCGCCTATGCTGCCGTTGCCGGTGCTAATTCTAAGCGCGTAAGACCCGCTTACTCTTCCGCTGCCTGTTATGTTTCCATTAGAAACTTGCAGGTGAGCCCCGCCAGAGCTAAATTCGACAAACCCATTTATGGTAGCCGGTCCTGCATAAGCTAATGTCGGCACATTTGCCTTTGCCGTTACTGTTGCGGGAAGGTTCAAGCTGGTGAATCCTCCCGATGGAATAAGACTGCTATCTATAGAGAAATTGCCGCCAATGGCGGCGTTTGTGGTGAGATCACTCAATACTATTGATTGATTGGTAAAACCCAATGTCAAAACTTGAACCAGTGCCACCTGTTCGGCTGGGCTCAGCAGGGTTTGAGTGCTTACCTGCCTGGTGAGATTGTTCGAATACCTGATATTGGCGGTTTGTCCGCCATATAAACCAGCGGGTAGCGGCGATGCGAAGGAGCTGCCGTTTATTACTATTTGGTTTGCCACAACTGAGCTCGATGCTGCAAATCCGCCCATCGCGGGAGCATACATTTGGGCGCCCGGACCGTAGTTGGCGTCGTTAAAATAAACTGCCTTAGCAGTGGAAGCTGTTTGGATGTTAACAAAACCACCCGGTCCTTCGGCTCTTATTGACCCAAGATTGAAACCTGTGCCGTTTGCCTGTCCAACATGAACCGAGTGTCCGTTAATAGTTACCTGCCCTCCGGCGCCCCAACCGGCGGCAGCCCCGTTGGTATCAGGCACCGGGGGAACCGGTGTACCTCCGCCTAGTGGTATGCTGCCCCCTAGATTTACGCCTCCGGCTCCGCCGGTGCCAGTGCCCGCACCGGCACCGCCACCTGCACCACCGGCTCCACCGTTTACTATGAGCGTATTGCCGACGGTTCCCGCACCACCTGAGCCACCACCACCGGCTCCACCGCTTCCACCTGGCGAACTAAGGTTTCCGCCTCCCGGCAATCCGTCTCCGCCACTGCCGCCACCACTTCCTGCGGCTCCGTTCGTGCCAGTGGAGCCACCGCCACCGCCACCGATGCCTAGTCCACCACCACCACCACCACCACCTGCTTCAGGTGGGGGTGGTGTGGTACCCGCGTCCTGAAACCCTCCGGCACCGCCGCCGCCACCGCCGCCGCCTGCAAAACCACCACCACCACCGCCGCCTGCAGATACAACGCCGTTCCCGCCGCCGCCGCCGCCGCCACCACCATACAGTCCGCCGCCGCCAGCTCCTCCAGGTACCTGGGCTCCACCACCAGTCGCACCACCACCACCACCGCCACCGTAGCTGCCACCGCCGCCACCGGCTTGTCCTACGCCGAACAAGTGACTACTCATGCCAGAGCCGCCATTGCCGCCGCCAGCTGCAAGTATGGCGCCGGTTATGGTCACTACATTATTGCTTGAAATCGAGACGGCACCAGCACTGCCGCCGGCACCACCAGCGATGTATACGAGTGCAACTGTGTTGTAAGAACCACCACCACCGCCGCCGCCTCCTGAGCTGTTAAGGTCGCCCGTTACATTGACCGAGCCTTCACCAGCATCTAGTTGCACGGCTCCACCGGCTCCACCCGTCCCTCCCGCGAAGTTGCCGACACTGCCACCACCGCCGCCGCCGAAGGTTCTGATCGAGCCGGTATTTATGGTTCCATTTGATCTTATGGTGACGCTGCCGCCTGACCCGCCGGTCTGTCCGGTCGGACTCAAATCGGTTCCACCGTTGCCGCCGCCGCCTGCCGTGAGGATATGCCCGGTTGATATGAGCGCACTATTATAAGTGCTACTTGTCGGAACAAATGGAGCTGGGAAGCTGGACGGAACTGCGTTTGTGATTGAAAAAGATGGTGATGTGAACGGGACGGCAAGAAGACCGACATTGCCGCCATCTTTTACTCCGCTTGTCGTTGATGTGGTGATGTTGCCGGTGCTGATGGCACTTCCGGATGTGGCGCCGGCAATCATAACTACGCTGCCGCCTTTTGTACTTACATCACCAACCTGAATAGATCCGGGGTTTAGCGCTGAGCCACTGCCGCTGCCCGAGTATGCCGCAATCTGAACAATGCCTCCGTTTGTCTTGATGCCGCCGGGCACGTAGACTGCGCCACCGGTTGCTGAACCACCCTGTAAAGTAATTGTTGTTATTGAGTCAGGTCCCAGCTGCTGGTTTTGCAAGGGCAAAGGACCTGTGAAATTGGCCCCGGCAATCAGATAGACATCTCCAGCCTGCCCGGCTCCTGGGTTTGTAATAATGCCCTGACCTGCCGGTCCATTGATAATAATGTCCTGCCGGGCAACAACAGCCAGGTTTGCATTAACCTGGAAAGCGCTGGGGTTTGTCAGCGTTACCGAACCACCACTGTTATAAAATGTCGGGTCACCGGTTATGTTGAGATGTCCGAGCTTGAGTTCCGGCCCTGACATATAAAGGTTTGCACAGCCGGCATCTATGTTTACGACGCCGATTACATTGTCTGCCGCTAAAGAGACTTTGCCGGCGCCCGCCGAAAGATTCAAATAACTGGAGAGCCAGTCACCACCTACAAGGCTAATGCTGCGGGTTTCGTCGCTATAGACGTTCTCAATATTGATCTGACCGTTGAGAGCGCTCAACACTCCATCCATGTTATTTATTGCAAGCGATTGACCTATCTGGGAACTCAAATCGATGTTGCCTGAGCTGGCTGAAATCAGTCCAGAGTTTGTAAAACTGCCCATGGCTGACATCAGGAAAGCATTCTGCCCTGCCATGATGTCTGCCGTATTCACTATGGACGTTCCTGCAAACAAAGACAGATTGCCTGTTGCAGAAATTAGCCCAGTGTTGCTTATGCTTCCAAGTGTGGATGTGATTGCAGCGTTTTGTGCGGCTGTTACGACTCCGCTGTTTACTATAGCCCCGCCACTTGTCAATGCGAGGTTAGCGGAGGAGCTTATAGTTCCAAAGTTGAAGATTTCATTGATTGCAGTCAAATTGAGATTTAAGGACGAGAGGGCGCTGCTGTATCCGGACAAACCTCCAACTGGCAAGACTGAAGTGATCAAGGCGCCTTGCTGATTGACGATGCTGGCAGATCCAATGGTCCCGCTATTTACTGACTGGCTGCTAGAAAGCGCGTAGATGGTGCCCGCATTTGTAAGCGAGCCTGCTAGATTGAGCGAGGATTCAACGCCAAAGTCATGAATGGCTGTCACGCCCTGGGGCACTACAAGATTGCCGATCGGGTCCGAGAGTGTTCCACTGGTGACGAAGCTGCCACCGACTGCGTTTCCGCCAACCCCCAGCAGCAGTAACTGACTACCGCTGGTCAAAACTTGCTGGGCCGCCACGTACTGGGCAGGAGTGAGCAAAGATCCAGGCGAAACAGGCAAGGAACCGCCCCCTGCTACCGAAAGGTTGATGGCTGCAAACGCCGCTGAAGTTGGTATGGAAATAGTCTGTTCGGTTGAATGAAGGTCGAGGTTGACTGGCGCAGAGGCAGTGAGCGCTTGGGGAGGCGGGGATGGCGGAGACAGACTGCCCCCGCCGGTGTGTAAACTTTCGCTGCCGTGGGACTCTGGCATGTTTACGGGGATCTCTTGTCCTAGCGCAACAGTGGCTGCCAGATTTAAGAACAAGAAGTCGAAAGCTAGAAAGGTGGAAGCGAATTTCCGCCTGAAACTACTACTTTTACGCATATGCACTACCAGGGTCCAAGACAAGCACAAAAGCCATTTACGCTGGGCGAGCAACGAAAATTGCTGACAGAAAAATTGTCTACAATAAGATCCATCTTGACAATCCCTTGGGGTGCTAATTCTTTTTTAAGAAGGGGCTTTATTTCGCTCTTCGTCTCTTGACTGCTTCTTTTGAGAGCTTCCCGATCGCTAGTCTCCTTTTAATACGAATTCCAGGAGCGGCCGCGGATTGGCTGTGACAGTCCATATTCGGCAGTTCAAGGCAGATCCTAATTTCCAAACATTCTGCAATCATCTGGATGCTAAACGTTTAGTAAAAGCTTTCTCAATTGGAAAGTTTTGCGATGCTTCTGGAATAGGAGGTAAATGCTTGCCAGAAATTTTGAAACAGCAAAAAGCACGGCCAGCAGCCAGCGCATAGAATATTGTTGCACACGCCGCAAATGCACTTGCATTCGCTCAGAAGCGTGGACATGTACACCGCGACATCAAGCCCTAGAATTGATGATCATTCACGGTCTGACAAGAGACACCGTAAAAGTTTTGGACTTTGCTGTCGCGCAATAGAGTTGCGCCCTGGGAGCAAAAATAAGTTGAAGAGTTCCAACAATGAAGTGCTTTCGATCTAGCTCACTATTGTGAGGGACTCGTGGACAATGATCTATTTCACTTCTGAAACTAGTTCAAAGATCCTGATCTACACTCGAAATCCGGATTTCAGAATTTCCCTGTTGTAGAAATTTACAGGCATATCAACGCGCTTTCGGTTATACAAAATCGCTTGTCGTGTATGATGAATAAAGCAGGAGTTTCACAATTTGACTTAGGAAAACGCACATGCTGCGTTCATCTCTAGTGTTTTACTGTGAGCTCTCAAAGGAATCCGGGGTAGTCAAAGAAACATGATTGTTGTCCCTTTTGTTGTGGCGATTCTCATTCTATTTGTCAATCAAACAGTCAAAGCAGCCGAGCAGACTTCGCATACGACAATCCATAATCTACATCAGAACGCAACTACCGTTCACCAGCATACGCACCATCTGAGCCATCCTGCGCATCAAGCTCTAACAAGCCAGGCTCATCAATACGGACAAAGTGTCCACTCAGTGGTCAATGCGGTCCAAACCCAAGCTTCTACGATCAATCTTGCGTCTCATCAATCAACTTTTTATGCACAAACTGATGTAAACGCCATCACCGGAAGAATGGCGCAAGCAAGCAACAATCAAATACTATCAAACGCATCATTTCTGCCTCAGCAGCACCATACCAGTCATCTAGATGGATCGCTAGCATCCGCGGTCGCACAACATTCAAATCTGCACCATGTGGCACAGTTGAATCATGCAAGCCTTGTAGGAAACGCAACCCAGCCGTCCTTTTCTCATTCGCATCATAACCAGGCGCAAACTCTACAACATGTTGCAGAGAATTCGGGGACAAACTTGCATTCACATTCAACGAAAACAGAAATGCATTCTGCCAATGACGACAAAACAAAAGCGAATCAGGCGAAGGTGGAACATACACAGGAGCAGACGCTCTCAGTGAATCACAATTATGTTCCGCAAGTCGGAAGCATATCATCAAGTCTTGTGCCACATACCTTCAAAGAAGGTCAGATTCAGATTTCCAAAGTAATTAAAGGAGATTTTGCTGCTTGGACCGGCAACAAAGACAAGCCGTTAACGCTTCAGGATGTTGGAGCTCTCCTGAGGAACCCTCATGTGACAGGGACGCAAGCAGCGGCCCTCGGTGTGATCGCGCAGAAAATGAATTTAGAGTATGTTTCCAAACATGATAAGAATATTTCGTTCACTTATTCTCAACTAACGAGTCTTCTGCATGAAGGATGGCAAGTCGCTAACAATAAGGCGCAGCACAACGCCGGCAGCAGTTTTACCACAAACTTCATCAACGCAACGGCGCAGATCGCATCTGCTCGCACAGAGAATGGACAGCTATCCTTGTACGGATCCGTAGGGCGACCTGACAGCGCAGACATAAAGCAGGGAGCGGTCAATGATTGCTATTTTCTTTCATCGGTCGAAACATTATTGAATAAGGATCCCAAGATCATTTCTGACATGATCTCAGACAACAAGAATGGGACTTACACAGTTAAGTTCGGAAATGGGCAAACCGAAACGGTGAAGCTCACCGATGGTGCCATTGCTGAGTTTAGCCTGGCAAAGCACGATGGCGCATGGCTTGCGGTTCTCGGCATAGCCGAGGCACAGGTTAGAGAAGGGAACAACTCGGTAAAAAATGCGACGCCTTTAGGTAATACCATTGACTTAGGATCACAATCCCAAGCAATGACTCTATTAACGGGTGTCCAGTACCACGGAATAAAGAGCAGCGGCACAGATTGGAATGTGAGCGCAATGACACAAGTTCTTGATTCTGCTTTTGCGACCAAGCAGCCGGTAGGAGTGTCTAGCAAAGATCACGCACTTGCAATTCTTGGCTGGGATCCTAAAACCCAAGAAGTAACCATAAAAAATCCATGGGGGACGTCAGGCAAATATTCACCAGAGGGAAATCCGAATCAATTTATGATGGAGAAAAACGGAGTCTTTAAAATTAGCCTCTCAGAAATGCTGCAGCTATTCAGAAATGTTTCAGCACCAGAGTCCATCATAGCCCAGCTCCAGGGCAATCAAAATTCAGCTCCGATTAGCAATCACAGTTCACCTGTGGTGGCAGGGAGCAACATGCGCGCGCCGCTTGCATCAAGTTATTTGAACTTGAACGTAGGCACCATTCCGCACAACAGCAATCAAAGAAGCCATTTTTCCCATGCGATGCAGTTGGGCTCAAATACATTGAAAGCAACGAGCCTCAGTGAAAAGCTAAGCAGTCTTCCGAGACTCTCAACAATCACACAGGCACTAGCATCAACCAATGTTGATATTTCTGAGGTCGATTTACAAACACTGACGCAAACGTCAAAGCACTTACTGCAGCCAAAGGACAAATTGCAGTCGCTGCTGCTTGAGCCAGAGGATAAGCACCATTACACGCTGAATGAAGGAACATTTTTTCTGTGCAGCCAGCACAAGTCCACAATTCACAATCATAGAGCGACTGTGCACGTGCAACCAAACACGGCGGTTTTCATCGTGAACTTAGGAAGCGAGCTTGGGATATATAACCTGCATGACAGCAAGACTGGATCAGTTAAGATTGAAATTGCTGGAGAGCAGCCTTCAATAGAGCGAATACACGAACAAGGAAACAGGAATGCGCAGGCAGCGCTAGTGCACGACGTTCCAGTTGGACATGCGATTATACTGGCGGATCCGCAGATGTCAAAACCTGAATATCTGCTCCTTCCAAAGTATATTGGCATGGGGGATCTGCAGTTAAGCAAGACAGAGGCCCCGCAGAAACTCTTCACCGGATTATTTAGCTATGCATCTGCGATTCTCAATTGCCCACAGCTGACAGAACTAAGACGTTCACATTCGAGCTCGAATCAGGAACTTAGCAGCCGTTTGATGAAAACAGCTGCAGCGGTGACTACGATTACTTTGAGCAAGCTCAACAAGTAAAGCCGCGGACCTAGCAACAACGAGCTCAAAGAGAGTTAAACAACTGGCTGGAAGGTACGACGGTTATTGGATGACTAAAAACCATACGGCGCTGACATCGCAAGATAGTTTAGGCCCAAAGAAATAACAACATACAGCACCTTATGGCTGCAGCCTCCTTGATTAGAACCAGAAAACAGAAGAGCGATGAACATGGCTCATCGCTCCCCCATTTATTGAACAGACTACACAGTCGCGTTTTTGCTTAGCCTACGAGAACTGCTGCCTTCGCCATCTTATCCAAGCACTCATCCATGAATGGTTGAAGTGTTTGGCGCAGAGTTGCGTTATCTGCAATCGGCTTGCCGTCTTTCTGAACATTGAGCTGGCCCTTTCTGACCATTTCAACGAGTTCGTCAAGGATTTGTACGTGGTCGCGCTTGCCGTTGAGAATTCCGAGCAGTGCAACAGCAAATGCATCGATTGCGATTGGCTCGTTGAACTGGTTGGTTACGAAATTCTGGGTTGGCGCTTGCATTCTGGCAAGTTCGCTGGCCTTCGGACGCTCGGAAATCTTAGTGACGAAAGGAGCAGCTTCTGTGCGGAAGATAACCAGGTTAGCTGCATATGCTGTCAACAAATCAGCACCGAGCAATTGCTTTTGCATTTCGATATCAGCAGATCCAGAAACAACCGGATCGGTAGATACGCGTGTAATTGCATTGCTGAGCAACTCATCGAAGCTAATCGATTGCGGCCAAATCTGTGACATGTGCAAGAAAGCACCCTTGATTAACGGATGCTGTGTGGTGATTTCCAGTCCATTAGGAGCGCGGAAGACTTCCGGCTGATTGGATTGAACGTTCATTTCAGCATTCACAGGACGCAACGGCGATGCAATCAACATCTTCTGGACGCTGGCGAAGTTGATGTTGCGATTGATCTGGACATCAGACTTGACCAACAATGTTTGACGGAATGTGCGGTTGCGAACGAAGTCCATGTATTGTTCCGTGCGAACGATTTCATTTGAGATACGGCGCAGCGTTTCATGGACGGTCTGCGGGAAGTTGCTGGTCAGCATGGTGCTGAACTCGGATTCTCCGAGATATTGCAAACCATGTGTGGTCGCTCTCTCGATGAACTGATGGAAGTAGAATGGCTCATTCTTCTCAGCCATGATGTCTTGCAACAAGTACGAATCGGGCTGAGCACTCAAAAATGCCAATTCATTTCTGAGCAAGAGACCGTAGGCATTGTTCTCAGTCGGAACTGATTGTGCGAGGAAATCGAGCAGTGCACGAGCTTGCCCAACCTTCATCACATTGTTTTCAATGTTGCCGGCATGATAGAGCATCATGTCGCGGATCATGCCGCGGAAGTGCCAGCCTGGATAGGTGTTATAGCTGATGTAAGCGATGCCGTTCGGAGTGAGACGCTCATTGATGGAAGCGAGCAACTTGTTTTGAGTCTCTTTCGATACCCAGGAAAAGATGCCATGGATAATGATGTAATCAAATTTGCCGAGCTCGGCCGGGACTTCGAGTGTTTCTGAAACATGCAGTTCTAGATTCTTCAACCCAGCATCTTTGATGGCTTTCTTGCCCTTTTCGATGGACTGAGACGACTGGTCGATACCTACGAACGTCGCTTCCGGTGCACCGAAAGCTGCGGCTACGAGATTTCCTGCGTTAGCGCAACCGATTTCAAGAACTCTTGCATTTTTCAAATTGGGAGCATCGACACCGAACAGTCTGGCGATGGTAGCTAGCCGGTCTGGATGCGTTTGAGGCATCGGCAAGCTAAAGCGCTCAAATGCGTTTGTTTTATCCAAAGTTGTTGTCGTGTTCATCGTTTATCTATTCCCCAAAAAATACCAAACTGTGATACCAGCGAAGCTGACCTGTCGAAAATGTGGAGATCAGAACCATCTCCGGGCTGCTTTGTATTTGGCAATTATGTCATAACGAATACAGCGAGCAGCGATATAGCAACAATCTCTTGAGTTTTCAGATTAGATTTAAGCATCTGATAACGCTTGAATTCCGTGCCTGCTTGGCAAGCCGGCGTTTTGTACTCTTGCTTTTTGCAAACGCAACACATCGAAACGTAGTGAAGACTTAGGTCTTTAGCATTTTGATTGTGTAGCTTATAACCGGATCTTAGTTCAAGAATGCCTGATCGCCTATCCGATCTCTAGCAGCAAAATCACTCGTAGCGTCCGTCATTTGGCGGAATCGAAGATTCCGGCTTTAGGATCTTTTAGAGATCTTGGGATGATGGGTAAAACATTCGTATGAACAGAACCCTTGTTGTCACAACTCATATTTTCCCGCTGGTTCCTTGTGAGTACAGCGGCTGTTGCCCGCCAGTACCAGGACACCCCCTGGGAGAATGGATCAAACGGGAGTTGATTGCGAAGGGATATTCTTGCACGGAGCTAGACCAAATAGCTGATGGTTGGACATTCGTTGTCGAGAAGAGCGGACTAAACGTTCGAATAGAAATAACCTACGCCGCTGGCGAACACGAAGACGGCTCCGACACAGAATGGTTTATCTCAAGCGAGTTCGAGATTCCCAACATGTTCTTCAAGCCGAATTTCTGGTTCAGATCCACTGAAGGAAAAGCTTTCGCAGAACAGATAATGCGCGAGCTGAAATACACAATCGGCAATAACTTAGAAATGGAAATCATCCGGATGCAATAACGTTTCCGGCGCGCTTTTCACTACTAGTCTACTTGTCAGTACATGAAAACCACAAGCTTCTATAGGTTTTCCCTATTGTTTCCGCGAAAAGGCTTACAAACCCAGCGATTCGTGGAATTCTGGATGTGGGGGAAGTCACAGGAACCCAAAATGCAAGCACGTATTCTAGTTGTCGAAGACAACCCGTCCCATCGCGCTCTTCTGAAAGAAATTTGCGAGTCGTTCGACTTTGAGGTCGATCTTCGCGAGAACGCAGAAGAAGCACTTGATGCCGTAATGATGTTCAATCAGTACGCGGTGATCATTGTGGACGTAGGCTTGCCAGGAATGAGTGGTCTTGAGTGCGCCGCAAGTGTACGGACGTTCGAACAGCGAAAGAACATCACAAGAACTCCGATCATCGCGCTGTCAGCAATCGATGAATTGAACATGACGGCTGTCAGTTCGTCCGGAATTGATGACTTCATTGCCAAACCATTCGATCCGGAAAGGCTTAGAAAAGTTCTTCTCTGTTGGGCCTATCGACCACAGAATCCGAATTTAAAGTTGTTACCTAAAAGTGGATAATGCCACAGAAATATAAAGTCACAAGAAGTCGAAAATTTTGATCAGTAAAATGCTTCAACTTCCTGCGAAATCTTTGAAGAACGGCTGTTCATCCGTCTCTTTACGTGCACATTTTGCGTAAAAGGGAACCAATCTTACCTTTTTAGTGTCACTAACACAAAACCGAGTGGGATACTGAAAATGGACGATACTAGATTCCTAGCTGAAGTGGTAAGCATGGCACGTATTTACGTTCGTCATGGGCGATTCGATCTGGCTCGCCGCTTATTGCGAGACTTCATTCTTATGGAAGAAAATCTTGCCCAACCTCGCCCATATGCCTTAGCAATGGCTTATTACAATTTGGGGGAAGTTTACAGCGATCATGGCAATTATCTGATTGCCTCAGACTTGCAGCATCAAGCGGCACAACACTGGGAAAGCCGGAACCCAGACAAATCAGTTGATTTGCTCTGGTATGCCAATACGCTTACCCAGCTTGAACACGAAACCGATCGGTTGATCCGCGAATACCAAAGAGAACGAGAAATCGGTATAGCCTGAGCGAAGCCTCGCTGTGCTCACAAGAAACCGGCGAACAGTCGTGGTCTCATTTTTGCGGCCGCGAATGTAAACACTGCAAGCCCTTTTTGATTCGGCTCGCAAACGTATGGAGCGCGGGCATCTTGCCCGCCCATATGCAAATTCTACTTTCTACGCTACAGCTTTAGGGAGACTCTACCTCTTGCGAAACTCCGAATGCATAGCTGCAACGCGCTTCGCGCTTATGGGCGGACAAGATGTCCGCGCTCCATACTAGCTGCAAAAATCTGCACTAGACCACGCTGAGATGAGATCGCCAGCAGCTGAGATGAGATCGCCAACAGCATCGGGACGTCCGCGCTCCATACATGAGATCGCCAGGAGCATCATTGCCGTTTTGTGCGCGATCCGAGATCATGAAGGCTTGCGCGACTGTTCCTTCCTGTGAGACCCTTCACCGGGGCATCTTCCTACGTCCCACTTATGAATTATAGATTCGAGTTCTTTCATGAACACCGGCTTGGTGAAGTAGTCATCCATGCCGGATTTCAGGCACTCTTCCTTGGAAGAATGTCCAGCAGTAATTGCGATGATCGGACAGTCCGTTCCAAGCTCCCGCATGCCCTGCGCCACTGAAAGACCATCCATCTGTGGCAAACCAATATCAAGCAGCACTAAACCATAATCAACGCCACTGGATTGAATTTCTGCAATCGCCTCTTCACCGGTAACGGCGATGTAGGATTTCAATCCTAATTTGTCCAGATTGCGCTTGTATACCATTCCAAGCGTCGCATCATCTTCTACAATCAAAACACACATTTATACGACCGCCAGAAAGGTTGGAAAGTAGGGTGATTATTTCAGCCTCTATGCCCAGCAAAAAAGCCGCTATCTAATTTTACCTCGCCACAGCTCTTGACTTACAAGCAAGAATCGCCGCTCGTTTGCGATAAACTACACGCGAGGACTACAACGCCTTACTTTCTAAAGCCTCAGCATTGTCTTTGCGCGCACATTAAAAAGCGAAAGAGGGTAAATTAAATGCAGAAGCTCAAGATGACAATATGCCAGAGACCAAGGTCGGAACGATTATCGACAACAAATACCAGCTTCTGGAAGAAGTCGGCGCCGGAGGCATGGGGTTAGTCTATAAAGCAAAGCAGCAGGGTCTTGAACGCATCGTTGCGATAAAAATTCTAGAACCAACTTTGGTATCAGATAACGATAGCCTTGCTCGTTTCGAGCGTGAGGCCAGGTCCATATCCCTTCTGAATCATATTCACATTGCATCCTTTTACAGCTATGGCATTCACGAATCCCATGCGCCATACATTGCGATGGAGTTTCTCGAAGGAAAGAATCTCAAGTCCCTGATTCAGGAGACCGACGATGGGCTCGAATGGCAACGTGCGGCGAAGATTTGCCTTCAAATCTGCGATGCGATGGATTACGCACATTCACAAGGTGTTGTTCATCGAGATTTGAAACCGAACAACATCATTCTTCTGTCGTCGCCACAAGCAGATTGGGTTAAAGTCGTTGACTTCGGCTTAGCAAAATTGGCAGACTTGACTGATTCCGGAAAACAACGCCTGACAAAAACAGGAGAATTGCTGGGGTCGGTTGACTATCTCAGCCCAGAACAGTGCCTGGGTCGGCAAACGGATCAAAGAAGCGACATCTATTCGCTTGCCTGTATTTTGTTCGAGATGCTTACGGGAAGGACCCCTTTCGAATCAGACAATCCGATCGGGCAAATTCACAA
Source organism: Candidatus Obscuribacterales bacterium (assembly GCA_019747875.1). Lineage (GTDB taxonomy): Bacteria > Cyanobacteriota > Vampirovibrionia > Obscuribacterales > Obscuribacteraceae > JAIEPM01. The sequence goes on from JAIEQI010000075.1 coordinate 113,419, forward strand.
ACACGCAAACGAGGAATCACCGCTCATCACAACGGTGAGCCAAAAGCTCTTCCCTCCTGGTCTTGAGTTACTGATCAAAAAATCGCTAGCGAAAGATCCCGCAGATCGCTATCAGAGCATGGCCGATCTCGCACTCGATCTCAAGTTAATACTTGACGGCAAAGGTGGCGAACTGGTTTCAAGCCTTGCTCAATACGGTCAGCGCAAGCGAAAGAAGGCAGGAGCGAATAAAGGTTTAGTTCTTTCGATCGGCATTGCATTTTCGCTGCTAGCCATCGCCTGTGGTGCAGGGTGGTTCTACTTTACCGATGCCGGAATTTCTTACCAGGCGCGAACGTCTCTTACGTCTAATCCGAACCTGGCTACTCGCCTTGAATGGCTGAGAAAAGCAGATAAGCTGGAGAACGAAGGAAAAGCCCAGACCGCACAACTCGTCCGGGCAGAAGTTTTACATCCGTTTGCAGCGAGCAATGAGGATGATTTCGGAATCGCGAAAATGTATCTTACTCTTGCAAATGAGTACAAAGACAAAGGAGAGACAGCGCTTGCTGCGAAAGCTGGCTGGCAAGCCTTGCAGGAAATGTCCAAGGTGACAAAGCCAGGCGCATACCCAACGGTAGTTACACCCAGAAGCAAGCTTTATCTGGAAACAATAGAAGACGCGGCTTTGATGTCATCACTGAATCCAGGTAAATTTAATAAGACGGATGCAGGTATGCTTCAGAAGTTCTCACGCCCAATGATGAACGTTCCAGGTCCGTTCACCCTCAACCTCGTTGACCTTTTGGAACGTGTGGTGGATGATTCAAGAATGCCAGCCAACGAGGACACGGTTGAATGTTATCGGCTCAGAGCTTCGTATCTATCGACACGGAATCCGCTGGAACTTCGTCGATTACTAAAAGCCGCATCGAAAGCATCCAGGGAAGCTCTGCGCCTTCATGGACCACACGCAGCTGCGCATCTGGAAGCCTGGGCGGAAGCAACACGAAATCTGGCTGGTAGAGGTTATCCAAAAGAAGCGCTAGCCAGCGCGAAAAAAGTTGAAGCTTCCCTGGACGGTGTAGAACCAAAGAGCGACAATAAGATCCTCAACAACGTAATCTCAGAGACATTACACGGATACCTTGCCTTAGGCATGCAGGCTGACGCAGAGCGCCTCGCCCAAAAGCTCAAGTCATATTCTTGTATGCAAACGGAAGAATGTACTTCATGCGCAAGTGCGTACCAGGTGCTATCTTCTGTGATTGTCAGGCGAAACAGGGAGGAAGGAACGAAAGCGTTGTTGCGTTCAGCACAGCTCTACAATTCTCTCGACTACATAGACAATCCTGAGGCGATCCAAGAATACGAAAAGGTGCTAAGGCAGCTTATTAGAGCGTCGGAAAATAAAAAGTTGTCTCCTGATTTAAAAGCGCAGATCTCCGAGGGGCTTAAGAAGGCAAAGCAGTTCTGTCAAAAGCATAAGCTTGATCAATCTTACCTATCGAACTTTTAGGCGCCTGCCCTTCGCTCATCTTGATAGTTTCTTGATAAATCCTCAAATGTATTGACACTTCGTTGATTGGAGATAAGCTAGATTCCAATCAATCTTCCCTTTCTTGTTCTTACTCAGGTGTCACCGTGGTCGCCTCAGAACGCAAGTCGCAAGTCTTGCAACAAAGATTCAATCGATGGTTTTTCGAAGGCATTAGAAGAAACACAAGCGCTGTTCCGGACCATCAGGATTCCTGGTGGAAAGTGATGTGCTTAACTGGTGTGGACTATTTTTCTACACTGGGATATCAGCCAGGCATTGCCTTTCTGGCAGCGGGAATACTATCCCCGCTGGCTACGCTGATCGTCATACTCGTTACTCTATTTGGTCTTGTGCCTTTATACTCGAGGGTTGCAAAAGCCAGTCCTCATGGACAGGGCAGTATCTTCATGTTGGAGAATCTGCTTCCGGGCTGGCGCGGAAAAGCACTCATCTTGGTTCTGCTGGGCTTTGCTGCCACTGATTTCGTGATCACGATAACATTGTCAGCCGCTGATGCAACCGCACACATCGTGGAGAACCCGATCTTCGCTGGATACCTCCTGGATCGAGTACAAATCACGATCCTGATTCTCGCAGTCTTGGGAGCCATATTCTTAAAAGGTTTCCGTGAAGCGATTGGTTTGTCGGTGATTCTAGTTGCCTTTTATCTGGCATGTAACGCAGTCGTCCTGTGGAGAGCAGCAGAGGAGATGCTGACACATCAAGCGGCACTGAGTGAATGGCAGCACAAACTGTGGGCTAACTATCATTCAATACCGAACATGATCGGAATATCACTGATCCTATTTCCCAAGCTTGCTTTAGGCATGTCAGGCTTCGAAACGGGGGTGGCGGTTATGCCGCTGGTCAAAGGAAGCAGAGGGAAATCTGCAAGTGACTCCGTTGAAGGGCGCATAAGGAACACACGAAAGCTGCTGCTAACGGCTGCAATCATCATGGCACTATTGTTGTTTGCAAGCAGCATACTGACCACGGTTTTGATACCGGAAGCGTTGTTTAAGGAGGCCGGAGAAGCAAATGGCCGGGCTTTAGCATACCTGGCGCACCGATATCTGGGAGAAGCTTTCGGAACAATATACGATATCAGCACCATCCTTATTTTATGGTTCGCAGGCGCATCTGCGATGGCGGGTCTCTTAAATTTGGTGCCACGCTATTTGCCCAGGTATGGAATGGCTCCGAACTGGGCTCGTGCTCAACGTCCGCTCGTTGTAATTCTGACCCTCATCACCTTTGCCGTGACCATTATTTTTCGCGCCGATGTAGACGCCCAAGCTGGTGCTTATGCTACCGGAGTACTCGTCCTTTTCACTTCAGCAGCACTAGCTGTGGTGCTTTCCTCATGGCGAAACGGTTGGCGACAACGGCTTCTATTCATCCCAATATTTCTCGTTTTTACATATACTTCAATAGCAAATATTATTGAACGACCGGAAGGCATACAAATTGCATCCTTCTTTATAGGATCAATTCTGATTACTTCTCTGATCTCTAGAACCATGCGATCGCTGGAGCTCCGCATTCAACAGGTTCAGCTTGATGCTGTTGCTGAAGGGTTCGTCCAAGAAGCTCTGCGAAAATCGGGACAAATCTGCTTGCTGGCACACCGCCCTGGCGGTACAAACTACGCGGACAAAGAATTGGAAACACGGACTGTTCACAAACTGACTCAGCACGAAGCAACATTTATCTTTCTTGAAATCGCCCTTAGCGATCCCTCCGAATTTGGAGGTGAACGACTCGAAGTCACCGGACATCAGATTAATGGATTCAAAGTATTGCGCTGCCAAAGCCCAGCAATCCCAAATGCAATTGCCGCGCTTTTACTGAATCTTCGAGATACAACCAACACGATACCTCACGCCTATTTCGGATGGACGGAAGGTCATCCTTTGAGCTATGTTTTCAAATATATTTTTCTTGGTGAAGGTGAAACTGCACCCGTGACGCGAGAAATACTAAGAGAAACGGAACTGAATCCACTGTTACGCCCTAAAATTATCGTTGGATAGCGCATAATTAGATTCAAACGGGTTTCGCGAATGCTATCAGATAAACGAACAATTTTCACGACGTGGGCGCCTTATCTAGTGGCTATTGCTTGCACCGCGGTTACCACCCTATTGATTCAATACTTCGCCCTGGATCTAAGCCTGGGCAATGTTTCGATGCTCTACCTTTTGCTTGTGATCGTCGCGGCGGTATTTCTGGGTAAAGGTCCAGCCGTCGCCGTCTCGTTAACATCCTTTCTCGCCGTAAACTGGTTTTTCGTCACCCCAAAATACACATTCAACGTGAGTAGTCTTTCTGAATGGCTCTCGCTTTGTACATTCCTTTTTACAGCCATAGTCACTGGACAGTTAATGGCGCAATTCAAATATTCAGCATACCAGTCGCAGCAACACCAGATCGAGACAGCAGCCCTATCCGATGCAAGCTGGGCGATTGCTTCGCAACTCGATACTAAATCGTCATTGACCGAAGTATTGCAGCAGGCAAAAAAAGTCATCGATGCAAAATCAGCAACAGTCGTTGTGATCGAAGGTTCCGAAGACCGCGTCGTGGTCACGAGCGATCCTTCCAACAGCCCATCCATTTCAGAGGAGTCTTTGGTTCTGCCGTTCAACACCGAAGAAATTAATGGTTATCTCCATATAGTTAAACGCGAAGCCCAGACAGTTGAGCCCGGAAAACTTGCTATTCTAAAGTCTCTCGGGAACCACGCCGCTGTCATTCTCCAAAGAGAAAAACTGTATAAAACAAAATCCGAGGCAGCTGCATTGTTAGAAGCAGACAGATTGAAAACAGCGTTACTCTCTATGGTATCGCATGACTTCAGAAGCCCTTTGACGTCAATCAAAGCAAGCGTGACGACATTACTTGCAGATGGCGAGCCATTGGATATGGAAACACAACGCACGTTGTTTCAAACTATTGAACAAGAAACAGATCGGCTCAACAACATGGTTGGAAACATTCTAGATCTTTCACGGCTGGAAGCGCAGGCATGGAAGCCACGAATCGAGATTACACCGGTACCTGAGTTAATAAGTATGGTCCTGGATGCGTTTTCCCCGGACAGTAACAAAAGAATTCGACTCAATCTTGATCCTTCACTAACAGAAATTGGAGTGGATTGCGTGCAAATGACTCAGGTGATTAAGAATCTAGTCGAAAACGGTCTCAAATACTCGCAGGCGGAAATTGAAATAACTACATCGCAAAACGGAACTAACGTGTTTATAGATGTGTTAGATAGAGGCAGAGGGTTGGGCCTATCAGAAGAAGATCTTGTATTTGAACCGTTCTATCGGGCACCCGATTTGAAAGAGACATCTGTTCCCGGAGTTGGAATAGGCTTGGCGGTGTCCAGAGGACTGGTTGAAGCGCACGGTGGACAATTAACGGCGGAGAATCGAGACGGCGGGGGAGCGAGATTTCGCATTACGCTGCCAACAAACAACGGAGCTTTGACATCATGAAAGCACTGATAATTGACGACGAGCCACAAATAATACGAGCATTAAGAGTGGGATTGGAGCGTGCTGGCTACTCAGTAACAGCAGCATCATCTGGCGAAGAAGCTTTGGATAAAGCAGCAGAACACCCACCCGAGATAGTCATTTTAGATCTGGCAATGCCTGGCACTGATGGCTTTCGCGTATGTGAAGAAATCCGTAAATGGAGCAGAGTACCAATCATCGTACTTTCTGTTCGGGACTCCGAAGAGGACAAGATCAAAGCGTTAGACCTGGGGGCCGACGACTATTTAGTCAAACCCTTCGGTGTCGGGGAGCTATTGGCACGGATGAGGGCCATTCTGCGGCGTAGCTTACAAAACGATGATATCTCGGATGACGCTTCATTTGTCTCCGGCGATCTTCAAATCGACTACGTAAGAAGGCTGGTAACCTTTCAGGGAACGGAAGTGCATCTAACTCCAAAAGAATATGATCTGTTGAAATACATGGTCCAGTACAGAAATCGAGTACTGACACACAGGCAGCTGCTAAGCAAAGTGTGGGGACCAGAGTACGCAGAAGACACACACACCTTACGTGTGCACGTTGCTAACCTCAGGAACAAAGTTGAAGCAGATGCATCTCGTCCAAAATTCATACATACGGAAACCCGCATCGGTTACCGTTTTCGTACGGACGATTGAGGAAACAACTGCTCGAACAGTTCATTCATCATCTGTCCAAGAAGCCAGGCAAAAAGAAATATGATAAGTATCAATGTGATGTTGAGCATTTTGCAATACCATTCTACGAACAGTATTTAAGCGTTTCTCGCATAAACCCCGCGTCAATACCGAGATGCTGGTATCAAGAATTTGACAACGACAAACCAACGATAGTCGCGGTCCTAAGTATGGAGCGCGGACGTCCCGTCCGCCCATAAGTATGGGCCGCGGACGTCCCGTCCGCCCATGAGTATGGGCCGCGGACGTCCCATCCGCCCAGTATGGGCCGCGTCCCGTCCGCGCTTAACCGCGATAAACAACGATGTGATAAGAGAAACACCGTCAAAAAGATCTAAGCCGGCAAGATGTCGGCGCTCACGGGAGCGAACACAGCGCCCAAGAAAGAGCGATTCGCTCTCAAAAGAACGGAGTCGGCAGGATGCCGACGTTCGCAAGGATCGATACAACACAAACGGCTCCGTAAGGCTATGGGCGGACGGGACGTCCGCGCTCCAGACTATGCTTCCAGCCTATTCACCGAGACGTCTTCGGTGTTCAACAACTTATCGGCAAGGACCAGAAACTGGGAATAGTCTTTCTGTTGAGCCTTCAAGGTATGCGCCAAATGCTTGAAAGCTTCACCAAGCTCTTGACCAGGGGCTTTGCGATAGAGGAGATCGATGAGGTCGTAGTAAAGCACTTCCGCTTCTGCAAAGTTACCCTTATCCATTTCTGCGGAAGCGCGGCTTTTCAAACCTGAAGCATCATTCATTGGATAAACCATGGAAGCAAATTGACAATTACGTATTTAGTATCATCGCCTGCTTTGGTTTCCAAGAATATCCGCTTATCGGCTGATCACTTGAAGTCTCCAATTACTTGTGTCTAAAGGAATATCCACCTTTTGAGTGAGCTGACAACTCGGTAACCCGGCAGCCTGAGCTGAATCTCTGATAAGATGTCGGCTCGGAGCGCCGGCAATGCGCCCTGGCAATAACGGAAAACCCTTGTAATGACAACGTCTGAAGCGTCAGAGCCAGCTAAGCCACAATCGTTCGCTCCGCCGTGGATTTTCGGAATCACAAACATCCCCTTTGGGGTGGCTGGTACGTACACCGGCGTCGCTATGCCGTTCTTGTTAGGCAAAAAAGGAGTACCGATTGAAACAATTGCTGTCATTTCAGCATTGTCCTTGCTTCCAGCCGCCTATCAACTCTTCTGGGCACCGATTCTCGACCTGGGCATGAGGCGCCGCTCATGGCTGATTCTTTGCTCATTTGCCGGCTCTTTCTGCCTGGCGGCCACGCTGTTACTGAAGTTGCCGGATAACCTTGATTTGTACAAAGTCCTGACAGTCCTGGGACAAGGCCTGGTCGGATTAGTCGCCTCCTGTAACGGCGCCCTAGTCTCCACGCGCGTTGATCCCGAAAAGCGTGGTCGCGCGGCCGGCTATGTCAATGCGGCAAATCTCGGAGCGTCTGCACTTGGAGGCGGTCTTGTACTTACGTTGGCATCGCAATTCTCAAATGAAGTCGCAGCGATTGGTCTGGTCTTGATGATTTGCCTTCCAGCCCTCGCCGCCCTGGCAATTCCAGAGCCGCCACCAATGAAGGAGCCTATACTGGCGCACCTGGCAGATATGGCAAAGGAAGTTTGGCGAGCTGTTCGCTCCCGCAAGGGCTGGACCGGTCTGTGTTTCTGCATTTCGCCGGTGGGAACAGTCGCTCTCACGAACTTGTTGTCCGCGCTAGGAAAAGACTATTCGGTTCCCGACAATATGGTAGCGATGGTAAACGGATATGGCGGCGGTTTTGTCACCGCTGTTGGTGCACTTGCAAGCGGCTACATTTTAGACCGAGCCGACCGGCGAAAACTATATCTGCTTGCCGGAATTCTCACGGCAGCAGTCGCCGCCGGTATTGCCCTTGCACCGAAAACAATCGAGGTTTATGTCGTCGGCAGCATCTTATATCTTGCAGTTGCCGGGCTAGCTTATGCAGCATTTTCCGCTGTAGTTTATGAAATAGTAGGAACAGCAGGAAAGACAGCGTCGACACTTTATTCCGTTTTCCCGGCCGCAGGTAATCAAGCAATTTCCTACACTGTCTTCCTCGATGGCAAAGCTGGGGGTAGGTGGGGCACACAAGCAATTTTTTGGGCCGACGCAGCATTGAACATGGCAGGAGTGATCTGCCTCTTTCTGCTATTGCGTGTGGTTTTTCCCGACAAAAAAGCGCAGCAAGAACCAGATTCCCAAGAAGAAAAGCGAACCTAAAATTAAACGCGGTCCGCATCCCTCAGTTAAGGGATGGGCTCATGCAAACACTTGTCCTACAATGGATTTGAGGGGAATCTTCGTATGCAAAGAGTTACGTTGCATATCGAGAAGTAGTTGCAACTTGAATAATTCGCTAAGCAAGGACAACTTGGTGGACTCCTTCGTTTTGCTTATTGTCGAGGACAATCGCGGATTTTCGCTCGCGATTTCGGCAGATCTGCAAGCAAAGGCCGACTATGCTGTACGCGTCGTCAAAGCATTTACCCTGAAAGAAGCTCTCACGCATGCAAGTGACCCGCCGGACGCAATTTTGTTGGACTTGGATCTCCCTGATTCTCAAGGAATGGACACCGTCAAGTCCCTGCGAAAACAACTGCCACAGGTTCCGATAATCGTCCTGACCGGAAGAGATTGTATTAAGTCCGCCCTCGAAGCAATCAAAAACGGGGCACAGGACTATGTCATAAAAGGCGAGATCGATGGCAGGTATCTGGCCAGAGCTATACAGTATGCAGTCGAACGAATGCAGGTACAAAGACAACTCATAAGTATTAGCAACCAGCGCGAAGACTTCATGGCGGTGCTATCTCATGATTTGAAGAATAATCTGGTCGGGTGCGAACGGCTAATTAAGCTGTTGCTTGACGGTGTAATTGGAGACTTGACCAGCGAACAAAATGAATCGCTATCCCTCATGCACAAAACTATGTGCGATTCGATTCTGATATCAAAAGACATGCTGGAGCTGTACCGGTACGAAAGCGGAAAGGAGGTTCTGCGTATCGAGCGAGCAGACCTTACGGCAACGGTACAAAGAGCGATCCATGACGTGCAAGGTTTTGCATCCTATTCCGATGTGAAGTTGAACTTTCAACAGACATCACCGACGCCTTTGGAAATGGATTGCATCGCGATCGAACATGTAGTTGTAAATTTGTTGCACAACGCGATACGGTTTAGCCCACGCAAAAGCGCTGTCGAAGTGCAAACGTATTGCACCGATGATCTTGCCATTCTTAAAGTGAAAGACAAAGGACAAGGCCTAACTAGTCTTGAGCAAGAGAGTCTCTTCAAGCGAATAAACGAAGGGCGCATAGGCCGGAACTATGACAACGGTGGAACTGGACTTGGCCTCTACCTTTGCCACAGAATCCTGCAGCTCCACAACGGCACCCTTAGTTGTCTCAGCAGTAAAACTTCCGGCACTACGTTTCAAGCCAGCATTCCATTAGCTTTCAATCCTAGCCACACATTCGCTCCACAGGTGATCAAGTGACGGAAACACAAAGCGGAAATCCAATTAGAATCCTTATTGCTGATGATCAGGAAATTATTTCCACGGGGCTGAAACTTTTTCTAGAAAGAGAGAACTTCGATGTTTGCGGCGAAGCACGCAACGGAACGCAAGCAGTTGAGCTTTCCATTGAACTGAAACCAGACGTGATTTTAATGGATATAAACATGCCTTTTATGGACGGAATGGAAGCGACAAAAAAGATCTTGGCTCAAATGCCAAACGTCAAAGTGATCATGTTCACGACATTCAGCAATGATGAGAGTATTTTCGGCTCGTTCTCAGCAGGAGCTCAAGGCTATTGCATGAAGGATATCAGTCCATCTCAATTGAAGTATGCCATTCACACTGTGTACTCTGGTGCAGCATGGTTGGACAGCAAGGTAGCGGATCGTGTGTTGCGGTCTACGGAAGCAAGTTCAAAGTCCGCCACCGCAAAGCCGCTAAAAACTTCCGCCTCGCAATCTACAAAGAAATTTCTCCTTACTGATCGCGAAATCGATGTTCTCAAATTACTCGTTGAAGGCTGCAGCAACAAAGAAATATCTGCACGTTTGATCGTGAGCCTGGAAACTGTTAAGAGTCACATGCAACACATATTTGAGAAACTCAGGGTAGCAGACAGAACGCAAGCAGCATTGAAAGCAATAAAAGAAGGAATACTTGAGTCGGAGTAGTTCCAAAGGATGATTGAGTTAATCACCCGGGGGATAAATCCTCAAAAGTATTACCCCTTTTATTTCACCAATAGCGGGGAAGCCAGATCAGCTTCCCTGCGGTTTGATAGAAGTATGCAATGACTCTCTACCGGGGACTAAATATGTTGGAAACAGCATGCGAAAATGTATATCACTCAGCGATGAAGCGGATTGAAAGAACCGAAATGGCATGGGGAAAAAACCATCCAAAGCTGGTTAGCGATCTCCGCAATCTATCCGAACTGTTCTTTGTTTTTGGTGAATTGGAGAAGGCAAAAGCTCTTTACTGGCGAATCCTCGACATTCAACAGAATTCAAAGGTGGGGTTACTCAACCCTGACACCGCCGAAACGCTTCTAATGCTTGGCGAAATCTATGCGGCCGAGAAGAATCTCGAAAAAGCCGAACAATTACTCCAGGCGGCTCTCGGCATACTGATCAAGAATAATATTCAGGGATCGGAGTTAGAAATACGCATTTTATTGAAGTTGAATGCAGTTCTCACTCTATCTAATCAGACAGAAAAGATACTACAAGTGGAGAACCGACTGTACGTATTCCTGAAGCAATATGCCGCCAAAGCAGAAGCGAAAGCGAAGGCGGAAGCAAAAGAGTCTGTTACACCTGCCAATCCGGTATCCTCAACTGCTGTTACAGTGGAAGTTGAGAAACCACGCCTGCGAACAGTGAGCACAGCAGCTTAGAATCACGGATTCACGCAGAATTTGTTTTGAAATTTTGAATTTTATTGAACAGCTAAGCAGAAGCAAGCATTCCCGCAACCGCATTGTCTGTGGTGCATATGGATTGCTTTGGTAGACAACAGCAGCGTCTTCTCACGTGGACGCGTAAGCCAGCAGCGCCGCCCCTAACCGCCACAACATGGTCTGCTGGCTGCTTCTGCCAAACGAGTGGCGAAATCTTTAATTAACCTATTGAACCTCAAAGCAAACTAACAACGTTTGCTCTCATCAATCGCGAGCTAATTATGAATCTCAAACTTTGCATCCGCAGGTTTGCAGTGCTACTGCTGTGCCTGTTCATATTGATCCCAGAACTACAAGCACATACTGCTTCCCAGCCCGAACTAGGCAACGTCTCTAGCCATAGCGATTCAATGAAAACAGGAGTAGCGCTATCAGGCAGCACCTCATTGAATTTCAATGAAGCTTGCAAACAAGTGCTTCTCAAGTTCTGTTCTGAAAATGGTGAGAGTTCTTTAGCATTAGAGGACAGCTTGCGCCACTTTGAAGAAAGACTGGATCACAAAAGAGAAGAGTTGAGAAGATGCTACGAAATTCTCAGCAGCGCAATAGACAGAGGGATCCTTACCAGTAAAAGTAATCACGTAGAACTATGCAAACATTTGATCATTGAATTGGGTGATCCGTCACAAGTCAATCAAGGCAATCATAATACGTGCACGTTAGCAGCTCTGGAAACAAAGCTATACACTGAAGCCCCTTCTGTAGTTTGCAGCATAATTCTTCAAGCTTTGAGTGGAACCATTACTGGTTTTTCTGGACAGACGGCGAAACTTCCGGCAGATCTCATCGAGCCCGATCGCGAGTCCAGGTTGTTCCACGTCGGCAGTCCTTGCCGCTCGTATGCGAGTCAGATTTTTCAAATTGCAGTAGCAAACTTGTACTGGCAAAATCAAACAGAAGATCCGCGCGGTATCAAGGTTCCGCTAGGCTCCCTTAGATACATACAACAGCCGGGTGGTCCGACCTTTCACGGCGACACCGGCGAGCGCCTTGTGATTCGCTGGGCAGATGACATTCGCGAACACGTTGCGAGTCAATCAGGAATGCCAGAGAACAGTCCCGCGTTTTCCATGCGATGCCTGATGGGCGCTTATGAGATGCTTACAGGACGCTCAGCAAAGCCCTTTTTGCTTGCGCACAAAAGCCGTCCGGAGAACAAACCGGCAACTCTGTTTAATGGAAGCAATGATCTGGCAAACAAACTTTCTAACCTCAAACAATCCGGTCAATTACCTGCAATTATTGCCATCCATCCGAACGGTGGAGTAATTCAAACAGCTCCAAGACTCACGTTCCGAGCCGCACCTGGGGTTCTTCAGTTAATAACACCCAAATGCACAAGCTGGCACGTTGTTTGCGTTACCGACTACAAAGCAGATACGGGGGAAGTAAATATAGACAATTTCTGGGGACCGCGCTCCGATTTTGTAAAAGACCGTTCGCTTCAACTCAGCGAGCTTCATGCCAGCACTTATGAGTCGAAGCCAAAGAAATAAAGCCGGATCTCGCTTGCAGCAAGTTCTCTACCTAGCTGTGCTAAACAAAACATAGATTTACGCCCCAACGCGCCTGCTTCCCGGCAGGCGCGTCAATTTTTCTGTATGACGACCTCCCGACGGTTGAAGTCGCTCTGGTATCGTCGTCTCGCGAGAATCGGTGGCTCTGCGTCGTCTCGCGAGGATCGGTGGCTCTGCGTCGTCTCGCGAG
>JAIEQI010000013.1 GCA_019747875.1 Candidatus Obscuribacterales bacterium
GCTCAGGAATGCCGCAAGGAATGGGCTCAGGAATGCCGCAAGGAATGGGCTCAGGAATGCCGCAAGGAATGGGCTCGATGCCGCAAGGAATGGGCTCAGGAATGCCGCAAGGAATGGGCTCAGGAATGCCGCAAGGCATGGGAGCAGGAATGCCGCAAGGAATGGGCTCAGGAATGCCGCAAGGAATGGGCTCAGGAATGCCGCAAGGAATGGGCTCAGGAATACCGCAAGGGATGGGCACAGGAATACCGCAAGGAAATAATTTGGCATATGGATCTGGCGTCCCGGCTAATCCGACACTGCCACCATCCTCGGTGCCAAGTACGCCACCGCCCCCACCCCCACCATCTCCGCAATCGCCGCAAGCACCGCAAGCACCGCAAGCACCGCAAGCACCTCCGCAATCGCCCGTCTCATCAACTCAGCCGAATTCCACGTTGGGCTCTGGCTCTAGTACCTCCGCAGGGTTAACGGCTGCCGACCGTCCTGAAATGGCATTTGATAGCGTCGTGAAAAACATGCCGTACAAACAAGCGGCCGGAGACTACTTCGCATCTATCAATAAATTCGCCAATGGATCTGTGGCTCGATGGACGCGTTTCCCGATTCTCGTTCATTTCCCTCAAGGTTCGCCACCTCAGTGGGAGAAGGCTCTGGAAGAAGCTCTTGGCGCATGGAAGACAATTGTGCCTGTAAAAAATGCTGATCCCCTCCAGTTCGCGGACATCGAAGTAGGATGGATTAACCATCTTCCGCCTCGTTGCTTGGGTCAAACCAATCTCGAAATCTTTAATGGTCGCATGCGAGTGACTGTCTATCTCTTGCGACCCAGCTACTATCTGCAAGGCATACCGGAAAAGGCATTGAAACGTGTTGCGATGCACGAGTTCGGGCATGCGCTTGGACTCTTTGGACACAGCTCTGATCCAGCGGATCTCATGTATACATTAGAAGGTTCAACTTCCAAGGAAGTGTTTGGTATCAAAGGCGGTGGCATAACAGCTCGCGATTCGAATACTCTAAAGAAAGTATTTGAAGCTCGCCCTCTGCCCCATGGCTTCCAAAGCCCACACCCAATGGGCTGGTCGCTGCAAACAAAGAATAAGTAAATTACCGCCAATTCAGGTCTATCTGGTGCAAGCAGGCGACAATTGTTGCAACCAGAGGAGGCTACCATGGCTATAGCTGTCAAGGAAATTTCGATTGCCCACAGTCCGGACTCAGACGACGCTTTCATGTTCTATGGATTGGCGACCGGCAACGTTGAGACCTATGGGATTAAGGTCAACCAGGTAATGAAGGACATTCAGACCCTGAATGTAGAAGCGCGCCAGGGCACTTACGAGGTGACGGCAATTTCCTTCGCCGCCTATCCTGAGATTCGCAACAAATATGCCTTAATGCCGACCGGCTCAAGCATGGGGCAAAAGTATGGACCTATGGTAGTCGCGAAGAAGAAGCTTTCTCTTTCCGATCTGCGCAACACAACTATTGCCATACCTGGGAAGCAGACCAGTGCTTATATGACCTTGCGCCTGGTGGAAGCAAATCTCAATGTCATCGAAATGCCATTCAATCAGATTCTTGAAGCCGTGAAGGATGACAAAGTGGAAGCCGGTTTGATTATTCACGAAGGACAACTGACCTATTCCGAATTCGGCTTGCACAAGCTTATTGATCTGGGCGAGTGGTGGTTTGAGGAGACGGGCTTGCCTCTGCCGCTTGGTGGCAATGCAGTTCGGAAAGATCTCGGCGATGAATTGATGCAAAAGGCCGGCAGAATGTTCCGTGATTCGGTAAAGTTTTCTCTGGAGCATAGAGGCGAAGCTCTAGAGTATGCGATGGCGTATGCTGGTGCACTGAGGAAGGAGCAAGCTGACAGGTTTGTCTCTATGTATGTCAACAACATGAGCGTTGATTTCGGTGCTGTCGGAAGGAAAGCAATAAAGCAATTCTTTGATCGTGCCTTTGAACAAGGTGTAATTAGCGAAAGAATCGAGCCGGAATTCTCCAACCTATAAAAAGTTTGCAGAAGGTGGGAACTATTCTCTTCGTTTTGCGTTCTTTCAACATGTCGAAACGCCTTCGTATAAAGCTGAAGGCGTTTCCGTTTTAAACGGAATGCTAAGCAAAGATAAAATTCCCCACTAGCATTGAACTTATTTGAGAAACCAGCGTCTAACAAAATATGGTGACAAAATCCCCCTAATAAAATTAGGGTCACCGTAGAAGGAAACACAAGATAACGCAGCATCCCCAGTGGGGGGCTTGAGGGATCGAGCCTGTTGGCGCAACACCAACCCTGCGGACATTTCAAGAAAATCGAGAATGCAGAAAGATCGGCGGGTCCACGGGGCAGCCGATCTTTCTTGTTAGTTCTATTCTGACTGGCTACGCGTGGCGTCGCTCCTATGAAACAATTTGCTGCTTGTCTGCGACCTCGTGGTCCCCCCAGAATCATAATGACGAAAATACCGGCGAGGCGCCGGCGCCCCTGGTGGCTACAGCCTGGAGATTTGACACCGAATCATCTTCGCAACGACTCTCTGCATATCGGTGCAGTTGATGTTTCTCATTGATGGAGTGGCTTTGGCAAATTTGAACCGTTAGCTTTTGGAATCCTGCAAGAAAATTTGGTTCGTAAATACATAACCGAAATTGTTCGTTAGCATCATGATGTTCTTGTGAGTTCGATGTGAGCACCAGGAAGCTCGACATGATCTTACTTACTAATCACCGCTAACTTTCCGGCTCAGGTTCCGCTGAGCATCGCCGGAGGAATTTACTATGGAAAATGAAGAGATCAAAAACAACAAGTCCGCTGAAAATCAGAAGGACGTAAGCGATTCGAAGTCAGTTGAAGAGAGCGCTCGCGATGGACTTTTCAGTGAAGCAATGAAGGAACTCGGTATGCCGGATGGCAAGCCGAAACCTACTTCTGATCAGCAAAGTGGACAACCTGAACTGGGTAAGAACAGGAACACAGAACAGCAAACGCCGAATAACTATGAAAGAGATCGCAATCCAAGCGAGCAGAAGGCACCAGCCAATTACGAACGAGATCGCAATCCAAACGAACAGAAGGCACCGGCAAAAGAGCTGGAGCGCAATCCGAATGATAGGAAGGAACAATCGCGGGATCTTTATCACATTCGAGAAGATGAACGCCTGAAGGATATTGCTAACAATGGGAATAACCTGGGTGACCTTACCAAGAAACCGTTTGATCCGTCAGTGTTGAAAGACGGCAATGCTGGTAAGAGCTTGGGTGACCTGACAAAGAATCCGATTGATCCGTCAGTGTTGAAAGACGGCAATGCTGGTAAGAACTTGGGTGACCTGACAAAGAATCCGATTGATCCGTCAGTGTTGAAAGACGGCAATGCTGGTAAGAACTTGGGTGACCTGACAAAGAATCCAATTGATCCAGCAGTGTTAAAAGACGGCAATGCTGGTAAGAACCTGGCTGACCTGGTAAGGAATCCAATTGATCCATCAGTGTTGAAAGACGGCAATGCTGGTAAGAACCTGGCTGACCTCGTTAGAAATCCGATTGATCCTTCAGTGTTGAAAGATGGTAATGCTGGTAAGAACCTGGCTGACCTCGTTAAGAATCCAATTGATCCAGAGTTATTGAAGAACCCAGCCGATAAGGTTGAGCTTCCTAAGGATCTCGACAAGAACAACATCGGGGAGATGATCAAGGAACTCACCACGCGCAACCATGATTATATGAAGCCGTTTGGAAAGGGCGGTGATGGTGATCACATTCTTCCGACTGGTGATCGCCTTCAGAGAAAGAATGGACAAGAGACGCTCACTACACCAAATGGTGACACGGTAACAGTTAACCCTGATGGTACATTCAAAACAACTGGTGATGTTCGCAAAATGAGCGAGAACAAGGACGGCACGCACACAATCACCTACGGAGATGGCTCCAAAGTAACCATTGGAAAGAATGGCATCCAAAAAGTTGAACGTGGAAATGATCGTGTTAGATTCTCAGATCTTGGGATGACCAGCATCAACAAGGCGGACATCTTAAAGCAGCTCAATCCGAGGCTCAAGACCCGCTAAATAGTCAGCTGTCCACGAACTAACGATATGCAGTCTATTGCGTTTGTTTTCTCCGTATCAACCCTGTAGACGCAATAGAAAAGCTAAACACACTGCTCCTGCGCACCACCCTGCGGTGCCTGAGAGCAGTGTTTTTGCAGTATCTTATCCGACAACGATACTCGGATCTACCTCGAAGGACCAGGCTGTAATGCCACCAGTCAGATTCCGTAAGTGTTTGAAACCATGGTTCTGTAATACTTCGATTGCCCGTCGCGAGCGTCCGCCGCTTTTGCAGTAAACGACGATATCTTTCTCTTTATCTAGTTCATCCAATCTCTGGTTCAGTTCTTGCAGCGGAATATGTACGCAGGATTCCAAACGGCCGAGTGCAACCTCTGGTGGCGTTCGCACATCGAGAACTACGAGCTCTTTGCCGGATGAGAGTTCCTTTTTTAGTTCTATTGCGGTAATTTCCTTCATTACTGTGCTTTCCTTTGTTGTCGAAACTCGATTACTATTGGTTGTTGCTGTTGGAGCTCCCGGCTGATTCTGGCTCGCGCAAATCTCATCTTGATCGCGCAGCTCAGTTATTGTCGGTAGATTGCCACATACTGGGCATTTCGGATTTCGGTCGATTTTCAACTCATCGAAAGACATTGCAAGGGAATCGAATAAAAGCAATCGCCCTTTCAATGTTTTGCCGATTGAGCAGATGATTTTGATACACTCGTTGGCCTGGATGCAACCGATGATACCGGCAATTACGCCTAGAACTCCGCCTTCTGCGCAGTTCGGAATGGCATCTCCTTCCGGTGGCTCAGGAAATAAACATCTGTAGCAGGGACCACCGGCATAAGAAAAAACACTGGACTGACCTTCGAAGCGGAAAATAGATCCATACACGTTCGGTTTGTTCATCAGTACGCACGCGTCGTTTACAAGATAGCGCGTAGAAAAATTGTCTGTGCCATCAATAACGATATCGTAAGCGGCAATCAGCTCCTTTGCTGTCGAGGCGCTAAATCGCTGGTCGTGCATGCGGATTGTAATCTCCGGATTCAGTCTGGATAGTCGCTCTTTGGCCATCTGCACTTTTGATTTGCCGACGGCATCGGTATCATAGAGAACCTGGCGCTGAAGATTTGTTGCGTCAATCAAGTCGAAATCGACTATTCCGAGAGTACCTATCCCTGCGGCAGCAAGGTAGAGTGAGCTTGGACTTCCAAGACCGCCGGCACCGATAATTAGTACCTTTGCCTGCTTCAGTTTCTCTTGTCCGGCAATTCCAATTTCGGGCAAGAGCAGATGCCTGCTGTATCGGATTTTTTCTGTACGGGAAAGAGAGTCCACTCTAGCCTCCGCTTAGTGCGCAGATGATATGCACGAGTTCGTTTCCTTTTAGTGGCATCGATAAATCGGTTACTTGATTGCGTTCCACGAAGATCCTTATGTGTTGTCTGATTCCGTCTTGTTCGTCGATCATGCGGAAGCGAATGCCAGGATAGGCATGATCCAAGTTCTGGAGCAATTCTCTAACTGAACTGCCGTGCGATTCCACGATGCTTTCGTTCTTTGTATAGGATCTTAGAGGGCTGGGAATGTGGATCTTCATTTCTATCACTTTTCTTGTGTAAGTTAGAAGCCGGCGGGACGCCGGCGCTCCCGGGATCGAACCAAGGTCCAATCTTCAAATCGTCAGCTATTCAACTTCAATCTGATGCCACAATGGACAAAGAAAATATTTCTGGGAGGTAGCGGACTATGCAGCTCCAGTTTTCGCCTTCGTCAGCGCTCGCCCAAACTTCGCCCTGGCTTGTTCCAAAATATAGACCAAATGGTTGCTCCGCATCACCACACATCGCCTGTCGCTTGACGGTGAAATAGGCTTTCTCCGGAGGGAGTCCTTTATCTTGCCTTTCCCAACTTTCTCCGGCATTGCTTGTTACATACACCGCCGGCTTGCCACCAGGACTGGTGCGCGGCCAAACATCCGAACCATCCATTGGAAAAACCCACGCTTTGTCTGCATTATTTGGGTCTACAACAATCGGAAATCCAATATCGCCAATCTCTTTAGGCATGTTCTTACCAATGCGAATCCACTCGTTTGAGGGGCGGTCCATGCGGTAGATTCCACAGTGATTTTGCTGGTAAATCCGATCTGGATTCTTCGGATGCATTACGAGGCAGTGTGGATCGTGCCCGAAGTCCGCATCTTCATCTGGCATGAAATCGGCTGCGCACCCCTTATTTAGCGGTTTCCAGTCTGCACCGCCATCAGTGCTCTCGAATACCCCACCAACGGAAATGCCGCAATAGATGTGATTCTTGTCGCGGGGATCAATATTGATGGAGTGCAGCAGCTGTCCTCCTGGCGTCTCTCCCATCTCTGTCCACTTCGAATACATGGGATGTTCATTAAATCCTGTCATTGGCTGCCAGGTCTTACCATGATCTTTTGACACAAAAATTCCGGGCGGATTCGTGCCCACATACCAGGTCCCGGGATCGCTTGCATGACCAGGGCTGAGCCAGAATACGGACTCAACTACGCGAGCTTTCTTTCCATTTTTTTCGTTTGGTTTTGATTCGCCCGCCTCGGCGGCTTTCGCTTCTTCCGCGCCTTGCTGCTTCGGAAATTGTGGGGGCGTGCTCGATTCACTCCATGACTGGCCGCCATCTTCTGAATAGTAAACGGTTGGACCTAGATGTCCTGCTTTTGTGCACATCACAAGGTGTTTTGGATCTCTTGGGTCCGCGACGAGGTGGTAAACGATGTGACCGAGATATGTAGGTTCTGAGAGCTGCCATGTTTTTCTGCTGTCATTGCTCCGCAGAAAGAATGCGCCTTTTCTTGTTCCAACCAAGACTGTAATCGTTTTTGCCATAGCCCCGCCCTTCGTCGTTTTCGACAAAAGTTGATGTTGACTTCCAGTAGAATTTCTCTCGATATTTTGACTGAAAAAGGAAGTTTTTTCCTTAGTGAAATTGCACGTCGAACATTCAAGCTGCAATTGAAGCCTGCAAAAAATGCTCGGTCTGGTTAGACTACTTCTTTAGCGTGGGATTTGGGTTTTGTGAGTTATTGTCGTCATCGTTGTCGCCTGGAGTTAGGTCGATTACGCTGAAAACCAGAGGCTTTTGATCATCGCCTGTGTAATAAGTAACTGCATGATCCGCGCCGTCCGTTACAACAACAATACTTTTCGGATCGCCCTTCCAGGATTCTGGAAGCTGATATTTATCATTAATCTTGGTCAGGTTCGCCGCCCCCGCGTCGTAGAACATTCGCATCGAACCGAAGGATCTGTGACTGCCTGATGCTGTTGGCGCCCACGTGGAGTCCGGATCCTGACTCATGATCTTCTTATACGAACCCGTCATGAACTTATCCATGTCTGGGTCAAAGCGGGGTAGAGACTTGTTTTTGTCGTAATAATTGGAGAGCTGATAATAAACATTATCCAGCATTACTTTGACGCGGGATTTCTCGTTGTTTGCTGCGTCGCGCTGAGCTGCTTGGGTCCAGTAATACCAATACAGCTCCTGCGGAGTCTGTGCATTGGCCTTTTGAGAGCAAATGAAGGCCACCGTCAATGTTAGCAAGGGCAATAAAAGTAGCGCCAAAATAACGATAATCATGACCCAGGATCCGACCGATATCTTCGGATCGCCTTTTACAGTTCCAACACCGATTATTTTGGACCCGGGCATGTTTGCAGTTACCATACTTTCTCTTATTTTCGTGTCTGCACTCAGGTGCACTAATCCGATCATACAACAAGGGGCAATTAACGAAGTCAAAAGTTTAGGGTTTAAGACTTCTGAATCGTGACCACTACTTCGGGGACAGCAGAGCGAGCCGCATCTCCGGACTTCGTATTCGAGCAATTTGCGTCTGATTCATTGGAGCCAGAGCAGCTCGTTTCATTTGCCGGAGAACATTGGCCGTCCTGCGCGCCTGTTGCCACCGCTGGCAGTGTCCATTTTTCCGGCAGTCCAAGGTCTTTCAATTTTTGTCGGACACCTTCGCCGGCCAGCATGCCAGATGTGGCAGCCTGACCGACTCCACGCGTCCAGCTGCTCGAATCGCCAATTACGAACAGGTTAGGAATATTGGTTTCCATGTTCTTACTAACTACGATGAAATCGGGATAGCTTTTTACTTCCGGTGCATACAGAAGTGTCGATTCACCTGCCACTCCTGGGCAGATTTTGTCCAATGCATCGAGATACTCGACGATTCCTTCGAGAATTCTGTGCGGATAAGCAAGTGAGATGTCACCTGGTTCTGCTTCCAGCGTCGGGCGGATTAGGTTATTGGTCATTGATTTTGAGCGACGTCCGTTGCGAAGATCCCCGAGTCGTTGAATGAGAGGACCCCCGCCAGCAAGCATGTTCGTCACTTTAGCGATGTGTTGCGAGTATTGCTGCGGATATTTGAATGGGCGGGTGAAGGTTTTGGAAACCAGAACAGCAAAATTGTTGTTCTCTGACTTCTCGAACATCTTGCTATGTCCGTTTACCAGTACGTACTCGCGGTGATTCTCTGGCGTGACGAATCCTTTTGGATTAGAACAGAAGTTGCGCACGACATCATTTGATCGCTTTGTCAGATAATAGAGTTTAGGCTCGTAGAATCGCTTATCTACTTCTTCCGTGAAGTAGCAGCTTGTTTCGACTCGGACGCCAATGTCTACTTGTCCAGGTGACGTTTCCAATGATTTGTAGAACTCTTGTTGCGTAAGCCAGTTTGCCCCGCCTCTGCCCACCGACAAAATACAGAAGTCGAATAGCTCTTCCTGTTCGTTCTCTGGTCGTCTATAGCGGTCAAATCTGACTGCGAACTTGTCGGCGCGGCGCCCAACAGAAACAACTTTGCTGTCCCAGTGAAAAACTATGTTTGGACCCTTGCCATTGATTTCGTTCAAGATGCTGGTGTTAATTGCAGGCGCGTTGTCCGAACCGCAGTGCAGCAGCTCCTGGAAGTGATATGTCATGCCGGCAAGTGTGGCACGCTTCTTGATCCAATCTAAGTCTTCCTGATCTGGCTTCACAACTGGAATTTCAACGGGCGCATGTTCAAGAATCAGCCTCCGTAACTTATCGAGGCGAGCTTGCAATTCCTTCTCGCCGATCAAATCGTATAGCCGACCACCAATCACTGGCGATGCCGATAGGATGACCTTGAAGTCGTTCCAGCTTCCGGCAGACTGCCCTGGTGCGCAATAGCTGCAAGCCTTTGGAGGGCAGACTTCCAATTTCCCCTGGTCGATGGGGCAGGGATAGCGTTTGTCGTATTTAGGCCCGACATCGAAAACATGTACTTCGATGTTGGCACCTGCTAGTTCTTCCAGGCAGAATAATCCTGACGCTCCAAGTCCAACCAGCGCAAGCTTTAACATGAGCAACCTCTTCTGTGCGGCTCAGCTATCTGAAAACCGCTTAAGACCTGGCGAAAAGCCGCCAGATGGAATAATAGCATGCCTGTGCAGGGTTGCTAAGAGAAATTCAATTCACAAAAACCGACTCGCGTTGCTTGTCCGCCTCTACCAGCATGTTATGGAGCTGCGAGCTGACCTGCTGCGAGATTTGCTCGATAACAGGTTTCTTACTTTTCTTGTAACTTGCGTAATAATCGAGCAGGTTGATCGGCTCTCCGATCGTGATATAGATGATGCGCGGTCCCTTTATTTTTGATTCACCAAAGACTTCCGCTTCGATTAGCTCAAGTACATTGATCAATCGTTCTTGTGTAATCGGCGGCGTAAGATAGCCATCATAGATTGCGATGAAACACACCACGCGATCAAGATCTCGGTAGAAGGCTTTGATTTTTACTGCTTTCTCGTCATGGATCTTTTTCTGATACGGCGGTAAATCGTCGTCGTCCTCGTAAATAAAATCGTCAAGCGTGTTTCTGAGAATGCGCACGGAATCAAGGTGAGAAGCGCCTTCCGGCAATGTCACGTGTAAAACATCTGCCATTGTTTGAAGTATGTGTGTTTTTAGATTGTGAATTCTTGAATTGAGATCGGAGCCCGCCGGTGGCTTGAGATCGTATTCATCCTCAAGAGTTTTCAAAACGACTTCGGCTGCAGCTCGAACTCGCTTGTAGAGAGAATCATCGGGAGCGCAGGTTAAACCAATCCTTTCCTCTATCTTTGTCATCAAATAGGTCAACAGCGGTGTTGTGTCGTACTTGTAGGTGTACTTCAATGCAACGGGCAAAATGTACATCTCTTGTCCGGCTTGTTTCTTTTGCAGCTCATCCAAAGCCATGAATGATAGCTGGGCTGCTCCGCTTTCGAGGGGCAGCAGCACATCGTTCTGCCTTGAGATTTCTCCTTCCGGAAAGAGCACTAGTTTCTTCTTTCCTTCGACGAGAAGTCGTTTTGTTGTTTTGAAAGACTCACGATCGACTGCGCCACGGACAACTGAATAAACACCCATCCGTTGCAGGAGCCAGCCGTTCTTTCCGCCGTTCCAATCAAACACTTCGCGAGCCGCGATGAAATTGAATTCTTCACCGGCGCGGCACGCGAGCGTAAACATAACTTCGGGATCGTGGCGATGGGAGTGATTGGGGCAGATCATTACTCTTTGCCCCTTCAATTTCTTTAGCCGCTCCAGACCATCACCGACGACGCGAACTTCGGCATCCCTCATTCTGAACTTCAGAATCTGAGGGAGCATTGTTCGAGCGATACCGATAAGAAGAGGACTATCTAACGGAGGACGAAATTCAAGCACGAAGTTCTACCTTGCTAAGTGTTAGTGCGGACGATTTGCATCTATATATTATTTCCTTGGCAGCCAATAAGGTCTGTTCCCTCAACGCTTTGCCTTCGTGCAAAACAATCAGCGCTCCAGGCGTAAGACGCATCAAAACTCTTCTTACGACAGCTTGCGCTCCGGGCAAGGACCAATCTTCTGGAGCTTGCGACCAGTACACAGGGTGCATCGCAAGGTCGTTTAAGACGCCGGCTGTTTTCTGGTCCATGAATCCATAAGGAGGACGGAAATTCTTTGGACGTTCTCCACAGATCTCTTCCACCAGCTTGTTCGTTTTTTCGATCTCGCTTTCAATTTGTTTTACCGTCAAGCCAGGCATGAACTGGTGGCTGTACGAATGGTTGCCGATACTATGTCCGCCATCGGCAATTTTTTTGACGAGATCAGGATGTTTCTCGATTTCCTTTCCAATGAGGAAGAAGCTGGCCTTCATTTCTTCTGCTTCGAGTAACTCTAATAAGTACGGTGTTGTATCGGGTGAGGGACCGTCGTCAAAAGTCAGATATATTCTGGTCGCCGAAATCTCGGGATGGTTCACCGCGTTGTGTGCATGCCCGTCGCCCCAGAAGCCGCCAGGCATTCTTCTATGTGCTAGCTTGGTCACAAAATCAATCTTCTGAACCGATATCCAATCAAAGCAAGCGTCGGCTTGTTTGAGGAGGTGGTTAAGTTTGTTCTGGCTTTTTTGCAATTCAGGCATGCCTGTACGCGCCCTTTTCGGCACTCACTTAATTAAGCATAGCCTGGCCTTAGTCAAAACGAGTAAGCACCGAACACTTTATGTATAGTTTTGGGCGAATAATTTGCAAGAAGCCAAGTAACCGTTGACAATAAAAGACAACAGCTGAAGGTAAGAATTTGTGAAACCGGGTTTCCAGGTGGGTTGAGAGCCAACTAATTGAAAGCGGCAAAAAGGTCGAGCGAGCTTAACGGGCGTTACAAATTCATCGGTCCACCGTCATTCAGTTTAGTTGTTGACTGAATTAGGCGATAAATAATGCGGCGGGCCTCATCGCCAGTTTCAGAACCGCGGCGGTAGGCGATGGATTCGACGGCACTGGCGAAAGCATAAAAGCGTTCAAGAGGCATATGGGTGGCGCGTGGGTGCGGGAGCAGGCTTCGCATGTATCCACGGAGGTTTTCGGCTTCCTTTTCCTCGAGTGGCTGTACGATTTCAAGAAGTGGGCGAAATGATTTGAGCGCGACTAGTGGTGTTTTATAAGTGACAACGTTGCGTTGTAGTGCGCGATGAACCAGCACGCAGTGGGGAAGCGGTGCCTCGCGATCGCTCTCTTCCGGCTTTATGGTTTCGAGAAACCCTTTGTGTTTGCCAAACTCGTGGAATACCTGCAAGAGAGAATCGATCGGACCTTGATCCGGGAACGTTACTTGCAAGAGACCGAAGATGTATGGGCGGGCGGCACATTGATCTACGTCCTTGGAGGAATTGAGCATGGCTCCAGACAAGCTGGGCGTTTTGATAACAGTGTCTTCTTTGTAATTCGCTTCCCGTCCGGGCGCGAAATTGATTTCTTTTACGGCATACTCTTGACATAAGAGAAGGTCAAAAACCTGTTCGGCTTTGACGTCTCCAAACTCGGACGCAGCTGCGCGACCCTGAACAAAAAAGATTTGAGCATCTGGAATATGGCGGCCAAAGGAGACGCTAAGAGTTCCTGTAACCTTTTCAAGGCTCAGGAACTGCATTACGTTGAAGATTGTCCCCTCTCGTACTGAAGTTACGTGGAAGCTAATGCCCACCTTGATTCCTCACCCGCAGATCTTTTTGCAGGACCCGCCGCCCGCTTAGATTATACCCACTCGATTGACGCAAAGCCTATCCCGCCCGAAAAAACGCCTACTACTTTGGCGTATTTGATTCATTCCCAGAAGATATGCTGATGACATCACCGAATTTTCTCTTGAAAAACAGGAATGGCACAAACGCTGTCTCTGCCAACGTTTTCGGTTCTGAAGATTGAAATAGACGCAGCGTATTGGCTGATGTTCTGATAATTTTTTTCTATTTCGTGCACCAGCAAAGCGGGCAAGACTTTCCGCCTGCATTCATGTAAGCATGTTCTTTATGCAGATCGCAAGGGGAGCTTAGACTGCATCACCGCGCAGTCAGTTCGTGATTATGAAACTCAGTCTCAATCTGGAAAAAGGGGATTGAAGTTATCGGACGGAATGCGTATTTGAAGCAGTCTTTGTGCAGTTTTATTTCGGCCGGATTTCATGTTTTGTCACCGCCTGCGGTGACTCGAAGTCAAGACGTGAGCTGAACCGCATCAAAACCCAGCCTGTCTGATTTCGGTGTCCGCCGGATACCAATTTGTCATGAATGTCGATTAGGATGGACTAGCTTTGGGTTAGTGAGGTCGTTCCGGTATGGAACCCGTTGCTACAAAAGATCCCGTTAGCGATGTGAACGATCGCTCCCGCCATGTGCCGCCCGCTCCTGAGCCTGGCTTGAATCTTCTTGATCTCACTGGCGCTTCCGCTGGAGGATCGCGCTCAATATCTGACATCTCTCGAGAATTGGGGGCTAATTTGTTGCTCTCGGATCCCTTCCAAAGGCTACAGGGAGGCGTGGTGGAGATTTGCCGGTCTTAGGAGAGAACTCCTCTTATTCCATTGATTCATTAACTGGTCGGGTAACAGCCAATCCTACTATGCGGACTGATATCTGGACTAAGGCAGATCAAGACAAAGCTGATGCTATTAATAAGCGTGGCTTTTCTTATGGTCTTGATCCGGTAACTGGTAGAGTTAGTGCTTTTCCAAACAAAAGAAATGACTTATACACTAAAGCGGATGCCGAACGAGACAAGACTATCCGAGACAGAGGCTGGTTCTACGGTCTTGATCCTTCTACCGGAAAGGTCGTTCACTTCAAATCTGGCGCTCATTTAGAATAGATCTTCCTGCACCGCATATAGTGGCGTCTGCGGGCTTCGGAGATCAGGATCTCCCGGCTCCGAGAGTCGACTCAAGTGCTTTGCGAACTTCAATTCGATCATCAAAGGGAAACACTTCATTCATGATTAGCTGGTAGTCTTCGTGACCTTTTCCTGCAACAAGAACTATGTCTCCCGGTTTCGCCTGTGCTACTGCCATTTTTATTGCTTTCGCGCGGTCTGCTTCCACTTCCACATTCTTCATGCGCTTGATGCCGGTAAGAATGTGAGCAATGATTTCTTGCGGATTTTCTGTGCGCGGATTATCCGAAGTAACGAAAACGAAGTCAGCAAGGTTCTCTGCAATCTCGCCCATCTGTGGGCGCTTCGATGGATCTCTGTCACCGCCGCAACCAAAGACGCATATTAGTTTGCTTCCGTCCTTTCTAATGCCTGCGGCTGTACGCAAAACATTTTCCAAGCCGTCTGGCGTATGCGCATAGTCAACAATACAAAGTGGCTCTCCATGCGCTCCGATTGAAACAGTTTCAAATCGTCCTGGAACGCCATCGAACTCGGTGAGAGTTTGAACAATCTGTTCCTTGCTGATACCTTCGTGCAAGCATGCACCGATCGCAGCCATCACATTGTAGATGTTGAATTTTCCTGCCAAGCGCATCGAAAACGACATCTCACCGTATGGTGTTGCGAGCTTTATGTGGTTTCTTCCTTCGCGCCATTCGTGGCTCACAACCTGGATATCGGCGGCTTCGCTGAATCCGTAGGTGAGTTTGCGCACTGATGAATTGCAGACCGCCAAGAATTCGTTAGCGAGATGATCGTCGAGATTGACGAGTGCCAGTTTATTCGGTTGGCAGCTTTCGTTCAGTGATTCGAAAAGGATGCGCTTGGACCGCCAATAGTGGTCCATCGTCTTGTGGAAGTCGAGGTGATCTTGCGTGATATTGCTGAGAATCGCAATCGCGAAATTGCAGCCCGCAACTCGTTTCAACGCAAGACTATGACTTGATACTTCCATCGTTACATGACTGCACTTGCTTCCCAGCATTGACGTCAGCATCTCTTGCAGTTCAGGCGCTTGTGGCGTCGTGTGTTTTGCCTCCTGCATTTCGGAAAAATCGGGAGTTCGAAATCCGAGTGTTCCAATTAGTCCCGCTCTATTTCCTGCTTTGTTGAGTATTCGTTCGATTAGGTGTGTCGTGGTCGTCTTGCCGTTTGTACCGGTCACTCCGATCAGGCGTATGTTCTTGCTTGGGTGATCGTAAAGGGCGTCTGCAAAGTCGGCCAAAGCTTGCCTGACGTCGTTCACGATCAAAATCGGACTGCTGATATCCTGTTTTTGTTCAGTGACAATGAGGGATGCACCTGACTTGATCGCATCAGCTACATATTGATTGCCATCGGTGCGCTCACCTGGGATGCAGAAAAATGCCGATCCAGGCACAACTTTTCGCGAGTCATAGATCAAGCGGGAAACCGAAAGCCCTTCATTTGCGCCGCACAATTCACCATTCAGTCGTTTGGCTAATTCCTTGATTAGATCATGACTCAGTTCAGGCAATTTTCTCTCTCCACGCAGAACTCGCCCTAATTATGGCATCATTCGATGCTCCCTCGCCATCCGCCGAAAGTGATATGGTTACGGGGTGGAAGTTGTAAAACGCTGGATATTGCCAGGCTTCCAATGGAAAGAAAGAGGACCTTCATGCCTTTGAGATGGACGAGTTCCCTTCATTTTTGGTTCTGCGACGCTCTTAAAAGCAAATAGCATGCCTTGTGAGCATGCTATTTTGCGATTACTTTATTCGGTCCTACTACTTAGTAGGTGCTGGAAGAACGTTGACGATCTTCAGTCCGCGTGCGCTGGTGAAGGTAACGAGTCCTTCGGCAACGGCATAAAGTGTGTGGTCGTGTCCGCAACGTACATTTTCACCAGCATGGAACTTGGTTCCTCTTTGTCTGATGATGATGTTGCCTGGAATAACAAACTGTCCGCCGTAGCTCTTCACGCCAAGGCGCTTTGCGTTACTATCTCTTCCGTTTCTTGTAGAGCCGGCGCCCTTTTTATGTGCCATTTCAGTTATAACTCCCGCAATACTTTAACGAAGTGTCTGCAAACTATTCTTTGTCTGCTTTCTTCTTTGTTGTCTTAGCTTCGGCTTTCGGTTCTTTGGTTTCTTTTGGTTCTGCCTTGGCTTTTGTTTCCTTAGCTGGCTTGCTTTCTTTTGCTGGAGCTGCTGTCTCTTCAGCCTTTGCAGCCTTGCCGCCCTTGCCTTCTTTCTTTGGATCTTGTACTTCAGCGAGTACTTTTCCGCCGACTTCTATCTTACTGATGAAAACGCGCGTATGGTGCTGACGATGACCTGTGCGCTTTCTCGTGCCCTTTTTGGGGCGGTACTTGTATACAATGAGCTTCTTGTCTCTTACGTGATCAATGACTCGAGCCGTGATTTTGGCGCCTTCAATTATTGGCGAGCCCATCATTGAGTCAGCTCCGTCGACGATCATCAATACACGATCGAAAACGTATTCCTGGTCGGTTTCGGCAGCGACCATGTCGATTTCGACATAACGTCCGGCTGTCAGTTCGACTTGTCTTCCACCTGCTTCTACAACAGCGTACATATTTACCTACTCCGGTAACAAAGAGTTCTGATTTGAACCGCCGGACAAAACCGACAGGCAAACGCCCTCAATATGAAGGCAAAAATAAATAGTATCAAAGACCGCACCTGTCGGTCAAACAAAGCGCTATAGATCTCGTAATTTGCGATAAGCTGATTTACAAAAGGCTTTTCGCCGATTTGAAATGTCAGTTTTTTCATAATGGACCAGCAGGGGCGCTGAAGGCACAGACATGGCAGAAACCACTAACGAAGCGGAACTAGGGCGGAGCAAGAATTCTGCAACGCCGAAAGACCATCTTTATCATCTCCTAAACATCGGGTGGAATACTAAGAGCCCGCTCATACAGAAGTTCGTTTTTGACAACAACTTGCAAAGAGATCTTGAAGCCTGGATCAAAGAGCGCCAAAACTAACAAACGCAACAACAGTACAAATATTCCATTAACGATCGACGTGAGCATTGTGAAATGAGGCTAAGATTGCCAGAGTTCGATCTCGTTTCTCTTGGAGTAACACGACACATGTTGCAAGTTGGTAAGAAAGCTCCTGATTTTGACATGCCCTCTACCAAGGACATGAAGACCTTGAAGGAGAATGTCCGTCTTTCAGATTACAAGGGCAAGTTCCTCGTTCTCTTCTTCTATCCTCTCGATTTCACATTCGTATGCCCGACCGAAATTAAGGCATTCAACGAGAAATATGATGAGTTCAAGAAAGCTGGCGCCGAAGTTCTCGCTGTTTCAACAGACAGCGTTTACAGCCACCGTGCTTGGATCACCACCCCTGAAGACAAGGGTGGACTCGGCTCCCTCAAGTTCCCGCTCGCTTCCGACATCACAAAAGATGTCAGCCGCGACTACGGCGTTTTGATGGAAGATAAGGGTATCGCTCTGCGCGGTCTCTTCATCATCGACGGAGACGGGGTTCTCCAGTATCAAGTAGTCCACGCTCTTAACTTCGGACGCTCGGTCGAAGAGACCATCCGCGTTCTCGAAGCAATCAAAGTCGGCGGACTTTGCCAAGCTGATTGGAAGCCAGGCCAAAAGCCACTTCAAGTCTAATATCAGTTTGTAAGGCAAAACATTCAAAGAAACCGAGAGTTAAAACACTCTCGGTTTCTTTTTAGTAAAATTCCATAAGGCCGAGAGAATCTCTTTCGAGAGCCTCTCCATTCAGTAAAAATTCAAGGAGGTCCAATGCCACTTCGAATGGACAGCGATATGCCTTCTCTTGAAGGCGGAACTGACTGGTTCAATTCAGAACCCATAAATAAAGACTCTCTGAAGGGCAACCCGGTTCTAGTCCATTTCTGGTCAATTAGTTGCGGCACCTGTAAGGAATCCTTGCCTGATATTGCCGGGTGGATTCAGCAGTATGGTCCGAAGGGACTGAAAGTAATTGGCGTGCACATGCCACGTCAAGAAAGTGACACCAATGTTGACGCCGTCAAAGAGTGCATCACCGAGTACGAAATAAAGCAGCCCTGTGTCGTCGATAACTGGCACACGATCACTGATGCTTTTGAAAACAAGTTCGTACCGTCGTACTTCTTATTTGATGCTGATCTGAAGATGCGTCATTTCTCCGCCGGCGAAAAGGCAGTAAAGATGGTTCAGCCAGCACTTGAAAGGCTCATCGACAACCCAACCGAAGCTGCCTCGACCACATAATAACTACCAGTCATTCTAGCCAACAAAAAAGAGTTTCAATATGACCACCACAACATTGCCCTCACCGGAAACCAAAGCGGACGAAGATTCCAGCAAATCAGCCAAGCTGTTTGCGCGTTCGAAGGCTCTAATTCCGGGCGGAGTAAATTCTCCTGCTCGCGCTTGCAAGTCCGTCAATTCGAATCCGATCTTCATGGATCATGCTGATGGCGCGATTCTCGTTGATGTCGATGGGAAAGAATATATTGATTACATTGGCTCATGGGGTGCCCTCATTCTCGGGCACAAACACCCTCGCGTCTTGGAAGCGGTTGAAGATGCACTGCAAAGAAGCACAAGTTTCGGCACACCCACTTATTTGGAATTGGAATTCGCCGAACAAGTAACCAAGATGATGCCGAACATAGAGATGCTCCGCCTGGTCAACTCCGGCACTGAGGCCTGCATGTCGGCAGCTCGCCTTGCTCGCGCATTCACGGGGCGTTCACTTATCGTCAAGTTTGACGGCTGCTATCACGGACATGCAGATACCTTCTTGATTAAAGCTGGCTCTGGCTTGGCTACGCTGGGAATTTCAAGTTCTCCAGGTGTGCCGGCTGAAGTTGCCAATTTGACTCTTTCCCTTCCTTATAACGATCTCGGTGCCGTTGAGAAAGCTTTCAAGGAGCACAAAGATAAGATTGCCGCCATTATGATTGAACCGATCGTTGGCAATGCCGGTCTTATTCTTCCGACCGAGGGGTATCTCAAGGGCTTGAGAGAGCTCTGCACTACCCACGGTGCGCTTCTGATATTTGACGAAGTGATGACTGGATTCCGAGTTGCAGCCGGTGGAGCGCAAGCTCTTTACTCCATCAAGCCGGATTTGACCTGTTTAGGCAAAATCATCGGTGGTGGGTTGCCCGTTGGAGCTTATGGCGGTCGCCGCGACATTATGGAACGGATTGCACCGCACGGCGATGTTTATCAAGCCGGTACGCTATCCGGAAATCCGCTGGCAGTTAGCGCCGGGCTGGCGCAATTGAAGGTTCTGCAGACTCCTGGAATCTACGATCGACTGGAAGCAAAAACCAAAGCGCTCGCAGACGGTATTCAAGAGATCTGCAAGAAGGCAAAGGTTCCCGCGCAAGTTGTTCACACAACGGGAATGCTCGGCCTATTTTTCACCGACAAGCCCGTAATAGATTTTGAGTCAGCGAAAAAATCTGATACAGAGAAATTCGCTCGATTCTGGCAAGAGCTTGTGAAGCGTGGAGTTTATTGGCCGCCATCTCAATTTGAAGCCGTTTTTGTTTCTCTAGAACATGGCAGCTCGACAATTGAAAAAACTCTTGCAGCAATTAAAGAATCACTGTCGTAAGAAAAACATCACATCGTGAAAAATATAGAATCAACGCTAAAAGCAATCGGGAAATTTTCGAGACACACACAAAGGAGATTGCTGGAGCGGAAGTTCGCGCGTTCTTCGCTGCTGATAGCGACATGCGTAACATTGCTGGCAGCATGCGAAGGCAATTATATGGTCTGGTCTACGGATGGCAAGCTTGCCACCGTAATTGGTTCCAAGGGCTTGCGTGTTTGTGATGCGGAAGGGGCGATTTCGCCGGTTCTGATTGATCGCGCCGGCATGTTTCGCTGGATTCCGCATGAGCATCAGGGCGTAGTTGTGGGATTCGATTATGCAAATAGTTGGAACGATCTCAAAACCGTCTTAACTGATGAACAGCAAAAGCTAGTCATCAAAGATGCTGCGTTGTTGAGAAAGAAGGTTTTCACTTATCATGGCGACCGCCGCAAGTTCGAAGACAGCGCGCTCCGCTCTTTGGGCTATCCGCTGCAGGCCGCACTTTATCTGCGCGCGACTAGCTCAGTCGATTTCGAGAAGTTGGCAGTGCGCAAGTGGCCGGCATACAAAGTTGTCAGAGTTCCTGTCTTTAACATCAAATCCTTTCACATAGATCATCAAACCGTCAAAGAAGGACCGGTGATTGACCGCAGTATTGATGAGATTGTTGAGTTGAGAGTATCTCCTAATGGGAAGAATCTTGCATGCGTGAAACACCGTCGCCCGCAAGAGACGAATTATATTTCTGTCTTTTCGATTGCCGGTGGCGAGAAACTGCCGATGGTGGCAAAAGATACTGGTGTTTATCCTGACTGGAGCGCAGATAGTCGCTATCTTTACTATAGCCGCATAAATGCGCCCGGAGAAATGAACGCGCTTCGTATTCCGGATCTGCACGAGGGCGGACTGTTCAAAACGGAGATTGTTGACGGCGCCGGCAAGTTGATCCAGAAAAATACATCACAGAGATTGGCAAATGTGATCTTCGATTTGAAGGGACCTGTGCGTGCTTTGCGTGACGGGCGCGTCTTGTTTCTCTCGCGGCAAATTCGCTTTCCCGATGCGCTCCATCCAGAGGTTCCATCTGAGCTGTTTTCCTATTCGCCACATAATGGTGGGCGCGTGGATAATCTTATCCACAAAGAAAAGGACATCCTCTATTTCGAGCCTAGCCCCGATCAGGAGCAGCTTGCCGTTCTTTCTGGTGGCATAATTACGGTCAGTAAGATCAATGGAAGCGATCCAGTCGAAGTGAACAACAAAGAGCAAGAGGCTTCTGGTATTTTGCCGCAATGGCGAACAAACACCGAGTTGACATATGACGTAAAAACAAAGCCGACAGGCAACCCAAATAAGCCGAGTTACATCGTCATGCTCTGGTCTCGCAACGGCGGCAACAAAGACCTCAGTAAGAACTGGAGCAAGGAAGCACTCTCGGAAGTCAGCGTGCATCGCGACCTATTCCAAGATGCAATCGGAAAAATCATCGAAGACATGGACCGCAGCGCCAAGACTAAGAAGTAACCCTCACGAAATATTATGCCTGAGGAGTGGTTTGTTCGAGCTATCAACGAATCTGCCACTGGGGTGTAATCTTGTTAAACCTTTTGATTTGTCCAGATCCAAGAGTGCTCGACTGGCTGTGACAGCTTGAATATTTTTAAATCCGTAGTGCCTAAGAGCTTTCGCGGCTTCAACTAATGTTGCTCCTGAGGTGCATATGTCGTCCAGCAAGATCAAGGAATCATCTCTTGACGGAGACTCCTTTCGTTTGTTGGAGCAGGCGAATGCATCAATTAGATTACTGTTTCGATCGGACTTTCTCAAATCGTGCTGAGGCTTTGTATGCTTCGGTCTCTTCAGGAATCTGTTGTTTGTTTGAAGCCCAAAAGTCGACCCTAGCTCTTTGGCGATGATCGTTGATTGATTGAATCCTCGTTGCATCGAGCGCCATCTCGATAATGGAATTGGTAGGAGAACTAATCGGTTCCTATTCTCTCTATCGTTGGTTCCGGTGTTATGGGCTGCAATGATCTGCGTAAGCGCGGGCTTCATGAGAGTTGCCAGATCTCTTGCAATGAGTTGATCCCCATCGTACTTGAGCTTGT
Source organism: Candidatus Obscuribacterales bacterium (assembly GCA_019747875.1). Lineage (GTDB taxonomy): Bacteria > Cyanobacteriota > Vampirovibrionia > Obscuribacterales > Obscuribacteraceae > JAIEPM01. The sequence goes on from JAIEQI010000013.1 coordinate 21,529, forward strand.
AGATTAGCGTTTTCATGCGGGCATCATACGTGGTGGCGCTTGTGACTTGGAGAAGGTTCTGATCGTCAATTGGGAATTCGCTGACTATTGGTTCTTGTACAAGTCTGCTCAGACATCGTCGGCAGATTGCAGCGTTTGCTGAGTCTGAATGGATGAATACGTCACAGATTCGGCAGCGTTCAATGAATAGGTATGTTGAGAGAGCGGCCGTGAATTGATTGATTGAGTTGAGTAGTTTTTGATGTGTTTGCATGATCAATTGCCTCGACTTTCCTATATCTTTAGAGACGCTGATTCTCTGTCAAGAGTTCAAAGCTGCAGTCGAAGCCGGCAAGATGCCGGCGCTCCCGGGATCGAACCGATCTTGATCGAAAAGCGGAGCGCTGGGACCTCCGACGTCTGGGCGGCACATGATTTCTCGAGCGAACCCAGCGGTTCCTCGTTGAATCTTCGAAGTGGTGATCCTGTGGAAGATGCCTCAGCGAGCGCCGTTTCCGGAATCTTCGAAACTTGCGCGCTTCGCGCGCTATGGGCGGACGGGACGTCCGCGCTCCATACTAGCGGCATGTTCAACGGCTTTGGTGCAAAAAAAATAGACGTGCTAGTGAGGGCTTAGCACGTCTAATGTGTTGTTTTGGCTGGTCGAGGAAAAAGTTTCGCTTGCTCCATGCAATTGCTTTGGGTTTGCTTTGGGGTTCACCCCTCTTAGCTTCGCCGCCATTGCTCTTGGCGATGAATAGATAGTATTTCTTTGAGGGTGCAAGCAGAGTGCAAATTTCCAATTGGACAAAAATGTGTTTGCGGTTACTCGTGCGTCCAGATGAAACCGTGAAGACGTACTTCAACACTCCTAACGACCAGGCTTTCTCCAAAATGGAAACAAAATTCAGTCACGCGCTCTGTCGATCACATATAATCTGCCGCATGATTCAAACTGATACCCATAAACTTGTTGCCGCCGCTGAGAAAGATCTCGCGCATTGCTTTGCGGAAATCGATGAGATCGCGCTGCAGAACCAGCAAAAGGTGCTGACCGCGTTCCGCAATCACAGAGTCACTTCCGAATACTTTGCCGAAAAGACTGGCTACGGAATGGATGACTCTGGCAGAGATGCCATTGACGAGATTTTTGCGGAAGTCTATGGCGCTGAGTCGGCAGCCGTAAGAGTCCAGATGGTTTCCGGCACTCATGCGCTGGCCAGTGCCTTGTTTGGCAATTTGCGGCACGGCGATCGCCTGGCCATTCTGACTGGTAAACCTTACGACACCATGGAGAAGGTCATTGGGCTTGCTGGAAACGAGCCGGGCTCCCTCAAAGACCTGGGAGTGGATTATATCCAGACTGATATTATCCCGCTGCTGGCCGACGACCGGGCTTGTTGGAAGGCTTTGGAAGAGGTTCTTTCGGGAAGTACACGCATCGCATACATTCAGAAATCCTGCGGCTATTCCATTGAACGTCCGACCTTGCTCAATTCTGAAATAGCGCAAATCATAAAATTGATTCGGCAGATAAATCCAAGCCTGCTGGTCATGGTCGATAACTGTTATGGCGAACTTGTTGAGGACACCGAACCGTTAGCAATGGGCGCGGATATCATCGCCGGTTCATTAATAAAGAATCCGGGAGGTGGACTCGCTATAGCGGGTGGATATTTTGCTGGCAAGAAATCAGCGCTTGATGCGGCCTTGAACAGGCTTACGGCGCCCGGGATTGGTGGGCATCTAGGCTGCAGCTTTAATCAGAACCGGCTGCTGCTTCAGGGTATGTTCTTGGCTCCGTCGTCTGTCGCATCCGCGGTTAAAGGCGCCCATCTTTTCGCCTATGTCTTTAAGGAACTGGGTTTCGAGGTCAATCCGCAGCCCGGGCAGAAGCGAGGAGATATCATTCAGGCTATTAAGTTTGGTAACCGTGAGAAGCTGGTCAACTTTTTAAATGCGCTTCAGCAATTCTCACCCGTTGACGCCCATGTGAAGCCGGAACCGGCTGATATGCCTGGTTATACGGACAAAGTCGTGATGGCCGGTGGGACTTTTGTTGAAGGCTCGACAATCGAGCTTTCTGGCGATGGGCCGCTGCGTCCGCCGTTTGTTGCATTTGTGCAAGGCGGCTTGACATATAGTCATGTAAAGCTGGCTATTCAGGGGGTTCTTGAGATAGGATCTAGGGGCGATTGCAAGTTCCTTCCCGGTTAACTGCGATCAGGGGCCAAAGATAGCCATTCCCAACGGATGCCATCCGTCCCCAAACGTTAGCTTCAATATTAGCGAGGTAAACGACCTTGGTAGCGCAAATGCCCCTGAAACAGCGGATTTCGGCTGGCGGAAAGAGCCTATTAAAGGTCTTTTCGGGCACGGCAAATCCTGAGCTGGCTCGAGAAGTCGCCGACTATCTGGGAACGGATATTGGCCAACTAAAGATAACGCCGTTCTCAGACGGCGAAATCTATGTTCAGATTCAAGAGAGTGTCAGAGGCGTCGACTGTTTCTTACTGCAGTCTACCTGTGCTCCTGTAAATGAGAATCTGATGGAACTTCTGATTTTGCTGGATGCGTTCAAACGAGCGTCAGCTGGTCGCATTACAGTTGTTCTTCCATATTTCGGATACGCACGGCAAGATCGAAAAGCGGCCGGTAGAGAAGCGATCACTGCAAAATTGATCGCTGACCTTCTCACCACAGCTGGTGCCAACCGTATAGTTGCGCTGGATCTGCATGCGCCCCAAATTATGGGCTTCTTCAATATTCTCGTAGACCACCTCTACGCCAGCCCCGTTATTTTGGAATATGTACGAGCTCTTCCGCATAAAGATGTTGTTTTAGTCAGCCCTGATGTAGGTGGCGTAGCAAGAGCAAGAGCATTCGCGAAGAAACTCAACGATGCTCCAATCGCGATTATCGACAAACGCCGCAGCCAGCACAATGTAGCTGAAGTTATGTCGGTGGTCGGTGACGTCAAAGGCAAAGTTGCGATTATGGTTGATGACCTGGTCGACACGGCTGGTACTCTCGTGAAGGGTGCCGAACTACTGAAGAAGGAAGGCGCAAAGGCTATCTATGCATGTGCTTCGCACGCGGTTCTCTCTGGACCAGCTATCGAAAGATTGCAATCCTCTCCAATCGAACAACTGATCGTCACAAATTCGATTCCGCTCGACAGTTCGAAGAGCTGCGATAAGATCGTTCAATTGAGTGTAGCTAGATTACTTGGTGAAGCAATCGCCAGAATTCACGAAGACTGCTCCGTCAGCGAGCTCTTTGAATAATGCTGCTTGCCACATTTCCAGTCGGACAGCTACAGTGCAATTGCTCGATCATCGTTTGTCCTGAGACAAAGGAAGCGGCGGTAATTGATCCCGGTGGCGATCCGCAGGAAATAATTGATCGTTGCGAGAAAGAGGGTTATAAGATCAAGTACCTTCTGCATACGCACGCGCACTTCGATCACATTGCAGGAGCAAGAGCCGTCAAGGAAAAAACTGGCGCGAAGATTTGCCTGCATAAAGAAGACGAGTGGCTCTACAACAATTTGAACAAGCAAGGAATGATGTTCGGATTCCGGTTCGACGAACCTGTGCCAATCGATCACTATCTGCAAGACGAAGAAGAACTAAAAGTCGGCAACGTGAAGGCCAAAGTGATCTTCACTCCGGGACATACGCCAGGCAGTTCTTGTTTCTCAATGCAAGAAAAGGATAGTGTACTGTTTGCAGGAGACACACTTTTCCACGGCTCCATCGGACGCACAGATCTCTGGGGCGGTTCATTCGAACAAATCATCAAATCCATAAAAGGCAGACTCTTCGAACTCGATGACTCAACTGAAGTCATCGCTGGCCACGGACCAAACACCAGCATCTGGAACGAACGCCGCGAGAATCCATTCGTCGCCGAGTAGTCTCAATTACACCTATCTTTTCCACGTATTCGAATGCAACCAAGGTTTGATGCATTGCGGATTTCTGGCATAACTGAGTTGCTCGTAATTCTATCGGAGCACCACTGTATAATCGTGCACGATTTAGTGTTTTGACCTTCTGTCTGGTCGAGAAAATTCCCCCTCAGGATAGATAAGAATACCAGTTGAGAGTATCAATCTTATCTTTTTCAACATCGGCGGCGGCGGGGAAAAATCATGTTCGATTCACAAACTCAATATTCAGAAGAACCAAAACATCAATCATCGCAAGTAGAGGATGAACTTTCTCGAAAATTCTCCACGGCGGTGTTCGATGATCCAAAGACATTTATTACTGTCCTACGCGACAACTTTCACAAAATCCCGAAGACTATTCCAGGTGTTGTTACGAAGAGCGATCTAGTGGCACACGCTCAGACTTCCACCGATGACAGTGGAAAAGCTGCTGCCATAGCGGCTCGTTACTTCGACGAACTTCGCCAAGTCTCGCACATTCAGTCGACAGTTGGTCGAGACCCCATATACTATGTAGATAAGATCAAACAGGACACGCTGTCTAGACGTGATTTGCAAACGGCTCTCACATTGAATTACGGCAGTACTAATTTCTACATCGCAAAGCGTATAGGTAGTGGAGTCTTGGCGACAACTGCACTTGGACTATCCACGGCAATGTCCGCAGCAATTACGGTCATGTCTGCGGAGTTTCCGCCACTTGCAGTGTTGCAGGGTGGACTGACCATAGCAATTGCGGGACTAACTGGACAAGCGGCATACAACACCTATAGTTACAGAAGCCAGATCAAAGAGCTGTCCAAACAGAATAAGATGGTGCTTTCAAGCTGGCCAGAAATAAACAGCACACCAAAAAAAGCTAGTTAACATTCTCCTCCGGTGACAGTGGCCAACTCTGGCTGTTAGCAGTTGAGCGAACGACCCTTCAGGACCTGCGCCGTTGTCGACTGCCGCGTTGATTTTACTCACAATTCACTCACAGAAATGAAGTATTGTGATAGGAACCAAAGGTCAGATCGACATTGGAATCCTCAAGGCTCTTTGGCTCGGATGCAGATCAGGAATGGAGCAAAGAATGACGGAAGAAAAGAAGGATGACGGGAAGAAGGCTAAGAAAGCCCGCAAACCTATCCCGCGATTGAAATCCCTCAAATCCACTGGACAGCAAGAAGAATCGTTGGGTGGCGGCGAAGGAGAATTCTCATTAGCAGGTTGCTTCTACACCCAAGGTCCACCAGTTTGTCAGACAAGACCAAACGGTGGATGTTAGGTAATTTGGAATCGGCTTCAGTTTTCGAGCTCTTCTCTTTCGCTCTTATGGCTTGATCGCAATCGCCATTGTATGCGGTCCGATTAGCGGTTCGAATTTTATGTCTTTGAATCCGGCTTCCGTGAGCCATGATTCGCAGTCATGCATCGTGTAGTCAAATCCACCCGGGGTTTCGATAAGCATGTTGAGGCTCATCAATAGTCCCGTCAAATTTTGGGATCTATCGTTGTCGATCATTGTGTCGTAAACAACATAGGCACCACCAGAGGGAAGCGCATTGAAAGCCTTTCGAACAAGCATCTTTTTCTCGTCCAGATTCCAATCGTGTAATATGTGTCCCATTACGATCACATCAACTTTGGGCAATTCATCCTTGAAGAAATCCCCTGCTTGAAATTTCAAACGTTGCTGAACGCCGTTTGCTGCAACGTATTCTTCAAATACCAGTTTGACTTCCGGAAGATCAAATCCAATTCCCTGCAAATGCTCGTGCTGCGCAGCAATTGCGGTCGCTAAGCCGCCTTGCGCTGTCCCGACATCAGCAAATGTCTTGTAGCTTTTCCAAGCGAACTTCGTGGCGATAGCGTGTGCCGGTCCCCGCGAAATGCCTGTCATTGATCCCAAGAATAGGCGCAATCTGTCCGGATCCTGATAGAGTTTCGCAAACAACTCTTTGCTATCCGTATCTTTAGCTTCGTTTTGCGGCATTCCGCTCTTCAAGGCTTCGGTCAATCCGCCCCACGATTTGTAGAGGCGCGAATTTACCATCGCAAAGAAGCCGCCAATGTAAGAGGGCTTTGTACTTACTAAATATTCTGCTGCTTCTGGACCATTGCTGTATTTTTGATTGTCTCTCGTCAACAATCCAAGCACGACCAGGGCGTCCAAGAAGTCCCTATTTGAACGCTCACTGAGCGCTAATGTCTGTGTGAGCTCCTCAGCCGTCAAGGGCGCGTTCGCTAACGCATCAAAAACGTGCAACTCCACAGCGCTGAGAAAAACTTTCGATGCCCAAAATCCGAGCCCTAGCTGCATTAGCTTTTCAGGGGTGACGCTCTTTTCCATCGTGTTGGCTGTCATCATTTTTCTCCTTTTGAATCATGCCTATCGTAGACTTGTACGCCGCCATTTTCCAGGGGCATTAAGTGACAGTAACTAAAATGAGAGTGGTCTGAGCTAGCTGACTGCTTGGGCCGAAGCTTTCGATTGATGGGCTTGATTACGCAAGCAACTACTTGTTATGTAATTCTGGACAATATCACGGAACCTCACCTCGAATTCAAGACCGAAGGAATTCGCGAATAGCGTCTGTTACGTAGAACGGTTCTTCAACCGGTAGCATATGTCCGCCTTGCGGGTAGACATAGAGCTTTGAATTCTTGATTCCTGAGGCCATCCGTTCGGCCTCGCCAGGCAATCGCATGCAATCATTTTCTCCAGCAACTATAAGAGCAGGAACGCTGATTTCGCTCAAATGCTCAGTTTGGCTAGCCCGATTCAGGACACCATTGACTGCTCGCCAAATTGTGCGGCGGTTTCCTGCAATTGAATTCCTGATTGCTCGTCGTTCTTTGCCTCTTGATTCATCGCGGAGAAATTTCTTGGTATGCATGATTGGCATGACAAGATCAGTGACTGACGCCGGCCCAAAGAGACGACAAAATAAATTCAACAGCCCATAATGAAATTTTCTATCACTGAACTCAGCATCTGCAGATGTGTTGAACAACATTATTGAACGCAAAAGATCCGGTCTGCGTTTTGCAATCTGCAATGCAACAAAACCGCCCATGCTATGCCCACAAAAATGCACCGGACCTAAATCCAGGTGTTCGATTAGCGCGATAGCATCGTCACAAAGCAAATCGATACTAATTTCTTCTGCCTTGTGGTCTGCACTTTGTCCTTGTCCACGATGGTCGTAGGAAATACACCTGAATTCCTGAGACAAAACGGTCGTGATGTCTTTGAACATGCTTGAACTCCAAAGGAGCCCGTGACTGAACACTATTGGTTCACCGCTGCCGATTTCTTCATAGTACAAAATTGTGTTGTTGATATGAGCCATTGTTCCAACGATATTGGCATTTAAGTTATCGCTGCTTTTCATATCCCTCTGCATTTCATAGCCTGCATATACTGCAGCATTCCATATACTGCAGCATTCCAATCTGTCTTCCAAATACCGTATCATTACTGGCAGGAACATGCAAAGACTGAAAACGACCAGGACTTTGCTATGGCTGTTCATCTGCCGTCCATTGTTGGGGGGCGTAGTCTAGTGACACAAAGACTTGGGCATGTAATAGGAAGAGACGGGTGTTTCCTTTCTCTTAGAATTCCTATATCACAATGAATTCTCCCCTCACAGATTCCCTACAACTCCTGGCTAACATGGAGAAGTAGCCGAAAAGCTCGCACCTACATGCATGGGAGGCAAATCTTCGATGACAAGAATATCGCGGCACCGAACGCTCGGCGCCTTCTTGGCTTGGTCTGGATTGATGTCTTATCTTATTTCATCTCCTTGCTACGGTCAGATCTCCCCTCCAGATGCTGCTTCGCCGACATCGACCCCCTCCAGCTCCCCGTCCGGCGGCGGCGACCCGGTTCCAGCAGCGGTCAATTACTCAGGCACCAATGTCATTGACTTTGGAAATCACACTGGCGGCACCTTGACTCTTACAGGAGACCTGGTGAATAGCGGGACGCTTTACGCTATTTCCACCAACCCTGCAATTACTACAGCAGTTTTTTCAGCACCCAACGTCTTTAACCAAACGGGGGCGACTATTTCCACCGTTCTTCCAGCCGGGGGCTTGCCTGGTTATGCAAATGCCATTTCCGGACTGAGCCTGATATTTAATGTGACCAACAACTTCGTCAACTCCGGCACTATCAACAGTGCAGGGGCTCTTGCCGTTAATGCTGGTGGATCAATCACAAATGCATTGCCGCAGGGAATCACGGCGCCACTACCTGTGATGCAGGCTATTAATAATATCGATATCGCGTCTCAAATTGGCAATATCGTTAATGCCGGAACAATCGCTTCGGTTGCTGGCAACATAAACCTGACGGCTGCGGCTGCAAACGTACTTTCCGTCAACAACATTGGCGGAATCATGCAAGCCTTGCAAGGCAACATCAACGTGCGCGACGCACTGTTCACAGGCACCGTCGGCATGAATATCGTCGGTGGCGATTGGCTATCTAAGAATCTGAATTTGATGAATGGAAACGGTCTGGTTAGCGCTCAGTTCGGCAGCGCAACCGGTGTTATCAATGCAATTGGCAGTGGCGCCGAAATCGGCGTTAATACCGGCGATTTGATTTTGGGCAACATCAAAATCGATGGCGATCCTACTTATTACAGCGCTGATGGCGACGTGTACTTGCCCGCTTCTATTTCCACATCGGGTTTTGATTTGGCAGTTATTGCCAAAAACAATATCCTGGCTACTACTGGAACTGTTGCTATCGACACGCGAGGGGGCGCAGGACTAGGAGTGGATTCTGGCAACGTATTGATGGTTGCTGGGGCGAAGTTTGTCACGCCACTTAGTGGCACGGATGGTCCGCCTGGTTCAAATGGAGTATCCGTTACATGGACAAGCCCGGATGCACTGACGGATGATGGTGGCAGCATAAACATCAATACTTTGACCATCGACACCGGAGGCGATCTTTCTCTTGCCAATGCCGGTAACGTTACCCTGGTCGCATACCAAGGTAAGAACTCTGATACAGGTCAAATAATCACAGATATGGCGTCTTCCTATATAAGCGCCAAGAACTATGCTCCTGGTTTCTCCGGGGGAAATGTAACCTTAATCGCCGGCGCTACCAGTGGTGCTCCTAGTTCCATTGTTTTCGGTAATATCACAGGTGGTGGCGGTTCTGCCAGTATCGGTGTGTATGCCGCCACGCCGGTCATTACGGGCGCCAGCACTGCAATTACCGTAATTGACGGCACCCCGCAGGCTGGTAGCGGCACTTACACGGCTGGGAATTTGCAGAACGCTAGAATTGATTTGGGAGTACTAAACAATGATGGTGCTCCAGGTATAGACGCGCCTCCAGGCGTTGCTCCTATTGCAGGCTCAAACGGCGGAGCCATTACCGTTAGCTCCGCTGGAGATGTCTTTGTTAATTCGTTGCTGAGCCGAGGAGGTCAGGGCGGTAATTCTGGCTTTGGGATAGGCTCTACAGGGGCGGACGGAGGTAACGGTGGGGTTATCAGCGTATCCGGAGGCGATAATGTGCTGGCCGTGGGCACCATTATCGATGCCAGCGGTGGCAAGGGGGGGAACGGTGGCGTTAGGTTTGGCGTTGCTTATGGTGGGGGGAAGGGTGGCAATGCTGGATCCTTCATAGGTACTGCCACCGAGAACCTAACTGTTGATGCTGTAACTCTTAATGGTGGGGAAGGCGGTGGTCCACTAGGCTTTCTAGTCTGCTGCGGGGGGACAAGTTATAACAACTCCGGCGGCGAGGGTGGAACTGTTGTTTTGAACGCCCCTGAAGTATTTACTGGTACTTCAGCTATCCAATTGAATGGGGGCAACGGAGGCTTAGGTTTTTCCGTCGGGAGTGGCGCTGGTAACGGCGGAGCCGGAGGCAGTGGTGGAAAGTTCACTGCAAATGCCGACAACTTTCAAGGTGGCAGCGGAGATTTGCAAGCTAAAGGTGGTCTCGGCGGAGTCGGTGGCCAGTCCCTCAATGGTGGTTTACCCTCTAAGTCCGGAAGTGGTGGAAATGGTGGTAGCGTACAAATTATTGCTACTCAACAAATCACAATTGGAAATGTAGATACTACAGGTGGTGATGGCGCGACGGGCGCTGACCAGGTTTCCTCTGTTCCAGCTAGTGCGGGCGGCAATGGAGCGGCGGCAGGCAAGATAACATTACAAGCTGGTGCTGGACTATTCACCGGGGATTTGATTGCGAAGGGCGGTGCTGGAGGACCTGGTGGAAACGGAATCGCGTTCGGCCTCAGCGCCAATCCCCCAGGAGCTGGAGGGAATGGCGGACAAGGCGGAGTCATCACTCTAAGTGGAACAGCCTGCTGCGTAGGAAGTCTTGATGTGACTGGAGGCGCTGGCGGCGCCGCCGGGGCTGATTTAGGAGGAAAAGGAAAGGCAGCCAATGGAGGCAACGGAGCTGCAGGCGGAAGCATAAGCATAACCTCTGCTGACGATATCTTCGTTTCATTTAGGGCACTTGCAGATAGTGGTATCGGCGGACTGGGCGTGAACGGAGGGCTTGATGGAAGTGGTGGCAACGGCGGCACTATCGACATGACCGCCAATGGAACAACACTCCCCCTGACCCTGGGCGATGTCGTTAGTGCAAAGGGAATTGGTGCTGGAAACAAAGGCGGAACCATTACGCTTACATCAGCTTTTAGTGTGGAGACCATTAGTGGAGCAATAACTGCGGAAGGGCAGGATGGAGCCGCCGGAGGCAGCATTACGATCAACGCGCCCAATCTTTCGCTCAACGGCTTTGATTCTCTCTCTGGGATGAGCTTGGACGCATCGAGCACCGCATCTAGTGGCGGTACTATTACGGTTAATCTAAGCAGTACTAGTAGCTGCGCATGCAGCCCGGATCTTATTGCCGGCGGGGTGAACGCCTCAGGCTCTGGAGCTGGAAACAAAGGAGGCAGCATAAGCTTGACTGCCAAAGGCGCTTTGGAAGTGGGGGGAGTGATTTATGCTCAAGGTATGGATGGAGCAACAGGTGGGTCCGTCAATGTTTCTGGAAATGAGCTCGCTCTTTTGGGATCTGATTCTGACACGGGCGCATCAGTAGATGCATCAAGCACGGATGCCACCGGTGGTAGTGTTACGATAGCATCAACCGGGAAAGCTCTTCCAGCTACTTTTGTTAGCGGCGCTGTGCTTGCGACAGGATCCGGCGCCGGTAATAAAGGCGGAACAATCACCCTGACCGCCAATACTGGGTTGGAGGTTGACGGGTTGGTCAGTGTCATGGGCGACAACGGCGCTTCTGGCGGCGCGATAACGGTGAATGCAAAGGAGTTTGCATTCCTGGCAACGGACACGACATTGGATGCATCCAGCACGCAGGCTGCTGGCGGCACCATTAGTATGAGCGCCACTAGCGGAATCTTTCCATCTATCATCGGAGGAACTGTTAATGTCTCCGGATCAGGAAAAGGCAACAAAGCTGGTAGTTTCAGCGTAACTTCATCGAATTCTTTGTTTATTGATGGGCCTGTTAATGCCGTTGGTCAGAGTGACGCTGATGGAGGCACGATTTCAATTAATGCAGTTGAAGTGAGCCTCATTGGAGTCGATCCGCTGACCGGGCGAACATTAGATGCATCCAGCACGGATGCAAATGGTGGAGTGGTCACTCTTATAACTACAGGCCCGGATGTATTGTCAAATAGTGGATGTGGTTGCAATTCCATTTTCGGCAGTATTGCTGCTAACGGGGCAAATAATGGAGGGCGTATCAACCTGGGAGCCACCGGAGGATTTAGTTTCGAGTCTCCGCTTTCCATTACTGCCGATGGGAACCTCGGCAGTGGCGGCTTGATTCAATTTACGTCTCCCGGAAGCGCAACACTCAACTTGCATAATTCAGCCAATATTAGTGCGACGAATCTGGCAAACAATAGCGGGCGAATTGGAATTAATGTCGGTCCAACCGGCGGCGTCAACATTGATGGTGGGGGAGTTATGCTTGCCGGCGAATACGTCGGTATCGGCGACCTTGATCCAGTCACTTTGGCAGTAGTGAATCCTAGCGAAGTTCAACTTTCTGATTTCCCGATTCGAAATTACACTTTCACGATGGGCTCCGTTGGCAACAAGATTCTGATTAGCCAGCCTTTGCCGCCGACGCCTACAACGACCAAAACACTGACCAAAACACTGACCGGTGGCGTTTCTTTACAGGTTGAGATTCCTTTGAACCTACCTCAAATTCCATCCAACAGTACAATCACCAACATAGACCAAACCGCTTTTTACGTATCCTTGCCGGATGTTAGGTTGATTGGTGGCAATACACATCCAAATTCTTTCCTCGATGGAGTCCTGGTAAGCTCGCCTGGGGACGCCCTTAATGCCAAAGGAATAAACGCCTCCACAAATGCGGAAGGTGGATTAGTTCTAGGCAAGGGGAATTTGCTGGTCTTACCTGGAGCCACTGTTGATGGTGGTATGCAGATCGCGACAAATGAAGGAACCCTATTTGTCGCTCCCGGTTCAATTGCGTTTTTGATCGAAACTGGAAATGATGTCGCAGTGTATGCCTTGCATGAGGGCAAGGCGGGCGATATAAGCTTCAAATCCGGTAATCAAACAATTGAACTATCCACCGGGCAACAAGCGGTTTTCACGCGTGGACATGCGGACTTCAGCAAAGTTAACCCTGGCGCTCTGATTCCAGCTCGTAAAGTGAACTCATATAAAATGGACAACGGCGTCACTGCGTTTGTAGCAGAATACTCACTGCCAGTTGCCTTGTCCACGATTCGCCCTCTCAAGGCAATGCGCTCTTCGGACGACCTTGCATTGCGAAGATTGTCTGGCACTGTGCAGAAGAATGCCGCGATTCTTAGTTTGATCGGTACTCGCTACGGACCGTACAAACAACAACAACAACAGCACGCCTCACCATAATATGTTGTTCTCTCCAGGATCTTACCCCCCTGGCTTGCGGTGTCAGTCTCCTAGATCCAGAAGAAGCTTAGCAATGTTTTGATGAATCATAGAGCTGTAACTTCGCTGCCATAAACTATCTTGTCAGCTTGTGCCAACAGAGAACGTGAGGAACGTGCGGTTTTGATTGGACTATGTGAGATCCAGTCACTGCCAGAAATCCCGCATGCTGGGCAGATCGAGAAAAGATTGTGCCAGTATGAAAAGTCTGTAGCGCAAAAAAGGCAATGCAAGTCGACTATTTTTGCTCGATTTGTGATGACAGTATTTAGTGTGATGTACATGTTATTCTCGCTATTTCCTATTTAATTGGTTCTGAGTGCTTATGCAACTGCGCCTCGCTCCGGGATAGAATGCGGTGCAGCTGTTGCTCGCTGGCTAAGTGCTAGCAACGCCCTGTAGTTTGAGATTGCAGTTTCCATTTCATGGTCGCAGAATTCAAAGAGCAACGATTGCAGCTGAACGACGCGCTGGTAATAAGCGGCTGCCGATGCATACATCCCTTGGATGCAGTAGAGACCGGCTATGCGGCTGAATAGCGCTGCTTTTTCTTCTACTGAAACATCACTTAGTTCTGACGCAGTAAGTAGAAGGGTTTCAACGAGTTGGTAGTCCTCCAGCTTAAATGCTTCATTTGCACTCTCCAGCAGTTTGTTGAGCCGATTCTTCTCATTTGTTTGTTGTTGTTTTTTCAAGATGCACACTTTGTTTCTCATTTGAGTTCTCCTTCTTGAGGTTGCCAAATTATGGCTTCATTTCAGGCAGATTCCAGCCCTCAAATTGGTGATTGCTCAGGTGATTTGGGATTCACGATTTGGAGTGATCCAAAGCCATTCCTGAGGCCGATCTTAAGAAGTTTTGCTTCTGGAAGAATACAGACGACACATTTTTTCAATGATTTGTCCTTTGCGACGAATCATTAGAGGAGCCAATATGATTATCAAAAGAACAACACGCGATGTACCTTCCTTATTAGCTGATGCGGACAATCTCCTTTTTGAGCTAGAGAAGGCAATAAAGGAGAGGTCTTTAGCCGTCTACTACCAGCCACAGCTGGACACTAAAACGGGTTCTTTAGAGCATTTTGAAGCGCTCGTGCGTTGGTGCCATCCCCAGCGCGGTTTCGTCTCACCGGCAATTTTCGTTCCGTTGGCTGAGCAGAGCGGTTTAATCGAATCATTAACTGAACTAATAATTGATCTGGTCAAAGCGGACTTAGACATCTGGAATATTGATGGGATGTTCAGATCCGTTGCTATAAATATTTCCGCTAGCTTTTTTGCCGATGTCGAAATCGCAGAGCGCTTGTTTGCCAAGTTGGAATCCATTAAAGAGCACGCTAAAGCGGTGACTTTAGAGCTCACCGAAACAGCTATGGTTGAGAACAGAATATTAGCAAGGGAATTTCTTGAGCGATCTCGCGAGTTGGGTTTCAAAATTTCTCTTGACGATTTTGGAACAGGACATGCATCACTAGCTCATTTGTTAGACTTTCCGATCGATGAAATCAAAATAGACCGTTCATTTGTTTCGCAGGTAAGAGAATCAGAAAAGTCTCTGCAAATCATAAGGTCAGTTCTGTTTCTTGCCTCTGCTCTTGGCTTAGATGTAGTTGCAGAAGGCATCGAAAGAATCGAAGAGCTTCGTGTTATTTCCGAATTAGGCTGTTCGCGGTTTCAAGGCTACTATTTCTCACCGCCTGTGCCTAAGTGCCAGCTCGATGAGGCTGCCGCGTGGAAAGAGTCCGCGTGATCGTATGGAGCCGAGCGTCCGATATTTTAGATCTTGTGCCAACTTCCAAATAATGTTTCTTCCCTCATTCAACTTTTGCTGTGAAGCGATAAGGCAGCTTTCGCGGACTCTTCGGATACATACCCAGGAGATGCCTTTCCATGTTCCAGAAATCGCTAGCGCTAACTTCGCGAAAGTTGCGGAGGAGCAAATCCAGTATGGGAATACGTATTGATTATTGCTGGTTAATTTTATATCTTGAGTCTACAGAAGCTAATAAACAGGTGAGCAGCAAGCCCTTTGCTGTCACCGCTAACTAACCGACCGATTTCGAATCGGTCGTTTGGTTGAGTAAGGATCAGACAACTGGCGGATGCGCTCTTCACGCTCGATTCACGAAAGCTCCTTATTCTGTCTGCATGAAATCCCACCCACTTATATCCCTACCCTATGAAACAAACCTTCAATACATTTGTAGCTGACCTTTCCGTCGCACTCACAGCCATGAATCTGTATCAAGCAGGCGAGTACCGAAAGGCTATTTCCCACATTCAGGAAATCCTTGATCTCGAGCCTAGTAACTGGGATGCAAGATTGATGCTGGCAGTCTGTTTTTACAAGACTGGTCAACACGGTGCAGCGATCCGCGCTTTCCAAACAATAACTGAAAGAACAAATTGCGATGAGATCCGCGCCAAATCAGAGGAAGGATTGGCAGTATGTACTGCCAAGCTCGAAAGGCGAAATGAGCGCTCCGCCATCCCCTCAGAGTTTTCGTGTTACATTGAAGTTTTTGGCAAGACCGAGCCGCAGCTTAGCTGGGTGTAAGCTATTTCGCTTTTGTTATTTGATCGAAATCTTTCTTCCTTATGTGGGCGTGAACACCTTTCGTCTCGTCCACTACTTGAGTGATTTCAAAATCTGTTGCAGCGCTCAGGTAGGAGAGCGCGGTTGCGTTGTCCATGCCCATCTTCTCGGATAAGAACTTGATTGCTGTTCTGACAGTCTTCTTCAGTGCAGAATCGAGATTGGCATCCAATCCGATTGGCATCCAGTATTCTGGTGTTTCTGCAAACGGTTCTTTCATATCTTTGATCGGGATGTTCGGATCGCCCGCCTTTAGAAGCGTCAATCGAACAGTTGTTCTCAATGATGCTTCCAATGCCGTAAGCGCGACCTCTCCATCACCTTGATTGAAATGCGGATCGCCCATGAAGAACATTCCGCCATCAAGTTGAATCGGCAGATACAGTGAAGAACCGATTGTTAGATCCTTGAGGTCCAGATTACCGCCAAACGAAGATGGTGGAATCGAGTTGACTTTGTTTGTGGTGTCCGGAGCAACCCCCATGGTTCCCATGAACGGACTGATCGGGAATTGAACTTCCTTCCCTGCTCCTGCTTTTACCGTTCCGTACATTTTTCCGTCAATTGTTTTTACTGGTATGAACGTGAATACGTTTCCGAACAATTCCGGGTGTTCCTTATTCGCTCCCGGCTTAGGTCCATCGTTCTGAGGGTACTCACCCGGCAGCGCGCCCTTACCATGCCGATTTCCAACAATGCCGTAAGGTACTCTTGGCTGCATTGAAATCATTTCTACTTTAAGAACGTCTCCCGGCTGGGCACCTTCAATAGCTATGGGTCCGATAATAATGTGAGGTCCGTCGGTCACAATATTGTGTTCAATGTTAGATGCACAAATCTCAATCGCGTCCTCAAGGACTTCAGCCTTGTTCACTCCGAACTTGCCAAAGAACTTTACGGGATCTCGTCCCTGATCCTCTACCATACCTTCGGAAGATAAATTATCAAAAGTGACAAGGCTGTTCGAAGGCACCGTTAAGATGGGCTTTGAATTCTTGTTTGGCAGGAATCCCCATTGCATGGTGGTCAATGTAGCTGGTGCGTAATAAGAACCATTTTCAAGTTTTCTCGGACGATCATACATACGCTGAAGGATTTTGATCGAGTCCGTTTCTGGTTGCTTGCTCTGATCGGCTGCAACTGCGCTGCTGCAAGAAAGCAATGTGCCAATTAACGTCATTGCATAAAAGTTTCTATTACGAACAAAACCTAGACCAGTTTTTTTGTGCATGTGAATTCCTCGTAGATCATTCTTTCGGGGGATTGCAATCAACATTTTTTTTGCTGCTAACCCGTTTGGGCGACGACTGAAAAGGTCGATGGTATGCAGGTTATTCCCAGTTTTAGCAAGTCAATTCAAGCACCGGAAATATTTTAATCCAAAGCTTGAAGCAATTCGACGAGCCCAACATTCATTCGATCAATCATTGCTCGCAGATCAAACAACATTGACACTCTCGCATTCATGAGCTTGATTGTTTCATACCACCTATGGTGTCGCTCTCCATAGCCGGAGACTCGTTCTCTCGTTGCCGGTTTCTTCACGTTGATTGCTAAGATCCTCGTGCTTTCCCAATAGTTGATTAGCTGTTGCTGTCGTGTCAAACCACTGCTGCTACCGGGCGGAACTGAATTCATGTAATTCCTGATTATCGGTGGCAGCTGTTCGGACTCCGGAGTTTTCAGTCCAAACGTCTGTCCAAGAAGATTGGGATCTGACTTTGAATGACGGAATCCACCGCGTTGTGCAAGGAGCGACAGACCAGCCAGTCCGCCAACCGTAAGACCAGAAACAATGTTCAGTCTGTCACCATATAAGTTTCGCCGTTTTATCTTGGTAAGCCCAAGGGGTCCATCAATTATGGTCGAGAGAATGCCCAATTGAAGAAAGTTTGCATCATTTATTAGGGCTACCGTAAGGTCTCTATCCCTGGTAACGCGATCCAGTGCTTGTTGCTCCAAAGTGATCTCTCTGTCGAATTGTGCTGAGAGTACTCTGAGCTGCAATCCGGTGGTTTGCACTTTACGCAATAATTCGAGTTGTAATCTGGCGCTATCGTCATCATTATCATTCAGCCTGCCAGCTATCTTCATTTCGACCAGACGTTTAATGTCGTTTTCGATTCCGAGCAATTTTGCCGCTTCCCACGCGTGTGGACCGATCTCACTTGGAGCTGGCTCTGATGTAACTGAGCCGCGGGCTTCTGTTCCCTCGGTGCTTCTCAATATTTCAAGAGTCTGATTCTGAAATGACTCGAGTTCTTTCATCAAGGAGTGCAGCAACGTGATTCTATTCATCACAACTTTGATGGTGTCATATTTGTGTGATGGCATTGCCGCCACAGCGCTCAAATTTTTGGACGAATCGAGATTGATGGTCGTCACATGATTCCTTCTCCAGGCTTCGTTCAAAAGTTCACGCCGCGACTTTCCGTCTGTCGAACCGGGTGGCGGCGAATTTAGAAGTTGTGAAACAAAAGTTGAAAACTTGTACTCCTCTTGTGGATTGAGGTTGAATAGTTGGGCCAGTGAATTAGGACCTGTGTCAACCTTTCTCCAGAAGCCGTGCTGTTGCAGTGCTGCAAGAAGGGTCAGTGCGGTGCCATTAGCTCCTGAAATGACAAACATCTGATTCCCTGCGAAAGTATGCCTACTTAAATACAGTTTGCCTGCAACAATACCAAGGATACCGGACTGAAGAAAGTTTACATCGTAGTTGAGTTGCAGTGACTTTGCACGGCTGTTCTCCAGATCAGAAAGAACAATGTGGTAGTTGTAGTAAAGATCTTCGTCAACCTTATCTGCCGCTGCCTGGATTTCCAGGGTGCCTTCAAGCGTTTTCTGTAAAACGAATGCCTCAATCTCATTGATTCGCGCGACGTCGCGTCCGTCCCTCTTGAGCTTGTTCAACTCATCTATGTATGGTCCTAGCCGGAGCAAGCGTACAATCTCGCTGCTATCGGAACCTGAAGAAGAAGAGATGACCGGTGCGCTCAGCTCCGCTGAACCGATCAACTTTAGGAGAGAGAGCAGGTCATGGTCGAATTGAAGCACAGCCGTGTGCAAAGACCACAGCAGTAAAATGCGTGAACGAAGTATGTTCAAGCTAGCTTTCTTTCTGTCAGCCAATGCGAATAGATTCGCTGGACTTGACGCATCGATTCCGTACTGATCGCGCCAATGGTTAAACAGTTCATCCCGACGCGATTTGTCCAGACCCGGAAGCTTTGCATCAAAATACTTATCCAGTAAAGGCGGCATATTGCCGGCATCTACCGGCGCGCCTTTGACTAAATTACCAAGCACTGCTGGCGGTGCTACGTGGCTGGCCTTGGCAATGTACCCATGAAGGCGAGAAAGTGTTGAAATTCCAGTGTTGAGGGAGCCGCTTATTGTTGTAAAAATTCCTGAGGTAACAAATTGCTTTTCCATTCGCATAAATGGTTCCAACGTATAAAACGTGGCTAACTGTGCAAAGCTGGCAAGCGTGAAGAGCTGCCCTACAAACGCTTGCCGCCTTTGCTCTTTTTGCATGATGTCATACGCATATGCTCTCTCAAGATCGAGCATGTTGCAGTACTGCCTTACTTCCAGAACTCCACGGAGTACACGCCTTAAAAGCACAGTTCTGAGCTGAACACTTTCAGCGGTATTCGCTGCAGCAGTGCTTCTCAGGGCAAGCAATCTCTCCACTTGTGGGCGGACCCCTAAAATTTCCGCTGTTTTCAGTGGTTCCAGTTTCGCACTTAGCGTCGATGACTGAATGGCGAATGAAGGTGGCGATAAAATCAGGCAGCACAGAAGTATAGCAATCAAACGTCTCGACTTTAAGTGTAGTTTTTTGCTATCTCGTGTTCGCATTGCGGAGGAGTTTTGCACTATATGCTGGTCGGACATTCAATAAGATGCCGATATTTTGCCACATTGACATCACCAGGACGCAATCAATGGACCGACTGTTGGCTGACAGCGAGTAAAAGTCTCAACAAAGAGTGAGATTTCTAGAAAAGTTGCAGACTTTATCTAGCGATTGTTTGCCAGAAGGATGGCTTTTGCTCGCGTTTTTAGCTTGTCTGCTTCGGCAGTTTTGTTCGTTTTTCTAAGCAGATAGGAGTTGTTGTCGAGGAAAGAAATCAACTCCATCGACTTTGGATCGTACACTTTCTCAGCTATGTCCAATGCGCGTTTCAGATATGGTTGTGCTTTGCTGTATTCGCCTTGAATCTCATAGATGTATCCGAGGTTATTTAGCGCGGCTGCTAGCCCAGCTGCATTTGCTGGCAGTTTCTCCTCGATTGCAAGAGCCTCTTTCAGGTATACTTCAGCTTTGTCGTACTGTTTCATATTGCTGTAGCATCCGGCAACGTTGTTTATCGTTTTGCTGAGTGCAAGTGCGTTCGATGCTGGTCTCAGTTTATAGATTTCCATGGCTCGGGTGAAGAGCGGAAGAGCATCTTTATAGCGCATTTGTTCGTAATACAGTGTCGCTAGATTATTGATACTGCCGGCAAATGTCGGATCTGACTGTCCGAGCTGACTTTGCTGCAGCACTAGAGATTTTTGAAAAAGCGGTTCAGCTTTTCCGTACTTCTTTTCTTGCATATAAAGTAAGCCAAGATTATTTAGCGAAACTGCCAGCTGCATCGTCGCTTTTACTTGAGGCTTCTCCAGAAGATCAATCATGCGTTTGAGCAAGTTTTCTGCTTCCTTGAAGTTGCCTTGCGCGGCATATGTCAGCGCTACTCGATTGACTCGGACCGGCAAGTCGCCAGCTACGGCTAAACTTTGCTCGGATTTTTCTAGTTCAGCAAGCGTCTGGCCAGCGGTCGGGACTGCCTTGATGCTTTCTGGTTCCGCTGTTGTCTCAGCCGTTGCAGGTGCGGCGCTGCTGTTGGAAGGTGCGGCTCCTTTGTTTTGTTCTATCGAATTGGCATTACTGCATGCCGAAAGCGTAAGCGATATTAGAATGACTTGAATCAGTTTCATATTTTCTTTTAAGCGAGGATGGTCTACAAGCTAATAATGACATAGAGTCTACCGCGAACGCTTGCTCGGCAACATGTCAAAAACCCTGAGATCCGGAAAGCCTTACTTAGTCAGGGGTTTCCCAGAAGCGTTCGAAGCCGGCTGGAACCTAATCCCTTCGACTCTTTTCAGCACCGCCGGCGTGATCGCGAATGCTCTTGTGTGATCTCTTATTCGCATCTGGCGTTCCTTCTGTCCAACTATTATCAATTTACAGTCGGTGAGTCGCTGGCTGCCATCCTTCTATTGAAGTTTGTTATCTGTCTTGCCACCATTTGCAATGGCGAGAAACTTCGGCGTAAATTCAACTTTGACTACCTTTCGTCTATCGTTCAACCAGCTGGCGATTACTTGTTGAAGTTTAGCTTGCTTTGCAAGAGCTTCCAGTTGCGGTTTGACGTCTTGATATTTGAGATAGCCGGGAGCTTCTTTGCCGGTACATTTATAGACGTTATATCCAAGCTCTGATTTTACAATTTGGTCTAAGACTTGTCCTGGTTTTAGTTTGAAGACAGCGTCCGCCAATGCTGGAATCATTGCCCGTTTATCAATGAAGCCCATGTCTCCGCCATTTTTCTTTTGAACTGTAAGCGGTTCATTTGAATTCTCGTTTGCAAGCTTGCCAAAATCTGATCCACCCTTTGCTTGTCCCAGCAGGATGAGCGCTTTCTGTTTTGCTGCTTCCATCACTTGAGTGACGGCGTCGTCTAGTTGTTTGCCTTCCAATTTCGGGTTGGCTTTTATCACCTGATTGCGAACACTCTGAATCGGCCCGATGTCGTGCTCCGGGCAGGCGATCAGGATGGTGCTTAATTTTATGCGTTCGTCATGCTTGAACAGTTCTTTGTGCTCGTCGTAGGTCTTTTTGACCTCTGCATCTGTTACGACGGCTTTCGGTTCGAGTGTCTTTATTTGCATTTTCGCAAGTTCTTCTTTTACGATCTCATCGCGAAGTTGATCTTGCGACAGCCCAGTTTGTTGTTCCAGTTGAGAGAACTGTTTGGAGTGCTTGAATGTGAGGTAAAAATTCATCGCCTCTTTTTCTTTGCCTGAAGATTCCGCTGCCTGCGCCAGCAATTCGCGATTAACCATTTCCGGCAAGAGAGCATTCTCAATCATCATGTTGGATGTTTTAAATGCCAACCCCGTTTGCAAAATGTCTTGATCGAACTGTTGTTCGGTCGCGTTTGTCTTCTTCAGAAATTCCTTGAATTCGGCTGGTGATTGCCCTTTCTGTTGATGGGCGGCCTCAAGCAGCTTTGCTTTCTCTTCGCCCGTTAACTCGACATTGCGCTTCTTTGCCTCAGCCAGGAGCTGCTGCCTTACACTTGGATTGAGCACGATGTTTTGATTGGCTTGAATCTGCTGCAGGCGCAGCATGCGCTTATAATCGCCAACTTTGATTTCGTTTCCTGCGACTGAACAGATAGGCAAATCATTATTTAGGTCAGCCAAATTGATGTTTACTTTGCCGCTTAGTGGATCTGCGCCGTTTGGAGCTGGAGAACCTGAAGGAGCTGTCGCAGTCGTCGGTGAACCGGTTGGAGTAGAGGAAGACGTATTGGATGTCGTCGCACCGGTGGCGGTGGCAGTAGCGCCGCTGGCAGGCTTTGGCCCATCCACGGTAATCGGGGGCAGCGCAGTACTTGTAGCAGTCGATGTGCCGGCAGATGATGTTTTGTCTTCCGGCTTTGCAGTGCATGCCGTGAGAATCAGAGCAACTGAAGCTGCACAGATCACTTCTTTTGAAAAGACAACCTGTTTTGTTTTCACGATCCAATTCTCCTTTGACCTGGCGTCAAGTTCATTTATGTTGCTGAAAAGCAACCATAGCACTGAGCAGCTCTTCAAGCAAATAAAGCTGTTCTACTGGTTCTAACCCATCTGATTTAACAAGTATATACGGACTTGGTCCCATTGCGCCCGGTGAACCAGGTTTATAGGTCGTGCGCTGAGCTAGATGCTTCGGCAGCCTGTTTTGCACTGGCAACCATTGGTTCAAGCGATAGCTGACCAGCATTCGCAAGCCAACCATATCTGGTTTTACTGCGGAGACACCGGCCTTGCTGGCTATTAAGCGAAGCTTCACAATTTGAGCGAGGCTTTGGACTTGTTCGGGGATTGGACCGAAACGATCTCGCCACTCATCAGTGAGAATTGTCAGTTCGCGCTCAGACTTAACATCGGCAAGTCGTTTGTATTCGATAATTCTATGTTCAGGATCTGGAATGTATTCATCCGGGATAAATGCTGTGACGTTAATATCGATTTGCGTGTCGGCATCGTAGTCCACGGCTTGGCCTTGAACTTCGGCGACGGACTCACCTAGCAATTTGCAATACAAATCGAATCCAACAGCGATCATAAATCCATGTTGCTCGGGACCAAGGATATTGCCAACGCCGCGGATTTCCATGTCGCGTAGAGCGATTTGGTATCCCGATCCCAGCGTCGTAAACTCGCGGATCGCTTTCAAGCGATTCTGTGCTTGGTCTGTAATCACTTTCTCAGGACGGTACAAACAATAGCAATACGCCTGAAGATCTGAGCGTCCGACGCGTCCCCTGATTTGATAAAGTTGCGCAAGACCTAAACGGTCAGCTTGGTCGATGATGATTGTGTTGGCATTTGGAATGTCCAGTCCCGATTCGATAATCGTTGTGCAGACAAGGATATCGGCTTCATGGTTAGCGAATTCCAGCATCACGTTTTCTAGTTCGCGTTCTTGCATTTGCCCGTGACCGATTGTGATTCTCGCTTCCGGGCAAAGTTCTTTCAATTCCAACGCGACGGCTTGAATGCTTTCGACGCGATTATGCAGGAAGAATACCTGTCCGCCGCGTTCAAGCTCATGAAGGATCGCTGTTCTGACAATTTGGGGTCGATATTCACCAACATAGGTTTTTACCGGTGAACGGTTTACAGGTGGTGTGTTAATCAGCGACATGTCACGCACCCCGGAAATAGCCATATTCAGTGTTCTCGGAATAGGTGTTGCCGACATCGTAAGGATGTCTACCATGATGCGCAGCTGTTTCAATTTTTCCTTGTGTGCTACGCCGAATCTATGTTCTTCGTCAATTACAACCAGTCCGAGATCTTTGAAAAGGATGTCCTTTTGCAATAAGCGGTGAGTTCCAACGACAACGTCGCATTCGCCGGTGGCAAGCCTGTTTACCACATCCTTTTGTTCACGAGCTGTTCTGAAGCGCGAGAGGAGACCAACCCTGATCGGATAGGGTGCAAAACGATCGCATAGTGTGTTGAAATGCTGTTGGGCTAGCACCGTAGTTGGTACCAAGATTACGGCTTGCCTTCCGGACATTACAGTTTTGAAAATAGAGCGTATCGCCACTTCGGTTTTTCCGAAGCCTACGTCACCGCATATAAGCCTGTCCATCGGCTTGCTGGATTCCATGTCTTTCTTGACGTCGAGGATTGCTTGCCACTGGTCTGGTGTTTCTTCGTATTGGAAGGCTTCTTCCATTTCATACTGCCATGGTGTGTCCGGCAGTGCTTGGAAGCCCTCTTGTTGGGCGCGAACTGCGTAAAGACGAACAAGTTCTTCGGCGACGGCCTTTACTGATTTCTTGACGTTCTTCTTGGTCCGTTCCCAGTCGGCACCGCCCAGGCGGGAAAGTCGTGGCGCCGAATCTCCGCTGCCGCGGTAGCGTGAGAGCAAGTTGATTTGATCGACAGGAACGTAGAGCCGATCGTCTCCGGAGTATTGAACCGCTAAGTATTCTCTCGTTTGATTGTCGTAAGCGATTCTTTGCACACCGATGAACTGTCCGATACCATGCTTGAGGTGAACGACGTAATCATCGACTTTAAGATCGGCAATGTTTGTGAAGCGCTCGTAGTTTTTCTCAGCAACAGGTCTGCGATAAGTAGTTGGTTTTCGTTTCTGTCCAAACAACTCAGCATCGGTTATTGAGATGAGATGGACATCCTCTAGCCGGAATCCGCCCACAAAGCCTTGTCTGGTCACCCATACACCAGGACTTTGGGAGGAAATCCAATCGGCGCTGAAAGAAGATCCATGAGCTGAAGCTTGCGATGCGCCGGCTCTTGGCGAAACGCCAGAGCCTTGCCCTGTATGGAGCGCGGACGTCCCGTCCGCTCCGATTGCAGCTGAATCTCGTGGCGCCGGCCCTGCTGTTGCGGAGCCTGGTCCTCCTGATCCGGTTGTTGATCCTGGACCTACAGTACCTTGCTGTGCTGCTCGCCCTGCTGGTCCTGCCGTTCCTGGTTTTGGATTTGGCGATGAGGGTAGTGCGGGGGTCTTATCTGCTCCTTGACCGAATACAAGCGGTCCTGGCGTCTCATTAGCCACACTGCCACTAGTTCCAGCTGCGGCTGATTCAGCGCTCTCTCCGATCAACCCAGAAGCATTGGAGCCCGTTAAATAAACGGCCGGACAATCCCATTCATGAAGCAGTCCAATCACACGTTGCGGTTGTTCGCTGGATATGATGATTCGATAGCCGTCTTTCAACCAGCTCTTAACCTTGTCCACCATTTGTTTCAACTGGCTGTTGAAGCGGTCGACGTTGTGACAATCGAATTGAACTATGCTTTGCTTATCACCATTGGCGCCTTCGTAAGCGCTTTCAACACCCGGCATTTGCACAAGGAAGACTCGCTGACATTTTGGCGAAAGGGTGGCGAATTCCTCCATCGTTAAATGCAGCGGGCGTGGTAATGGAAGCAGTCGGCCGGATTGGACGCCTTCGTCATAGGTTTCCTGTAAACGCTTTTCGTTTGATTTGAGCGCCATCGCGACCGAGTCCCACTCATCAAACAAGAGCAGTGCGTTCTCTGGAACGTAATGCAGAAGCGTACAGAATTCCGGATTGATGAAGGAGCTGTAGTACTCCATAGATTCCGGATAGGACTTCGCTGAAATTGTTTGCAAGTCAGCTTCGATCACTGACTGCAAAGTCTCATATGCCGACTCAGAAAGCTCCGCTTGTGCCTTCTCGCAAGCCTGTCGCAACCTTTCAGCTACAAGATCCGGTTCTTCGAGCACAGCCCACCAGCGTGGAAATATTTCTATTTCGGTTAGCTCTTCAATTGATCGTTGCGTTTCGGCGCTAAAGTGTCTTATTGACTCGACTTCTTCGCCAAAGAGTTCGATACGAACTGGCAGCCCCGCCGAGGGGAAAATGTCAATAATGTCACCGCGGCTGCTGAATTCGCCCCGCAACGTGACGATACTTTCTTTCGAATAGCCAAGCCTGACTAGCTCGAGTCGTAAGGTGTTGAGATCCAGGCTGTCGCCTTTTTTGACTCTAAGTGTATTTCTTGTCAAAGTATCTCTGTCTAAAACACGCTGCATGAGAGCGCGCGCAGGCAAGATGACGATGTAAGGATCGGACTCGTTCTTGATTATGTGTTGCAGCAACTCCATTTGCGCTGCAATCGTGTCTTGACTCTGCAGCACCTGCTCGTATGGAGACACTTCCGATGCGGGATACAGAAAAACATTGAAGCGGCTGAGGTTGGATATTTCCTGATGGTAGCGCGCCGCATGATGATGATCTTGGGCAACCAGGAAGAAAGGTCTTTTGATTTCGTGATGAAGAAGCGAAAGGACCAGTGACTTCGCCGAGTCCGACAAGCCGGTGATATGTAGCTCTTGACGCGAGTGCTTAGCTGTCCGCGCCAGAATCTTTGCGTATTGGGAGCAATCCAGGAAATGCTGGTGTAGCGCCTGCGCTAACACGTTGTCACGCATATGCTGTAGTCTGAAAAATCTCGCCTTTCGGCAGAAGGGCCAAAGTGTAATCGTAGCATGATCGACTCGAACTACACAGCAGTCCTGTCATTATGTATATATAGTAAAATATCAGTGTCGGCGCAGACCGGGCTTGCATCGTGAAGAATTCCTGGCTCTTGACTCTTTTACTTTCGTTAGGCACCGCCCTTTTACTTAATCTCGCGGTCAAGAACGTTGTCTTTGCCTGGAATTATGCCCCGCAAGTCAACCGAAAGTTGACTGAAGCGACCGAGCTTTACCACAACCGTAATTTCTCTTCCGCCAAAATTGTTTTCAATGAGGCTTTACAGTTGGAGCCGAGTTGTCCGGATGCTTACAACGGGCTTGGGCTGTGCTTCCAAAATCAGGGAGACCTTGAAGCTGCGGCAGATTGCTACAAGAATGCGCTGAAGGTGAAGCCCGATTTTTACAACAGCATTTACAACCTGGCAAACAACTATTACTTGCAGCGCCAATATTCTGAATCTATTCCGTATTATTTGCGGGCGATGAAGCTAAAGGGAAAAGACAATCCGGAGCTTTTGGTGAGTCTTGGCAATGTTTACCGGGAGCGCGCTGCGGTTCCCAATTCACCGAACCGGGATGCGGATCTCTCTAAGGCTCTTCAGAGCTATCAGAAAGCAATCAACATCAAACCCGATCTGTCTCAGGCGCATGCCATGCTTGGACAGCTCCACCTGGAGCAGAAACGTTTTCAGTTAGCAGAGAAGGAATTGCTTGCTGCCATTGCTTACAACGATAAGTATTCCTATGCCTATTACATTCTTGGAAAGCTGTACTTTACAAAGAAGGAGTTTCCGGCAGCTTTGGTGGCTTACCATAACTCCTTGAAGCATGAGTCCATTGATAGGTATAAGGAGGACACTCTTGGCGAAATGGGGAAGCTGGGAATGCCGTCCGAAACGGCGGAGCATTTCGCGCGCGGTTACGAAGCAATGAATACCAGAAAATGGGATGAAGCCGAAGTCGAGTTCGACCCGGTAGCGCAGTCTGAGGGACCTTTTAGAGCGGTGGCATTGAACAATCTGGGTTACGCGCAGTGGCGCCAGAAAAATCTTGCTGAGGCTATAAAGTCATACAAGAAAGCTATTCAAATCATGCCGCATGGACAGCCAGAGTTTTATTACAATCTTGGTCAAGCATATTTGACAAAATTTGTTGAGCCTTCGGCGAACACTAAGAATGCGGATCTCAAATCCGCTCTTGCAGATGCGGAGAAATCTTTCAAGCAATGCATCACGGAAGCGCGCGGCAATCATTTCCTGGCTCACAATGCACTCGGTATTGTTCTCAAACTCAAGGGCGAAAAGAATGAGGCGCTCAACGAATACAATTTGGCCGTAATGCAATCGGCAGGGCATCTAGCTGTAGTTCAGTTCAATCGCGCGTTGCTGTTGGAAGAACTGGGACGAAAAGACGAAGCAAAAAAGAGCTACGAAACATATCTGCGTTTGGCACCAACAGGCGCAAATGCTGAATCCTCCCGCCAGCGAGTTGCGCGCTTGTAAGCTACAAGTCATGCAACGTGGATCTTTGGTCGTTTATCTGGGTTCGGTTCTGCGACGCGCAGGATCTCGCGTGCTAGCGGTGCGGTTTCGCCTTCGCCAAACAGGATGTATTTGATCATGTAGGCAATCGGGTTTCCTTCGGTCCATTGCAAATAGATGTGCGGAACTTCGCTTGTTTGGTCGCGCAAATGTAGCAACAATGCCGCCATCGCATTTGGTACAGTAGCGCTTTGACAGCGCATTATCTGGTAGCCATCCTGCTCGTGTCCCGTCACTTCGAGCACTGTGTCCTGAAATTCTGATGAATCTGAAACTTCGATTTCGAGGAAAATAAAATTTCCTTCCACGAGTTGGATGCTGTGATCGCGTCTTGCTTCTTGCTCTTTTCTTGCATAATCAGTGTCGCCTGGGCGATGGGCGAGGAGGCGGATTTGATGCCAGTTTTCATCCCTGGCTTTCTGTACGAAGGCTCTGGCTTTATCGTCCAAAACAACCTGTCCGATTCTTAGCTCGGTTGATCTCACGGCTCTTGATAAAAATGACGTTGCCAAAATTGCAACGCAAAATAGGAGTGAGATCTGCAATCCATCAGGTTTCTGGATCATCACTGAAGTCGCGGCGTATATGAATGCCAGATCAATGATGAGGAAAAATATCCTCAAAAAGGGGTGATTTTTCCAGAGCAATATAGTGATGCCCGTTACGCCGGATGTGACAAGGACGAGTAATCCCGTGGCAAATGGAGCAGCTTGCGAGTCGACGTCAGCCTGAAAACAAAACGTGATTACGATTGAAATAATTGTCAAAAACAAAACGAGTGGACGCCTTGCTCGCGACCAGTCCGGAGCCATTCCATAGACTGGCAAGTAGTGGGGTATGAAGCTTAGCAGTGCAGCCATTCCAGATGCTCCTGCGAACCACAAAATGAGCACTGTGGAAATGTCGTACAGAGTGCCGAATCCTTCGCCGCAGAATTTGTGCGCAAGATATGCTAAGGCTCTTCCATTTGCTTCGCCGCCTTCTAAAAAGAGCGCAGGCGGAATTGTCACCGCAGTGCAGAACGAACCTGCAAGCAGGAATATGCCCATTATCACAGCCACTGTAAGTAGAAGCAGTCTTGTCAGATTTACGCGTTCATTAATATCGTTTTCGTGCTTCGTCTTGATGAGTGGCATAACAGCCACGCCGGTTTCAAATCCTGAAAGTCCAAGTGCCAACTGCGGAAAAGCCAACGCGGCAGTGATAAGGATGGATTGAGCCGTCGGATACTGGGTGTTTACTGCGTTTACCCAATTGGTTACCAGCTGTTGGTTTGCGAAAATGTGTGAGTAAATAAAAAAGAACGCATAGGCATTCACCGACAAATACAAAATGACAAGAATAAATGAGATTGTAATCGCCTCTTGGAAGCCGAGAAGAAAAATCACCCCGAGTACGACGATCAGTCCCTCCGTGATAATCAGCTGGTCGTGCGGAAACTTGATCATCAACGGGTTTTCGACTATGTGAACAGCAGCGTCGGCGGCGCACATCGTTATTGTAAAAATGAAGTCAGTGGTGGCAAAACCGATAAGTATAAGAACGATGGTTTTCCCTAACCATCCTTTGAACAGTCTCTCGAAAATTGCAAAACTGCCTCTTCCGTGTGGACTTTCTCTTGCCACCAAGCTATAGGCCGGAAGTGCACCAATGAGGGTGAGAAGGACCAGCATCAAGGTGGCGTGCGGTGAAAGCACGCCAGCGGCCAGATAAGACAATCCGGGTTGGAATCCCATTGAAGAGAAGTAATCAGTACCGGTGAGGCAGAGAACCTTCCACCAGGGATCCTTTTTATGGTGCTCCTCTCCGCCTGAGATGCCCTCAAAAAACCAGGCGGCAGCTCGTTTCTTGATGCTTGTCATTGGAACCTTTCGGAGTTTATTTCCTGACTAGTCTATACCTTTTGCAAGGATGTTAAAACCTAAGAAACTTTACGGTCTCGTGACATCTTCCGCCGCTTATAGTAAATTGAGTCTTAATGCTTCCCGGCATTGTTTTGGCATGCATATCAAAATTCACAAAGCGCAGTAGGCGACTATGAGCGAAACGGCAGACAAAAATAGAGCAGCGCAATTCGAGGAAGTCCTCGAATGCTCGCTTGCGACCGCGAAAACTTCGACAATCAGTCCGAAGACAAAAACGCGCGTGGCTGTCTGTATGAGCGGCGGTGTTGATAGCAGCGCCACTGCTCTGATTCTGCAAAAGGCCGGCTACGATATCATTGGTATAACTGGCTGGTTGATCAAATCCGGTAGTCGCTGTTGCGATACCGGAATGGTAGACGCTGCAAGAGTTTGCGAGCAGCTCGGTATTGAACATCATGCGGTTGATTTGCGCGCGTTATTCAAAAGCTCAATTATCGATAACTTCCACGAATCTTATGCAAAGGCACGTACTCCCCTTCCTTGCAGCGTTTGCAATACTGAGATCAAGTGGGGAGCGCTGATGAATTATAGTCTCAAGCATCTTGACGCTGATTACATCGCTACCGGGCACTATGCGCGTGTGGTACAGACCGATGCCGGTCCAAGGTTGGCTCGCTCAGCTGATACAAAGAAGGATCAATCATACGTACTTTGGGGACTAACGAACGAGCAGTTGTCTCGTACCCTGCTTCCGCTCGGCGATTTCACAAAGGATCAAATTCGCGCGATTGCAGAAGAGGGTTCTCTTGTCACGGCAAAACGCAAGGATAGCCAAGATCTCTGCTTCATTCCTGAAGGTTCAACTACGCAGGAATATCTCAAGTTGTATCTGGAAATCAGACCAGGACCAATTATGCATATCGAGAGCGGTGAGACTCTTGGCACGCACCAAGGAACTCACAATTACACGATCGGTCAACGCAAAGGGTTGGGAGTTGCATACTCCGAACCGCTTTATGTGTGCGGTATTGATCCTGACATGAATATCGTATTTGTGGGCTCGACTAAGCATCTCCTGCGAAACGAATTGACGGCGTCGGAAGTGAATTGGATCATGCCAGAGCCTCCGGTTGACCCGTTTCAAGCCTTAGCGAAGATCCGGTATAACAGCCCTGTTGAAAAAGCGATGGTTTATCCATTGCCGGATGCCAGGGTTAAAGTAGTTTTCGAAAATGCACAGCCGGCAATCACAGCTGGTCAAGTGCTGGGAATCTATGATTTGACCGACACTTTCATTCTCGGCGGCGGTTGGATTGATTAGTCTTTAACATGAGATAAGTCTCAGTCGGAAAAGTTCTTGACAGGTCTGCGGTATCATTTTTGGCGGGGCTCAGACCCTGCGAATGCTTGAGCTGCTTTTAATTTTGGCTTTTGCACCGCTCGGCAGATCTGGACGGAACATTTTGACAAACCAGAGCACGCCAAAAAAGAATTTCCAATTTCCTCAGGTTGCATTACTCGCGCTCCTGATGGTTTGTGCTGTTGATATATGGCTGGGGCTGACGCATCCGCTTACGAAAGCTGTCACACCCAATTTGGACCGCTCCGAGACTTTCTCCACGGCCTGCGTGTACAATGAACAGCAGCAGGCACCAGATGTGGTGCTGCTTGGATCTAGCTTGATGGTAGCACCGGTAATGCAAGCCGAAGCATTGTTCTTAGGACGACCATTTCCGCGCTTTGAGCATAGGCAATCGACTTTCGTCAGCGACTTGCTCTCTAAATCGCTCGGTACAAATCCGAACGTTTTTTGCTTTGCCGTCGCAGGCGAGGCCGTTTCGGACGCTTATTTGATTACAAAGCATGTTTTGACGGGAGACAAGAAACCTAAGGCAATTGTCTATGGTTTGGCTCCGCGTGACTTTCAAGACAACACCTGCCCTGGTATTGATAGCACCGAAGCCTTTAACGTGCTTTCCGATCTGCGTGACGTTAAAGAAGTTGCAAGCGACAACAATTTTGCATTCGACAGGACAGCGAATCTAGCGCTAGCCCGGATATCGTCTCTGTGGAAATACAGAAACGATATACGCTCTTATGCGACATTGCGATTGAAGAAATCAATGGAGCGCGTTTTGCCCTGGGTTGTCTTTGATAAGTACGACCAGTACGGTAATTTAGGACCCCACAAAAAGGGGCAATATCCAGAAGAAGCGATCGGGAAAATTCAAGCATTCCCAAATGTCGCTATGGAAAATGCAGGCAATATCAAAACTATTCAGCAGTACATTCGACGTTATCGTCCCGAAAATAAAAGCGCTGTCGATCAGCAGTTTGAGCACCTGAACAAGCTAATTGAACTTTGTCGCGATAATCAGATTGAGTTGTTGCTTGTGAATATGCCTCTAAGTAAAACAAATATCGATTTGTTGCCCGATGGTTTCTACAAGAACTACATTGATCGGCTGCAAAAAATGTGCGCGCAGAACAATACGCAACTTCTTGACTTATCGGCATTGTATAACGGAGAAGAGAGTTACACCGACACTGTTCATCTGAAACCAGAGGTCAGCAAAGAATTTCTAAGCACCCTGGTGAGCGAAATGAGCAGATCGCGTGCCATTTCCGCAGTCAAGAAAACAGGGGTTTCCCTGATAAAAACTCAGAACGCTATCTGAGTAACACATTCAGTGCTTTGTAGTTTGCACCGTAGAAGATACCAGACAAATTCTGTGATTGCTTTAATACTTTTGCTCCCCGCCTGGCGGAGAATAGTGCTGTTCAGGGAATCCGCCTTTTCTTGGTGTTGAGTGAGAGTGTTGAGACGGGATTCTAGCGCGGTTCTAATTCTTCTGGGTTCCCTATTCGTTTTGATCCCAGCCGCTTGCGCGCAGGATCAGACCGATCTGCGTGGTCCGATTAGGGCTCAATCAAGCCAGGAACCAGCTGAGCAAAGAGATCAACAAACAGGAGTTTCTACAACTTCGACGCCACCACCTCCGAAAGAGGGACCGGGGCTCGTTACAGACCGTGGTACAAGTCCGGAAGCTCTCTTAGGCAATCCACCATACGAGCCAAAAAAGAATCTTCCGCAACCATCACCTGGATCTTCACTTGATCAGCTTTATCCTATTCCTGCTGAAGGAACGCCTTATTCAGCCGGGGCGTCTGATCCTGTTCTGACTTCAAAACAGAAAGAGGAAGCTGATAGCGTTACTTTGACTCCGATTCCCGCATCCCAACTTATTCCAATTGGTGATGGGAAGCTGCCGCCGATCAAGTTAGAAGCCTCTTTCAATGAACCTATTTCTTTGCGGCAAGTACTGCGCATCGCACTCGATAACAACTTGGCGATTCGGATTTCGCAAGCCAGTTATGATTCACAGAAATATCTGTTCATGGGCTCTCTGGGTGGTTTTCTGCCCGACTTCACCATGACATACCGTGGTCAAAGAATCGACAGTGACTCAAGTGTTGCTTCCCAGATTTTTACCAATTCAACGACGCTCCGTTATCCAGTTTTCCAGGGTGGACGCGTTGTTTATAACTCAGCTGTGAATTGGTATCGAACCAAAGCTGCTAGAAATGCCTACAATGCCGCAATCAATGACGTGTTGTTGGATGCATACAGGCGCTATTACGACATGTTATTGAACCAGTCCCTTTTGCAGATTCGAATCAAATCAGTTGAACTTTCGCGAGCGCAATTGAGACTGAATCAGCAGCTAAAAGATGCCGGCGTTGGTACGAACTTCGCTGTTTATCAATCTCGTACTCAATTGGCTCTCGACAAGCAGGCCTTGCTCCAGCAGCAGGTAT
This sequence comes from Candidatus Obscuribacterales bacterium, assembly GCA_019747875.1. GTDB lineage: Bacteria > Cyanobacteriota > Vampirovibrionia > Obscuribacterales > Obscuribacteraceae > JAIEPM01. Next base: position 55,069 of record JAIEQI010000013.1, read on the forward strand.
TGGTTCGCCAGGCATCGTTGCAACTGGCGCGCGTCCTGAATACAAGCATGGCGATTAATTTGATACCACGTGAGTCACAAGTGCGAGAGATTAGATTGGTGCAGCCGGCGACTTCAATTCAGGAGCACATGGCCATGACCATGAAGCTGCGCCCAGAGCTTAAACAGTTCGAGGCTTTGCGCATGGCGGCTCGCCGAAATGTGCAAGTCCAACAGGCATCGTTGTATCCGACCTTCCAGTTCTTCACTTCCGCCACTGAAACGCAGTCCTTCCGCAGTGGCTATACACAGACATTCCAGAATACTGTGCTGAATCAATTGCAAGTTTTGAGCCAGAACACAAACGCCCAAGCAGCATCGGCCGCCAACAACGGCGGGGGCGGAGGAGGCGGTGGCGGCGGCGGTAACGCGGCTTCTGGTCTTTCCGGATCGACTGTTATTATTCCTACCGGTGCCGGTGGCGGTGGTATTGGTATCAGTGGCGGTGGCGGACGCAACCTCAGTATGGGCTTCGACCTGAGTTGGAACCTCACTGGCATGGGCGTGTCGGATCTTGCCAGCACTCTGTCCGCCCAAGCCCTGGCGCGACAGGCATTGTTGCAGTCTAACCAGCAATACCTGAATGTGGTGCTTGAGGTAAGAAACTCCTACCTTAATATGTTAACTGCAAGAGAGCAGGTAGATGTAGCCGCAGAGGCTTTGGTTTCAGCTGCCGAGCAGCTCCGCCTGGCGAACTTACGGGTCACCTACGGACAAGGGATAAACCTTGAATTGATTCAAGCTCAACGTGATTACGTCACCGCTTTGACCAATCACGTGCAGGCGATTATTGCCTACAACGTTTCGCAGGCGCAACTTTTGCGTGACACCGGTCAGATATCGCTGGCTACCTTGACTACCGAATACAATCGTCCAATTGGAATCAGGAAACCCCCTTCGACAAATTAATAGTTCTTCTGCGCGCGCCAAACACGGGGTTTCATGGGGCTTATTAGAAATGTATTAGATCTCATGCGCGCTTGCCGGGTGGGCGCTCGGGAACAAGCTTTGTTGCCCGGCGTCGAAAGTTCCATAGGCAAAAACAGCAGTTTGGGACTGGTGCCCGTTCTGTTTGCTGGTATTCATCTGATACTGCTTCCATCTAATGATTCCGACCTTCACCCATAGGCCTCTTGCTACATGACTCAAATGCTTTCGAAACCAGCAGTGCACATCGCGCGCCTCAAACCAAAAGTCAGTCCGCTACTCATCATTGCCGGTTCCTTGCTGATAACAGGAACAGCTGGCACGAGCTACTACTTTTGGGATCAGCATAACAAGCAAACTACAGCCTCTGCTGGACAAAACCTGGTCTCCGTGCGCAAGGGACCCGCTGAATTGTCGGTTCTCGCCACCGGCACCATACGTCCAACTCGCGAAGTGAAGATCAGTCCCAAGCAGTCGGGATTGCTTAAGCATTTGCTTGTGAAGCAAGGCGATGTTGTCAAAAAAGGACAGATAATCGCAATCATGGATGATAACAACATCCGTGGCGAAGTAGAAGCCGCTCGCGCCGCCTATCAGGTCGCCCTTGCTAATTACGAAAAAATGAAACGCGGTAATCGACCGCAGGAAATCGCAGCGTCAAAATTTCAGGTGCTTCGCTCTGAGAAGGCTGTTCGACAGGCTCAGCAAAACGTCAGTCGATTGCAGAGTCAAATTGAAGCGCTGGATGCTCAGCTCAAAAGAGAGGATCTCTTCGCAGCAAGACAGGCAATGTTAGCTACTGAAGGTGCCGTTTCTGACCAGGCGAAAATCGATGCAGCCACTCAGCTTGAAGTAGCGCGCTCTCAGCGCCGCGCTGCAGAAAGAGAACGTCAGCAGGCAGAAATTGCGGCTGCACAAAGCCAGGAAGAATTAAACACTGTTCGCGAGCAACAAAAGATGATGTCTGCCGGCTTCCGTCAGGAAGAAATTTCGGCTGCATTTTACAATGCCGAGCAAGCTAAGGGGCAGTTGCATCGAATCGAGAGTTTGTGGAGCGACATGAAGATTCGTGCTCCATTTGATGGAGTCATCAGTCAGAAATATGCTGATGAAGGTGCCTTCGTGACGCCAACAACATCAGCTGCTACGACATCGGCAACATCGAGCTCAATTGTGGCGCTGGCTGGCGCACTGGAATTGGTGGCACAGGTCTCTGAGTCTAGCATTCCGCGCATTAAACCTGGTCAGGAAGTAGAAATAACTGCGACGTCCTATCCGCGCGAAGTTTTCAAAGCCCGCGTCACACAAATCGCACCAGCAGCAATTGTAACTCAGAACGTCACTACCTTTGAAGTTCACGCAAGTCTTGTCGGAGAAGCGAATGAGAAATTGCTCTCTGGGATGAACGTCAGCTCCAAATTCGTGGTAGGCAAAGTTGAAGATGCAATCATGGTGCCCACAGTTAGCGTAGTGAATCGAAGAGGGCAAACGGGAGTCTTTGTTCCAGGCAAAGACGGTAAGCCAGAATTTCGTGAGGTCAAAACGGGCTCCACAGTCGGTCGCCGGATTGTGATTCTCGAAGGTTTGAAAGACTCTGACAAAATCTTTCTCGGCCTATCTAGAGAAGAATTGACCAAGCAAGGTTATGGCGGCGGACCTCAAATGGGTGGCAGTGGTGGACCGCTTCCATTCATGGGCGGGGGACGCGGTGGTTTCGGCGGACGTGGTGGCGGCGGTGGTCGTCGCGGCGGCGGCGGTTAATTGTTGAGATAGAAGTGATGAACATTCTTCAGTTATTCTCAATCGCCTGGCAAGGAATCCTCAGCAATCGGTTGCGGAGCGGACTGACTGTCCTTGGAATCATCATCGGAATTGCCTCTGTCATCACCCTGCTGGGTATCGGTGAAGGTGCAAAGGCCGAGGCGGAAAAACAGGTCACCGCTCTTGGTGTCAACTTGATCTATATCCGTCCGGGCTCTGTCGGCACAGGTGGTATCAGTCAGGGACAGGGCACGGCTCCCACTTTGACATACGAAGATGCGCAAGCGATAAAAGAGAATTGCCCGGCAGTGCAAGCTGTAGCAGCGCAGTATAACTCAACCTATCAAGTTCAGTTCGAAGAGAACAACACAAGCACCTCCGTAACAGCGACTGAACCGTCCTATCCCGGTATCAGAAATTTCTTTCCAAAGCGCGGTCGCTTCTTCAACGATTCCGAAATGAATGAAGCTGCTCGTGTTGCGGTTATTGGCGATGCGATTACCGAAAATCTCTTCCATGGTGACAATCCGATTGGAAGACGTATTTTGATTCGCGGCGAATTATTTGAAGTCATTGGCGAGATGGAGCACAAAGGCGTCGCTCAAGGCAATGACATGGATGACCAGGTTTTCATTCCGATAACCACTGGCTATACGACATTATTTGGGTTGAACCAGGTGACCGGACGTTCCGTTCGCAGCATACTTGTGCAATCGCATAAAGACCAGGACATGCAAGCGAACTTCCAGATTACAAATTTGCTTCGCCTTCGTCACAACATACAAACCGAAGAAGATGATTTCACATTGCGGACGCAAGCCGATATTATGCAGACCGCTCAGTCGATCACCGGCGTGTTCTCGCTGCTTTTGGGTGCGACTGCCGGTATCTCTCTGCTGGTTGGTGGCATTGGTATTATGAATATAATGCTTGTTTCCGTAACTGAACGGACCAGAGAAATTGGTATCAGAAAAGCCATCGGTGCAAAGTATGGCGACATCCTTTCGCAGTTTGTGATCGAAGCCCTGCTGATGGCGCTCACCGGTGGTGTGCTCGGAATCTTGCTGGGTGTGGTCGGGTCACATTCGATCAGCACGTTTGCAAAATGGACCACAGTTGTGACACCAATTTCGGTGATCCTTTCGTTCTGTGTTTCGCTGGCAATAGGATTGTTCTTCGGAATTTATCCTGCGCGTAAAGCAGCGAAGCTGGACCCGATCTTAGCTTTGCGTTCGGAGTAACCTTATGAGTCTTCTTGAAATTAAAGACATTTGGCGAACTTATGATTTAGGTGCAGAGCCTGTTCACGCTCTGCAAGGGCTGGATCTCACAATTGAACAAGGCGAGTACCTGGCGATCATGGGAACCTCCGGTTCAGGTAAATCGACGTTGATGAACATAATCGGCTGTCTCGACAAGCCGACATCCGGGCAATATTTTCTTTCCGGACAAAACATTTCAACTATGACCGACGACCAGCTTGCTGAGATTCGAAACCGAACGATTGGATTCGTATTTCAGCAATTCAATCTCTTGCCCCGTATGACGGCGTTGGAAAATGTGATGCTGCCACTGGTTTATGCAGGTGTGACTGGTGAGCAAAGACGAATGCGCGCCGAACATGCGCTTAAAGAGATTGGCTTGGCTGAACGGATGGATCACCGTCCGAATCAACTTTCTGGTGGTCAGCAGCAAAGAGTTGCTATTGCCAGGGCAATTGTCAACCGCCCGCAGATTATTCTAGCCGACGAACCGACCGGTGCCTTGGACAGTCAGACTGCAAAAGATATAATGGGCGTTTTCAATCGACTTGTCGAAGAAGGCATAACAGTGATTCTGGTAACGCACGATCAAGAAACCGCCAACCATGCTCGAAGAATCATTCGAGTCAGAGATGGAAAGATCATTGGAAACCAAGTCAGAGAGGCACGCACTGGGGGGCGTCCATGAACTTGCAAAAGCATTTGCTCCTTGCGGCTTTGTGCACTGCAACGACGCTAAGTCCTGCTTTCTCTCAGGGAGAAGTCGGCGACGCGTTGGCGCCAGACCCGACTCCTAAGCTCTCAGCCACGTTAACTACCGATGAATTGAGTGGGACCGCTCTAGTTGGAAGCGATGACATCATTATTGTGGATGTCAGCAATAACGGCAAAAGACCCTTGCTATTGGACGGCGACAGCGCTCAAATAGGTGGTCAGACTCCCTTGAGCCAGAACATGATTATGGCTCCGCCGCCAAAAAATACATTGCCCGAAGATGCTATCGAGGTCGGCGTGTCTCTGGGAACTGCTGGCATAGCAAATGTCGCGATCGATCACACCAATATAAAGAACAATCCTGGTCCGGCTTTTTATGGCAAGGACGATAAGCGAAGGAAGCTAGCCGAAGCTCGTTTTGGTCAGCGCCTGCTGTATCCGGGGGAAACAAGCCAAGGGCAAGTTTATGTCTCGGCGCAATCAGCCGCTTCCGGCTCAATTTCGATTCCTGTTTATTCACATCCAGACGGCGCACGCTTGGGCAACATAGTCTTGTCGCTGAGTCGCACGGCGCCCTCCTCAGCTACTGCGCCTATTGATTCAAACTTGGCGAAGGCAAGAAAGACAAGCGCCACCACCGATCCTGTAGCTCCAAAGAAAAAACGCCGCGAGTAATAAACGCCGGCCCTATAAGCTCTTCTGTCGATGTAGATCGAGGCTAGCTTCGAAGATTCGTAGCATGGCACGGACGTCCCGTCCGCCGATAACTCGCGAAGCCCGCAACGTGCGCAAGTCCATTCTTTTGCAAAAAACGGGCGGTGTATAGCGGTGCTCGTATTCTTGATGCGCACCACCAACCCTGTAGTTGCGCATTGCATGCTTCCTGTGAGGCGGAATGCAATTACACCTGCTTTGCTTCGTGACGTGATAGGATCTCTAGACTTTCAATTTCTAGGGAGATGTTGCCATGCAGTCGCGGGTTGAATTTTTGCATCAAACACTTCAAGCATTGGACTCGGTTGAGAACCAGGTTGGGCAGCTCAAGCAGGAAGTCAAAGAGTTGCATGAAGACTGCTCCAAAATGAGCAAGTACGGAATCGAAAGCAATGCGGAGTTGGACAAGCAAATCATTCTCGTTCTTGGCATCTTGGACGAATTAGTCGACTCCTTCGACAACATTCTTGCCAAACCGGGCGATGACATCAAAACCCAGAGAGAAACAGATTATCGCTATTCAGTCCGCAAAGACGCGAAAACAATCGAAGCTGTGTTGGCTGAATACGACCCAGTCCCTGCCAAATAGTTTCGAAGCTGGGAGCGCCAACATCTTTACAGCGAACCCGCAAACTCGTCTAAGTTCGAAGATTCGAAGTATAGAGCGCGGACGTACCGTCCGCCTATAAACGCGCGTAGCGCGCTGTCACCCGGAATTTAGATTCCCCGAGCGCAATAGAGTGCCTTCGGAACTCGTGTCCACCCTGAGCAAAATCTGGAAAGCCCTATGGCTGTCGATATCCTTGCTAAGTTAGTTTTGCGATTTCTATCAAAAAGATCCGATGTATATGCGATAGGGAGATTTGCGTGCTCTCATATTGGCGATATAATCTAAATTGACTGTAGTGTCGTAATTTGAAGTCAAGTACGGCTCCCCGTGCGTCCCCGCAAGAAATGGCGTCAAAGATGGTGTCTTGGATGAAGTTCAAATCGACTATCTTATTTGCGCTTGTTTTTACTTTGGCAGCACCGTTTTGGGCAGATCTTCTACCAGGCTCCTCAAACGTGCAAGCTGAGGCACGTTCGCGTCACCATAGAGTTTCCTCTACTCGCCGCGCCTCTAGTGGGGCTAGCAAACGATCCCGCACAACTAAAGCAAGCACTCGTTCCTCAGGAAGGACGCGCGTAACTCGTCATGCGACAACGCACAAAGCCGCCGCCTCTAAGCCAAAGTATGCTTATCCGCTCGATTTCTTTATGATGCATCCGCCTGCGCTTGATACCACGGCTCTTGATGAAGGCGCTGCCAGCGATATACGACATGCGTTCAATGTTGGTACCGCTGATGATATTAACGCCGAACGCCTGGTTAAAGCCGGAGTCTTTCGCTACCACCCATTATCTGGTGGCATCTTCCGAAGAAGAGAGCCAGTAAAATACATCGTATTGCATTCCACAGAGACGGGTCCACCGGTTCCAGCGAAGAATGTAATCAATGCATGGAACAGCATGGGTCGCAGGCATCCCGGTGCTCAATTCGTGGTCGACCGTGATGGAACCATCTACCTTGCACTGGATCCTGATCTCGCTTCTGTCCACGTCAACATCTTCAAAACGCTGCCTGGTATCAACAACGATAATACTATCGGCATTGAAATGAATCATACTGGTCGCCAGAATTATCCTCTTGAGCAAAGAGAAGCCGTAAAGCGCCTTGTCACCTATTTACAGCATCGTTTCGATGTAACGAGCGAGAATGTGATCACGCACCGATACGCGCAGCAAGGCGATCACACAGATCCTGTTAATTTTGACCTTGATGGATTCTTAGCGAGCAAGGAAGTATTTCGTCAACACGCATTGGCTTTAAAACCGCGCAGACCGAAGTTCGTGATTGAAGAAGAAACCGAGGACGAAATGCCACTTGCCTCTGTTTATGTGCAAATTCACGGACTACTCAAGCTGCCCAATCTTGAATCTCTCGCGCCAGCAATTATGCCTCAGGCACTTCTTGAGCGCATGCCTCCCTCGTCGGCCAGATTCTTCGCTGGCAAACCAGGTGCCAACGCGCGCACCGACATGGTTGATTCCGAAGGACTTCCACCGCATATGAACTAGTGAGAGCCTGTTTGCTCATTGGAGTTCGTTCTCTCCGGGAGCGCCGGCATCTTGCCGGCTCCGAGTTTTAAGAGCGATTCGCTCTTACTTTCTTGAATGTGTTCGACTAAATTCTACCTAAATTAACAGAGGGAACTGATGGAGACAATCTCCGTCGATTCACCGCATGAAAGAAGAAATTCCACTTAAGGACTTGATCAAATTTGTGCTTGAAGAATCCCGCGTGATCTTGCCGGGTGTTCAAGCTCTTTTCGGCTTTCAATTAATTGCGGTGTTCAACGACCGCTTTGCCGAGTTGGATGCAACCACGCGCTATGTGCATTTGATTGCAACCTTTTTTTCGTGCATCTCGGTCGCTTTAATAATGGCACCGGCAGCTTATCACCGGCAAGTTGAGCCAGAAGCCGCTTCTCATGCATTTATTCAGTACGCGAGCAAACTCATCTGTGCAGGTTTGCTGCCCCTGATCTTATCAATGACGCTTGATTCATATGTAATCACCAAAGTTGTTACAGGCGACTCGGTCGTTTCTTGGTTAGCCTCAATTGCGCCAGCAGTTTTACCATTATGGCTTTGGTATTACATTCCGCAAAAGCAGAAGAGGCGGATGGAAAGAGCAAAGAAGGTCGCTATCGATATAGAGCATGCTCCGTTGCAAGGCCTACCTGGTAGGACATAGTGGAGTCTTGGTGAGGAAATGCTATGAGCGAAACTAAGAAGAGTGGTGTCAAATCTGGGTCTGCTTCCAGTGCGGAGCAGACTGAAGACGCTGCCGTGAAACAGAGAAAGAAGCCAGCCAGGCAAGCGAAGAAAAAGACAACTTCAAGTAAACGCGCTGTGGCGCCTAAAGTAAGAGCGCATACAAAGAAGGCGATCAAGAAAGCAACATCAAGCAGAACTCGCTCCTCAAAAAGGACGCCTAGTGTAAAGGTGCTTGCGAAAGCTGCTATCAAAGAGGCCACTATTAAGAAATCGACATCGGGCCGAGAACGAACTAGCAGAAAGAAATCAAACACTAATGGCGTTACGAAAGTGGCTTCCGAGAAGAAGGAAACCACCACTACTAAACCTTCGAACGTTCGCAGCTTGGATTCTGTGCGCTCATTAGCACAGCGAACAGACGGGGATGATCACCGAAAAATTTTGGCAGTTGATATTGGTGGTAGCTCTGTGAAGGTGCTCGTGAACGGCGAAGCTATGTATCGTAAGGTTCCATCCGGTCTTGAGCTGACACCATCGCATCTCGTTGAAATAATTCAAGAACTCGCCAAAGATTGGGAATACGATTACATCTCCATCGGTTATCCAGGACTGACTGGTCCGAATGGACCGCTGGCGGAACCGTATAATCTTGGACCCGGTTGGGTAGCGTTTGATTTTGCTGCGGCTTTCGGCAAGCCCGTGAAAGTGTTGAACGATGCGGCAATGCAAGCAATCGGCAGCTATGAAGGCGGGCGCATGCTTTTCCTCGGGGTAGGCACCGGTCTTGGATCAGCGCTCATCGCAGATGGTGTCATCATCTCGCTTGAACTCTCAAATCTGCGTTGGAATTCGAGACAGAGCGTCGGTGATCTCACCTCGAAGTCCGCACTAAAGGTTAATGGGAAGCGCCGCTGGCGAAGAGTCATAATCGAACTCACCGATTTCTTGGCAAGATCGTTCCTGGTAGACTACGTTGTGGTTGGTGGCGGTAATGCAAAATACCTGAAGGATCTACCAACAGGTGTTCGGGTTGGTCACAACCAAGCCGCGTTCCGCGGCGGCTTCCGCGTTTGGGAATTAGACTTCATCCCCACGATGGCAGACTCAGTCTCAAACAAAGAACTCCGTGTCATCTACTAAAGCGATCTAGCCATAGGAGGACCGTATGGAGCCGCGAAGCGCGCTGCAGCTAAGTATGGAGCGCGGACGTCCCGTCCGCCCATAAAGCGCGAAGCTCTCAGGGAGAAGACTGCCGGCTTTCATTTGATTCTTTGATCCAGGCTATGCTCATTCGATTTGCTCGTTGAATCGATAACTCCGCAGCACCTCATAATCATCCTTACTCGATCCAAGATGACTACAGATCAATGCAAGTGAACTAACATCTAGCTTTACCGGCGTAATGACCGAAGCATCAAGCTCTTCTGGAAAAGTGTATTTCCTTCGATCTGTTCGCTCAAATCGAAAGATCGTCAGATGCGGTCTCAGTTCTTGCGATTCTTTTTTCTCGCAAAACTCATGCAGCGACCTTCGCAACGTTCTTGCCACCGCTGAAAAATCATCCGGCACATTACTTGGGAGCAGTGCCGTGCAACTCCGTTTCGACTTGCTAGGGAAGAAATCAAATCTATCAAAATCGATCACCGAAGCTTCTGCACCTAGTGTATTTACCTTCGTGATTTCATCAAGCCGATTCGCAATGGTCTTTTCCTGTTCCGCGTCACAATCGCCAAGAAAAAGCCACGTCATATGCAACTTCTCTGGTCTCACCCAACGGAGCCTGCACTTCCACTTTTCCTGAAGCACTGGCTCCAGCGAAATACGAGCTTCGCGTATGCGTTCTCGATCTTCTTCCGCTAAAAATGTCCCAACAAAAAGTCGCTTCAATGATTTGTCCATTCTCAGGGGTATAGCTAGTTCTGATCAAAACCCTTTACTATTTATGTGTCTACCCGTTCCAATACATTCAAGGAATGCTTCGTTATCATTGCTTCGACTCACAGCTCGAAGCTGGGTAATAAAAGTGTCTAATAGAGCTGGCTCAGACCTAAGATAGAGACGGACCATACTAGCGACTTTGTTATCTGAGAATTCTTCGTATTCAGATTCCGCATGAACGGAGATATTAATTTTTCCCGAGCGCTGGTAGTGCAAGCGCGCAAGAAATGCGCCATTTGCGTATTCTGGACCGAATTTTCCGAACCCAATATCATATATCCCCCCGTGGATTTGGCTTTTGAAGGATTCTAATGAGTTGACTACATTTTCTAAATGCTCATGTCCAACGTAGACTCTGTTTCGGAATTGAGATTGCCCGTCGGATACCTGGATGCTTAGCTCCACGATATCGACATCAAACCAGATCTTGCAAATGCGAATGAACGATTCATTACTCATGAACACAATATACCAATTAGAACTACGTATAGGTGATTTTCGCTAAATTTCTGCACACAGATGAAGTTCCAAAAAGAGGGCTGGCTCTACTGGCTTGACTAGCTTCTGGGACGCATAGCACGTTTTAGCCACATTTGCTCAGCATGTTGAAATAGCCTTGATTGCTCCGATTCCAGCGCTAGCAGCAGTCTATGCTTTGCTCTCCACCAGGAAGCCGTCTGACTGAATCGCGAAAAATGTTGCATAGATTCCGCCTGGCTTTTCAGTCAGGTCATCGTGCGTGCCTTCTTCAACAATGCGACCGTTGTGGAAGACGAGGATTCGATCCGCATCACGGATTGTCGAAAGTCTGTGGGCAATCATTATGGAGGTTCGTCCATGTGTGACCGTATGAATCGCGCTCTGAATCGCTCGCTCACTAACAGAGTCCAACGAACTTGTAGCTTCATCGAGAATGAGAATCTTTCGATCAGCTAAGATGGCGCGCGCAATTGCCACTCGCTGGCGTTCCCCGCCGGAAAGTTTGATTCCTCGTTCGCCGACGAGAGTGTCATAACGAGCAGGTAAACCCATCACGAATTCGTCAATGTTAGCTTGTTTTGCAGCCGCGCGAATTTCGTCCAAGCTTGAGTTTGGACGTCCGTATGCAATGTTGTCTCGAATACTGCGATGGAACAGAATAGGATCTTGCGGGACGACAGCAATCGAACTCCGCAGTGACTGCTGAGTTACATCGGTAAGAACCTCTCCATCAATTGTGATGCTACCTTCCTGCACATCGTAGAGTCGTTGAATCAACCTTACAAAAGTGGTCTTGCCGCCGCCAGAATCACCGACAAGCGCAATGCGCTCACCAGGCTCAATCCTGATACTCAAATTCTCAAATACAGGGGCAGGTTTATTCGGATAAGTAAACGTCACATTTTGAAAGCAAATCTCGCCACGCGATACAGTGAGCTCCTTCGCGTCGCTCCGATCCGCCACGGCCGGTTTCTCTCTCATCAGTGCGATGATTGCGTGCAGATCATACGATGCTGTCAGCAGTCGCTTGACGTGCTCGCCAACGTTTCTCACATAGGAAAGCATGATCGTATACGCAAGAACGAGGTACGCCATGTCATCGATCGTCGCGCGTCCTTCAAGGTAGTACCATGTGCCACCACACATCAATATGGCGAATAGTCCGCCCATCAGTAGCCGCTGAATCAAAACCGTCGTGTTACCGCGCAGGTAGGCTTGTAAATTGAATTCCCGGAGAGACTTCGTCTCGTCCACGAATCGGGCAATCTCCATGTGTTCTTGCGCGTAACTCTTCGTCGTTACGATACCTGTGATGCTATCGGCAAGATGTGCACCAAATCTATCCTGCGCGTTTGCAAAAGCTTCTTGCGCAGGTCCTGCGTATTTGAGCACCAGTAACAGACTGACGCCGATAAGTAGAATCAGATAAACGGTCAATACAAGAGCTAAAGTGGGCATTCGGAAGCTGAGCAGCGTTACACTACTGATCAGTACCAGTGACGTCATGTACAGGTCAATTAGAACAACATCTTCAAAAGTCTCGATGCGATCTCGACCACGCTTGATTGTCGTGATCATGCTTCCAGTGAAAGTATTGACGAAATATTGCTCTGACAAACTCTCTATGTGCTCGAACGAATCATTCAACAATTTGTTGAACACATTATTCTCGAACACGTTGTAAACCCGTGCCATGAGGTTGTATAAGAGAGTGTACGCAAAGTAGGCGCTCAGAAACACGGCCAACGCTGACCAAATCTTCTCGGCGGAACTGTGCACTCGAATGTTCTCGATGAAAGCGGAGAGCGCGCCAGGCAGATTCGTCTCAATAAAGGTGGACACTGCGAGTAACGCTAGAATAATGGACAAGCGCCATGGTTGCATTCGCCAATAGCGCGCAGCAAACTTAAACACATCAAAAAATGTGTATCCCGCTTTCCTTCTTGTAGAAACCGGCTTCATAGATCTACCGCGCCTGAGACTCCACCTAGTTTAACAAATTAGGCGTGCTCAGGCTCACTCTCCGCCGAAAGTGTGAAGAACAAAGAGCTCTGTTCTTCCGCGTTAGATTCCCCCAAAACTAAGGGCCGTGCAATTTATCGCTATCGCCTGAGTTGCGGCTTTTATCTTTGCGTTGCTCTCTTTCTTGCGTAAACTGCTGTTGGTCGCCTTGCTTGCCACTGCCCCCCGGACGAAGTTCAGATTCATCGTAGCTTTCATCGTCTTCCGATTCGCCTTTCTGTTCACCGTCGCCTTCTTCATCTTCTGTGTCACCGCGTTCTTTACCGATCTGGCGCTGACCCGCTTTTTCATTTCCTTTTTGTCCTGCTCCAGAGATCTCAGTCTGCCCGCCTTGCCGACCACCGCGGCCCGCTTGCATGCCGCCTTGTTGCGCATTATTTTCTTCGGCATTCTCTTCGGCAAATCTTTTGCCTTCCCCTGCCATTTGCCGATTGCCAGGCTTGTCATCCTCAGGTAAATTTACCTTTTCTTGACCACCTTGTTTGCCGGGCCGATTCCGCTTTACTTCATCGTCATTCGCCATAATGGATACCTCTCGATTGCCCTAGCTCAGACGAGGCGGCGCATTCTGGGTTCCCGCACTTTAATGTCTGACAGCTTGCGTCAGGCAAAGTTGCTCAAATGATCTTTCAAGCATGAAAACGTAGATAATAATCGTTCTACTTATTTGTCTTGCGGGATTGTGTCGCCAATGGAAAAGAAAAACGAAGTCATCAAGAAGATTGCGCGCTTTATTGCACCCTACAAAGTCACGAATGGAAAAACATTCAAGATGAGCGACGTCGATCCTGGTGATACTCATGACCTTGGTTCTGAAGGTAAGGCTGAAGCCAAAGAACTTTTGGCTCAAGGAACCCAGTATCTCTCCGAACTTCAAGACATTCTGTATGCGCAAGACCGCTGGGGTGTGTTGCTGATATTTCAAGCGATGGATGCCGCAGGCAAGGACAGCACAATCAAGCATGTGATGTCGGGTGTAAATCCGCAGGGCTGCCAGGTTTATTCGTTCAAGCGACCTTCATCGGAAGAATTGGATCATGATTACATGTGGCGCTATGTGCGGTGCTTTCCGGAGCGCGGAAGAATCGGAATTTTCAATCGTTCTTATTACGAAGAGGTGTTGGTAGTTCGAATTCATGAAGAGATTTTGAAGGCGCAGCACATGCCTGAAGAGGTCATGCACAAAAAGATCTTCGAAGAACGCCTTGAGGATATGGCTGCTTTTGAAAAGTACATGTCCAGAAACGGATTCGTTATATTGAAGTTCTTCTTGCATGTTTCTCGCAAGGAGCAAAAGAAGCGTTTCCTTGCGCGGCTTGATCGTCCCGATAAAAACTGGAAATTTGAAGCTGCCGACATTACCGAACGGAGGCACTGGACGTCATATATGCACGCTTACGAAGCTGCGATCAAAGCGACAGCAACCAATGATTCTCCATGGTTCGTCGTGCCTGCAGATAATAAGTGGTTTACACGCCTTGTCGTTTCCGCTGCGGTAGTGCAGGCTCTGGCTGAGTTAGACCTGAAGTATCCGACAGTTGATGCGGCTAAGAAAAAAGTTTTGGCAGAATCTCGACTACTTTTGGAGAGTGAAAGAGCCACAAGACGTTAATTTTAGAATCCGAGACTCTCAGCTCTTGTCTTAATTCTCGTCTAATTCTCGAAGTTCAGCGTGATCATGCAGGCTTTTGCCAAGAGTGCCATAATGAAGCACTTGCCGAAAGTAGTCAGGAGAGCGCAGATGGATGATGCAAATAGCAGCTCATTGGGGCTGACGAAGGTTGTTCTCTATAAACATGGTATCGGTTATTTCGAGCGTCGCGGAAAAGTTACGGGACCGTCAAAAATAAGTCTGTTATGCGAAGCTGACGAAATCGATGACATGTTGAAGAGTTTACTGGCGCTGTCTACTGACGGCTCGCGTATTGATGCAGTGACTTACGATTCTTCCAAAACCTTGGAGAGTCGTCTTGCCGAATTTGGATTTGATATAACAACCTGCAGCGGGCTTGCCGAGTTGTTAGGGCAGCTAAAAGGCATCCCTGTGACTGTTTCGGTGTCTGGCGAAAGCTTGCATGGACGCGTACTTGGCTTGGACAGTACTGATGTGATCGTGAACGACCAAATTGTTCGCGAAATCAATCTAACGATTTACATGGATAACAGCAGCTTTAAGAACATTCCCCTCTCATCGATCTCTTCGATCAAAATTGATGACGAGGTGATGGCTGCAGAATTGAAACAGCAACTCGAATTGCTCTTTCAGAACGTCAAAAAGAAAGATCGAAAATCACTGTATGTTTCCTTGAGCGAACCTGGTGATCACGATCTGTTAATTGCCTATTCGATTCCTTGTCCTATTTGGAAAACAAGCTATCGATTGGTTATGGATGCTGAGCAGAAGGTGCTTTTGCAAGGCATGGCGATCGTTGATAATGTGCAGGAGGAGGATTGGACGAATGTTCACATTGTGCTTGTGAGCGCATCGCCGATTTCGTTTATTCAACCTTTGTATGATCCAGTACAACCGCAGCGAAGGCGCATTGCCGCGCAGGGCAACGTGTCGGCGGGACCTGTTGTGGCAGAACGCGCGCAGCAACTCAACGTTGCCAGTGCTTTTAAAGCGAAGAAAGAAGCTCCGTCTCCCAGGCAACGTTCAGAAGCAATGCCTGCCGCAGCTCCTATGGCTCCGGCCGCTATGGCGATGTCTATGGAAATGGATGCATTCGGCGGTGATGTTGTTTCCTACGATGCCGGATTCTCGGAAGCTTTTGCAGATAGTATCGCTGCACCACTGGCCATTGAAAGCGGTGAGAAAGGCGAGTTGTTTGAATATAGAATTGAAAAGCCCGTTACAATTCCGCGCAACAGTTCTGCACTTATTCCGATTGTTCAGCAAGTCGTTGAGGGCGAGCGGATTTCTCTGTACAACGAGTCCAAGAATAGCAAGTTCCCCTACGCAGCAATTCGATTCGTCAACAACACCGGTCTAACTCTGGAAGGCGGACCTGTCACTGTGATGGAAGGGGACCTGTACGCAGGTGAGGCCCTTCTTGACACTGTAAAGCCCGATGACTTGCGCTTCTTGCTCTACGCCGTCGATGAGGCTTGTCCCGTTGTCGTAAGACAAACTGTCTCGTCCAAGCCTGTTTGGCGAGTAAGAGCACTTAATAGTGTCATCTATATGGATTACAGGCAGATACGCGAGAAGACATATCAGATCGAGAATTTGAGCGAGCGAAAGAAGACTGTGTTTGTTGAGCATCCAGTTTCTCCTGGGTGGAATCTGTCAGCTGATACAAAACCGGAAGAGAGCACTCAAAACTATCATCGCTTCAAAGCGGAGCTGGAAGCAAAAGCGCCACTGGCAGTGGTAGTTAAGGAAGAAACCGAAGCCTTCGAGCAGATCTTTTTGTCCGACTATCGCTCACTGGATTCCCGACGCATGGAGTGGCTGTGCGCTCAGAACTATGTTGATTCTGAATTCGTCAAGTTTCTAAAGCGCGTAATTGAACTTAAGCACGCTATAAAAACGATTGAAGAGAAAATGTTGAGAGAGAGCGAACTGCTCAAGCAATACACTAGTGATCAAGCCCGAGCTCGAGAGAATCTCAAGACTCTCGGAGCAAACAATGAGCGCTATCGTAAGTTGATCGATAGCACTGAAGATCAAATTGCTGAGTCAACCAAGAACTATCAATCGCTGCATAGTGAGCTGCAAACCGCTGGACAAGAGTACTACGCATTTGTTGCGCAGAAGCTTGTCAGCGATCTTGATAGCGCCGGCAAGAATAAGTAATCGCTATCCCTTGCTGCCGAAGAGATACCACAGCAGTAAGCAAATCGAAACGAAAATAACGAAGATGACTACGCTTGCCCAGAGCGCAAATCGTTGCACGATTTCGCGCAATATCTTTTCGAGTATCCTACGAAGGTACTCCAGAATCTTCTTAAGTATTGCTTTCATCGCATGCAACTCTCTCCGACCTATTCGATCCATCTTAAGGTCTGGGCAATTTGCGCGCAAGTCTCAGGGGGAGTTTTTACCTGGGTAGGTCATTAATCATTTGAAAATGCGTCATTCCGATACGCCTTGTGAGTTGTTCGATTAACTCCGTTTCCATTCGGATGGCGTGTTTGTCGTATCTTCTTTTGGTTGTTAGATCCGTCAATTCGGAAAGCTTCTTCACCTCAAAATCAAGTTCATCGAGCTGGCGGTCCATGATCTGTACATCTTGTTCAAAACGTTTACCCAGTGCCGGGGCTATTGGGCTTAGCTCGTCGAGTTCTTTCTGAAGCTCCTTCTCTGCCGTGGCCAGATTACGCATGTTGACCGTAACCGTTAGTGGATCCGGAGGCAGTTCCTCGATTCTGCAAGGCGGGGTGATTGGGGGCGGACTGCAGACTACGCGGACCTTATTCATTTCTTGTTTGATGAAGGTGTCCGAGACGCTGATGTTATTGATGTCTTCGCGCATCCTGTCTAGTGCATCTCTGGCATCATCATTTGCTGCTGTGCCCAAGAGATCCTGTGAATCCTTGTCGTCCAAGCATGCGCAACCTTTCATTTCCATAGCTTGCTCTCCGTAATATTGCCAACTTAGTGATAATAGGCTTCCGGAGCCGAACTGTCAGCTGTAGGCACACCATGGTTTGAAACCTTGCGGAACTCGCGTTAACGAACCGGCATAAACACTTGAGTTGTCGTCCGACATAGGTTATCGTTAGTATTTCCAGGAAATCCCGCTCCTTTGCCTTGTCGGAGAGGATCTCATAATGTTCATTCGCGTCGGATACGACATAGTTCTAGATTTTCCAGCCCCAACAACGATGACTTTGTTGTTGCATGTCTTGCCGGAATTCGAGCAATACCTGCGTGCACCCGAACGGTTAGTTGTCGAACCAATTGTGCCTGTTTCGGAGTTTATCGATTCCTTCGGCAATCATTGCGCGAGACTGGTGGCGCCAGCCGGGAAGTTTCGTATGCACAACGATACGGTAATTGAACATTCTGGTGGCACTGAACCTGAATTTCCTGATGCGAAGCAACACTCTGTAGATGAGCTTCCCACTGAGTGTTTGCAGTTTCTCCTGCCAAGTCGCTATTGCGAAGTTGATCGCTTCAATCAAATAGGCGAGGAACTTTTCGGTAAGACAGCTCCAGGTTGGGCACGAGTTTCAGCGATTCGAGATTGGGTTCACAGCAATGTGGAGTTTGGCTATCAATACGCCAGCAACACAAAAACCGCTTGGGATGTCTTCCACGATCGCAAAGGCGTTTGCCGAGATTTTACGCATTTGGCGATAACATTGTGTCGCGTCATGGGGATTCCAGCGCGTTATGCGACTGGCTATCTCGGTGATATCGGTATTCCGCCGGTTGATTGTCCGATGGATTTCAGTGCCTGCTTTCAAGTTTATTTGGGTGGGCGCTGGCATACCTGGGATGCACGCCATCCCATTCGCCGTATCGGTTGGATTCTGATGGCTACAGGACGCGATGCGACTGATTGCGCCATCACCACGACCTTTGGATTGCACACGCTAGAGAAATTTCAAGTCTGGGCAGACGAAGTGCCGACCCCGGAGCTCACGGTGGCTAAGGTTTAGCTTTCAAAAGTTGTGGCTTCCGGTCCTGAGCTAACTTGAGCAACTGGCTAGCTTTCTTGCTTCAAGTTCTTTTGATTCGACTTCGATTACCAACTTCGACTCCATTTCTCGGATTCGTTTGTAATCTTCTAGCGTTTGTTCTCTGCTTCCAGACAATCCAATAATCCCCAAGCTCGTCAGGTAGTCGACGGTCTGGGGAACGAAATCGCCATTCTTGAAGAACACGTTCGAATTGAGAAATGTCGGCAGCTTTGAGGCGTCTGCAAGCGCTTCAACATTTGTTAGTTTTCCCTGAGCTGGTGATTTTAAGAAAACAGGCATCACTGTTTTCTTGAACGTATATTCTTTCGTTGCGACGTCGCCATCAGAAAATATCTCAACCAACTTGTCGGCTTGACTGCTTCCACTGGCTACTCGCGCAAATCCGACAACAGGACCGCCGCACATTCTGGCGCCTGTCTCTATGAGGCGCGGGCCATCCGCCGTAAGCATGAGCTCGTTATGGCAAGCCCCCCAACGAACTCCCAGAGCGTCTAATGCTTTTTCAGTGTATGCGAACAATTCGCCATGTTCTTCCTCAGTGAAAGGTACAAATTCAACAAAGTCGTAGACGGTCTTGCGATCGTTATAGGTCGTTTTGTTGTATTTGATCAAATGAGCTAAGTAGTGTTTACCATTTGCACTAACAGTACCTACAGCAAACTCCGTTCCGATTGCCTGTTCCTGCACAACAGCCGTTTCATTCGCTTCGCCGGTAATTTTGGAAGGCTCGGTTAAAACTGTATTGAAAGCCTCTTTCCAATCTCCTCCCGCTGGAATGTGAAAAACCTTATCGCTGCCGGCCGATATTGGCGGTTTGATAATCAGTGGCGAATTGATCAATCCTGTTGCTTCAAGCCACTCTTCTACTTCCTTTTCGGAGGCTGTATTGAGTGTCTTTATATGGGGGACGCCGGCTTCTTTCAGTGCTTCTTGCATCAAAGCTTTGTGCAGCCTATTGAGAGATTTCTTTGGATCGTTAGCAAGATGAGGTGTTACTTCCAGAGCCAATGCTTCCGCCAGAGGAACACCTTCTTCAGTACCTGGAAGAATGGCGATTGGATCGTACTTTCTGAGAACCTCAGCAAGATTTTCTTGATTTGGAATAATTTCGATGAAATCGGCATTGCGGATCTTTGCCCCAAAGCCAACCCAGTCTAAAGGTTTAAGTGTGACCGCAATTGCAGGAATGCCTCGAGCCTTAAATGCAGGCGCCAACTCGGTTCCAGATGATAATGGATCCACGATTACGACAGGTCTATTCATGTGCAAGGCACCTCACTTTATTCGAGTTATTGATCAATATAAGCTGACCTATCAATACGAAGAGCAGCAAAGTCGCAGCTGGAAAAGGGAGATAGGTTTCCTCAAACCCAGAAGAGATGATCAATCCTCCGAGCAGAGTTCCCAATGTAGAGCCCAATCCGAGCGATGTAGAATTTATGGCAGCAAGCATGCTTCCCTGGTTTTCATGCAGTTCAAAGAGGATTTTTTGTTGGGGTGTCGGTACAGCCCATCCGAAAGCACCCCACATGAAAAATGGAATCAATCCAATATAAGACAGCTCACGCGTGAACGGAATGGCGATGAAGGATAGCAAAAGTCCAGCCAGAATCAACGCCATAATAAGGCGCGGATTTTTGCTTCTGTCGATGAAAGTTCCAACCAACGAGCTTCCGACGAAGCCACCCAAACCCCATGAAAATAGCGTCATGCTCAGCGAATTTGGCGAACCCGATTGAACGAGGGTGACATAACTGTATAGACCTAAACTCGCCATTGCCGTGAAACAAGTGATAGCAATTACAGCAAGTGTTTTTGGATCAACCATCAATCGAAGTCTATCTCCAAGTGGTGGCGATGGTGGAAGGCTTGTATCGGCCTTTTGCAAGGAGAAACCAACTAATCCTAATAAGCCAAAGGCAATGTCAAATGCAATTGATAGTTGCCACTGAAACAATGAGGACAGGTAAAGTGCAATCGGAACACCGAATACGACTCCCGCGCTACTAGAGCCCCAAACGAAACTCAGAGCGCGCCCTTTTTCAGATTCATTGACCATATGAACTGCAAGGGTGATGCAGAGCGGAGTGAAGATCCCTGTGCCGATTCCAGCAATAGCTCTGCCGATCAGAAACAGTGCGATGTTATTTGAAAACAGCGTTACCAGGTTTCCAAAAAGGAATACTGTCAAAGCCAGTTGGATGATTTGCTTTGCTGGTTTATTGGCGAAAAGCACTGAGAAGAATAGTGCCGAAAGGAGATTCGTCAGGCTGAACAAGGTCAAACCTTGCCCGGTGATTGCAGCGGTTTGTCCAATCGTTTCTCCAATTTGAGGGAGCAGTCCAGCGATGAGAAATACGTTGCAGCCAACACTGAACATGCATACTGCTAAGAAGATCAGATTCTTCTTCATAGCGCGGCCACCTTAAACAATGACGACTCGAACAAAGAGTCAATCCTATCCAGTGGCGCTGCAGCTTGAATGTAAGAGTCAGGTCTTACGAGGATCGCCTGATTCTCATACTGTTTGCTGTCGGTCCAGAAACCTTCGTGAGTTTTGTTCGGATGAACCTTAATGATTTTTACAGACTCTGGAAGTTTTTGATCTATATTGCAATCACCGCAAACGAGCAATGTGAATTTTGTATAGTCCAAAAGTGAGTAGAGTCGCGTTTTGCTCGTTCCATCAAAGATTTCGAAATCGAAGACGCGTGATCCAGGTAGCCCCTCTTCTCCATAACGAACACCCATTCCGGTGATATTCCCTGCCCGTCTTTCGACGATTTTTACGTAGTCTTCGGCGTGCGTTCCGCTCTCTGAGAATTTGGTCGAACGTACCAGTTCTGCTGACGTGCCTATCACTTTTTGTGCTACTGGCTTGCGTTCGTCTTCATAGTTTTGCAAGAGATCTTTGGGAGCGCCCAAATTGATCACCATGTTTAATTTCCACATCAAATTGAATGCGTCTGCAAGACCTGTGTTAAGACCTTGTCCGCCATTTACTGAGTGAATATGGCATGAATCACCAGCCAGGAAAACTCGATCTTGCACGAAGAAATTCTCGGCAACGGATTCTTTAACGGAGAATTGCGAAAACCATTCGATCTTCTTGAACGACAAAGTATGAGGCTGCATTGCACGATTGATTTTGTCAATCGCCTCTTGCATTTCAAATTCTTTCGTATCCATTCTTACGTAGAATCTGTCGATTTCACCTTCCCTGGGAATCCAAGCCACGTCCGATGTTTCTGCCTGAAAAACGATGATTTCAGGAACCTTTGGAAAATCTGTTTCGATGATTCCGTCAATTACGGCCCATACAATTTGTGGTCGTGTGATCTCGAAAGGAATTCCGAAGTGATTTCGAACAAAAGATTGTGAGCCATCTGCACCAATCACGTACTTCGACTGAATGCGATCTCCATTTGAAAGTGTGGTGAGGCAGCCCTTCTCATTTAGTTCAATGTTTGCGATTGAGGTTGAACGCATTACCGGTGCGGCTCTGTCTTTCAGCTTTTTATCGAGCAGCTTTTCCAGATAGGACTGGCCGATCATGAGGAAGTGTTTGTGCATGCATCCTTCTAATGCATCCCACCATTTCGATTGTCGAGAAACGAATTTTCCGTCTGCCCAAACAGAACTCGTGTTGCAGCTCTTACCTAATGGATAGAGATCGTCAAACAGGTCAACCAATTCAAGGAGCTGTAACGTTCGTGCGTTCAACGCATCAGCTCGACCAACTTGCAGAGGACCTTCAGACTTGTCTGCCACAACAACGTTGATACCACAAAGTTGCCCGAGGTAGGCGCACATAAGTCCTACTGGACCGGCGCCTACAATCATAACGTCTGTAAATTGCTCGCTCATTGGTACGACACTAGACCTGGGTTTTCAAAGGGAGGATTACTGAGGACATGAACTCGTTGAAGATGGCGAGGCGATTTGGTGACAAACTTTTCTCTTCCGTGTAGGAGCGAAAAATTGTCTGCAATAACCACATCGCCTGTTTGCCATTCATGGGCATAGAAGCTGTCGGGTGAGTAGAGAGCCTTTTCCAGGCTGCTGTGTAATTTGTCCAACTCGTCCGAATCGATTCCGGTAAATTCGAGTATCGGCGGATTCACTAATTCGCCTCTTTCTTCAGCAGGAGGTTCATTGTAGCGAATCACGGAGACGTCTCTGTGCGGATGCTTGGTTATGATCGGTGATAGAGTTTTGCTATCGTAAAATTCCATCTTTCGTTGGTATGAACCTGTGACTTTGTTCCAGATTTCTCTGTCTTCGGTTGATGCCGATTCCAGGGCTAGGATTGTGTTCGAAAACGTGGTTGCTCCACCTTGTCCCGCCAAGGGCGCTTTTACACAATGGAAAATCTGATATTCCGGCACCTGTGGTCGGTACATACCATCCCAGTGCAGAGGCATGTAGCTGTTATCGAAAATATGATCATCCGGGTTATCTTGTTGAATCAATTCGAGCACTTTTCCGAAGGGCCAAAGACTAACTTCGCCCCAGACCCCACAGTAATCAGAAAATTCCTCTGAGTTTTGGAAAGTTTCAAAACCCCTCAACAAAACAAGTTGATGTTTTCTGAACAATTGACGTAGCTGTTCAACGTCCAGATCTTGCACTTTCGTCTTGCCGTTCAAAGGCTCGACGAGTACACCGAATGGTTTTAGTTGAGTAACTTTCAAATCCATGACTGCGCAATCCATGATTAGACCTCTGCTCTTAGTTTGAAATGGCTTGGTCGTCCGTCCGGTGAGAAAACTAATTGTGCACCAAGAGCTTCCGCTTCGGAGCGTTTTAGCAAGGTAAAACCTTTCTTTCCTTCGACCGCAACGCCGTGCCAGGGAGTCATCCAGCTTTCGTTTCCAATCAAGCGAATCCCCAGTTTCTTTGATCCGCAGGTTTGTGGATGAATGGAGAGGCGGACTGCAGCCGGAAAATGTTCGAAGATTAGTTTGCTCCAAGCATTGCTTCTTCTAATCACTTCATATGCTCTGGCGCGTGCATCCTTTTGTACAGCCGAACGGCTCTTTGTTTGACCCGCATGCATGGAATCTTCAAAGAGAAAACGAGTGATTCCACTGTACATACGATTTGCTTCTTGTTCTTCAGGACTTGCAGCTGGCGTTGCGCCGTTGCGAATTTTGGTTTTGAGAAATTCCAGAGATTGTCCAAAGCACTTCATGAGTTCGTCGCGCATTTGCACAAAGTGGAGACCATTGTAGAAGTGATCGAGATTGAACGTTGAAATATCCGAGAGACCCATTTCTTTTATAAGTCTGTTTAAATCATCCTGGTATGCAGTCACATCGGTTTCGTTCATTCCGACGACATCGCTGAAGACCCGACCATCTGAGCAAAGAATGATTTTGATTCCTGGTGCGTATGCCTTTTTGATTCGCTCACAGAGTGCGCCCAAAAAATTAAGAGAAAGCTTTTCGGCCAGGTCTGGCAGTGGTCCCAAGACCTTCTCTGGATTTGGGGATTTTCCCGGAAATGCTGGAAGTATGAAGGTTACCGCTTCATTCTTTCTGACTGCGGTGAGGATTTTTTGTAGAGGCAGCGAAGTGCACTTCTCGCATCCCACTCCGCACGAGACAGCGCCGGCTGGAACTCTGCGGAAATTCATGATTTCAGCCATTATCATTCTGGCAATGGCCATAGCAGAGTCGCCGTCTGGCGTGTTCTTCAGGTCTAGGAAAGGATGAGTGTTTGGAATTACTGTGGAAGTGGGTTTAATCATCATCATCATCGTCGTGCTCTCTATCGAGTCGTAGGCGCGGGAATGGCAGGCTCGCTCGCTGCGGAGCAAACCGGCATTAACTGAACAGTCCAGAGAAAAAGCAGCTATTCGCTTGCCGTCCGGATTAGGTGTTACGCCCGTCTCTGGCGTACTTGTCTAATTTAAAGTAAGAGCTTGTATTCGTCCAATGCATGATTTGTATGTTCGCTATGCATTTTTCGGAATGATGTCGATAAGTGTCCCTGGCTTGGGTTCGGGAATGCTAATCCCGCCTGCGCCGGAGGCCGCCAGCAGGGTTGCTTGCGGGCGACTCCGCAACTGTGTCGATGCAAAAATTTCCGGTGCTAGAGAGCGAAGGAGGCATTACAGTAAGCCAAAGTTCAATTCAAGGCAAAGTACGCCATATCGTCATCGGCTCTTACTTCAACAATAAAGTCCAAATAGAGGTCAGCGAAGGATTTCTGAGTGGGGATCAGGTGGGCACAGAAAGCGGAAGCGTTTCTCTCAAGGCGCGTGATGGCATAATAGTTTTCAATTCTGTTATAGCGAACGAAGGGAATTTCTCATTGCTTGCCACAAATGCCCAAGGCGTAATTGACATAAAACCGGACGCTTTAGTTGCAGCTGTTACAAGAAAAAGTTCAGATTCAAGTTCGGGAAGCCATTCCGTTAGTGGGAGTTGGCACGCCTTACCCGATGGCACCAGCTTCCAAATTAGCACCGTATCTACCTCAATTTCCAACGTTACATTTAAGAATGGTGCCCAGCTAAACGGCGGAATTCGTATTGGCGTGGACGACGATGTCCAACCGGTGGGAATAGTAGTCGATAATCCCACGTTCGATCTATCGTCTGGACAACGGCTTTTAATCGGGTCAGGAGACGATAATATCGCAGGAAGGAGGGAAAAATCTGTTCAAATCAAGGGCTTACAGCGTGCGCATTCAGAATTCTCATTTCCAGCACTTTTTGCAAAAAGTACCGTGCTGTCAAAGTATTGGAAAGAGTCCGGATCGTCAAAAACGAGTTGAGAAGACCCAAGCCGCTCTTTTCACAATCACACACAAGCATGGTGCGTATGAAAGAAACTAACACATCAATAGTGCTAATGAGTATCATTCTCTGGGGACAAATCACAAGTATAGCTTGTCGCGCAGCTGATTCCACGCAGTTTTATAGAGAGATCAAAAATGCAGCACAAAGACAAGACCTAAAAGAGGTGGATTCGTTACTAAGGTTAGCATTAACAACCAAAGACCCTGAGCAACATGCAAGCAATTTGCGTTCATTTCGCATAGCAGTCGGATATATCAAACGAGACGATCCAGCATCAGTGAAAAGCACCCGTGCAATTCTTGATGGAGCACTAAATCAAACGTGGACTATAGCAAAGGAAAACAAGAATGTTGCAGCAGAACTTATAGAACTCCTCGATCAGGCTGCTTCTTTATCTTTGCAGATGAGACTGCCTAAGGATGCAATTAGATTTTATGAACAAGAGTATACGTTGCGCTCTCTGTACTTTCCGAGCACCGATAGTTTGGTTTATCACGAACGGCTTGCTAAGCTATACAGAGAATTAGGAGATCTTGAGAATGCAAAGATCCAGGACAACTTTGTCAGTAAGATGTTGAATCGCAAAAAAGACACAACTCCGACAATCCACGTAGATGAGCCAATCTGGGGTGATATCTACAACAAGCAGGGAAATTGAAATAGGCGATGCTTGCAAGGCGCATGCAATAGCTCTGTGTAAAACAGATAGCGCGAAAAGGACGTCCAGAGCTTTATGCCATGTATCGTGCAGTTCACGGAAATCGGAGCGATGCGATTGAGGCAAGCGCTTTGCCGCAATCCGACCTGCCGAAGTTCGATCACGTACCGTGGGGACCACGCCTGGAATCTGTCTGACCTCTGCGGGAGCGATTGCCCGTCCGAGGCTGATTCGAATTATGGAACCCGAGACCTCTTGCTCCGTCGATCTCGATCCCTGTGAGAAAGACGTGTACCAATGAGTCTACCCATTATTGATTTTCACGCCCATCTGATGACTTTGGCCGGCTTGGAAAAAGTATGTCCAGAAGAGCAGCAAACCCCATTCTTCAGGCATCTTGTTCCTATTCTTGAACCGATTGCACATCTGACCGAGCCCGTGCATGACCGTTTTCTTCGCTATTTAGCGATGAACTATCGCAATTCAATGAGTCGAGTATTGTATGCGCGAATGGGACCGTTGTTCTTGATGGAAGCGTTACGATTATTCCGGAAGCATGGATTGGAACAGCTGATTCATTCCATGGACAGAAATGGGATAAAGCACTCCGTTATCTATTCAATCGAACCGCTGACACAAACTCGCGAAATAATCGATCTCACTAAACAATATCCAGAGAGATTCTCCGTTTTCGGTTCCGTGTCGCACAACGACCCCGATCACGTTGGCTATCTTGCACCATTTATTGAGGCGCGAGAAATTAAGGGGATCAAGATTCATCCAATGGTGGGAGGTTTTACGTCAAAAGAGTTGTTTGATTCGACGAGAGAGCTGGTGGCCTTGTCCAGCGAAAAAGAGTTGCCTGTTGCGATTCACACAGGACACATTCCCATCGAAGGCATTTCAGGTTTGACGCCTTACAGCCCAGTTCATGTGCTTGAGCCGATCATAAGAGCGTTTCCGAAGTGCAAGTTCATTCTCACTCATATAGGCTGGGAAGCTTGGCGTGAAACACTCGACATCGCATCCTCATGTCCAAACGTGATGGTGGAAACATCGTGGCAGCCAGCGCGAATTATCCGGCGAGCTGTCGAACGATTGGGCAGTTCGCGAGTCTTGTTCGGATCTGATTTCCCACTCTTTCAGCAAGACCAAGCACTCGATGAAGCAATTCGCGCCTTGAGCCCGCGCGAATTCCGCGTCGTCTGCTATCGCAATGCTGCGAATTTGTTGCACCTCACTCGTTTTGCTTTGCCAGTCTAGTTGTCCTCAGCCCTTAGAGTCTCTAGATATCCAACCGACCACCAGGCGGAGTTCTGGGCTTAAAGCGCAAAAGGACGGATTTTGTCCGCCCTACGCTGTTGTTGTCTACCGTGAAAAAATTTTGGAGTTGCTTTCTTGAGTTTGTTGTCTTGAGTTTCCTGAGTTGATGCAGGTCGTTTGTTGTTTGTTTGTTCTTATGCACGAGCTGGAACTGTGTTGTATTCAAAAGAACCTTGTTCTAGTTCATTGCTTTCGAGACTCACATAGTACTTCGCCCAGAAGAAATTCATGAAAGGAAGAACGAAGAACAAGAGAATGAAAAGATTGACGATTGGAATGAATGCGAGAACGAAGCTCGAAACTTGATAAAGTGCGAACAGCGCAATCATTTCGATCAGGTGTCCGCGCGTAATTCGGAAGCTCTTCTTCAACGCTTCAATTGGTCCGTGCCCATCAGCAATTGCCACCGAGAAAAATGCGAATCGCATTGCGAGATAAATGCCCGGCACCACGAAGCAGAGCAAGCCCAGAAAAATAGCTGGTGCCATTACTAGGCTGGCGAGAAACATCGGAAGCAACTTAGGAAGTCCGCTCTTAAGTTCGCTGATGATGGTGAAGTTTTCCTTTCTAACCATCTTCAAGCAGAGGCTAGCAAAACCCACTTGCATTGCCATCATTCCCACGATCAGTCCCACATGGAGAAGCATGACGATCGGCATTACTAAATAGAAAATCCAGCTGAGCTCATGTGTGTTTTGGGAGAAAATTCCAGTCACCGACATGAGCCCCAATTCGACACCGATCACTGGCAGCGCTGCCGCAAACATCAACAAACCTGCGCCGATTAACTTGCCCCAGTTTGGTTTGAATTCTGAGAGACTTTCTTTCAACAAGCTAGTGATATTTGATTTCAACTCTTCGATTGACGGCATGACTTGATTCCCCTTTGTCCAACCCCGTGCTCTTGTCAACGGAAGGCTGAATGAAATTAGGGGAGTCTGTTTTCGAATTTGGCAACAAGCTGGGTGCTTTGCTCTGATTGCTTGACCAGCAAGCCGTCAAGGTCGCGGATGTAGTTCCCGGGTCCATAGCATATGTCGATTTCTCTCTGGTCTTCTCGCCTTACTATTTCATATAAATCCGGGCAATTGGCTTTTAGCATCCCCCGGCTCTCCTTGTCACAGCGAAAGATCATCATGCCTTCGGCGTACACTTCCAGCGGGCTAGGGAAATAGGAAGTGGCGGGTCTGACCATTGCAATATCTGCTACCTCACTTGCGGTGAGCCGCTTTGCCAGGTATTGCTTAGTAACCCGTTCTCCATTTTCGTTGAGGGGCTGACCTTGTTTGTTGCACCTGACCCAGAGCCCATTGACTCCAAGTTTATATTGGCTTTCTGGATCGATCTTGCTTCGAATTGCCCAGCCTTGTTCGCCGGTCAGCGGGTTGTTGAAAGGAATCCAGCCCAGCTCTCGGGTTACCTTCCACCGTTCGGTGTGGTGCGGGTTCCATCCGACCCGGTAGGCTGAATTGTGGCCAAGTTCGTGGAGGATCAGCCTTTCAAGCGATTTCACAATGGATTGACCCTTTTCCGGTCCTTCGATAAATATCTCTGGTTTTCGATCCACATTCTTTTCCCAATGTGCTCGTTGTCCGTTCAGATGTTTCGCTTGAAAGAGGTGAATGCGGATGCCTTTGTGATCCGTCACCAGATGGCTCGGAATCGCATGTATCAAGCCGTATTCCAGTGAGTAGAGTTCTGCAAGCTTAGGAGCACGCGTTGGATCATTACCTTTGGCTCGGATAAATTCAACATCGAATCTGTTTCTAAGCTCTAGTTCTTTTTTCTCTGTTAGTTGTTCTAATCTAGCCCATGCATGCGACAACATTTCTGCTTCTGAATTGAACTGTGAAATAGCACCACCAGCGATGTCATAACTTAGAAGGATCTGTTCTTTTCCCAATACTGTCACTGCAAATGTGTAGCTGCTTAGCGTTTTCGACATAGATACACCAAAGGCTTGGCGAATCCGTTGCGCATTGATCTCTGATGGGCTTAAAGAGATTGAGTTGGACGCGGTCAATGAAATGTCATCGGAATTTATTTGTTCTGGAAACAGGGCGTTCATTGCCAGTAGTTTCTTGCTACTGCGCGCTTGAGCAGAATAATCCGAGAAGACGCTTAGCGTTATTAGTAATGCGAGTATTCCCAAGAATACTTTTGTGTTTTCATTTTTCATGGCAAGCTTCGCCACCGCTTTGTTCGACAAGCAGTTCAAGTAAATTTGTGCAGTCGGCAAGCAAACCTCAGTCTTGGCTTGCAACAAATGGATTTTTAACGGGAATCTATATCGGGATTGGCGGCAATAATTTGGCCAAGTTCCAACTTAGATCATTAGTATTTATTGCACGCAAAGATTACTGAATGAATCTATCAGTAGATCGTCGAATCGCTCTATCTGTTCACTATCTATGATTAGGATCCTTCAGGCGCATCGCTTGCACTCGATCAACAAAGTCATCGCCGCGTTTGATCGTGAGGATCGCCTGATGTCCAGC
Organism: Candidatus Obscuribacterales bacterium; assembly: GCA_019747875.1. Taxonomy (GTDB): domain Bacteria; phylum Cyanobacteriota; class Vampirovibrionia; order Obscuribacterales; family Obscuribacteraceae; genus JAIEPM01. Next base: position 84,684 of record JAIEQI010000013.1, read on the forward strand.
CACATATGGAACAGGTGGTTTGCCATTGGTATGTTGAATGTATGGCTGAATCTCTCCGGTTACTGTGAGGTCGGATCCCGCTGCTTGCAGTCTCTGATTAAGCTCCCGTGCCAATGACCATACACTTCCGTTGTCGATGATATGAATAAGTTCGTTCTTGATCTGTTCACGACTGTTTCCGTCGCCGAAACCGTTCGTGCTCAAGATGGTGTTTGCAAGATTGTCAACATTCAGTGGAACTTTGTCGGTAGTCCGCGCCGGAGCACCGAATCCTTCAAGTCCTGAAAGCCAGTCGATCGGCGATTCTGGCGCGCTGAAACTCGGTCGCTTGTCGCCACTCAGAATGCTCTCGAAATTATCTCTTGCAATGCTCATGCAACTACCTCAGCCTTTCGGCAGGAACCCCCTTCAACCCCGTACACGATTTTGCACCCTTGCATCAAAGAAAGATAGGTGAAAAACCGCATAGTGCGTTTCTACACAAAAGAAAGGGATTTTTGCCAGATTAGAGAAGACTAAAGATGTCGATGTCCAGATCGTCGGGACTGCGTATACATATGGTCAACGGGTGGGTTGGAGTTGTCCGGTGGCGATGAGGAGAGTGAGCACATGGCCGAAATTCCGAAGGAAGTTACTCCTTCCCAGAACAGTGTTGGCGCAGGTACAGATTTGATTTTTCAAAATGAACGTCTAGCAAATCCGCCGAAACTCAATGGCGATTCCGCAAATAAAATAGTACCGCCTTATGTACATGCAGATACTCCGGCAGGAGTTGAGAACGCAGAGCGCAACGGTTCCCCGAGATGGAAGCCGGCTGAGATTCCGCAAAAGGATTTAGCGCAAACATTGAAGGAATTGCAAATCAATTTGCGTGATACCCAAGATGGGCTAAAAGAGTATCTCGCAAAGTCAGATCCGAGTCTTTATGATCTCGAAATGTCGAGACGCGGTTACATGACTAATCCATATAAGATGTTGACCACAGGTGCAGGTCTTGCCCTGTTGAAATCCAATCCCAGGCTGAGCGCTCTACAAGTTACAGGCGCGGCTGCACTGCAGGGTTATGACGATTATAAGAGCTTGCTCGATAGCACAACAGTTGGTGGCAGAGCTAAGTATGCTACCGGTTTGTTAGCAGATACAGCGATTGCCGCGGGGAGCATTAGTTTCTTGCTCGATAGTGTTCCGATGAAGTACAAAGCCTCGCTTCTTGTCGGCGGCATGGTCGTACGGGGCGCACTCGATTTGATCCCAAACAAGAAAAACTAGCATCAAGAAGACAATTGGAAATATATCGACTTCGATATGAGCAGCCACTACTGAAAATGTGCGACTATTCTTTTGCTCCGGCCAGAGAGTAGAACGATCTGCCTGATTCGGCGTAGTTCTTCAGCAGAGAGCTGACCTGGCGTTGGCTTGATGTGCCTCTTGCCGCGCTTTCAGAATAAATCTCTTCCAATCTTGTGACGATTTGACGTAAGCCGCGAGTATCGGCATAACGAAGTAGACCTCCGCGGAATGCGGGGAATCCGATTCCCAGGATCAGAGCAAAATCGATTTCCCGAGGGCGTGATATCACCTTCTCTTCCAGGCAACGAGCCGCTTCATCGATCATTGGATAGAGCATGCGCTCGGTCAATTTTACTTTCTCGTCTTCCGGACATTTTTCTTCCGTCCAAACCGCGCCTGTTTTTTCGAGCAAGTCCGGATTGATTTTTACGCGCTTTTCGCCGCCTTCCCAGAGGTAGAGCCCGACATTGCTGCGTTTGCCTTGAAGACCGATGGCTCGTGCTTTGTGGAAAATCTCGGGCGACTTCATGCGTTCGCCGAAGCCTTCTTCCAATGTGTTGGCGACTGTGAATGAAACATCAATTCCAATCTCATCCATAAGCTGAATCGGACCCATCGGCATTCCGAATTCCAGCATAGTTTCTTCCAGCCAGTTGAGTGGCTTTCCTTCGCCAGCCAGTCGGGCGACCTCAAAAAGATAAACAGTCAGCAAGCGATTGATCAAAAAGCCCGGTGAGTCTTTAACAACAATTGGTGTCTTGTCTAACTTGAGAACGAGATCCATAGCGCGCGCCAGGGTCTGTTTGGCTGTACCTGGATGCGAAATCAATTCGACCAGCGGCATCAGTGCAACCGGATGAAAGAAGTGGATGCCGATGAAATTCTCGGGTTTCTCAACCGACTCAGAAAGCTTTTTTACCGAAAGCGATGACGTGCCGGTTGCCAAAATCAAGGAATCTTTTTGCTTGGAAAATTGGGAGAGAAGCTCTTTTTTTGCTGATTCATCTTCGATGATTGATTCGAGAATGAGGTCCGCAGAATCAAGATCCTTTTGCTCACTAACTAGGGATATGCGATCCAAAATGGTTTGCAAGACTGATTCTTTTTCTGCCGGCGAATCTGATTTGTTGTGTTGAGCAGATCGTTGTGCCAGCTGTCGCAGCTCTTCCTTCACCGCATCCATTTTGTCAGCTTTTGTTTTGAGTAGAACCTTTATGCCGGCGGCTGCTGCGCGCTCTGCCAGTCCGATTCCCATTACCCCGGCGCCAACCAGTCCCAGCGTTTTTACCTGACTGCCATTGATCTTTTGCACCATCGCCTGGGCAGATGACTTGGCAAACTCGGTGTTCAAATAAAGACTTATCAGGTTGGCGGAAACTTCACCGGAAGCCAGCTCTGCAAAGGCATTGCTTTCAGCGATCAAGCCTTTTTCGTATCCGTGCGTAAGTCCTTCGCGAATGACTTTGATTGCCTCAATCTGTGCCGGGTAATTTCCTTTTGTTCGTAGTTTGATTGCGCGCTCGGATATCGCAAGTAATTTCTGTGCCTTCTCCGGCTCTAGTTCCACCTTGCATTGTGGTGTGGCTTTTACACCGGCAGCGCGATTGGAAGAACGTTGCTTCCACTCATCTGATTTTGCGTATTCCAAAACCATTTTTTCGGCGCTTTCGATCAAATTAGCTGATTCAACAAGCTCGTCGATCAAGCCTAAGGAGTGTGCTTCTTCGGCGGATATCGTGCTGCTGGAAAGGATCATGTCCAATGCCGCTTTCAAGCCGATTAGCAACGGTAATCTTTGAGTGCCACCAAGTCCTGGGATCAATCCCAAGCGTGTTTCCGGCATCGCAAAAATTGTGTGCTTTTCTGTTGTCGCAATTCTCTTGTGACAAGCAAGTGCCAGTTCAACACCGCCGCCGAGGCAGCTTCCGTTTATCGCAGCGATAGCCGGCTTCGGAAAATTGTTGAGCTTGTCGAAAAGAATTTGTCCCTTCGTGCAAAGATCATGGACCTCTTCTTTCGACTCGCATTTGCGGATTTCTTGAATGTCAGCACCGATGATAAAACTATCGTGCTTGCCTGAAATACAGATGATGCCAACTATGCTGTCATCTTTTGCGATATGGTCGAGCGTTTCATCAAGCTCGATTCTGACTGGCGCGCCCAGGCTGTTATATTTGGCCGTGGAGTCGAACAAGATTAGGGCGACACCGGAAGGTCTTTTGATTGTTGTCAGTTCGCGTTTGCGTTCGGCAGTATTGTTTGTCATCGGTCCCTATTCGCCGCCATCTTCCTTCGCTTTTTTCTGACCTATCAAACCCTTGGCTATTAAGGCGGCGCCAAGGGAGAACGGCACGAAGATGAAGATAAGGCCGATCAAGTTCATGGGGTCCATCATTAGTCTCAATCGAGACAAAACTAAAAGAATTGTGCCAACAATTGTTCCGGCCAAGATTAGCCAGCCGACTTTGTTTTTGTAGTTGTAGAAAACCATGCCGAGTCCAATTACGACTCCAAGAACGGTAAGCCCGCCCTCACCGGCACCGGCTCCCCAGCCCCATCCGCTTGAAACGTGAATGTGACTCATTACCGCGACTATTCCAAGAAGTACAAGCGCCCCACCGCCAAGAAGATTGAAGTCCGCCGACAGTCCGGAATCGCTTTTCTCGCTCGACCCTGTATTGCTGAGCTTGTCATATGCGCTCATACCGGAGCCGCTTTTCTTGGCTGAAGGCACATTGCTGGCTTCTTCCTTCAGCGTCTCTTCGAGCTCCTTGAGTTTGAGCTTGATTTCCTCTTCTTCTTTTCTCTTAGCCATTGTGCAAATTTCCGTTTTTAGGATGCTCTTGTCTACTTGTCTGCGATTCTATTTAGATCGAATTTCCAGAAGCTTCACAAAGTTTTTCGTTATTGATAGTCTGAAACCTTGATTCTGAAGGGTTTCGAACCCTCTTTAAATTGTCCGATGGCGGATAAATCGGCGACCTTGATATCTCTAGATGAGATCTTGCCCACAATTGAGACTTTTCCCTTAAAATGAATCATACCGACCTGGATTTCACGAGCCGGCGCTTTGGCTGCCGCATTCAAGGGGGAAATTGTTTTCCGGGTGCCTGATAAATCGTTATCAAGGGTATAAGGCTTTTACTGCTATCTGCTGCTAGTAAGGAATCCCACAGAGCATGATCAATTCCCTTCGCGACAAGGTTCTGCTGTTTTCTGCTTGTCTCTCACTTTCTTTTGGCATCGCTGCTGGCGCATATGCAGCCAATTATCGCGACGATGCTGCCCCCGGTTTAGCTGATGGAGCCGGTATTTGGGCGAATCTATGGAATTACCCTGATGGAGATCTCGATGCCTATTGCCGAAATCTCAAGGTTCACAATATTCGGAATTTGTTCATTCAAACGTCTCGCAGCAACACGCCGGGCGTCAAATATCCAGAAAAGCTCGGACCGTTGCTCGATGCTTGTCATCGCAATGGAATTCGTGTAATTGCCTGGTCGTTTGCAGAACTATTCGATCCCGAAGCTGATGCCGACAAGATGGTTGAAGCTGCTGAGTTTGTCAGTGAGAACGGCGAACACATCGACGGAGTTGCTCCCAATCTCGAGAAGAATCTTGAGGCTTGGCGCATTGAGAAGTACAGCAAGCGGGTAAGAGAAAAACTCGGACCGAACTACCCGATGGTGGCGGTCGTCTACAGCCCACTCAACAAGTGTTTTGAAGTGAAGCGCATATCTTGGCCTCTGTTGGCGAAGTATTACGATGCGATAGCGCCGATGATTTACTGGAACAGCAAGTACGAGAAAATCGAGCCATACAGTTACACAGTAAGTACAATTCAACAAATACGAAAGCTGACAGGCAAAGCCGATATGGAAATCAGCGCCATCGGTGATGGTATGGGCAGCGGCAGTGTAGCCATTTCCGAATTTTTGCGCGCATGTCATGACGCCGAGGCGACGGGAATCAGTTTATATCCAGAGCAAAAAATGACTCCGGAGCAAATGACTGCAATTTCGCACCATCGCGAGCACATTCCGAAAAATGCCCGCTTTCGTCTAGCTGCTTTCCGTGAGTATGTGCGAACCGGCAATTTGAATCCGCCAGCCGAAAATGATCCGTCTCGTCCAATTCCCAGACGCGATTTTTATAAATTGCTCGTTCGGCAGATGTACCCAACCCTGACTGCCAAGAAAAATCAACCTCGCATTGCCGGTATGCCGTCGGCTGCCGAATGCAAAGCTGCCAGCAGTGAAGAGGCATTCCAAATACTTGTATCCCTTGGTCTGGTGAGTGATCCGATTGAAAACAACACTTCTATAGAAGGAATTCTGGATTCGCAGATCGAGCCGGACGAAGCGCTTAGTTTGATAGCAAAAATGTTGGACAGTGAACGCCATAAATTAGAACGCGCTGGACACCATTCAGCCCGTCTGGATCGATGGTTTGTGCCGCCGGCTATCGCAGCCGACAATGTAGCGCGGGCTGATTCGAGACCGAAGGCTGTCAATTATTTGGAAGCCTCGCAAATGATTCTGCAAGCATCATCGGCATTGCACTAACAATTGAGTTAGTGTGGCTTCAAATCTCCGGCTATACGTGGCATCGCGGCTCCGAATAGAAATGCTTTTTTTTCGTTTCGCCCCGGAAAAATCGGGGTACACTTGAGGTATGGGAGTATTGAAGAATCATAGCGTTTGAGGTGCGTCGGGCGAGGGCCCTACGGACCTTTGGAGCGTTTATTGCCAGTTCAAGTGTCAGGCAAGAGGCCGCAGGTGAACTATAGCGACTGTATTAATTTTGCATTTGCCGCAGAAATAAAGGTGTTATCCTGAACGACACCCGAATCTTGGCACGTTGAGACTCTGGCGAATTGCGGAGGTATGTTCATGCATGTTACTGTAACCGGACGAAACATAGATTTGACGCCGGCTCTCAAGGATTACTTGGTAGAGAAATTGAAAAGGGCTCAAAAGCACTTCGATCAACCGCTTGATGCGACGGCTTTGTTGAGCGTAGCCAAGAATCCTTCAATTCCAAACAATCAAACCGCCGAGGTGACGCTGAAGGTTAACGGAACAGTCATTCGGGGCGAGGAATCTACAGAGAATATGTACGCGTCGATCGACCTGGTCGCCGATAAGATTGAGCGACAGTTACGCAAGTACAAGACGCGCTACTGGCAACGATCATCAAAGGGTGGCAACCACAAAGAGCCAGCCATGGAAGCCGTTGATGTCGGGGCTGAAGAAGATGACGATATGGCTGTCGAAAAGGCGATTACGTTTGAGGCAATCCGGCCGAAAATTGTTCGCTCAAAGAAATTTCCACTCAAACCAATGAAGCCGGAAGAAGCAGCAAGCCACATGGACTTGTTAGGGCATGACTTCTTCATGTTCATAAACTCGGAAACTGGACAGGTTAACACTGTCTACCACAGACGTGATGGCAACTACGGATTGATTGAACCCGAGGCCTAATCGACAACCGGAGCTGTTTGCTTGTAGCGAAGAAGCGATGGGTTTTAGGGGCGAAAGCTCTGTGAAACTCTGGAGCGTTTCAAATTGAATATTGCTATTTGCAAATAGCCGTCCGGTTTTCCTCGATCCCGGATTAGGTCTTGGGAACAATTCGTTGCGGTTGACATCCTTCAAAGCAGAGGGTCTCTTCTCGGGTTTTCCGGGAGGGAGCTCTCTGCTTTAAACCTTGTTCTAACTAGGGATACAACCATATCTATGACAACTCAGGTCGGTTTAAAATCTCTGTGGGTCAATGCATCTTGAATTAGTCGGGTGATGCCAGGCGTTACCGAGTAAGCAGAACAGAGATCCAGAGAGCCAGGCAGACTTTTTCGCTGCCAAATGGCTTTTACCAGGTCCTGACATAGACAGAGTAAGTAAAGGGATTTTGACTTGGCTATTCATTTCGGCCGTAACTCAGCAGATGGCAACTCGGATATTAGCGATTCAGTTTTTGGAGAATCTCAATCCGTTGCTGGTGAAAACAATCCGCGTTTAAGCCACGCAAGCGGATGCGATTTCTTGGCGGGGCTCAAGAAATTTTCAATAAGCAAATGGGCAGGTGTGCGAGCCACGGGCATAGCCGGGCTGCTTGCTCTCAGCTTGTTCTTGATGCCGCCGGCGGTCTTCGCAACTCGTGACGATGTGGTTCGATTGAACAATGATGGGGTGAACGCGCTCAAAACCAACAACTACATGTTGGCGATTCAAAAGTTCGAAGCGGCTCTGAAGATTGATAACACCTACAAACTGGCACGAGAGAATCTAGCGATCGCTTATAACAACTATGGTATCGCTCAACAGTCAAACCCATCGAGCGCAATTATCCAGTTCCACAAATCTCTCTTCTGGAGCCCGGATAATCCGACCGCTGTTCAGAATCTCGATGTAACCATTCAGAACCTCGGAAAAGATCCGAAGAAATTTCAAGATCGAGTAGATCTTGGAAAGAAGGCGCGCACCAGCGGCGATTTTGAAGGTGCTGCTGTCGAGTATCAGGAAGCGCTTAAGTTGAAGGATGATCCGAAGTTACGCGTTGACCTCGGTGATGTGCTGCGCGTTCGCGATCAACTAGACGCGGCGATCAATCAGTATAAGATTGCCGCTAAGAATCCAAATCTGGATGAAGACTCGCAAATTAAAGCCTGGAGAAGTCTTGGTCAAAGCTACCAGGCTAAGGGTGATTTCCCGAATTCCGTTGCGGCATACAACGAAGCTATCAAACTGGATCCGATGGATCGTGAAACGCTGGAGGCGAACCGTGCTGTTTGGGCAGAGGCACTGGCAAAAGACGCGACCTCGGCAGGAAACCACGTTGGTCTTGCCCAAGCTTACATGTATCTCGGCGATTTCGGACAAGCAAAGGCGGAATTGTCGCAAGCATTGATTTTCGACAAGAACAATCAATCGGCGCTTGCCTTGTTGCGCGAATTCGATGGCAGGAAGAAGTCCTATGAGCGCGACCGCCACATCAACCAGGGCGCTGACTTGCAAGGGCAGAAACAATACGATGCTGCGATTCAAGAATACAATGCGGCGCTCAAACTCGATGCATCCAATCCAAATATTCTGGTCAACCTTGGTTCGGCTTATCAAGCTAAAGGTGAATTCGATAACGCAATTGCTTTCTACAAACAAGCGCTTTCCAAGGATCCAAGCAATAAATTGGCGAGCGAGGGGATTAAGAACTCGCAGGAGCGGCTAGCAGCAAAGCAGCTAGACGATGCGGTCGCGAAAGGATCGGCTGCGTTTAAATCGGGTAATTACGCGGAAGCCCTGCAGCAATATCAGTTAGTTCTTCGCAGTAATCCGCAGGATGCAGCTGCTCACTTTAACGTAGCCGCATCCCTGCAAGCCTTGAAACGAATCGATGAGGCGATTGCCGAGTATCGGCAATCTGTCTCCTTAGCGCCGAAGAATACTGATTATGCAGATGCATTGAAAAAAGCCATTCAGGACAAAGCTGATCCGATTATCGATCAAGCTGTGAAGAAACACGCAGAGAAAGATTACACCACAGCAATTGCCTTGTATCAGCAGGCGCTGACAATAGTGCCGGACAATGCGAAAGTTCTGTTCAACCTGGCTGGTGCGTATTACTCACGTCAGCAATTCCCAGAAGCGCAAAAGATTTACGAGCAGCTTTATCAAAAGGATCCAAAAGGTCAGGCCGATGACCTCTGGTTGATTGGTACCATCCAAGAGCACTTCGGCCGAGGCAATGATGCCATTGCCACCTATACGAAGTATTTGACCGAATCTCCAACCGGGCGCTATAACGGCCAGGCGAAAGAACGCCTTGCTGCACTTCGCAGAGATCCCAGCGACACAATCAAGATCAAGAGCGAAGCTGATATCGCTAAGGATAAGGATGCTGACGACGCTTACAAACTCGGTGTAACGCTGCAACAGCAAAAGAATTTTGAGGGCGCCTTGCAAGCCTATCAAAAAGCGTTGGCCATTAAGCCAAAAGATGCGGCCATAGCGTTTGCGATTGGTACAGTTTATCAAGCAATGAAGGATTATGATTCTGCTCTGCGTTGGTTCCAGACTGCTATCGATTTGGGAACTGCCGATCCTAAATTCGACAAGAAGACGATTGACGAATTCAAGTCAGCCATCAAGTTGGCGAAGGAACAGAAGGCCGCACCGATTCTCGAGGAAGCTGTTAAGAAGCAGAGTGCTGGTGATAACGCCGGTGCGATTGCGCTGTACAAACAGGCACTACAATTTACTGAGGGATCTGGTGGCGTCTGGTTCAACCTTGGTCAAGCGTATCAGTTGATCGATGACTTCACCAACGCGCGTGCCGCCTATCAGAAGGCTGTAGACATGGATCCGAAAGGACAGACTACTTGCTGGTATTTGATCGCGAAGATCGATGAGAACTTCGGTCAAGGTGCGCAAGCCATCGATAAGTACAGAAAGTACCTCCTGGCGAATCCATCGGGGCAGTATTCCACTGATGCAAGCGCACGCGTGAATGTTCTAGCTAAAGATCCGACGAAGACACAAAAACTGCCGACTCAGTCTGAAATGAGGACAGCTAAGGCTGCCGATGACGAGTACAACGCTGGTCTAGCAGCGCAGAAAGCCGGTAATCCGGAAGAAGCGATCGGGCACTATCAAAAAGCGGCAGCTGTCAGACCTGAAGAGCCTGCGTACATTGAAGCGATTGCAACCTGCTATCAACAAATGAAGAACTACGATCAGGCGCTCGCTTCGTACGATCAAGCAATTGCATTGGCTAAGAAAGCTGGTAAGGGTAAAGATGCCGAGCTGTACCAGAGCCAGCGCGACGGCGCCGCCGAAGAGAAGGCAGGTCCGGTTGTGGATCAGGCTTTGAATGCCTATCAAACCGGTGACTATAAGCGAGCGGCTGATCTGTACAGACAAGTAATTCAGATCGTTCCCAAGATTGCAAGAATGCATACGAGCTTGGCTGCCGCTCTTCAAGCCAGTGACGACTTCAATGGTGCTTTAGATGAGTACCAGAAGGGATACGATCTCGATCCGAAGGGCGAGAAAGAAAACCTCTATGTGATCGGCGCGTTGAATGAGCACTTCGGACGTGGACCGCAAGCTCTAAACATTTATCGCAAGTATATTACGGAGAATCCTACAGGCACCTCCATTTCACTTGCGAAGCAGCGCGCTACTGAGTTGGCAAAAGACGTAACCAAGACTGTCAAAATTCCGACAACCGCAGAGCGCAAATCAGCCGAGCAGATTGGCACTCTATATAATGATGCAGTTGCTCTCTATAACAAAGGCGAGTTCGATGCCAGTGCCGACAAGATGGACGAGGTTTTGAAGTTAGGTCAGGATCCTGCGTACTACTACCAAAAAGGACTTGCGAAGCTTGCTGCGAAGAAATTCGACGAAGCGAAGGCTGCGTTCCAAGAGGCTGCAAGGCGTGATCCTAACAACAAGACATTCAAGGATGCCTTGAACACGACTGGTCAACAACAGCTTGCTCCGATTGTTGACGATGCGGTCAAGCTGCAGACTGCAGGAGATCTGCTTGGTGCTATCGAAAAGTATAAACAAGCATTGAAGTTAGATCCAAGCAATGCTGGGGTTCATACCAACTACGCGTCGGCGTTGCAGCAGTCTGAGGACTTCAATGGTGCACGTGCGGAGTTCCAGCAGGGATACAATCTCGATAAGAAGGGACAAGTCGGCAATCTGTACTTCATCGCGGTGCTCGATGAGCATTTTGGTAAGGGGCAAATTGCGATAAACGGATATTCCCAATACGTGAGAGAAGCCGGTGCCGGTGGTGCATATGTTGCTCTGGCTCAGGGACGAATCAAAGCACTCATGGCGAACGTGAATGCGACCCAGAAGATTGTCACCCAAGCAGAAGCCGCTGCCGCTCAGGCTACAAGCCAAGCTTACACGGATGCAGTTGCCTTGCAACAAGCAAGTAAGCTCGACGAAGCCATTCCGAAATATCTTGAGGCAATCAAAGGCAATCCGAAGGAACCTGTGTTCCACTTTGGTCTTGCTACTGCTTATCACGCTAAGGGTGATTTCGATAATGCAATCAAGGAATACGAAGCTGCGATTGCAAATAGTCCGAAGCCAGATCCGCAGTGGAAGACTTACCTCAAGCAAGCGAAGCAGGCTAAGGCTGCACCAATCCTCAACGAGGCTATTGCTAAGCAAACGACCAAGGATGCTGCAGGCAATTACGATAATGCCGGAGCGATTGTTGCTTACGAGCAAGCCCTGCGCATAGATGATGATGCCGGAACCAGAGCCAACCTCGGAACCGCATATCAAGCCATGAACAACTTGCCGAAGGCGCTGGAAAATTACAAGAAAGCGCTGCAAATGGATCCCAATCAGTTTGACGCGTACTACTACCTCGGCACGCTTTACGAACAGATGAACCAACCGAAGCTAGCTATAGTCGAATACCAAAACTATTTGAGAAAGCAGCCTAACGGACCGAACGCAGCCGCTGTGAAAGACCGCCTCAAGATCTTGGGCGCCATAAAGTAGGCTTCATCTACATAGAGATTCTCCCAGAATGGGAGAATCTCTTTTTGCCTTGGGAAGTCCAACGTTCCGTTCTTTCTTAGATGGTCGATAGTGCCTGTTCCAGATCCGCAATTAGATCTCGTGGATCCTCAAGTCCGATCGAAAGCCTAAGTGTGCTGTCGGAAATTCCGCGGCGCCTTCTTTCTTCCGGTGTCAAACCGTGATGTGTGGTCGTACTCGGTTGTGTTACCAGACTCTCCACGCCGCCAAGGCTTGGTGCTAATCCGAAGATTCGCAAGTGATCCGCAACTTTAGATGTTTGTTCAGCGCTTCCATCAACTTCGATGCTAATCATTCCACCGAACCCGCTCATTTGTTTTTTCGCAAGTGCATGTCCTGGAAAATCTGAAAGACCAGGATAGAGAACTCTTGCCACCTTTGAGTTCTTCTGCATTGCATCTGCCACCATCGCGGCGCTCTGGTTTTGGTGCTGGACTCTCACCTGAAGCGTCCGGAGGCTGCGAGAAAGCAGAGACGCGACCTCTGGTGCAATCATCTGTCCCAAGTTTTTCCTCCATGGCCAAATTTGTGCCAGCAGATCTTTCTTGCCCATCAGTGCACCGGCCGTAATATCACTGTGTCCACCCAAATACTTGGTAGCACTGTGAACCACAAAATCGGCTCCTAAGGAAAGCGGTTGCTGATTGATTGGCGACGCGAATGTATTGTCCACCGCCACCAAGGCTCCGTACTGATGTGCCAGCTTCGAGATCTCGGCGATATCAAAAATTTCCAGTGCTGGATTTGTTGGCGTTTCGAAGAACACTATTCCGACGCCCTTCTTCAGAGTTTCTTCCAGTCGTTCAACTTCCGATCCGAGCATCATGTATGTCGGTATACCAAGCAAAGGTAATTGGTCACCGATTAATTCCAACGTGCCACCATATGCATCACCCAGGCAGATGACGCCCTTGCGCCCAAGCGCCGTAAATAGCGCTGCTTCCGAAGCCATTCCTGAGCAGAAAGCCCATGCCGCTTCCGCTCCTTCCAGGGTCGCTAGCTGTTCCTCAAGTGAAAGAATGCTCGGATTCAACCCATACCGCGTATAGAGCGCTCCAGATTTGCGACCTTCGACAACATCAAGGACGTCAGCGGTTGAATGAAATGTAAAGGTAGTAGTGTTATAGATCGGCGTATGCGGAGACCCATGCTGATCTTTGCTTCCATTTTTGGAATGCAAAAGTTTCGTGGTCAATCCGACATAATCCATGACACATACTCCTTTGCGGGACACCAATCAAATTTTTTTTTGAAGACCGATCTTATCAGTAAAGCCAGCACTAATCGAGTTTAAATGAATCATTTGCAAGCGTTCTGACATGATTGCACACATCGAATGGCCATTTCATTATGCACCCTTCGAATTTGAGTTTGTCGTTTGCAAACAATGCTCGGCTTGCTTCCTCAAAACCTGGTTCGTTTCCTGCCATGGCTGCCATGAACTTGTAAGCGATTTCTTGTGCACGGCGCCGATTCGTTGTGCCACTACTTTCCTTTCGTGCGGCTTCCACTAGTTTTCGCAAAGTCACAGACGCTCCACCGGGCTGGCTGCTTAGCCATTCCCACTGGCGTGGTAGAAGAGTGACTTCGCGTGCCACCACACCCAGTTTTGGTCTTCCTGGTCCTGGGGCTGTCAATGCTTGCTCCTGTTCATCTTGCGTTTTCTCATCGCATTCAGGTTCGCTCGCTAGCGACTTTTTTATTCGTGTTGTGAATTCTTCCGTGGTGCCACGGAAATCTATTTCGACGAGTTTGCTCTCCTCATCAAAAATCAAAATGGGGGCGAGTTCACCATTGTCTAGTACTTTCTTTGTCGCGATAGCAACATCAAGCAGGTCGCCGGCCGCGATTCGGTTTGAGCCAGCGAAGGCTATACAAAATTTGGTCGCTGCGGACTTCATGGACACCTCGATCGCTATATTAATAATTGGTCGGATTTTACCCGGGTAAAATTATCATAGCACATTTTACCCGGGTAAAATCAAGTGGCATTTTTACCGTGGAGCTTAAGGTCCATGGCATCTACAATAAGGGAATGGAACGCAGCATGCGATTACATGAAATTGTGCCGTTAACCCACGCGAATGGACCGGGGGCTCGGGCTTGTATCTGGGTCCAGGGGTGCTCGCTGGCCTGTCCGGGGTGTTTTAATCCAGAAACTCATGATTTTGGAACTGGACTGTTGCGGTCCGTAGCGTCGATTGCTGAGGAGATTTGTTCACTTGCCGGAATTGAAGGCGTCACCATTAGTGGTGGCGAACCTTTGCAGCAGCCGGATGCGCTTATTGGTTTGCTGAGTCTGATCAGAGAACACGGCAATCTGTCCGTAATTATTTTCTCTGGCTTTGACAAGAAAGAGCTTGAAAAAATGCCCTGCTTGGGCGAGCTGAGGCAGCTAGTCGATGCAATAGTGACTGGCCGGTATGTCGAGGAAAAACGGCTCGCCGAGGGATTGCTCGGTTCATCAAATCAAGAAATTCTTTTGTTCAGTGAGCGTTATTCACTCAATGATTTCAAGCCCATTCCACCTGCCGAAGTTATCATCAACGCAGACGGAACGATTACACTCTCCGGAGTCGATCCAATAAAATTATGACTAAGGCACCGACAACCGAAGACATTCTCATTGGCGATTCATGGAAGCAGTTGTTTGATTGCGAATCATGGCGCGTCGAATACCTTGTGCATTTCGGCGCTTCCGATGATGTGCAACGGCGGGATAGAGCGCGGATTCTTCTTTCAGGTCTCCGGCGTAGAGAGTCCCGCCATGAGATTTGCCGGATTGCTATGTCGGAGCACCATCCCTGGCTGGATCAGCTACTGAGCGCAACAGATTTTGCACCCGAACAGAAAGCTGATTTCCCGATCTTTTTGGTAACAACAGGGCAGTGGGATCGCTATCTGAGTGAGGTTGCTAACGTTGCGGCTTTGATCCCAAAGCTCTCCCAGTCAAATCCTGTAACCGAGAAAGCTGCCAAGATGCTTACTGAACTCTCCGAACCGTCAGGGGTAAAGCTCCTGCTTAAGTTGTACGCAGATGGCTCTCTTCTTTCGGCGCGAATTGAGGACATTATCAGATCGGCGCTGCTGTCTCAAAAGTCCGCCGAATGCGTGCAGATAATAAGTCAATTTTGGGCAGAGTCACGAAACGAAAGATTCGTTGCCGTGCTAAAGAAACTGCCGCGAATTGAGACGGGCGATAGAAATTTGCAAATTTTGACAGCGCTTAAAATTGATCGAATATTTGATGATGTAAAAACCACCGACTTGTCCTTCTTGATTCAATGTTTAGAAGACTTGGATCACGAGATCTCCGAAGGCGCAAAGCAATCCGTTTTTGTATTGGATCGAGACAAGAGTAGTACTTTCAAGAATGAGTTTTTCGGGTTGTTATTCAATGATTCAGCTGACACGTTGGTACAAGTAGCGGCCCAATTGTCTTCTCGTCCAGAGGATAAGATCGATCATGCTTTATACTGCGTACTAACCCGAAACTGGGATGAGCTAGCTGACCTTGATCCAGATGGGAGTATTCTTGATGAGTGCGCAAATTCGAAAAGGAGAGTTCTCTCTCAGGCAATGAAGCTGCGCCTGTCAGATTGTTTACGCTCTGCTGCTAGAAGCGAGTGGGTGACTAACGTGTTTGGTCTCAAGAACAAACTGAAACTATCCGAGATGACTGATCTCGATTGGCAGCTTTTGCAGAACTCACTGTCTTCAACGTCATCGTGGAATGACTTGTGGAGGCTGATTCATTTCATGCCTGCACTTTCTGCGAGGAGATTTTTGAGGAGATTGCTCCAGGTAGGATGGCGACCTGAAGATGCCAGTGAGAATACCCGGTTTGAGAAGCTGCTTTATTTCGCGAAGCGACTAAGCAGCGATCAGATTCCCATTTGGTCCGGATTGGATTATCTAGGCGCTGTGGATCTTGGTTCGCCCCTCTTCGGAAGCCCTGGCGATGGTGGGGTTGAGTCGCTGGAGAATCGCTTCGGATTCTCGAATGATGGAGGAACCTTTTTCTTTGCGGATCGTTCAGGCGCTATTAGGATGTGGCATCTGCCGTCGTTATTGAGCAGTCAATTTGTCGTTGGTGACATGCCCAACGTTTGTTCGATAGCGCTGGCTCCAAATGAGCCGTTGATCGCTTTTTCTAACCAGTCGAATCGGATTCAAGTTTGTGATCTGACCGAGAAAAGAATCGTATCGTCGTTCACCTTGGATGAAACAACTTCATATCCTATTATTTCAAATTTGAAGTTTAGCGATAGTGGCAATTACCTGACTGGTTGTTTGCGTCCCGTTGATCGCAAAGCAGTAATCAGCGGCATCATGTGGAATATGCAGAAAGCAAATTCCGATCCACATACTATCATTCCGCAGCGAGCGAATGTGTCCAGCAATGACGAATGGCTGTTATATAGAACGCATGGAATGATTCATCTAAGCACAATCGACAGGAAGATGACGCCATTGTCATACCAAGATTCTTTCTTTCGAGTACGAGATGCGAACTTCCTTCCAGACAGTTCCGGCGTCGTTCTGTTCGAGAAAACCAACGTCCATTTGCATGACATAAATGATTTCAACCGCATCCAATCAATGAATCTTCCCCATGAGTTGAGTGTGTATATTTCCGATCAAGAGCGATCGAGACTCCTCGTCTTGCACAATGACTATTCCTTTGAATTTGTGTCGATAGACAAATCTAAAATGCAGTCTCAATGTAAAACGCAATCTTTCCGCCAACTGCTGGCAGACTGCAATGTATGGTTGGCTCCTGTTGCGGACCGCAAGGCTCGCGTGGAGTCTCATGCCTCAGTGCAAATCCATAAAGATCCTCGCGGCACTCATTTAGCCGTAGTTCATGCTGCTGGGTCGATCTCTTTTTGGTCTTCGCCGTTTTCGATACTCTCTCGAAAGTCACCGCTGCTCTTTTCGGAAAATGATCGCGAGCAGATCCGCCGTGCATTGCTAAGCACGAACCTTAGCGAAGGAGAATTGGCTTGGCTTCGCTTCATTTCTGAATTGTCGGGCTCCCTCGATCACTATTCCGTCGAACTCTCTGACGTAAATGCAATCTCCATTAACGACTTTGACATCGAACTTGAGTGAGTCTGGAGCTCGAGTTACATGTCGCGCATTATTTTCTTTCGAGGCTTGGGCGCTATGCAGGCGCGCCTAGAATTGGTCTATAGATGAGAAACGGCGCTCCCTTTTATGCGCGAAAGCTGTCTCCAAAAATGAAAGCATAAGGTAATGGTGTATATTAGAGATGTTCTGTTTGGTACTCCGAATCTAGATTCTGCAAATGAAAACTTGTCCGAGCTGCGGCGTAAAGATGCCGGATATGTTCAAGGTTTGTCCACGCGACGGAAGCACTCTATGTCCTTTCGAGCCGAAAGACTCGCAATCCGATCAGCATGAGGCCGACTCACAATCCGATCAGCATGAGGCCGACTCGCAATCTGCGGATCTTGTAAACTCTGTGCCCGATCCCACGAACTTAACGCCTAATCCTGCTAACACTGAGATGTCCGCTCCCGGCAGCGCCAGTATGTCCGATCCCGGCAGCGCAAGTATGTCCAATCCCGGGAGCGCCGGCATCTTGCCGGCTTCTGTTTTAAACCAAGATATTACTGTGCAAAGCGACGAATTGCGCAGACAAACAGGCGTTCTTGCAGCCGCCGAAGAATTTCACTTCAACACCAATGATTTGGTGCCGATACTATCACCAGATTCGCTTGTCGATAATCGCTATAAGATCGTCGATCTCCTCGGCATGGGTGGCATGGGAAGCGTTTACAAAGCAGAGCATACTGTTTTAAGCAAAACTTGCGCAATCAAGTTGGTTCATCCGCAGCGTTTTGATCAAGACTCTCTTCAGCGTTTCAAGTTAGAAGCGAAGGCAACTAGCATGCTGAAACATCCCAATATTGTAGGCATCCATGATTATGGGATCAATGAAGGGTTCTTGCCATATATAGTCATGGAATATCTGGAAGGAAAATCGCTTGAGTCAATTATTCAGTCCGAGGGTCCGCTATCTCGCGAACGCTTCTTCAAAGTTTTTGAACAAGTCTGCGACGGTTTAGGGCACGCGCATCAGCAAGGCATTATTCACAGGGATCTTAAGCCAGCAAATATTTTCATTTGCACGGAGAATGGCGAAGGTGATCGAGTCAAAATTGTGGATTTCGGAATAGCTAAATTGATTCCACAAGATGGCTCACCGGAAACTACTAAGATCACCCTAACGGGCGAAGTTGTCGGAAGTCCACTGTACATGAGCCCCGAGCAATGTTCGGGCGGAACTCTTGATACCAGAAGTGATATCTACTCTTTGGGATTGGTTATGCATGAGGTACTAACCGGTGATTGCGTATTTGACGGATCACCGACTCAAGTAATGCGTAAACAGATCCTGGAACCCGCCGAGTTACATTCACGCGAAAAGCTCAGTGAGGATATGAAGCAGATTATTCAGAAGTGTTTGATGAAGGACCCAAGCGAGCGTTTTCAAAGTGTCGAGGAATTGAAAACGGAGTTGTTGAAGATAAAGAATCCGCCGACGCTACCTAATCCTGTGGCTCTAGCAGAAGCTAATGACGTTTCGTTAGTCTCGCAAAGCGGCTATACGGGGACCTGGAAGATCGTCGCCCTGGTAATTGCAATAATTGCTTTCCTGATTTTGTTCTACGTGGTGAAGAAATAGGTCTAGCTTCCTTTCGCACCTGCAATTAACGTTCTGGTTTCTTGCTCAAGTGATTTGAAGTCCTTTGAATCCTTTTTGATTTGGATGAGTTTGTCCAACAATGCTTCTTGTAGGTTTGCCGCTTCGATCCTCTTTGTAGAGCCGGCTGGAAGAAACGCCGCGACGAGGTTTACGCCTTCCAATGTTTGCTTAAGCTCATCCGGATCTTGGCTATTAAGCAAGATTGGAGCACCCTGAGCTGGTGTTTTTAAATCATCCGTGATGCCATCAATTACTGCTCCCACCTTCTTTGATAGGGCAACTTCTTGGCTTGGGCTGTTGTATTTGTTTGCAATGCCAATGCACTCCTTGATGTCATTTTTGAAAGCAGCATAATCTTTAACATTTCTTTTGAAGCGCGCTCGCGCTGCTAATGCATCCAGTAATTGAATTTCGGTGCTTGCATTCATCTTCGCTACTCTTACCGCTTTGTTGTATAAATTGCTTGCCAACTTGAATTCCTGGGGATCAGTATTCTTATTGCCCTTGTAATAATGAAGTTCTCCGAGCTCATAATAGGTTCTTATTCCAATTCCTGAGTTGGTTTTGAAATTAGATTTGGGAATCAGTTTGAGGATGTCTTCGTAGTTTTTCTGAGCTCCTTCTAAATCCTTTGGCTCATTAGTCTTTTGATGCTCTGCCAAGTCTCGCTTCTGCTCTGCGATCGCACTTCTGATGGATTTCTGTTCTATCTCGCTTAACGTTCTTAGTCCTCTTTCCATTTTTTGTATCTTCGTCTTCAATTCTGTTCGTTTTCTTTCGACATCGGATTCGTTAGTTTGCCTGTGAATATTGTTCACCGAACGGGGACCCTCTGGTGGTTTGTTTGCGCGATCCAGAAGGTACACAGTTCCAATGAGAAGAACGAAGGTCATGATAATTGCAATGGCATACGGCGAGTAATCAAATATCGATCTTGAGCGCTTTGATAGCTGTCCATTAAGGGCTGTTTCAATTCGCTCCAATTCATTTAGAGCATTAGCTGCTGTCGGGCGGCGCGCGGGATCTTTGTCGAGGCAGCGAAGAATCAGATTCGCCAGTTCTTGTTCAGATTCGGCAAGCACAATTGGTGGTACTGGATCATGAAGGTGGCAGCGCATTGTTTCCATTGCGTTTGCACCCTTGAATGGTGGCTTGCCTGTTAAACACTCGTACATAACGCATCCGAGCGAGTAGATATCTGATTGCGTGCTTGCCTTAGCTCCGCGACATTGTTCCGGACTCATGTACAGGGGAGTGCCCAGTAGCATTCCTGTACCTGTCAGTCCGCGACTTTCTTCGCTTCCTTCATCGTGAAATTCTTTGCCGATCCCGAAGTCAACCAGCTTCG
Organism: Candidatus Obscuribacterales bacterium; assembly: GCA_019747875.1. GTDB lineage: Bacteria > Cyanobacteriota > Vampirovibrionia > Obscuribacterales > Obscuribacteraceae > JAIEPM01. The sequence continues at coordinate 104,629 of JAIEQI010000013.1, forward strand.
CGTTACATTTTGCTTCTTCCAGTGTTTCATTGCTGAGCATGATGTTGCTCGGCTTGATGTCTCGATGCACTATTCCAAACGAATGTGCATATTCCAGTGCAGAAAACATCTGTTCAAACAAGTCGAAGAAGATTTCCCTGGATATAGTCGGGTTCTCTTTGAGCTTCTGGGACAAGCTCTCTCCTTCGAGCAGCTCCATAACATGGTAATAAGAACCATCATTGCTTATCCCAGAATGGAAAATTCGGACAATGTGCCCGTGTTCCAGTCTGGCCAGCAGCTTTGCCTCACGATGGAAACGTTCTTCACTGGTTGAACTCTTTCCGTCCGACAATACCTTGATTGCGACTGCGCGCTCAGTCATCTTTTCTTTCGCCCGCAAGACAATACCGGCAGCGCCTGAACCAAGTTGCGCTTCTATATCGTATTGTGGTGGCAAGCTGGGATACTTCACGTCGATGTTATTGTCCAATAGGAAGATCCACCCCTGACAAATTGGTCATGCAGGATGGATCTGTAGTTGCTCAAGCCCAGAATGTTTTCCTTCAGGGAATCATTTTTCAACGCATCTTCAATTGCACGGCAAGCAACTTCTAACCAGTGTGCAACACTTGCCGGATCCGCGCCATAGGTGTTGCTGACAGCTTCTACATCCAGGGCTCCAGAAAGAATTGCGTACACCGCACCGACTTTATCTTCAACCGTAAACATTCGGGTAACTTTGCCAGAGTCGGCAGCCGTCTGCCTTTCTTCGGCAGGCGAGTTCTCGCTGAATGCTTTTAGCCGCTGACTGACCGCATTGAGACGTGCGCTCGCATTCGATAAAGAGACTGTGCCAAACGTGCCGGTTATCCCGCTTGAGCCGCCGGCCTTCAACCGAGCCATGTATTCTGCGTAGTTCGAGGACGACGAGTGCATCGCTGAGAGCGGTGCCTCAGCTTGTCTGTGCTCGTCTTGGTCGTCTTGGTTGTTTGGCATTCTTGGACACTGTTCGTTCACTTATTCGATCTGCCCAATAAGTCTCGTGCATAAAAACAACACGCAGACAATTGGCGAACTTCCTTAGCATCCGTGAGTGCGGAACCGACGAAGCTTCGACCATGGACTAAACCGATCGTCTACAACTGGCTTCTAATCAGTGATTTGAGAGGTCAAAGAAATTAATCTTCTTGCTAACGGCGTGGGGACGGGCGTACCGGTGGGTACTGATAAAGAGGCAAAGCCCATGGTGATAGAGATGTCAAGGTTTTGGGTATGAACTACTTGGCGATACACAGTCCTCTTATCGACGCGCGTTTGAGTTTTCCAGAACTCAAGTCGGAGGGGGCTGCATTTGTTTAGAATTCGAGGCTATCTTCAATTACTCCTTTCCGCTCAACTCCTGGTTGGAGTTTGGGGATACACAGCTTCAGTGACGCAAGCCTTTGCTGAAGGAAGCTCGGGATCGAATTCGACGCCGACACTCAGTAACACAAGCAACCTGACAGGTACGACTTCTTCACTGATCGGGGAGCTGGATCTCTCCTCGACTGCTGCCACGATCTCCGGAGCCCTGCTTCCAGGCGCAGCGCAGGTAACCAGTGGCGGCGCGACCAACACCTTTGGCGCTACAGACATGTTGACTCCGGCTCAGTACCTGGCAGCCATCCAGTCCTTGAATGGCGGTCAAACCCTGACTATCGGTGCCAATGGTGCAGCCGTCGGCGGTGTGGTCAATCTGACCAGCACCGGAAGCCTCGGTAATATCCTAGTTCCAACCGGAGTCAGCGGACTGCTCGACTTTGGCGCCATGCAGAACATAAATTTGACCGGCAATCTCACAAACGGCGGTAATCTCTATTTAGTCTCCAGCAATCAGAGCGTAACCTCAGGCGTCTTAAGCGCGTTCAACATTACAAACAACTCGCTCATCAGCTCCATAGTTCCTCAAAGCCTTGGCTTGAGCAATCTGGTTTCGAACTTCAGCTTCACTCTCAATGCAATCAATAACATCGTTAACACCGGCACTATTTCCAGCGCCGGTTCGTTAAACATGGTTGCGGGCAACCAAATCATCAACTCGAGTTTGAACAACTCCGTTCTTGCAAACATCAGCGCTGTGCGCGATGTGAACATGATAGCGGCGAACATTACCAACTCCGGGCAGATCGCATCGGCTTTGGCAAACATCAATGTGATGACTAACAACCTGATGAACTCAGGCTTGCTAAGCTCATGCACTGGCGACATCAGCATCAGCAACTTGGTCAACAATGTCTTGGATGTGAACAACGTCGGCGGAATAATTAGAGCACAGGATTCGCTCGACTTCCTCAATTCGAGCCGCTCGACAGCTTCGAAGATCTTGATTGAAGGCGGGCTACTCGACGCTGAGCGAATCTCCTTTACCGATCGCCGAGGCTTGGTTTCAGTTGACGTGTCCGACATTTCATCCAATGTCAGCTTCACTGCACGCAACGTAATGCTGAATGTTGCTGAAGGAACTGATGGTTTGAATTTGAGTGGATTGAATCGCTCGCGTTCGGTCGAACTCACTTATAATGGCGTTGGCGATGTCACCACGACTGGTTTTAGAACTCGCGGGAACGACGTCAGCATCGTCACGAGCGGAAACATCAATGTAACCGGAAACATTGTTACCACTCCAAGCAGCAACGGTGATGGTGGCTCCGTATATATGGAAGCCGGTGGCAATCTGACTCTCAAGACTTTGACCACTAATGCCAGAGGCAACGGTGATGGTGGGAGCATCGGACTTGTAACGGGTGGAAATCTAACTACCGGCACACTGAATGCTCGTGGAGCAGGTAATGGCAGCGGCGGGGACATTGCAATAGTCTCCGGCGGAAATATGAAAACTGGTGGCGTCAATGTTTCCGGTGCTGGAGACGGCGCTGGTGGTGACATATTTGGTGCCGCCGGCGGTAACATGCGCTTAGGCGCCCTGACCACAGCGGGTAGTGGTGGAGATGGTGCAGGCGATCTCTTCCTTGCTGCAGGCGGAACCTTGCGCACTGGCGCCGTCAACACAAGCGGCATTAATGGTGGCGATGGTGGTGATATCGATATTACTGCCGGGTCGACTCTGCGCACGGGTAACATCACAGCCAATGGCTCCGGACTTCTCTCAGGCGATGGCGGTCACATAACCCTACAGAGCGGGACTTCATTGCAGGCAGGCAGCATCAGCAGCAATGGCAGTGGTTTGGCTGGAGACGGTGGTGACATCAATCTCACAGCCGGAACGACGATTAAAGCAAGCACTATAAATAGTATAGGAAGTGGTTTCGGTCATGGTGGCGAGATCGTTCTTAGCTCTGGCTCTGGACTAACCACTGGTGCGCTTAATGCTTCAGGAGGCATTCTCGGCAACCCAGGTGACATAAGCATCACCGCCGGTACAAATGGAAATGGCAATGTAACGGTTAGCGATATTACAGACAACGGATTGTTTGGTGGTGGCTCGGTAACCATTACAACACCAGGAACTATCAATGTCAGCGGTAGCATTACAGCAATCAACGGGACTGTCACACTAAACAGCAGCAACAATAACATCGGCGACATAGAGGTCGGCAAAGGCAACATTCAAATCAATCCGATTGGTAGCAGCGATGTTCCAATCGTTATTGACCTTTCCGATGTCACCAAATATGGAGAGGCCAACGTTGTAGTCGGCGGTGCCGAAGGTTTCAAGAACGACATCGTTATCAAAAACGACTGCAACCAGTGCTTTTCTAACCTGACAAGCGTGACTATAAACACTCAGGGCGATTACACAGCGACCGGGACCACTTTGACTCTAGACCCCAATCAATCGTTCCAGGTCAATGCCGGCGGCAACATCAGCACTGGCACTGTAAACGGCGGTAAATCGGTAAGCTTTGTAGGCAGCGGCACCATCACCGTTGATGGCGCAATAAATATGCCTGGCGGTACCGTTCAGTTATCTGGCAGCTCGTTCGATATTTCAGCTCCAATCAATGCCGGCGGTGGAACTGTTTCGATTCAACCCATTGAATCGACATCGATTGATGGCAGCCAGTTGGGCAATATCTCTGCTGCAAACCTGAACATTGGCAATGGCCAGCCAGCCCAATCGGTCAGTCTTGAGGGTGCTACGAATCTGACCGGCATACAGGGAGCCGTCAATGTCAACCTGGGTGGCGATTTCGACAGCTCTCTGGCCAGCATCCAGTTGGGCGACAATACCTCTTATGTGGTAAATGCAGGTAACATCTACAGCGGTAGCATTACAGGCGGTGCCGCGATTGTGATGAATTCGCAGCAAGAACTTGCTGTCACCGGCGACATCTTCACCACCCGTGGTCCGATTGTTCTCAATGGAGACCTGAGCAATTCTGGTGCTCCAGTTACCTTTGCCTCTGGAATCAACATAACGGGACTTTCCATCTCCGTAACCTCCATCGGTGGCGATCTGACCAGCGGCGCCAACCTTACAAGTTTGAACACAGAACTGGCGATGTACTCGGGCGGTGCGCTCAATATTTTGGATAACTCGAATTTGACTGCACGCACTGACGTTTCCTTGCGGGCAATGGGCAACATAGAGCTTGGTTCGTCCGGCGGAGCAGGCGTTGCAATCTCGGCTGGCGGATTGGCTTCGGGAATCGATCCCTTTGGACGCTCCGGAACATTCTCTTCAAGTGATGTCACCTCGGCTGGAAACGTTACTATCAATGGATACATGGACGGCTCCGGCGCCGGCGACCTCAACGTCGGACGCAACACGACAATCGTTGCCGCAGGCAATGGATCTTCTGGCGGTAATTTGACACTGCTCAGCGGCGGCGATCTACACGTCGAAGATAACACTCGAATTGGAGCTTTCGGCGGAGATCTTTCACTTGGTGCTTGGGGCAGCATTGAAATCGACGGCAGCACGCTTGTTTCGGCTGCCACGGATAACCAGTCGGCTGGCGGCACTTATGTCGGTGGACGCATGGCAGTTATCGCAGGACTTCCTGATACTAACGTCGGACAGCTGCTCGGTAATCTTGCTTCGACCAGAACTTCTGAGAACCGCCAAACTGCAGGCTATGATCTTAGTGCCAATACCGTAACCAGCACGGGCGGTTCTGTTATTGAACTCATTTTTGATGATAAGGATCTGAAGACTCTTACTTCCAATAACATCGTCCTCAATGGCGGTGTCCTTTTCCTAGATCCTCCTCCGGATCCGACAATTCCTCACACCGTAACGATCTCTGGCACTTCCATTAATGTATTCGGACCAACAATTACCGCAGCCCCTGGTGGCGTAGGTAATGGCAATGCCGGCGGAGTTGTGGTTCCACCTGTGGTTGTTATTCCTGGTGGAACGGGAGGAACGACTGGCGGAACGACTGGCGGTGCAACCGTTCCGGGAACAACCGGTGGAACAGTTCCGGGATTGAATACAGGATCCTCGGCTATCGGCGGGACCGCTATTCTCGGTCTGCCATCCAGCGTGGTAAATCCTAACGACACCACTGCACGCAGCTCCAGTGTATCTTCACAGCAGCAACAGTCTACGCTCGGTATCAGTTTCAGCGGCAATAGCACCGTAGCCAGCGACACCCTCGATGACGACACTACTCAGCCTAGCTTAAGGCAATCACTGTTCTGCTCACGCTTGCAGCTCTTGAAGCCCAGTGATGACGTGGATGATGATAGTTGGATCATTGCATCGGGAAGCTGTGAGCCATTCACTTTTGAAGAACATGATGGTTCTCTGATTGTTGGTTCTGGTCCTGCAAAACTGGCTCCGGCATCAGATCGTACACTGCTTCTCAAAGAAGGCAAGATTCTAGTTGTGACCGTGGATCGCATCCACGTTGTTCGTACCGCACTCTGCAATATAACGATTCCCGTAAACACCGCCACCGTTGTGGAAGTCGATCCGAGTACAAACCTGGTTCGAATTGCTGATCTTGCCGGTGGCAAAACTTCAGTAACAATCTGCCGAAATGATGAAACGTTCATACTTTCTGCCGCTCCGGGAGAACAGTTGATTCTTGGCGAATCTGGTGTTGTTGATTCGGCCTTCACGCAATTGAATGTGCCAAACGTCTCCTATGAAAAGGTTGCCGCCTGGCAGATCGAAATGTCCGGGCTGCGTGGGCAAAAACTGAAGTTCGATCGTAATCAAATGGCTCTGGCTGAGCCCCTGCTGAATTGTAGCAACCGCTGCGTCAACCAAATTCAAAACCGTCGTATTGAACAACTTCTTCAGAGCATGAAGACTGACGATACCATTCTGAAGTCTATGGGTAATGAAGGAAAAGGCAAGCAACTCATCGAAAGCGAGTTGCCGGACGCCGTTAACAAGCTCCGTCCAATTGGTTTCGAGTCTGGTGCTTCAATTGAGAATCCTGGATTCGGTTTGACCAGTATCAATGCTGGTGGCGCTCTCGTTAAATACGTAGGCAAGTGCAAAATGTCTCTAACCAGCCCTGGACTGCTTCACTTGCAAGAGGGCGAGATTCTGGTTCACGCTCCCAAGAAGACTGTGATAAAGGCTGGTGCAAGCCACATCGAAGTTAAAGCCGGTTCTATGGCTACGGTAACAGTGCGCGATGGCATGGTGAAGGTTCGCAACTTGTTTGAGAACAAGCGAACCAGCATCACTGCAGCAGTTGCCGGCAAGCGACACATTGGGGTGCAAATCGGACAGGAACTCATTATCGGACCCAAGGGGATCCCGCTGTCCCGTGCTCTCAGCGACGACCCTGTCGGCCGCCGCCGCCTCACCAGTATTGATCTTGCTACCGGTCATACATGTATTTCATCGGAAGTTTCACTAAGTTCGCTTTTACAGAATTCGCCAGTTCTGGCTCACTTGATCCGAAGCGCAGAGAACGAAGACCGTGCGCTGGCCACACGTGTTATGAAAGCAGCGGTCTGTGTCTCGATCGTTACGCAAGGACACGGCAACTATTCAATGGTCAACCCATAAGCAGTTCGAGAGCAATCGCTTTTCGGACATTGTTCGCTCCCGGGAGCGCCGGCATCTTGCCGGCTTCTGAGAGCGAAAACAGTGAGTCCGGATCGGGTTACGGGTGTCGGCATTCGTCACTTGCCGCAGCCTGCTAATTTGGCAGCCTCTAGGTCATAGGCTTCGAGCTTCCCAACCTGACAGCTCTGCGTCCTACGTACCGAGATCGTCAGCCGCGTCGTCTTCGGCGTCATCGCCTTCTTCGAGTTCTTCGTTGCCTGATTTGCGAAATTCCATCAAATCTTGCCGGCCTCTTCTTTTTGAACTTGCTCGGAATCGTTCATTCAGGCGGGGCAGAACTCTGGCTTTGGCGTGCCCTCCGACCGTTTTCTTGGTTCCGACATCGACCTTCTGTGTCGTTTCTTTTCTAATTTTTTGTGCAGCTTGGGCATCAGCCATGATGGCGCAGTAACTCGCATATCGCGACCCGGCAATCTTGCTCTGCGGGCTATCCAGCGTTTCAATGATCTTGCAGCCATCCTCGACTAAATGTTGGCAGTTCGAGAATTTGCAGTTCGGTGCCAGTTCAATAATTTCCGGGAATTGCCAGGCAACGTCCGCTGGCTCTGGGTATTCGAGTTCGCTGATGCTGAATCCGGGAGTGTCAACGATCCATCCTGCATGCAGATGCGCAGGACCATTCTTTTCGAAGTAGGGGACTTTGTAAAGTTCGCTATATGTAGTTGTATGTCGACCTACGAGCAAATCTTCGTTTATATCTACCTTAAGTTCGAGCTCCGGAATAAGTTGATTTATGATGCTGGACTTACCTACACCGGATGGGCCAATAAGGACGGAAGTCTTTGCACTGACTCGGTTTTTGAGCTCCTCGACACCTTCACCAGTTTTGGCAGATATGAAAAGAATTTTGTATCCCAACGGTTCATAAATGTTTCGTAAAGCCGTCATCTCGTCCTTTTCGGCGAGATCACATTTATTCAAACAGATGAAACTCCTGAAGTGCTCTAGCTCTAGCTGCAATTGCACCAGGTATCGGTCGCATAATAATGCGTTCCATTCAGGCTGGTGTATGGCCTGTACAATAAAGACCTGATCCAGATTGGCGATGAATGGTCTGGTCAGCAGATTCTTGCGTTGATGCCGCGCGCTAATCACAGCGGTGCCTCGTTCAGTATCAGACAAAGCGGGCTCGACCTCGTCGAGATCGACGAGATCCCCAGCGAAGATGGACACGCCTTCTTTCTTCAAGCGAGCTCTTACCGGACACTGGAATATGGCATTCAGCTCATCCGAATGCACAAGATATCCACCAGCGTGCCTTCTAAGAACCCTTCCTGAGATCAACGCATATCTCCGAGATCCAATTCAGACCGAACGACCGAGCTACTGATGCCATCAAGGCACTAACAGCATACAATACTAAAGCGAGTAAAACGTAATGGCGACCCAGCTAATGGAAAAAAACATGGAATCCACGTCAAGCAAGCAGAAAAATTCTGCAGTCGATCACATTCGCAATATTGCGATTATTGCCCACGTCGACCACGGCAAAACAACCCTGGTCGATGGATTCCTGCATCAAACTGGTGTTTTTCGCGAGAATCAAGAAGTCGAAACGTGCATTATGGACTCCAACGAGTTGGAGCGTGAGCGCGGCATCACAATTCTGGCCAAGAATACAGCCATTGAATATCAGAACCACCTTTTGAATATAGTCGATACGCCTGGGCACGCTGACTTCGGTGGCGAAGTTGAGCGTATTCTCGGAATGGTCGACTCAGCCCTTCTGATTGTGGATGCTGGCGAAGGTCCCATGCCGCAAACTCGCTTCGTGTTAAGAAAGGCACTCGAAAAAGGACTTTGCCCAATTGTCGTCATCAACAAGATCGACCGTCCGAATATCGACCCGCATGTCGCTGTGGACAAGGTTTTTGACCTTTTCGTCGAGCTTGGCGCCAACAACAAGCAATTGGATTTCCCCTATGTGTTCGCCTCCGGCGTCAAAGGTTTTGCCAAACATAAATTGGAGGATGAAGATGTCGATCTTCGCCCTCTGCTCGATTTGATCATCCGTCATTGCCCATCACCTATTGGTGACGCTGAAGCAGGGCTGCAAATGCAGGTCAGTATTTTGGACTACAGCGAATACTTGGGTCGTATTGCCATCGGGCGCATCTATAACGGCGTTCTTAATGATGGACAGCAAGTTGTTCTTGTAAAAGAGGGCGACCAGCTCACCAAAGGAAGAGTGAGCAAACTTCTCAAGTTCCAAGGATTGAAGCGCTTTGAAGCAAGCACCGCATCGGCAGGCGAAATCGTAGCTATTGCTGGATTTGCCAATGCCAATGTCGGCGATACGATCTCTCTGGTGGATGCACCGTCGGCGCTACCACGCATTGAAGTCGACGAACCGACAATGAAGATGTCGTTCCTCGTTAATGACAGCCCCTTTGCCGGACAAGAAGGCAAATACGTGACCTCTCGCCATTTGCGCGATCGTTTGTTCAGAGAACTAGAAACAAACGTCTCTTTGCGTGTCGAGGAAACCGATAGCACGGACACATTCCTTGTTAGCGGACGTGGTGAGCTTCACCTGGGCATCTTGATTGAGACAATGCGCCGGGAAGGATATGAATTCCAAGTATCAAGACCGGAAGTTATCGTTAAAAACGTGGATGACAAAGTTCTGGAACCGTTCGAAAAACTGATCATCGACGTGCCGGAAGAATTCATGGGCAACGTGATTCAGGAGCTAGGACCGCGCCGCGCTGAGTTGCAGAATATGCACGTAGACCGCGGGCAGGGCTTGCTCGAATTCCTGGTGCCAACGCGTGGTCTGCTCGGCTTCCGCAGCGAGTTCTTGCGCTTAACAAAGGGCAACGGCGTTATGAACCATGCCTTCCATGAGTTCAAAGACTGGTCCGGAGACATTGCTCGTCAACGAAACGGGGCGCTAATCGCTTGGGAAGAAGGCGTCGCTACCGGTTACGCGCTTCAAGGTGCGGAGGACCGCGGAATCTTCTTCATTACGCCTGGGGTCCGTGTTTATGGCGGCATGATTGTTGGTGAATACACTCGTTCGCAAGATTTGGATATCAACGTATGCAAAACCAAGAAGCTCACCAATATGCGTGCTTCTGGTAGCGATACGCTGGTGGCTCTGCAGGCACCGCGTGAAATGGTGCTCGAAAAGTGCCTTGAGTGGATTCACGACGACGAACTGGTCGAAGTAACCCCTCAAACAATTAGAATGCGCAAGCGTCAATTGCCCCGCCGCTAAAGAGGTTCGCCTGGATGCTTGGGTACGTCCGAGTTGCCAGCCTGAAAGATGTGCCGCCTGGTAAGTGCCTGGCGGTCGAAGCCGGTGGCAATAAGATCGTGCTGGTTAATTCTGGAGGAACAATATACGCCCTGGAAGATTCCTGCTCGCACCTGGGGGCGCCGCTTTCGCTCGGTTTTGTCGCTAAGGGAAGTATCGCCTGTGAGTGGCATGGCGCCTGTTTCGATCTCAAAACAGGGGAAGCGCAGTCTGCCCCGGCGACTGAGCCAGTGCCAGTGTTTGAAATCCGCATAGTGAATGATGAGATCGAAGTTCTCGTTTAGCCTGCAGACTATCCATCAAAACTAGCCGAAATAGGGTACAACTCAATGTAGCTGAATCTTTGGTTTGGACTTGCGTCCAGCCAGTTAGTATGAAGGCGTAACTGCCCAGAGTTAGTAATGGAGAGCGGACTATGAAAATTCCTGTCCTACTGAAGGAAAAAATGTCTCTTGTGGCTGCGGTTGGCGTTCTTTGTCAGATGGGTGTTCAGGCCAAACCGGTTGAGAAAAACAATTCCACGTCAACTAGTAAGCCGCCCGCTGCCTCTAAGACAAGTTCAGATAAGCAACCAGGCACCACCATGGAGTCGGTGAGGCGAGAGCAGATTGAAAAAATCAGACGAGAGAAGGGACTCAGGAGTCCATCGCAATCAAACAAACACAATCCAGGTATCGTTTCAAACGAGTCAGATCGTCAAGGTGTGCGTAGTCTGTGCCTTAAATGCGGTAGGGGGTAGAAAGTCGTGAATATCCCGTGCTCACTAAAACAAAAAATGTATCTTGTTGCTGCTGTCGGGCTGCTTTGCCAATTGGATGTTCAGGCAAAACCTTCAGAGCCGAATAACTTGGCGCCGCCCAATTCTGCTGATTCCAAGCCAGATGCAAATAAAACTAAGAGTTTACCGCCTCCGTCCATAAACAAGGATGAAAGGCGACGTCAGCTGCGAGAGCGTTTTGAAAAGATGAGGAAGAATCCGCGTCTGAGAAAGAGTTCTGTGCAGGCGGGAGAGTCAGAAAGTTCGCTAAACACTTCCTCGACCAAGTCTGCCGAGCCTGCTAAGGCTCGTGTTTGTGAGGAATGCGGTAGAGGCTGAGCATGGTGACGCCATCGAAAAAGGAAATTTTCTGCGGACTGGCACTGATGGATTCGCCGGATTTTCTTGCAGCAAGTCTGCCACTCTTCGATGCAGGTGAAGTAGAGGTTTTGGAGTGGAGTTTTGACATTGGCTGGGAAAACGGCCAAGATGAGTGGGCTTCTGAACTTGTAGCTTTCTACAGCTCAGAGAACAGGCTGCTCGGGCATGGCGTCAATTTTTCGGTTCTTTCAGGCAAGTGGACTGCCGGACAACAAGCGTGGATTGAGCGCTTTCGAGAGGAATGCGCGCAGCATTCGTTCATGCATGTCTCTGAGCATTTCGGATTCTCGCGGGCGGGAAATGTGATACAGACAAGTCCGCTCCCCGTTCCATACTCGAAAAGTGCTTTGGCTCTCGGTGTTGAACGCCTGAAGATGATGTCCTCAATAGCAAAGGTGCCGATCGGATTGGAGAATCTTGGATTCGCCTTTTCCATTGATTGCGTAAAGGAGCAGGCTGATTTCATCAACCAGTTGCTTGATAAGTCGGATGGATTCTTGCTCTTAGACTTGCACAATGCGTTTTGCCAGATCGCAAACTTTGGAGTGGATGCTGAGGAATACTTTTCGCTTTATCCATTGCAGCGCGTCCGCGAAATTCATATCTCTGGGGGCTCCTGGTCTGCCGATAGAGATGGCAATTCGATTCGGCGGGACACCCACGATCATGAGGTACCTGAGGAGGTTTTTGATCTGCTCATGCAAGTGTTATGGCGCTGCCCAAATCTTAAGACGGTTATTCTGGAGCGGCTGGGCAATACGATACGCTCAGAAGAAGAAGCAGCCCGCTTCCGTTCGGATTTCCTACACCTGAAAAAGCTGATTCAAGTTTTTTGCTCGGAAAGCTATACTGAAGTCATTCCGCCGGTTTCAACCCTTCGCACGAACGGACCCAAGAAAGCTGCAAAAGGATAAACATGATTGAAGACGAAGAACTTGGTCTGTATCAAGAAGCACTCATAAAGGCTGCCCTTGATGGCGACGACGCTTCATCCCTGCAACAGATTCTTTTAGCGAATGAGGCATTAACTGCGCAACATGCCTGGATACAGAGCTGGGAACCCCGGATGGGCGATCTGGCCAGGCTCTTAACCAGGAAATGGGCTGTAGAAGCCGAATAGCAGATCCTTAAGTCTGAATCAGGGCTTCTTTGGCTTGCCATGCTATTCTTTGCCTGTCGTTTTCGGTGCGAGCATTGGCAAAACACTCAAAAATTGATGAGGGACTGGGCTTACAGGATTTTGACAGTGAGTCCGTGCTCGGCGCTAAGCCTGACTCAGCTAGGACGCTCTCCGCTCCGTCTGCTCTGTCCACTTTCCTTTCAAAGCATCCTGACGCCTGTGTTTTGTTTGCGCTCTTTATGGTGCAGGTTGCATGCTTCTTGCCGATCTGCTTCCAAATCGGATTTTATTTGGATGATTGGCTGACATTTTGGAATTTGCATTTTGCTCCGCACAATCCAATTGATTTGATCAAAGCTAGCTTCAACGATCCACGCATGGTGACAAGGCCGATCCAATGTCTCTATTACGGTTTGACTAGTTTTTTCTTTGGCGATAGACCGCTTCCCTATCACCTCTTGCGCTGGGCGCTCGAGTTCGCTGGCGCAGCCTGCCTGTATTTCGGGCTTTTCAGGCTAAGCGGGCAGCGCGTCTTTGCCGCGCTTGCAGCCATGTTTTTCATTGTTTATCCAAATCATGACGCAACTCATTACTGGATAGGAGCTGGTCTGGGACCGGGTTTTGGTCTCACTCTATATCTGGCGAGCTTTTATCTGTTGGTAGAGTGGACAAAATCGAACTCATTGAAGCAGCGTGTATCCCTCTATCTAGCGTCGACTGCCTTCTTTGTGACCTCTGCGTTCTGCTACGAATCATTCCTGCCCATGCTTTCGATGAGCTTTTGCGCTCTAATGATCGCTGGAGCTAATACGCCAAATTCTAAGAACAGGTCATTAGCAAAAACTGCTTTTTCGTCATTGCTTTTTATGTTGCCTTTTGTCATTGCGGCTCTGGCAGAGCCCCTCTATCAGAGGGTTCTATTGCCACGCATAAGCAAAGTGTTTTTGTCGCCATCCACCTTTGATCTGAATTATTTTCTGTCCGTATTTCCGGCAGCTGTAAACGTTTCAATTGGACCTTCGTTTTTCAATTTTTGTTTTGAGAGGGCGCGCGACGCAATTATTTCGATGTCGCCTCTGTCTGCTCTGCAAAGTGTTGCTACGGTTATTGCCGGTGCCTTCTCGATTGGGCTTGCTACCCAGAGGCTGCCAGTTCGTGTAGCTGCTCTTGAAGAACAGACGGGCAACCATTCTCGATTTTTAGCAATACCTTACGTGCTTTCAGGCCTAGTAATCTTTCTTTGTTCCTACCTCACTTTTGCTGTCGCTCAGGGCTATACCCCAGTTCTGGACACCATGATGAACCGGGTGAACATAGGCGGTTCTGTTGCCATTTCGATGATCTTGGCGGCGATTTTGACCAAGCTGGCAAGCACGAAATCCGGTTGGGTTTCGAATTGGAAAGTAGCTGCGGCTGCTCTGCCGCTTCTAACACTCTTTACACTTGCAAATATTGGCTTGTCAGCCTTCTGGATTTGTTCGTGGGAAGTGCAGAAAAACACAAGGTTTCTGATTCAGAAGCAAGCTCAAAAGATCAACCCAGGCGATTGCATCATACTTGCTCACATACACCGATATCTTATGTGGGCGCCAGTATTTGATGGCACCTGGGACTTTCAGAGCATGATTAGGATGACACTTAACCGGAACGATATTGAAGGCGGCGTTGTAAGCGATCGCTTGTCCATTCAGGGCAATAATATTGTTGATAATTCTGTCGGCTATGTTTGCGCTAGTTATCCGGCAAACAAAGTGACGGTACTCTTCCCCTCTGAGGAATTGTGGCTTCCTGTGCGGTCCGCGCAAGGATTCGTGGAAGCAATTGAAGAGCACAAATCAAACTTGATCATCGAGCAGCGTACGCTCGATAAGTGGCGCGACAGTCTGGCAACTAGTTCTCAAAACAAAGCGCCGTAGAAAGCTAAGCTTCCCACGTTAAGGCTCTCACCAGTCTTGTGATCGGTCCATCGAAATCAGAAGCGAAGGATCTTCGCTTCCCAAACGAACTACAGAGCAGCAGCTCCGTATCTCTTCCTTCTTAACCGCGAATGTATTGGCGATACTTTCAGGCGGTTACCTGGTCAGTTCTCTCTCAGGGACGAGCGTATCTTCCTCCGAGTAGGACCGATTCCAAGCAGCGGCCTGTCAGACCGGTCCTTAGAAAAGATTAAACGCTTGTTTTCCAACAAGTGAATTGGAAAGCTTAACCTTCCTCAAAGTATTTGACGGCTATTACTGTCACGTTGTCAGGTGCGCCGCCTTCTAGAGTAATTTCGACCAGTTTTTTACATGCCTCTTCCGGCGTCTCAGATTCGTGCAGAACCTGTGCAATCTGGTCATCCATCATCACGGCGGTCAACCCGTCCGTACAGAGCAGCAGCCAGTCTCCATCGCCTATTTCGCGTGGATTCTTTTCCAGATCGACACGATCTTTATGACCGACGCAACGAGTAATAAAGTGTTTGAACGGAGACTCCTTCATTTGCTCTTCAGTGATGTGTCCACCGCGGTAGAGCTCCATAACGAGGGAGTGATCCTGCGTCAGGACCTGGATTTCGCCATTTCTTACGAGGTAGGCGCGTGAGTCGCCGACATGTCCAATGTGTACGCAACCGTTAGCATCTTGGACAGCAATGACAACCGTCGTTCCCATCCCCTTAACAGCTGGGTTCTCTTCGGAGAATCCGTAAACCGTGTCGTTAGCTTTGTTTACGGCTTCTCCCAGCCACTCGTCAATGCCGTCCTTGTCATCTGGGGCAGGAGCGCTTTCTTTCCAGAAATTCTCTATTGAGTTGACCGTGAGACGCGACGCGGTAGAGCCCCCTAGAGCTCCACCCATGCCATCAGCTACAACAAAGACGCGGTTGTCTTCACTGATGAAGTAATTGTCTTGATTATCTGCTCTTTTTACTCCCTGATCGCTCAGAGCGGCAGCGGTCCATTTCAACATTAGTTATAAGAAAGATAGAGGAGTTTCGTTCTTCATCCGTAAGGGATTATATAAGGTTTGAGACCAGACAAAAGAGATATTGGCGGCAAAGTATTTCTTCAGTCATTAAACTCGTTCACGACAAGGATTTGTCAGTAGAAAGCAAGCAATGGACGAGAATGCTAAGCGGAAAATTCGTGACCTCCAGAAGAAGATTGCTTTTCTAGAAGAGCAGTTGGAGACCCAACAACGTCAGTCTGAGGAGCAGACGCGCTCGCAGGAATCATTGACTGCGAAGCTTTCACAGGCGCGCGACCAGGCGCTTGAAGCGTCGAGGCTTAAATCCGAGTTCTTAGCCAACATGAGCCACGAAATTCGGACCCCGTTGAACGGCGTCATCGGAATGAGCGATTTGCTGCTACGCGCCAAGCTGGAGCCTGAGCAGCGAGATCACGTCAACATCATTCACGAATCAGCGAAGGTGCTTCTTGACATAATCAACGATATTCTTGACTTCTCGAAGATTGAAGCAGGAAAAGTCGAGCTTGAAATTCTCGATTTTGAATTGCAGGCGATTGTTGAAGCGACAGCAGAATTATTGGCTGATAAAGCGCGAAA
The DNA here is from genome assembly GCA_019747875.1 of Candidatus Obscuribacterales bacterium. GTDB lineage: Bacteria > Cyanobacteriota > Vampirovibrionia > Obscuribacterales > Obscuribacteraceae > JAIEPM01. The sequence continues at coordinate 120,710 of JAIEQI010000013.1, forward strand.
GAAGAAAATTTCGTTGATGACATATGTCGATCCGAATATCCCGAAATTGCTTCGTGGCGATCCGGGGCATATACGTCAGGTCCTGTTAAATTTGGCGAACAATGCCATCAAGTTCACCGACAAAGGCGAGGTGATTATCAGAGTCGAGGCCTATAAGGGTGCCGAAAACCCCGAGGAGTCTGCCAAACCAGTCGATAGTGAGCAACCCATCGTTCTTCGCTTTTCCGTGTATGATACCGGTATTGGTATCAGTAAGAGCACGCTTACCAAATTGTTTTCGCCATTTACCCAGGCCGATGGATCGATTACGCGGAAATATGGGGGCACCGGACTCGGATTATCGATCTGTAAAGGCCTGGTTGAATTGATGGGCGGTCAGATCAGCGCTGATAGCGAACCCAAAAAAGGCTCGGAGTTCTGGTTCACCATTCCGTGTGAACCCTCGGACTTAAGCAGTGAGAATCCTCCATTGCCTGAACAGGATTTCAAAGACAAGAGATTGCTTGTTGTGTGTCAATCTGAAACTGTGAACAAGATTTTGTGCTCCTATTCGAATTCATTCGGACTACGAGTAGATTCGGTGAAAACGTCCTATGAAGGGCTTTCACTGATTCGCCAGGAAAAAGTTGCGGGGGATCCAATCAGTTGTGTCCTGATTGATAGTTCTGGTGTCGAATCGGAAGCTGCTCAGTTCGCTGATGCGCTCGCGCAGGACCCGTTGTCTTCCGACACCAAACTCATAGTCCTATCGCTCATTCCTCGAAGCGTCTCGGATAACCCGAATGAATCGAAGTTTGATGCCTATTTAACCAAACCACTGAAGCATTTCCAAATGATGGATTGCTTGAGCGGAATACTTTCGGAATCAGGTCCTCGTGAGCTGGATCTTACGGTTACGCAGCAGATTACTAATATTCCATCAGGCGAAGGCCGTCTGATCCTCATTGCTGAGGATAATCCCGTCAATCAAAAGGTGGCATTGCTCCAATTAACCACTCTTGGTTTTAATGGTCACGCAGTCGGAAACGGCAAGGAAGCCGTCGATGCAATCTTAAGTGGCAAATATGATCTGGTCTTGATGGATTGCCAGATGCCTGAAATGGATGGCTTCCAAGCTACCAAGACAATTCGTATGGGAGAAACTCAAACAGGTGGGCGAATCCCAATCATTGCTATGACAGCACATGCGATGGATGGAGATCGTGAACGTTGCATTTCGGCTGGGATGGACGATTATATTTCAAAACCTGTAGATGCGAAAAAACTACAGAAGGTATTGTCGAAATGGATGAGGAAAGGTGCGGAGCCTGAGCGTATTGTTGCGCCTCCGGACAAGAAGGAAATTGGCGCAGAAGATGAAATTCCGACACATACTATTAGTGAGGATCCGCTGAATATTGCACGCCTGCAACGAACCTGCGGAGATGATGTAGCAAGGGAAATTCTCGAAGTGTATGTCTCTGCGGCAGAGACTCTTTTAGATAGCATTGATGTAGAACGTACTAAGCGTGACGCGCGAGCCGTGGAATCACTTGCACACCAACTGCAGGGTTCATCGGCTGCAATCGGCGCCGCCGAGATGCAACGATTAAGTACCAGGCTCGAAGAGATGGCAGCTCAAAACAATTGGGCGCAGGTCAAAATCCTCTGCGAGGGATTGAAATGGTCTTTTCGTCGCTTGAGCCGCTATGTTCAGTTTGCGTTAGAGCACGAGTTTGGACGAAACGTGAAGAACTAGCTTCCCAATGCTCTCCTCTTTCATTCTCCTTGCCGCTATCCTGCGATGCCAAAGGATTTGCGTGGGTGTAGTCGCCGTACATGCTTGTCGGAGGACACGTGGCAGAATCGGATGAATGCCATCTAGTGCAGAGTAGCCGTATTGCACTGCATTTTATTAGCCGTAAAAATTCATTCTTCCAATTGGCATGTTGGAAGCCGACGGTGCAAAATGGTATTTGAGTGGTGTGGAGGTGTTTACATGTATTTGACGAATGAGTGTTCAATCGGCGGAAGGCAACTCGATGGGATGCCTGAAGATCTCTCGTTCATCGTCAAGTATGGCTGGGAAACCCCAAAACACATGAAAGAGGCGATTCGAGTATTGCTCGCGGCCAGAATGGCTGAGCAAGAGCAATGTATGAGTTTTTCGCAGAACGATTCTGATGGAGAGCACCAAAGTGAGCGCAATGCTGCTGAAATGCGGCTCGCTGCAAATCCATTCTGCAGCTCTTATGTTCTCGACTATTTGAGCAAGACTTCCAGTGCAGGCGTATGCGAGCTAATCGCTAGCAATCCGCGTTGTGCTGAAGAAACAATGGTCCGTTTGTCCAGTCACAGCGATGCCAATGTGCGTGCGGCTCTAACGGAGAACTCATATTGCTCGATCACAATCCTCTATCGTTTGACCAAAGACGAACATCCTGATGTTCGCTACCGATTGGCCGAAAATTCAAATTTACCAGATTCTATTCTCGTAGAACTGAGCGAAGATGAAAATCCCTTCGTCGCAGCCAGAGCGCAAGAAACGCTTCAAAAGCTGAAGTCCGGCAGCGTCATCGAAGGGAAGTTTCCCAGATTCCATACAAACCGTCGCTTGAGCGTTTGCTAAGAGCAGCAAACATAAATAAGGCCAGGAAGATCTTAAAACGAACCAGACACAGGTGAAGGTGCCTCCCTCCAAGGGGAGGCACCTTATTGTAGGCAGCTACGGCGCCGGTCATGAATGAGATTTATTTTTCTACTTATTCGATTGACAAAAAAAATTCTGCAGACATAATGAGTTGCATGTTTAGAAATTCAACACCACCAGCACCAGCCAACCCAACCATCCCGGTGGGCTGACGAGTTATTGCTTTTGCTGGAAGTAGACGCATGATTCAGAGCCGCCGCGAAGGTTGGGCTCTTTTTTTTCGTTTCCGGTACTTTCGCGAAAGAGTGTACATACAGCGACTGCCTGACTAACTCTGCGCGCCTTCAATAGAGGTTTCAAAATGAGATATTCGACAATGTTTATTCCGACAACGCGGCATGAGCCGGCCGGCGTACAGGCAATAAGCCATGGCTTGCTTGTGCGGGCTGGTTACATGCAGCAACTTATTGCTGGTGCGTACAGTTTGCTACCGCTTGCGCAAATGGTTCGGCGAAAGATTATGGATATTATTCGAAGTGAGATGAGTCAAATCGGCGCGCAGGAATTCTTCCTTTCCGCACTGCAACCGATCGAATTGTGGGATGAATCCGGCAGAACAACAGCGGTGTCCGATGTCATGTTCAGGCTCAAGGATCGCAAAGGCTCTGATTTGGCGCTGGGACTAACTCATGAGGAAGTGTTCACGTCGATTGCGAGAACTAACCTGACCTCTTACAAACAGCTTCCGCAGATCTGGTATCAAATGCAAACCAAGTTTCGAGATGAGTTGCGTCCGAAGGGCGGTCTCCTTCGTGTTCGCGAATTCACTATGAAGGACTCCTACTCGTTTGACGTTGATGAAGCGGGCTTGGATAGGTCATTCCAGCTTCATCGGGATGCATACAAGAGGATCTTTGCTCGTTGCGGATTGGACGCTATCTGCGTAGATGCCAGCTCTGGCGCTATGGGCGGTGCGGGGTCAATTGAGTTTATGATCTTCTCTGACTCTGGTGAAGATTTGATTGTCACTTGCACAGAGTGTGAATACGCTGCAAATATAGAGAAAGCTGCTTCAAAGGCTGAGATCCCCTCTGCTACCACGAGTACTTCGGAGTTTGAAAAATTTCATACGCCCAATGTTCGCACAATAAAACAACTGGAGGAGTTTGGTGAAGGTTTCCCTGCGCACTCTCAAATCAAGACATTGGTGTTCGTCGCTGATGGGCGAATTGTGCTCGCGCTAGTACAAGGTGATCAGGAGTTGAATGAATCTAAACTTCAAAGTGCACTTGGTGTCTCACTGCTTCGCCAGGCAACTGAGGTAGAAATCATTGACACCCTTCAAGCATCACCGGGTTCTCTAGGAGCCTGCGGAGTTGAGTCCGGCGAAGGTTTTAAGGTTGCGACTATAATTGCGGATAAGCGTTTGCAAGGGCGAACAAATATGGTCACTGGTGCAAACGAAAACGACTTTCACGTAAAAGGCGTTAGTATTGAACGCGATATGAAAGTAAATAAGTTCGCAGACTTGCATAAGGTTCGGGAGACCGACAATTGCGTCCGTTGCGCTTCTGCGATTAAGATCTCTAATGCGTTAGAAATCGGACATATATTCAAACTTGGAACCCGCTATTCAAGTACCATGAATGCGCAAATACTCCATGCTGATGGATCTAGAAATCCCATACTTATGGGATCCTATGGAATTGGAGTCGAGCGCTTAATGGCTGCGATCGTCGAGCAACATAACGATGAGTTTGGGATTCGTTGGCCGGTTTCCGTTGCGCCCTTTCGAGTAATTATTGTGCCCGTGAATTGGCAGAATGAGGAGATAAGAAGCGCATCCGAACGCCTGTATGCGGAGTTGATATCGGCCGGGATAGACACGTTATTGGATGATCGCGATGAACGCGCCGGTGTGAAATTTAACGATGCCGATTTGATTGGAATCCCGATGCGTGTGACAGTTGGAAAGAAGGCCGGACAGGGAATCTTCGAATTCAAATTGAGGAGCGAGAAGAGTGCGAAGGAACTATCAAGCGAACAGCTGTTAGTAGAGGTGGGAAATCTAACTTCATAAGAAGTCAGGCGAAGTATCTTGTTGCAAAATGATCTAGCTTGGACTTTAATAACATATAGAAGCACGCGCAAAAATCAGCAATTTGTTGATCGATACCGTATTGCTAAGGAAGCCATCCGCCAGTATCTTATCGTCGAGGTGGATCGATGGAAGTTATCGATTTCTCCAAACTTCCTTTAAAAGCAGACAGCAATGCGGACTGCAGATCCGAATTGCGCGATCTTAGATGGGAAAACGATTTCGTTTGTAGAGCTTGTAACCACAAGCGAGCATATTGGATTAGGACGCGCAAATTGTATGAATGCGCAAATAAGTTGTGTAAGAAACAAACATCACCCACGGCCGGAACTCAGTTTCATGGGGCAAAGAAATTACAACAGATATGGCTGCTTTTGAAAGCAAAACTCGAAGAGAAAGGAAGACTTGCCATAAAAACAATCCGATCCATTACTGGGCTTAATCATGTAACGGCCAGAAGAGTTCGAAATCGTATTGAGCATAGCCCAAATAATCCAAACTTGATGAAGCGCATTGCTCCGCAAAGCCCACGAGCAACCCAAAGTGATGATACTTTGACTAGTAAACTACATCTTTTTCCCAAGCAGACTTCACGGCCAAGACATTGTGGAAAGGATCCGGCCAGCTGCGTTATTCTAACTTTCCAGGAGAGACCGTCTTCTTGGTTGCATCCGATCGTGCGAATGTTGAGATGATTCTGCAGCTGCCTGCACAAACAAGCATTCGATCATAAGTTCGTTCAGGGGGCTGGCTGGCTGTCTGAAACAAGTTTCCACTGCCTGGTATCCGATCCGCAACTTTGCTCAGGCTGGCGGGCAGAAGCTGCCTGAAACAAGTATCCGATCCGAAACTTCGTTCAGGCTAGCGGGCTGGAGCTACC
>JAIEQI010000086.1 GCA_019747875.1 Candidatus Obscuribacterales bacterium
ACATCAAACGACAGATCTCTTGATAAGGTGGCCGACAATTACCAGTCCAGGTGGCCGTTTTCAGTGGAATAAACAGAAATGGAAGTTGTATGAATGGGCTGACTTGAAATGTTGTGCTTACGCAAACCGTTCCTTGTGGTCCTTCGGCTGCCCCTGTGGGTGATGGGGAAGCTTGATTCAATTGGTAATTAACCTGGGTCTGCGGTTGGCTTGAACATTTTGCAAAAATTCCGAGCCCGGAACTTTGCCATTGGCTTGGAATCTGATTCTTAACTATTGCGTCGCATTGTGACTTTGGACAAATTGCTGCTTGTTCGGCTTGTAAAATATTGAGTGCCATACAGCAGGCATAAGTGCTCAGTAAGCTGACGATCTCCAAAAGCGGAAGGAAAAAGCACAGCATTGTGAGCCAGATTGCTGGTCCGAATTCTGCAATTGCGGATCCATTTTGGAGCCTATAGAGCAGAACCTTTTGGTTTTGGAGAATGAACTCAGGGAGCATTGGGTCATTCCTAATTAACCATCTTGTTAGTTAGTATACCGCCATGCGTCAGGCTGTCAACAGTGCGCGTTTCTGTTGCCATCTAAGGATGATGACTGTAATTAATTCTTGGGTGGTAGTTTCGGGGCGCGCTGGTCCCGTGCTGTAGAGAGAGAAGCCCTCGGGGAAGCCTGGTTTTAATAAACTAACTAACTAATTAATCATTCTACTCAAAATGTAGCTGCGCCCAGATGTTTTTAATGAAGCCATTATTAGTCTTAGCGTTATCCATCGGACAGCTCACATCGAAAATCATGATGCGCTGATTTCGCATCACGTAGATGCGTTCCCTGTATGTGTTGCCGGACGGGTGAATTTCTTCAGCTTCGAGGGCATACGCCTTGTTGCCGTCAAGCAAGGTGGACTCCTGTCTGAGAATGCGCCAGCTTGGCGGCAAATGTTGCACAACCTGTTGGAAAAACCAAGCCAGGTCCACCTGGGGAGATACAGGCTGCGCGGTCGCTGCAAACGAAAGAAAGCTTTCCGGACGAGGGAGAAATGCACGCATCGACCGATCACCCAGCTCTGTTATCTGGCAGCCCTCTGGAAGTTGGGTTGAGAAAGACATCGCAGCATTGCGATAGGTGCCGGTTTTGTCGTGGCTCTTTTCTCGCATTTGCATTGAGCGCAAATGTTGCAAACGCTCATGCGCTTGCTGTCGCCCCTCAGTTGTCGATTTGTCTTTGCTGGATTTGTTCGGAATTTTCGAATTTGATGTTTGGGAGTCGGCAGGTGCGCCCGTTTGGTTTGCAGCGTCAGTATTGTTTTGGGGAGTTTGAGCTTTGCAGACTGAGCCGTATGTAAGGAGTAACTGGGACAAGACAGCAAATCCTAAAGCCGGCCAATACTTACTCAACTTTCCATACCTTCTTTGGTTGATAATCGAACTCGCCTGACAATATCTGCATTAACGGAGAGTTGCCGGATCAACCTTGATGCATATTTGCTAGCCTCAGGTGGATGAAGATCTATGGTGTAGATCCCTATCGGCAATGTAAGCACGCAACGCCCATCATCGCCGGTAAACGCTGGTGGAGCTATCTCTTCTATTTCTCCGGGATCGAGAACCGGTTTGTTTTTCAAGCTGTAAGCTTCATAACTGATTTGGCAATTAGGTATTGGTTCATCATTGTCAGAGACGATTTCGAACTTGAGCATGCAAACATCTTCGATAGTCAAATCGTTGGTATAAGGGCCTTCGGAGACGTGAATGAGATGACCGGTTGATGCCTGGTTGTTGAGTACCAACCAGTATTTTTCAGGTTGAAGGCGGAATTCATATCCACCGTCATCACCAGTGATACCAACGAAAAGTGGTCGCCGTTTTGCGGCTTGATGGTCGAACTCACCATCGTGAGTGGCATAGAGGGACAGCTGTACACCGGCTCGAGCTTGTTTGTTGGGATCAAGCACCTTTCCGGAAACGAGAACGCCTTGTTCTAGTGCGATATCGTATGATGTGTCATGATCAAGCGTCAGCTCGCCTTTCCAGGGTGATACATCAACTGCTGGAACATCAGCCAAAGAACTTGGTTGAGTGACTACCGTAACTTCATATTTGCCACCGGGAAGTGAGAAGTGAAATTCACCTTCTTCATTAGTCAGGGATACTGAATCGATGTTTTTGCCGACAGCATTTACGGCAGCGTTTGATACTGGTTTATTGTTGTGAGTAACAATGCCCGTGAGACCGTAGCCAGGCTCGAGGATGTAGTTTTTCTGCCTGTCATGATCGATCATGATTGATGTAATCGTTTTTTCAGCCAGATGTGAATCAGCCGGCGGTTCCATTCTCAGAGTGTAGAGGCCTGTTTGCAGCAAGAATTCGAAGCCGCCTTTTTTGTCTGTTTCGGTTTCAACGGACATAGCGATTTCTTTGGCGAACACATTCTCGGGTTTGCTTGCTGACGTGACAACGACCTTTACGCCGAGCATTGGATGCCCTTCGACATTAGTTACTGTACCCTTGAAGGAATTCAATACCGGAAGGGTGATATCGCTATTGGTGTCTTTCTTTAGTTCTACGACTTGGAATACCGGGCAGAGAAAAGGAGGCAGCTTTTTCTCCTTTTTGCTGGTTTCGATATCTCTGTGCTTGAGGGCCAAATAATACTTTCCGGTAGGCAAGCTCAACGCAAATTTGCCGTCGGCAGCTACTGGTTCGGTGACTCGCAAAACATGAGGCTCGATTCCGAATACCATCAGTTCGGCATTTGCTAGTGACTCTGAGTTATTGTTTCTAACGGTGCCGGATAGAATCGAACCGGAGTGCAAGCCTATATTGAAGCTGGTGTTGGCGGTAACGCGAATTGCCTCTATCGACTGGCGCGCATAACGGGTGTTGTCACTGGGTACCAATTCCAGGCAGTAGATTCCTTTGCGGACGTCAAAGCTAAAACTGCCTTTATTATCAGTTATCTGTTCGGTCAGGAAATGCTTAACCAACGCTCCAGCTTGGTGCCAGTAGTCATAAAGTCTGACGGACGTACCATTGACTGGAAGTCCTAAATTACTTACTGAGCCAGCAAGATTGTATGAAAGTTCTCTCGTGACGACCATCGAAATAAGCCCCGCCTAACATGATCACAGCATTGTATTATGGGTTGGCTTAGACGAACAAGGGTGTGCTGGCAGAGCGTGAAGCTTCCACCGACTGATAGCCCAAGAATTTTAGACCAGCGGCAACGCTAGCGAATGAGCCAGTAGCTACGCTTAAATACTCATCGTTAGCCGAGCTTAGCGCTGCTTCTAAGGCTCTTTCGATGCTCGGAAACGTGTGAGAGGGCACCGAAAGAGCGCTCGCGGCTTTTGCGATTTCTTCACTGCTTATAACTGCTCGGCGTCCTCCCGCCTGGGAAGCCCAAACTCTGTCTCCTGGATGCAAAAATGCTGAGAGGATCTTTTCGAATTGTTTCGTCCTGTAAAAGGAAAGAATGAAGTTGATCTTCTTGTTTGGAAATAATTCATCAAGTGTTGAGCGCAATGCTATGGCTCCCGCCTCATTATGAGCTCCGTCCAACAAGAGGCGTTGCGAAGGAAAATACTGCAGGCGTCCAGGCCAAAAGAAGTTCTCGATTGCCTCAATAAAATGCTCCAAACATTTAAGTCCGGTTCTATTCTCATAGACGGCGAGAACCACCGCGGCTATCAACGCATTGTGTTGCTGATAGCCTAGCTTGAGTTGGCGTTCGTGCAATCCAATCTGACGTAAGCGATCATCTGCGAGTTTTGCAAGTTCTGTTTCTCCCGCCAGCCCGGTCGCTCCGCAAATCTCGAACGAATGCTCATCTGTTTTTCTTACTGATAAGAGTGGTGCTTTTCTTGCAAGCGAAACTTCTCTGATCACCTGCAGAGCTTCTCCTGTACAGCCAGTGACCGCGGGGACAGCATCTTTGATAATCTCTGCTTTCTCGGCTGCAATGGCGCCAATGGTATCACCGAGGATCTGCATGTGATCCAAGCCGACACTTACGATTGCGCTGACGCTAGCCGTGTGAATCGTATTTGTTGCATCCCATCGTCCTCCGAGACCCACTTCCAATACCGCTGTGTGGATGTTTTGCTTCTGGAAATAGAAGAATGCCATCGCAGTTATTAACTCGAACCAAGTCAACATTGATGTTCCTGCATTCTCATAGGAAAAGCGTTCAGAGCTTGATTTCAAACTGTCCAAGAGATTTGCAAAATCAATTTCGCTGATTTCCTGGCCGTTTGTTTGAATTCTTTCTGTCCAATTAAGCAGATGTGGACCGGTGTAGCGGCCTGTGAGAATGCCGGCTCGACGTAAACATTCTTCGACGATCGTTACTACCGAACCTTTGCCGTTTGTACCAGCCACATGAATGTTGAAAGGTTTGTCTTGTGGATTGTTGTGTGCAGACAAAAAAGCTTCAAGGCGTTCAAGCCCTGGTGAAAGCTGTGTCGGCATCAGGCTCTCAAGATAGTCGATTGCTTGCTGGTATCTCATCTCTGAAATTATTGCACTGATGCAATATTGACATTCCCGTTAACGAGCGCATCTCGATCGGCTCATGCAATAATTGGCTCACCTGGAGGGAATCATGGTACTTTTCACGCGCGAGCATTTCATATCCAGTGACAGAATCTTCGAAGGGAAAATATTCAACGTTCGCAAAGATCGATTGGAACGTGATGATGTCGCCATTTCTCGTGAAGTTGTCGAGCATAATGGCGGCGTCGTCATTGCTTGTCAACCGGAGCGCGGAAGAATTTTGCTCATCGGCCAGTACAGATATCCAATCGATGAAGAATTGATTGAATTACCTGCCGGACGTGTCGAGCTTGGCGAAGATCGCTTTCTTGCTGCAAAGCGAGAGTTGACTGAAGAAACCGGCTTCTTTGCAAATACGTGGAAGGAGCTGGCTCATATGTACTCCGCTCCTGGTTTTTGTAATGAATTGCTGTCCTTTTATCAGGCAACCGATCTGGAGTTTCAAGGCAAAAAGCTGGACGAAGACGAAGAGACCGATGTACTGGATGTCACTTTGGAAGAAGCTTGGAGCTGGGTGAAGGCGGGCAAAATTCGCGATGCCAAGACCGTTGCCGGGCTTGGCATGTTGATGCATCCCTAAAGTTCGATAACGTTCTTTAAAGTCTAAAACTGATTGGCGACGGGCTGTTATACTTTGCTGCTGATAGATTGTCGATAGAGGCGATTAATGGCTACTAATAATAATCCGAAGAGCGAAGCAGGAATGAGTCTGCCAATCATAGGCATGTTGCTAGTCGGAATAGCAGCAGCGGTAATTGTCGCCGTTTCAACAGAGGTCATCAACTTCTGGCCGCTCCCGCCCTCGGTCGCACCGTACTTTGGCTGGACGACAGGACTCTGGTGGGGACTAGTCCCAGGCGCTCTCACTGGCTTGTTCATCGGCTGGATGGTAGAAGAAAAACATTATCCAAACGGGAAGTAGTACTTACCTGTTTTTGTTGGAATCGATTGAACCAACAATTTAGGAGCGATGCCGTGCGTCGCCCAAGAGCTGCTCCAGGAACACATCATCCCACGGGAGAGGCATGACCTCGCCCCTCCGCAATAACAACCTTTCATAGACGGGCTGCTCCTGGGTAGAAGAAGCCTTAGATCATGCGGCTATATTCCTCAGAATCTGCGATAAGATATGCAGGAGTTATCGTATAGGCGGCTCGTTTCCAAGAGCTGCTCCTGGCGATCGCTGGTAAGACATTCGCGAATCCGGAGGATTTAAGATGAAAGTGGCTGATGCCAAGAAAAAAGACTCTAAAGAAGGGACCTTTCGTGCTTCTGGTAGTTCTACCCATGTCGAATCTGGCGCTCGCAAGGAAATCATCAAAAAATTCCCCGTAAAAGCAAATCTTGAAGATTACGAAGCAGCGTATGCGAGCTTTTCATGGGAAGAAGCCAAAAAAGAGTTGAGCTGGTTTGCCGATGGCAAGATCAATGCTGCATACAATGCGATAGACCGCCATATGAATGATGGTCGCCGAAACAAAGTTGCTTTGTATTCTGTTGACGCTCAAAATAGACTTGAGACTTTCACATTCCAAGATCTCTTCTATTTGTCCAATCGCCTCGGCAATGCTCTGCGTGATCTGGGTGTAGTAAAAGGCGACCGCGTTTTCGTTTTCATGCCGCGTGTTCCTGAACTTTATATAGCGACAGCGGCGATTGCAAAAATTGGTGCTGTCATTGGACCTCTATTTTCAGCTTTCGGTCCTGACGCACTCAAAGATCGTCTCTCGGACAGCGGTGCCAAGGTTGTTATCACAACTCAAGAATTGAAACCGAAACTGGATGAGATACGAGATCAACTTACAGATTTGGAATATGTAATTGTTGTACGTGGCAAGGGCGAGTTAAAGCCTGGAGATCTTTCTTACGAAGAGCTAATGGTTAATGCGTCCGAGCATTTGTCCTGTGTTCATATGGATAAGGAAGATCCGCTCTACCTGCTCTACACCTCTGGGACTACCGGCAAAGCTAAAGGCATTTTGCATGTCCATAACGACATCATTGGCTTGCATGCTACGAGCAAATGGGTACTGGATTTGCGAGATGATGACGTCTATTGGTGCACAGCCGATCCTGGCTGGGTAACGGGGACAGCATACGGAATATTTGGACCATGGTCGCTTGGTGCTTCTGTGGTGGCATACGAAGGGCGCTTTGACGCCAAGAGTTGGTATCAATTAATTGATCGGCTTCATGTAACCGTCTGGTATACCGCTCCCACAGCATTGCGCATGCTCATGAAAGCTGGCGATGATGAAGTCGGTCGCCACTCGCTTGATAGCGTGCGACATATTCTCAGCGTCGGTGAGCCACTGAATCCGGAAGTTATTCGTTGGGGCATGAAAGTTTATGGATTGCCAATTCACGACAATTGGTGGCAAACAGAAACCGGAATGCAATTGGTAGCGAACTTGCCCTGTACTCCCGTTAAGCCGGGATCGATGGGTAAACCATTGCCTGGAGTTTATGTCACCGTCGTCGATGATGAAGGTAATGAAATGAAGCCGGGACAATTAGGACGCTTAGTTGTTCGTCCGGGTTGGCCTTCAATGCTTCGGCAGGTATGGCGCAATGAAGAGAAGTTCAAGGAATACTTCAAGATTCCTGGTTGGTACTTCAGCGGAGACAATGCCTGGAAGGATGACGAAGGTTATCTCTGGTTCGTAGGCCGCGCTGATGATGTAATCAACACTGCCGGACATAGAGTCGGACCATTTGAAGTCGAGTCAGCTCTTGTAGAGCACGAAGCTGTCGCCGAAGCTGGTGTTATCGGTAAACCTGATGAGGAGCGCGGTGAAATTATCAAAGCGTTCATCGTTTTGAACAACGACATCAAGCAAACTCCTAAGCTTCTCGATGAAATCAAAGATTTCACCAAGCGAAAACTCGCTGCTCATGCGTATCCACGCGAGATCGAGATCCGCGATTCTCTGCCTAAGACACGCAGCGGCAAAATTATGCGTCGTTTGCTGAAGGCTTGGGAACTGGGACTTCCGGTTGGCGATACCTCGTCGCTCGACGAAGAATAAGCGACTCGTACCGGCAATTACAACAGACAGAGCGTGCGGAACTGTTTCTGCATGCGCTGTTTGTTAGGGTGAAAATCTGACAATACGGAAATTGCACCTTGATGGCTAGCCCTTAGGTCTGGGCTCTGGTCGTCTTATTCGATCTGACATTCTTGAAAAATGAACAGCCTCATCGCCTCGTTCAATGGTGAGAATTCCTTTCTTGTCAATCGTTACTTTCGCGCCATCAGCAAAAGTGAGCTGCGTGAAATCGCCTTTCTGATGCATTTCTTTGACGTTGCCTTCCACAGAGTGTGAACCATCCGGGTTCACCGTAATCTTGTCACCGTTTGGAGTTCTCAAAATTTGCGTTCCATCAGATCTTTTTTCGATTGTGTCACCGGTCGGAAGTGGTCTTTCGGTGGCACGATCTGCTGGACGCTCCGGAACAGCGTCTTCCAAATCGACCGGTTCTTGATCTTTTGGATCAGTGCTCATCTCCGCAAGAGCTTTTGGCTTAGGGTTATCTGGCGGAGGCTCGCCTTGTATCTCCCTTTCCACTTCGCCGTCGCGTCCCTCATATGGACGTATCTTGTTTCTCCAGAGCTCTCCAGAAGGGATCTTTGGATTTTCTTCTGAGCCCGGCTTGCTTTTTTGCATCTCTTCGCTAGTGTTCGTGAACCTGGGGACTTCTCTCTCGTGTTCTTTTTTAAAGGGATTAGGATAGCTAGAATGAGGAGCAGTGCTCTCATCAAAAGGGTTTGGCTTAGGATCATCTCGCGGCGGAGGGTCGAATTCCGGTGGGCGTATGCCGCTGCCACCATATGCGTGTTCCCGGTTTGTCCAGAGCCCTTCCTCCAACTTTAGTTCAGGTAAGTTTTCTGAGCCTGATTTTTTTGTCGGCGCGTCTTCGCTAGTGTTGGTGAAGCTGGGATCTTTGCTCTCGTATTCCTTATCTGCCGCATTGGAAACAAGACTTTCCGGGCTAGTGCTTGACCCTGCTGTATGCATGCTGGTCTTTGAAAGCTCCCCCTCGCTGTTGGCTGAACTGGAATTCCTGTGCTGTCCTGAATTCATTGGGAAATCGCGTGCTAGCTCATCTTGAAATGCTGAGTTAGCAGTGGACTCAGCTTCACGATAGGCATCGAATTCCCTGCCGTCATCATTCTGCGCTTCATTGTCGTTTTCAGTTTTTCCAACCATCGAGTTGTCCTCCGGTGCTTTCTTTCGTGATTGAGCGCTGTGTTTGCAGTCCTCACGAGAAATAAATTTGTATGTTTTTTAAGGTAGTGCTTTTTGAGTGTGATCAAATTTTGGCGAAGCGGCTTAAATACAAGTCGATTCCTGCGGAGCGGATTTTGATCGACTCTTCAATATTGCAATATTTTTTTATTGCTGTGCATGTGTGATTCATCCGGGATGGCAGTGGAATAGCGAATAATCGAATGTTGATCTTTGAGAATGAACTTGCAGAATCTGACAATTGTTTTCTGTGTAATGATGTGTTGCGATCCCTGAAAGCGTTGCTTAGAAAGGGCTTTGAGGATTGGTATGCGCGTGAGTTGCACGTGAGATTTTTTCACTTGAATGTTTCGCGTGAGTTTGACGTGAGCTGATATGCTGATTGGAAGAGGTTTCTACCCGTCTTCTTGTTTTCGGTGCGTACCGAGAACTATGCAAAAAACAGAGTGGCTATTTCCATTTCACTGCTTAGAATTTATGCTGTGTAACGCCATTGCTTTGGTGCGTGTGCTAATCTGGTTGGTGGTTTTGGCAACATGGCAAACTAGTCAATATGTTCACTTTTTCTTCTAAGCTCTTTATCGGTTCGCAATTGGCAAAACTGCATAATCCGCCTGAGCAGGCTAAACTACTGCTTCTCCTGGGCACTCTGATTGCAGCTGCGCTTCCAGCTCAAGCGGAGAAGTTGCCGTTCAATGGGAAAACCATCGCTTCCTCAAAAACAGTAATCAAGATTACACCGATGCAGTATGGCGATGCTATGTTCAAAAAGCAAATCCAGCTTTCTCTCGAGCAGATAACCAAGCTTAAGATCGAAAGCGGTTTTCGCGTGAGTAAACTGAAGACCATCACACTAGAAACAGCCCAAACAGCTCCTGTCGAGACAATTAGAAATTCCGCGATTGTGATGGACGTCAACACCATAGAAGTTCCGCATCCACTGCTTGGAGCCTATGAAGCCTCAGGCAAGCAATGGAAAGACTATAGCGCGCCAGGCAAATGGTATTACATCAAGAAAGATGGTAAGCCACTCACAGCAGAGCGTTTCTCTTATGTATTTGATTTTGAAAATGGGATTGGTATTGCTGATGTCTCGAAAGCCGGAGAGAACGATAAGTGCAATCTACGAGTTTTTGACAAAACCGGAAAAGAAACGACTTCTTCGATCGGGGCCCTGAAAGATTTCTCTAAGAAGTACATTCTTTGGGGAGCTTTTCACGAAGGGCTTGCGCCTGTGAAGGAACTTTCGAGCAAGAAATTTCAGTTCATCAATTCAAGATTCAGCCCAGCGTTTTCGCAAAAGTTTGACGGAGTTTCCGACGAACACCCGGGCTTTTATGAAAAACTATCGCCTGTAAAGGAAGATGAGTTTTGGGGATATGTGAATCCCTCCGGCGCAATGGTGATCAAACCGCGCTTCGCTCATGCCATGCAGTTCCATAATGGCGTTGCGTCAATTAAGTTGTTCGATTTTGAATTCAAGCAAGTTCGCCGAACTTCTCCAGATGCACAGTGGACCTTACTCAATACAAAAGGAAAGCACCTGAACCAAGCTTTTGATGGATTGCGGGCGTTTCGCGATCCAGTGCCTTCTACGGGGCCTTTAGCTGTAGTAACCACCAGACCAATGCAGGGCCGCCCTCGCCGACAGCTAATTAACATGAAGGGCGACATTGTTGGGAAGACTTTTGATGAGATCGGCGAATACGCTGAAGGCTTAATTCCTGTCGTCCTCGAAGGCTTGGCCGGTTTCGCTGATCTCAAGGGACAAATCGTTATTAAGCCAGTTTATCGCGCCGCCGGTTCTTTCTGTGAAGGACTCGCACCGGTTGTGGTGGCAGGCGTTGAAGGTGACAATGTCGGCTTTATCGACAAGTCGGGCAAACTCGTAATTCCTGCCAAGTTTCCGATTGAAGAAGGATATTATG
Organism: Candidatus Obscuribacterales bacterium; assembly: GCA_019747875.1. GTDB lineage: Bacteria > Cyanobacteriota > Vampirovibrionia > Obscuribacterales > Obscuribacteraceae > JAIEPM01. Next base: position 10,732 of record JAIEQI010000086.1, read on the forward strand.
TGATTCTGCCCAAGAACTTGTATCGTTTCAGTGAAGGGCTTGCTGTTGTCCCGCGTGAAGGATTATACGGCTACATTGACAAAACAGGAGCATGGAAAGTGCCACCAGCATTTGTCTCCGCACGCAACTTTCATGACGGAGTTGCGGCTGTCCAGAGGCGATGATCAGGGAACTATGATGTTATAGCCCATTGGTGGTGCCATTGCTTGGCGCGTGGGGATTAGCGCATCCATTTGCTGTGACCTTAGAAACTTATCGAAGGACTGTCGAAGATCGATTAAGGTGAACGGTTCAGGCGATGGTAAGTATGGCAACTCACGGAAGGGAAGTTGTCGCTGGCAATGGCTTAACAATTCGCTCTCATACTTAGCCTCTCCCGTGTCGTCGAAAAATTTCATTGAGGAGAGAACTATCACCTTATTAGCATCGACTGGCCTGTAGGTCTGAATCGATTCCCTTTGCGAAATTGAAACTATTCGTTTGTTCTTCCCTATGACCACCGTTGTGGCGAGAAATTTCAAAACCACCTGCGTTTGTGACGTTTCCAGCGGCACTGCTGAGTGTATTACACTCACGTTCGTGTTCTCTCCTTGCTTGGTTCGCCCCATATATGGTGTCATCACGCAGGTCCAAATCGCCCGTCCTCGATCTTCCTGGTAGCCGATTACCTCGCTATCAGGATAGTGAATATCCAGTAAGTTATAACCTTCCTTCCTTTCTGGATGTTGCAAATCAACAAAGGAAAGTCGCTTTACTTTTCCAGAATTATGCCAGGTACCTGCAAGCCATTCAGGAACCCTCCACCAGAGTAAGACCAGCGGCTGGTTAATTGGAAGTCGGCGCAAATCGAATTTGGCACCAGGTTTTAGTTTGGGATCGACTGGCGGTAACGCTGCCGAGTGTTGAATTGTTCCTTCTAGGACGAAGTGCGATTGGTCCGTCGTCGGTTTGCTTGGTTTGCTCGGTTTGTTGCTGGCCGGGACCGGCGTGTTAAGCAGTTGTTGCTTAATTCTGTCTGCTACGCTGTCATCTAATTGAGACAACGCGCCTTGTTGAGCCAGGAAGAAAGTGATGATGCAAGTTGAAGCTAAGGACTGAAAACGCCGAGAATCAGCATCTCTGATGATATTGGTCAAAAGGCTATTCGAATCGGGCGGCTTCAACATATGGTTCTATTTTAGATGCTTGGAACGATGTTTAGGCTATGTCTGCAAGGATAGGTTCTGCAAGAGACCCTGGCAGTAGACAACGTTTGACTTGCAGCTGTGCTTGATTAGAACTTACAAAGCGTTCGGGTACACAACCGTTTTGTATATGCGTTAGATTTGTGATGCGTAGCTCTCGTATGTTTATTCCGGCGACAACAAAATTCACCTAAGCAAAGCTAATTAGCTCACGATGATGGCGGGTGCCATAATCATTTCAATCAAAAAATCACTGCTCCCTTCGCACGCTTTGAAGATTTCAAGATTGAATCTGCGCGATTTAATCTGAAATTGTTCGATTTTTTTGAACTTTATAATTAGTTCTGACGTTATTGATAGTAGAGAGACCGAGAAACATGCCAAGACCAAGACCTGATGGAGATCGAGATCGCTACGGAGATCGTCAAATGCAATCCGACGTTAGTCTCAATGACACTCAGCTAGAGCGCTTGCCTCCACAATCTGTGGAGGCGGAGCAAGCTGTTTTGGGTTCCATTTTGGTCAACCCTGAATCGATCACGCGCATTGTCGACGTTCTTGATCCCGAACAATTCTATCGAAAGTCCCATCAGATCATTTATGCAGCAATTGTTGACTTGTTTGAGAAGAGTGAGCCTGTAGATATTGTGACTGTGTCGCAGTTATTGAAGGATCAGGGCAAACTTGATTCGATCGGTGGACGCCAGTATTTGACGGATCTCGCGATGTCAATTGCAACCACTGCCAATGTCGAGTTCTATGCAAAAACTGTGGCAGAAAAGTCACTGATGCGCAATTTGATCAAGGCTGGCACGGAGATCGTTGCGACCTGTTACGAAGAGATCGATGCCGACATTGCAGTTGATAAGGCGGAACGTCTCGTATTCGGCATTGCACAGGGCCGTGATATGAATTCACTCACTCCTGTGAGAGATGTCGTCAATGAAGCTTTTGCGCGCATTGAAAAACGCTACGAGCAGCGCGACGCACTATCTGGACTGTCGACAGGTTTTTACGATCTCGACGAGATGACATCCGGTTGGAATAGATCCGACCTCATAATTGTTGCGGCTCGTCCAGCTATGGGAAAGACTGCGTTCACTCTAAACTTGGCTCAACATGCGGCTTGCGAATCCAATGCGCCGGTCGCTGTGTTCAGCCTCGAAATGTCTAAAGAGCAGTTAGTCCAACGTATGCTCTGTGCAGAAGCGCGACTTGACGCAAATAAATTGCGCTCCGGTTTCTTGCAGACAAATGACTGGACAGCGCTAGCCAATGCCATGGGACGACTCGGTGAAGCTCCGCTTTATATCGACGATTCGGCTGCGGTATCAGTACTGGACATTCGCGCAAAATGTAGGCGTCTGAAATCGGAAATGAAGAGTCTTGGATTAATCATCATTGATTACATTCAGCTGATGCAGGGGCGCAAAGCTGGGGGGAGCGACAACCGAGTGCAAGAGGTTTCAGAAATCTCCCGGGGGCTAAAGCAGCTTGCTCGCGAACTTGATGTGCCGGTTATTGCCTTGTCACAGCTTTCTCGTGCTGTGGAATCGCGACAGAATAAGCGACCGATGCTATCAGACTTGAGAGAATCCGGTTCAATCGAACAGGACGCAGATATTGTGATGTTCATTTATAGAGATGACTATTACAATCCCGAAAGTGAAAATCGCGGTGAGGCTGAAATCATCATCGCCAAACAAAGAAACGGCCCGGTTGGAACTGTAGAGTTGCTTTACCAGGCAAGTATTACACGCTTCCTCAACAAAGCCGCGCACGTAGTGGCATAGGTTCTCCAAGCAAAAGTTGACGCCGAAATCTGGCGGGTGCTTTAGACGCTGCCCACAAATCGGCAGGAATGTAGGTGTGGTGTACCTGTGAGGACTTTGACTCTTACTTGAAGGTCTTTTCCACGACTTCTTAGCTCTACATCTGCATAATGAAGGACATGGGAAGTTCAAATCCTCTCCCATGACCAGAGCCTTCGTCTTTTGAGGAAGTACGGTGTCAGACAACGTACAGGAAAGCAGCGAACGCACGGCAGAACCAAGATCTGTCGAAGAAAATCAAGCAAAGCGTGAAGTTGATACTGCACTTCGCGAAGGTAATATAGGCACCGGAAGAGACCAGTTTGAAGAAAGCGGTCGCCAGGCAAAACAGCTAGAACGCAATGGTGTTTTACCGTCGCTAAAAGTTGACGAGGCTCCCAACACGGATGCTTCGCAGCCACTGTCTCCTGATCAAAATTTACGTCAGGGAAAGGCAGGCAATAATCCAAGCACGGATGGTAAGTATAGTAATTCACGTAGTGATGCCGAACGTATGCTGAGTGATTTTGAAATCACAGACAACTCAGCTCAGCCGAAAATCGAGCCCACGGGATTGACTAGTAATAAGAAAACAAGCACTCCGGATTGCAGCAACACAGATACTACAATGTCGGAAGGACGGAAATTGCCAACGCTGGATGTAGAACAACCGGGCTTGCCGCCAAACGAATCTCGTAGCTCTTTAACAGCTACTCCAGTAGACAATGTGGGTAGATCAGATCAAAGAACTCTGGTCACAACCGCTCATGGGATGGTGGGCTTGGAAAAGCATGAGGGGGCAGGCAACAAGTACCAACTTCTAGACAAGGGATTTCAGCAAACAGATACAAATGGCGATGGATCCTTGAGTCGCGAGGAACTACAAAGGCGAAAATTGGAAGGACAACACGGGCAGGCAGGTGATCCCAACGCTGCAGAGTCGCAGAGATCAGCCAGTCTTGCATACCAGGCGCAGTATGCATTAGATAATTTCGACAGCATTGCTCAGAAAAGCAAAGAGATGGACCCCTCAGCTAGTGGTATTACCAACGACGGTTTAGCTCAACATTATTTAGAGAATGCAAAAATAACCGTGCGTACAGCGTCGGGAGCTTCGTTCAAGGCGGAAGTAGCTTCTGGCGACCGTAATACCGATGTAGCAGTATTGAAAACAGAGAGTCTAAGCCCAGAACAGCACGAAGCACTTGGAAAAAACTTTCAAGTGTCGAAAACTGACCCACAAAGGGGTGATGCGATCCGGGCTACAGGACATCCGAGGGGCACCTGGGGTGCGGAGCCGGCATGCTATAAACCGACGCAATCCACCGGAACAGTCGGCGATCCTCAGCCGCACAAGCTTATCCGTGGTGAAGCCATTAAGCACGATGCACCGACACAATCTGGAATGTCAGGTGGTCCTGTGCTGGATAAGCGGCGAGACCATGTAGTTGTTGGCTTGAATCATTCCGGCGATGGCGCTAATCGAAGCAATTTAGTTCCAGCCTCAGCGATAAGGGAGGAAATTCTGAAAGCTCAACGTAAGTAGTGAATTCGTAGAAGCGATTGCGACTGGCTATGTGCACAGACAAAAAATCTATCGGAAGCCAAAGGCCAGTGATGCTGGTGACAAGGCAGAAAAGTACTAAAGACAATGCTTTAAAATAAACGCCTTCTGCCCTAAGCTTGAGCTTGTTATCGTCTCTTCCAAGCAGCTATATGATCAATCGCGGCAATCTATCTACATCGTTAATCAATTGGTATTTGGCCAGGTTAAGAACTAATGCGAACCAAAGTACAGATTGGAAGAAGAAAACTCCCATCACGTTGGTGGAAACCGATGCTACCTTGATAAAGGAGTTAGTTCAGAAGGTAGAGCCGGAACGCTCTACTCAAGAAGCAAGGATTTACCGGACTCTGAGAGACCGGCATGAAATCATACGTAAGTGGGAAACCGCAATTCTTTTGATTGCCATTATTGGTTCTTTAGGTTTTATTGCCGCTTATTTATACCATTGATCATTAGCCTGCAACGAATTAGTCATCAAGCTCACCAGTCGGTAAAGTGAACCAAAATGTGCTTCCTTGACCAATAGTCGATTTAACACCGATCGAGCCTCCTTGAAGTTCGGTCAGTCTCTTACAGATGTAAAGCCCGAGTCCGCTACTTGCCATTTCCTTGTCCGAGCGGCCATCGAGCGACTTGAATCTCTCAAATATGACTTTAACTTTGGATTGAGCAATCCCGGGTCCGAGATCTTTAACGCTTATCTTTGTCATGGCTCCATCTGACTCATCGCTGATCTCTACACGTGAATTCTCCGGCGACCACTTGATCGCATTTGACAGCAAGTTCGAAAGGACTTGCTTTGTTCGTTCAAAATCAGCGAATAACAACGTATCTGATGACGGGAATTCCAGACTCACCTTCTTTTTAGCCGCAAGCGCCTGAACCATTGCGGCACTGCTCTTGTACAATTCGCAACTTGCAATAATCGTGGGAGCCAGCTCCATCTGCCCGCCTTCAATCTTCTCTACATCTAGCAGTTGATTGACGAGAAGTAGAACTTGCTCGATTGACGCAGCAGCTTTTACAACCTGCTCTTGCCCAGTCTCATTTAATTTGCCCAAGACGCCCGATTCCAGATTCTCAAGTAGAAATCGAAAGCCGGTGATCGGCGTGCGCAAATCATGAGTAACCATGGCTGAAATTTCAGCTTTCAAACGTTCGTTTTCTTTTATTGCCGTTATATTTTTTGCCAGACAGAAATAGCAGTTCATCGAATTTGACCATTCAGAATGCAAGGATAAGTCGACGAACGTCCCAGAAGGCTTCATTACTCTAAATTCGAATTGGTCATCACCTTCAGTGCCGGCTTTCTTCTTGCAGCGCTCAAAAAATTCGATAATGCCACATTTGTATTCATCCAAAACGATCGCTTCGATCGGAACCGCCAAAAGGCTGCTTTCAGAATAACCAAGTATAGTTTCAGCTTGTGAATTTAGATTCAAAAACTTTCGATCTTCGCTGAGACAGCATAGGACGTCAGAGGCGAAATCCGCTATCAAGCGCTGTCCTTGTTGGGAGAACTCAAGCTCCTCCACAATTTTTTGAGCAAGCTCATCAATCGGAAGAATTTTGCCTTGCATAAGTTCCACGGGATCCTTGCCAATGCATGACAGAATTTTGCTTGTAGCTTTCTCAAGAGCCATAAGATGAGAGCTCGTGAAATACTTTGAGCAAAAACAAGCCAACAGTGACACAGAAACGAAACAGAAAGCACAGATAAGAACTATCTGCGAACGCAAACTTGCGTCAATATTTGCAAGTCTCAATTGGAAAAGGACAAGAAAGAGCAGTGAGCCCACTAATGAGGTCACGCAAAACAAAAGAATTTGAAGTTGCGCCTTACCCATATTTTCTTTAAGAATGAAGCTCAAGGCATAGTGATAGCACGATATCGACTAGCTGACAAGCTTCATCCTTTATTTTCAGATTCCACACTAACTTTTTCAATGATCACTCAATCAAATAAGGATGTGTCCATCTTTTGATCGTGTCCGGCCTGGCTCTATCGGTACACCAGGTTCCTTCCAGTTCCTATCTTGCAGGAAGGGATGTCTCTCTGTCTTGCCCGTTTTCTTGTCAGTAACAGCGGTTTCAGATATCTCTCCATTCTGGTAAACGCTTTCTGTCTTCATATAGTCATTCTCTAGCTTCTTGATTTCAGAACCTGTGCCGGTTTTCTCTTCAGTCTTGATGCTACCATCGGGCTGTTTTGTTGAGAGAATTTCGCGCCCTCCGGAATTTGTTTTGATCGAATCACCGGAAGCTGTATAACCGGCGCCGCCAGGATAGTCCACACGCCTCCCATCAGCGCTAAAATTGCTTCCCGCTGGTTCACTTGAAGCGAGTCGTTGCTTTGACAAACCGCTTTGATTCTCAAGACCACCTATTACGGAGTCGGCTGGAGGCAAATGTGCTGAGGACGTGTCGGGCCTGGAAGCCACAGCATCCCGATAAGCATTATTTCCATCAGGATTAGCTGCAAACTCGCTAGATAGCCTGCTTTCTTGCTGATCAATATTCCGTTCAGAAATCGAATCTGTTGTGTCTCTAGTCACAAAGCGATCCTTCTCAAGCCCTGGCGGATATTATGGAACCTGGTGAGCTAAGATTATGTGGAAAAGAGGACTCTGTGCAGAAACGAGAGCCAGCAAAGAGATTCCATGTTCCACAAGAAATTAACTCAATAGGCTTTATGTTTGGTGAACCTAACCCTAGACCATGCAACGACTCTTCGACGCGAGAAATGCCCAGCGTGATCGAAGAGTCGTTGTTTTTGTGGTTCAATTTGTTAGCGCAAGGTTCAAGAAGATTTGCAGGAATAATACTGTATCTAATACTGGTTCAGATTCATTTGAGTTTGCAAGATTGGCTAGTTCACAACATCTTAGCGAAGTGTCTCCTATTATCAAGACATCAATTGAGAATTCAGTGCCAGCTATGTAGGAGGAGCTTCATATAAGAATAATGCAGATTTCACAGTCAAAATAGTTCTAAGCAAGCAATAAGATCAACTGCCGAGTGGAGAGGCTCTTCTGAAAGGAGGAGCCTCTCCGTTTTGTCATAGCTCTCCAGTGCTATCGTCACCCGTGAACGACCGTAATTGAAAAACTTTTCTTGGTGCCAGCATGCTCGGAGCTTCGAGTGGTTCATCGCAAGAGGATCAGTCCTTGTCTTGGATTAAGAATCATGGTATCAATGTCACACAGTTTAGAGAGCTAAAAGTGGCCAAGATTCTAGTAATTGAAGATGATCAACTTATTGGCGAAAACGTCAAACTTTGGTTGGAGAAAGAGAACCATACGGTCGATCTTGTAAAGGATGGGTCTGACGGATTTGATCAGCTGCTGAATTATAAGTACGATTTGGCTATCATCGATTGGAACCTGCCGGGCTTAGACGGTGCTAGCATCTGTAGAAAGATTCGTACGGAAAAACCAGAACTCCCTATGCTTATGCTCACAGCAAAATCCTCCTTAAACGAGCGAGTGTTTGGTCTTGAAAGTGGAGCTTTCGATTACTTGATCAAACCCTGTTCGCTGACTGAGCTTTCAGCTCGCGTTCGCGCTCTTTTGCGCAGAATTCCAGCTCAGAAAGATCAACTTATCAGTCATAAGAACCTGAGCATTAGTGCTAACGCCCGCGAAGTCCTCGTCAATCAAAGACCGATCTCCTTGTCGCCAACGGAGTTCGATATTTTGATGATCTTATGCAAAGAGCCGAACATATTTCTACAAACCAATAAATTGCTTTCTGCCCTGGCAAAGAATGATGTATCAAGCCAGCTGATACGTGTGCATATAACAAACCTGCGTAGAAAGCTTCTTGATGCTGAAGCGGCAGTGTATATCGTAGGTCAAAAAGGGGCGGGCTATGGACTCTTTCTTGAGCAACCGGTCGAAGAAGTTTAGTGCTGCGATATTTGTCGGATAGAGTTTTGTCAGATATTTTGTATCGACCCTTTATCGAGACCAAGCAAACTTTATTTTCCTCACAGTACTATGCGCTCCTTTTCACCCACCTTTTGCTGAGTAGGATGGCTGCTTGCTTCCACAGACTCAACTATACTGCCGAGCTTTTTCATCAACGATAGTTCTTCCTCGGACATAGGCGCAATGCTTCTTCCCTTACGAAGCATACAAGCATATTGAAGACGGTCAAAAAAGGACTCAATTTGCTTGTCTGTGGGAGCACCGCTCGCGGAGTCGATCTTCGTGCTTTTGCCCTTGTGTAATTTGACTTTCTCATCTACGAACTCCGGGCTTAAGGTCTTATGTTCTATGTTTTCCTGTCCGTTGTCGATGAGAGCTATGGAAGGCAAAGCTAGGTCTTTTGATGTCTTCTTAGCAGGGGAGCGTTTATTCAACTCGCTTTGTTTATCTCCCCGACAATCTCCGAGTCCCGCAGACTCTGCTGATATTGGGTCGACGGCATTTGTACAGTCGATAGAATGTCCTGCTTCAGCATCGATCCGAGTAGCTGTCTCGGCGGTAGAAACATCGTCTAGCTTGCTCAGAAAGTCCAACTCTTTCCTAACTGACCATGAACTGCTCATCTGCGAGTTAACCTGCATTTCTGTCTGATACGGCTTGGGAGCTAAATGGTCGGGATGATTTTTGTAGGCAAGCTGCCTCTTTGGCGCTAATTCGCTATCGTTCATTTCAATGCTGGCGATCACATCTCTATAGGATTTGGGCATCGTTTTTGGTGCTGATTCAGCTGCACGCTCGTAGCTAACCGAGCTATCGATCTGAGAATTAAAGTCGCTTGGAACGGAGCTACGCGGCATCGAAGGCGAGCGCAGCGGACTCGTTTGCGAAGGTACAGAAATGGGCTCTGTGTTTGCAAGGTCTGCCGCCGCTTTAGGGTAGCTAAGCGAAGCTGAAGTATAGTTTCTCGTGGGTCCAACAGGCGTGTAGTTGGAACTGAGGTCGACCGGTGTATAGTTCGGCACGGAATCTCGTCCATAAGAGGCGCTGGTAGAGCTTCGCGTTCCTCCTGGCGCACCGCCGTCGTTTTGGCTACTACCACCACCACTATTAGTTTCATCAATTGTGCCTGATACAAGCGCCATTCTTCTTGTCCAATTAGCGGTGCCGTTCAATCCGCCTCTACCGGAATTCTGGCTACCGGTCTGATCAATTTTGGGCAGCTCATCATTCAATCCAAGTCTTTGATTGACTGCTGCAGCGCCGCCAGATTGTTGCGTTTGCGGCGCACTAATGTCAAGTCCTGTGGTTCTTCCCATTGCAGCTTTGGTGTTGGATATTGAAGTTCTTGAAGTGCTATCCGCGCTGGCACTAGCACTGCCAGCGTCGCCGGCTATTGACCCTCCGAGTCCAGTTAAGGCAAGTCCATCTCCTATGGAAGCAAATTTGGGAAAGCCAGCTAAAGAGCGGGAAGAGCCTGAGTTTGCACCTCCTGTTGTGGTGCTTCCGTTCAGTGTCGCTATGCCGCTTGCAGGATCGGACTGTCCATTTGATCCAGCAATGACTGTCTGACCTCTGCCAGTTGAGGGAGGGGACTCTATGGATGGAGCGTTCTGACCCCCTGTTCCTATAGGTGGGCTTTGTGGATGGGCACCGCCACCGGCATTTCCGTGACCGCCGGCACTGCCACCACGAGAGCCACCACCTGTGCTACCAGAGCCGTGCGAGCCACCACCAGCGCCACTCTTTCCGGCACCGCTAGCTCCGCCGCCTTTTCCAGAGCCCGCACCGCCGCCTTTGCCCCCACCACCTTTACCTGCGGCTGCGGCTTTTTCGGCCATTTTACCGACTTCGGCACCGGCAGCTTTCACCAATCCAGCAAAGTCGAAAGCAAACTTGACGCAAGCCGTTGATAAAAAGTTGAGTGCGCTCATTATTACGGTCCCAGTGTCGTCGATGCCACGACAGCAGGCCATCAATAAGATTGTCGTATTCCAAAAAAGGCTCCAGAAACAGATCGTCACCACACCTTCGCACCAATTTGGAAATGCCTCTCGAAGCTGTTTGACTGGATATACCCAGAGCGCCGCAACCACCGGCCCGACGAACCAAAGGTAATACAAATAACACATTTGAAAGGCGCATAGTATGTTCCAGGTCATAGCTAACGCCGCACCCATGCCGTTATAGCCGGCCCGTTGGGCGTTCACTACATATGGTACCTTTTCATTAGCCTTATTCATTGGAGCTTCATACAAGCCAGCACAAGGATCTTCTAGTTTTACATCTAGATTCTTTCCTTCGAACTTAGCACGAGGCCCTTGTCCCTTCCCCTGCATCTTTCCTGCTTGTCCAGGGATATATCCCAGATTCTCGCCTGGAAGTCTTGCCGGATAGGCTCTAATTTGGGCACACATCGCGTCCCTATACATGTCCGATCCGAAGATCCGGCTGTATTCGGACGAGATGGTAAATGCAATTGAGTTTGATACATCAATACCGTAGTTTACTATCAAATAAGTTCCGGGAATCAAAAATATGGCAACTATAGATCGGTAGATTCCCTCAATAGGGCTGACCTCTCCAAATAAGGGAAAGCTTTGTGCCACGGTCGCTTTTGCTTGCGTTGCTATGGCACCGGGAAGTAATAGCAAAATTGCCATAGGCATAAATAATCGATCGCGAATTACGTTCCATTTGTTGCCGGCATTGACGGTAAAGTTTTCCAGGGCTGTCCTGCAAAAATCGAGCGCACAACCAGCCTCGTGTTTAGTCATGTCGGCGCTATTGTCCGCATTTTGCTGTGTCTGTACGTTGGCAGTTTCCTTTGCAACTTGTAGCCACTGATTGGGCTGCGCCAGCGCTGCGGTCGTTGCTGATGCCGCGCGGCTTACCATATCGGCAGTGTCGCTTGCTGTTGGTGTGTACTCCCCCTTCTTATGCTCTTCAGCCATTTGATCTTTGATGCCCTTAATGGCGCCCGTTCCGCCCGTAGTTTGAAATCCAGGAAGATCAAAAGGCCATTTCATAGGGGCGATCATTGTTTGACTCGTCGGATTTGTTACCTTGCCATTCTCATGCTTAAAGACGCCGCCGGGAATAGTACTGTCATTAGCCCACGCACCTTCTGGAAATGATTTGGCAGCCTCGATGGCTGTTGTTGCCGGACAGGCAAGAGCCGGTCCACCTTCGCCGGAATTGCTGCTGCCGGGATTGCTACCACCGCCACCGCCATCAATAGGAGTAGGCGCCCAGGGGGTACCCTCACTTGGTGGCGCTGGCTTCGGATTGGGCGGTAGCTCCGGCGGGGGTGTCCCTGGCTCTCTCGGAATTCGAGGTCTGGATTTTGGCGGAGTCGGGGACCAGGGGGAACTTACTACTCGCGGAATTTTTTCATGCGTTCTGTTGCGTGGATTTTTTGTTTTGGGATCTGGCTTAGGCGTTTCGTCATATTTATGCCATTTAGGATCCTTTGGATCGGGATTTGGCTGCTCCTCATATTTATGCCATTTAGGATCCTTTGGATCAGGATTTGGCTGCTCATCATACTTATGCCATTTAGGAGCCTTTGGATCAGGATTTGGCGGGTTGCTTTTTCGCGGCTGCTTCTTATGAGGATCTGGATGGATCTCTTCACCAATTCGCCATTCTATCTTTCTTGGATCAGGATTGATTTTTCCAGGGTGCTTGTCCTTCTTGTGGTCTGGATCCGGAACGATCTCAGCAGGAGAGTTTCCCTCAGGCGCTACAGTTCGCCCGAAAAGTTTGGACTGAATTGCATCTCCAATCTGTCTGAAGATATTGCCGTCTGGAAAAGCTTTAAGAGGGTCGCTATATCTTTGTAATTGATTAACGGGAAGTTCGCCCGGTGCCTTTTGTATTACTTGCTGTCCTTCTGGGTCTTGCAATGTAATGTCTTCCTCGCCGATCGGCCGAGAAGATTTTCGTGCTAGCAGTTCTTTTCTGGATGACGAGAATTTGTCTGTAGTTGGATCCTGTCCTTTTGTTATTTTCCTGGGTCCTTTGTCAGTCAATTCATATTGCAGGGTCTCGGCCAGAATCGGCTCTTGTCTCATTCCGGAGCCAAATTTCTTATTTCCTCTTCGGACAACCGTTAAGTAAAGAATGTTCCTTTCGACATTAGCGTTAAGCACCAGATCTCTCATCCGTATACCTGCTTCGGCAGCAGCCGAAAGCGGCCTGACATACGTTACCGAAGTCGGAAATTGCTTAGACTGCATCGTCAAACCGACAATCTCGCAAGCAGAAACCATTACATCTGCCTTACCATAGAGTTTTACCGGCATTGCATTGGTGCTCTCTGGCGAGTTCTCGCTGCAATGCGCTGGTTGGAAGGCGACAATTGCGGAGATACTGGCAAACGTAGCAAGGAGTTTGAACGAACTCTTATCGGTTCGCTTGCTGAACTTGATCATATTAGTAATACCTGTTAGCCGAAGACACGAGTGTTCTTTATTGAGAATAAGATTTGGTTGTAAAAGATTTTGTGGAAAGCATGATGATTGCATTCCTGTAAAATCGACTTGTGCATGCTTCTAGGCACTGCTTGGCGGCGGTTCCATACCGGCGTCGATGAACCCATTTATCGGCTCAGCACTTGCATAGGCGCTTCCTGAGGCACCCTTGCCAGTTCCGCTATTTCCATCGCCGCGACCACTATTTACATCACCAGCCATTGGACTGTCGAGACCTGACTGAGCTGCACCGGCGCCTTTTGTATTTGCAGAACCGTTGCTTTTCCCTCCGGAGCTTCCGCCGCCTTGTGGATTGCCGCCTTGTCCAGAAGCACCACCGGCGCCACCACCGCCGGAGCCACCAGCACCGCCACCACCGCTATGCTGTTGGGCTTTTTCTAAGACATGGCTTACTATTTCACCTGGCTTGAATTCGAATGGCTGAAACGGTGCCATGACCAGGATTCCCATAAAGGCTGCAAAATAATATAGCTCAAATTCGTCAGTGGCATTGACACCTTGCTGCAACCGGACGACCATGCAAAGCAAAACAATGCACCACCAGAATTTCCAAAGAGAAAGTACAATCACTCCGTCAAGCCAGCTCGAAAATGCTTTCTTGAACAGATCCTTGCCAACCCCTGCAGGCCATGCATACAATGCCGCAGCTATTGGTCCAAGCAAGAAAAGGTAAAGCATCATAATGAATTGAAATGCACTTAGAATTTCTAATCCCTGCCCTAGCATATTAGCGACCGTGTTTACCCAATTTTGAATGCCAACGGTAAGATCCGACATCCGCTCCTGAACAGCGGATTTTGCTGAGGTACCAGCCACTTTCCCCTGGCATTGTTTTGCGAGAATTTTTTTGATGCACCCATCATTGTTTTTTGGATCGGTTGCGTATGCTTGCTCACCAATCCATTTCATAAGTATTCCAAGTTTCACTTGCTCTGCCACCGGAGCGGTCAAGGCGTTGCCCATATCGATGCAATAGCTCACCGCCAATTGCGTTGCCGGAATCAGAAAGATGGCAACAATGGCGCGAAAAATGCCAATAAAAGGGCTGCTTGTATCCTCATCTTGAGCACAAAGAATGCCGAATGATACCAGGCATTTTGTTTGAGTAATGATTGCACCTGGTAACAGTAAAAGCAGCGCCATCGGAATGTAGCACTGCTTATACATCTGTTGAACCATCCATACGACGTCTGACTCCGTTTTGAAGGCAGCATGCGCCGAGCAGCGGCTGGCAGCATTCTCATTGGCAACATTTATAAGTGGCAAGATCATGCAATCAAATGCTGCTGCACAATTTGCTTGCGCTGCATTACCCTGATTATCAGAATTCTGGGCATTTTGCGCCTGGTGAGCGCCTTTTGCTACGCCAGCTGCAGCAGCAGGATTTGTTACTTGCTGGCGGACCTGATCGCCAACACTGCCCAGCAGTGTAGCTAGATTGCTTTGAATCAATGGCAGCCCCGAATGAGCTTTTCTGCCTGATTCAGGAACGCCGGCGTCGCCTTTGCTGTCCGTGTGATTTCCGATTGAATGCAAGATTGAGTTAGCTGCTCCACCGACAGCGTTTCGCTTTGATTTAGGAGTAGCTATAGTTCCCTTATGGCGGTAGCAGGGCTTCTTATCCTCTTTCGACCGTGGCTCTAAGTTCTTTTGGGAAGCATATTTGACAGGAGTTTCTGGTCCATCAGCCTTCACCGCAGTTTCAGCATTGTTGTCATCTCTTTTTTGCTCGGTAATAATCGGCTCTCCGTTAGCATTCGTTTTGCTTGAGCCTCCGCTCCTTCCTCCAGAGTGATTTGGCGGCGTTTTTCCATTTTTTATGGGTGACGCTTCCGGCGCTTCTGTTTTCTGATGATCATCACTACGATACTGCTTTCCTCCCTGTGGTCCCTGGCAGCAATCCTTGTAGACGTCAAACACTCGTGGTGGTGAATAAGTCTTGCCATTGTCGAGCAAGTCCTGCGCTGAACTGCCTGTGCTGCTCCACGCCGGTTGTCCTGATCCAATAAGGCAAATGAAAATGGAAGGAAGCAATTTTGCCATACGCAATGCCGGTCTATTCAACTTCCACATAATAGTAAGGTCCTCACATAGTGCTATGAAATTTGCTCATGCGACAAATCCCAGCGAGTTACTGCAGTAACTTGTTATTTGTGCACAAGTAATTAGTTGGTGGACTGAGTCTGTACTAACGAATTCTTCCGTGCACACTCATAGAAGGAGTATCCATGCCTGATCTGAGTTGCGCTGAGACGTTGGAGTAATCCATCCTGTATGATTTTGCAATTAGCTGTGGGGACGAACAAGCTTTTTCTTTTCTGCACAAGCTTCCATTTACTGTGCCGCTAAACGAAGCAGCTGGCAAAATCATAGCTCTTGTCCGCGTAGTAATGCGGTCGTTTTTCGGCAATGGAAGAGTTGCCGACTTCTTATAAATAGTACGCGTTGGTTTTAGAGCAACGTTGCTTCGACTGCTGTTCTTATCAACAAAATAACCAGGAGCTACTCTCTGGTAAGAAGACTGAGTAAAGCTTGTCATCGCTGACCAATTCCATCGCGCCAGATTGGGATCGTTGTCCGTTAGAACCTTTTCCCATCCGGCTACAGTGACTGCACCGCTTGTATACCTGACACCGGGAATGCATCCGGCAGAGTGAGCGGAATACTCTGTAATGTCTTGCGAAAATGCGCTGGTCTGAAAAGCAAAAGCTGAATAGAAGCCAATGATGGCGCTCATAAAATTCTTCATTTGAAAACCTCGACACGTAATCTTATGGTAAGCAATCAAGGTAAAATATTTTGTGAAATGGAAAGAGAATAGTGACAGCGTTTATACCTGAGCAACGCGCCACCATTCGGTCTTCTCGTCCAGGTATCCAATTAACTCAGTACTGCGATCACCAAATATCGAGAGAGTTCTTGCTGCGATAGACAAGAATGGGCGTTTGGCTAAGTGATTCTTGTCATTGTGACATGAAATCTTAACTCTAGACATGTGATTCTATTACTCAAGTTTGTGACTTATTGCAGGGGTGGTAAAGCATGGCTGAGTTTGAAAATACAGATAACTCCAGGCAAACGGACAATGTTCGTGAGAATACTGAATCACGAGGCGCCGAAAGTGCAATGCAAAACGAAGTGAATGAATCAAGGCAAAACGCGTCAAACATCTCGGATAGCAGAAACAATGGCAGTGCCGACTCATATCTTCCTGATATGGAAATTAGTGGCTTGGACTCTGAGAATACCGACGCCCCCAAGGATGAAACGGAGAAACCGCAATCTGACGAGGACAAAAAGGATGGACCTCGGAACGACGGCACCGACCCCACTTATGATCAGAAAGCTAAAGAGAAACCCAACGAGCCGGAAGACGGACGAAAAGATGGTCCAAACTTTCAACTAGACATGGGAAACTATGAGAAGCGTGAACAAAAGAATAAACCGCAGGAAGCTACCGAAAGTAAGCAATCGACTCTTCCGAAGAGGAGATAACGCAGGCTAACGAACTCGAAGGCTTTGCTTTGGTGAGTCGAGTTTATTTTGCAAGGGTGCAAAGTGCTTGAAGTGCACCCTTGCCTGCTATTTACTTTTGGGTATGTATTAACGAGAAGTTTCACAAGGTCTTCCTCAGATGAACTTGCGTCCTGGCTTGCGACTGAAAAATCGGTATGAGTTGCTTGAGCTATTGGGAGAGGGTGGCTTTGCTGTTGTTTGGAAAGCTGTAGATTTAGAGCTTAATCGGCTAGTTGCGATCAAGGTTTTGAAGCTTTCGCATCTGAATGAAAATTCGATATCTGAACATATTCAAAGACTTAAGAGAGAAGCTAAGTTACTGGCTCAGCTGGCTCATCCAAATATTGTTTCAGCATATTCTATTGATCTTACTGATGATTTAGCTCCCTTTGTTGTAATGGAATTCCTGACAGGTCAATCTCTTGAACAGGCGCTGTCAAAAAGGCATAAACTCGCTACGCCTCTCATTAAATTGATATTGTTGCAAACCTGTGCCGGCCTGAGCTTTGCACACAGCAAGGGTGTCATTCATCGAGATCTAAGTCCAAGTAATATTTTTCTGTGTGGCGATCAAAAAAATCCTACAGTAAAAATAATTGACTTTGGATTGTCTTTTTCATCTCTATCCCCCAGCGCACAGATCACCAAAACAGGTTTATTAATTGGCAATCCGGCTTATATGAGTCCAGAATGTATTGCCGGAATGAAGCTTGATGCGAAGGCCGACATCTATGCTTTTGGATGTGTTGCTTATCATATGCTAACCGGTGCGCCTGCATTTCAAGCTGAATCAGTAATGGGTGTTTTGTACAATCACCAAAACAATTATCCTCCTGAGCCATCTGCTCCAGGTTTAGGAGAGCAAGAGTTTTTTGAGAACATCAAAGCTGTAATTCTTAGGTGCATTCAAAAGAACAAGAAGTTGAGATTTGAATCATGCGTCGAAATAGCCGAAGCTATACAGCAGCAACAGACAGAGGCAGAGATATTTCAAAAAGCGGCAAAACACGGGCGCGAAACATGGCTAACCGTTGAAGCAAAACCTACGCTAAAACATTTGGACGCGTTACATTGGGTCAAGCTAGTTGCTATCATTTCGACCTTTATTTTGGTCGTGATCATTATTAGCTTTCAGAGCAAACATCAAAGCTCGCGTAAGCCTGCGTTGAATCGAGCGGAGCGCGTTGAGCAAGGAGATCATTACTTACGCATAGGTAATCTTGGTCTTGCTGAAGCGTATTACACAAAAGCATTGAAGGAGAAAGAAGACGCGATAATTCTCTTGAAGTTGGCTAAGCTTAAAATTGATCAAAAGCAGCCTCAGGAGGCTCGTGATTTTGGCCAGCGCTTCCTCCAAATTGCAAAAGTTAGTTCTTCTGAGACGATGCCACCAGAACAAATTGAAACTCTTCTTTCACTAGCTGCCATCGAATCTTCGAAGCTAAAAGGAATTGAGAATTTAAGAGGATACAGCGAAGCCGCGGTTCGCTATTCTGAAAAATCTTCATCAATCCAGTCTGAATTAAGGGCGAAGAGCCTGTTCCAGCTAGCATTGTGTTACTGTGATTTGCATAATGCGTCACAAGCAATGAAGCTTTTAGAGCGGGCTCTTTCATCTGCAGAACTTACATCGAACTCGTCTCTAATTAACCGTATCAGAAGCGCCCTTGCTGATGTTCAACTGAAATTGGGTCTGTTTGAAAAAGCCCGAGGCTCCTATCTCGAGGTATTCAGAAAGTCAAGTCGTCAAACAAATGAGTACTGCGATTCGTTGGTAAGGCTTTCAACAATCTTAGAGCTTGAAGGAAAAAAATCTGAAGCATTGAAATACAAATCGCTGATAGACTCATGGATTGCCCGTAACGGCCTAAGATATTATATGACCTGTGTTTGGCATACTGGTCTTATCTTTTCTGAGAATGGTTCAGGGGAGATTGCCGAGCGATTATATAAAGATTCATTGACACTCTCAAAGCGCCAGGATGAAGATCTCTATTCATGGCAAATTGGTCAAGCCGCTCTTCAATGCTTGGCTCAATTATATGTATGGCGCGCACAGCACGGAGATGTTCGATATTGGCAGAAAGCGGAAATAATCTCTAAAGAAGCCCTGAGCAGGGAGAAATTGAAAGGGCTACGAACATGGAGAGGCGATACTTCGATCGAAATTCTCGAAACCATTTACAAACAAGAGCACAATGTTTCCGCTGAAAGTGAGCTGCGAAATTTTAAGATCCAGCGACAGAAGATGCAAACCACCGATGAATTTTAGGCAACGGAAAAGAATCACAATAGCTGAAAAGAAGAGTGAAAGATTGCCTTAGATATAGCTAGGTCCATGCTTTCAACCGAGCCATGGGCTGCATCGTTGCACATCGCTGTTCGCGCACAGGCAATCCTCCTCCCATTCAATGTCATCATGATAGAATTCCCAACGTTAAGAAGTTGTGAATCCCTGTTCAATTTGCAGAACATAACCAATGGTGAGCGCTTTCCGGGTGGAGTTCATTAAGGTGCTGCTAACTAGCTTGCTTACACTTCCCAAATATCATCTGGGCTAAAAGCGCAAAGCATCATTAATTCCCTGGCTTCAAATCTAAGAGAGCATCTTGAGCGGCGCTGATCATGGCATTCTCACCGCCAATGTCCAAGTGTGCTGGTTTTGGCTTGATTTGGGCGATGCGCTTCAAAACTGCAAGACCAGGACCTCCCATTTTTGCCAACGCCACTGCAAGCCATTTCGACTCGTAGGGACGGTGGCGCTCCATCGCTCTAGCTAAAGCAGGCACCGCTATTGGTGCGATAGTGGGTCCAATGGCGGCAATGACAGAGCAGGCACGCTTCCTTAGATGGTCGTCCGAGCTTTCTAGCATTCTACAAAGCTCCGGCACAGCATCCTTTGCTTTTGTTCCGAGCTTGCAAAGTGCACGTGCCGCATATTCAGCATGACTGCGCGATCTAAGCAGGCAAAGTAACTCTGGAAAGTACAAATTCTGCTTTGTTGATACATGAACAAGCGCATGAGGGTACGTTGAGTAACCGAATTGAGTAAAAAGGTCTAAGTCTTGTGGCGCTTTTGAAGCGGATTTGCGGAAGTTTTGTATGGCATTCTCCGTGAAATTTGTCATTTCACCGACAGCATGATGGATTTTCGACTTTGACAAATTGAAGGGATGCGTAACCGTCCTGTTTTCATCAGTTTCCTGTTCGGGGAGGCGCATAAGTACAGTACTAAGCGCGTTGGAAATTTCTAGCTGTTGAATGTTTGAGGCTTCCCCAGCCCATTTCGACGCTCCTTCGGCCCCAACACTCTGTAACATTTTATCGTCGCTGGTGCACAATGTACATGCTAGATTCAAGACCTCTGGAATGGGCTTATTGGTCAATGCCAGAATTTTGGCAAGCTGCAATTTTATCTCGGGATCTGTCGTTGCACGATAAACTTTGAGTATCTTCTCTTGATCTGAAGTCTCCAGCAAGTCCTGTTCCATCATTCCTCGTCCGTAATATCCTTCACTTGCTGCGCTAAGTAATCCATTTAAAGCTCTCAAAGGTAAGCTAAGTTCTTTCTTCTTACCCGCGCTAATTTTCTCTACAAGCTCCTTTGCTTCGTTTTGTCTTAGAACCAAATTCTCATACATATAATTTTTTGCATTGCGCTCGATAGTTGCCACGGTAAAACTTGAATACAGGCAGGTCCCCAGGACTCCGAGTATAGAGACAACCGCTAGTGCACAGATTAGGGCACGTCGCGGAATTTCAAGGAACAAGGGCTTTCTTAGGAATGCAAAGGACGGTTTTCGGTTGAGAATTCTATGAATATCAGCGGCTAGTTCCGAGGCAGACTGATAACGGTGCGCAGGATTCTTCTCCAGGAGTTTTTCAATTGTTGCCACCAGCGATCGGGAATACCCTTTCTTCAACAATTTCCTGGTTGCATTTTTTGGTGAAGTATTTATATGATGCAGGAGTATTTGAATCGCATTATCACCAGCAAATAATGGTCTGCCAGAAAGAGCCTCATAGATAATACAACCAAGGGAATAGAGATCTGTTCGTTCGTCAACTATTCCAGCCTGGGCTTGTTCTGGACTCATATACATCGGACTTCCGAGAACCTCTGACTTCTGCGTAAGTTGAGTCGCGCTTTCTTTTTGTTCTCCCACTTTTGCAATGCCGAAGTCAATAACTTTCACCAGGTCGTTTTCATTTCGAATAATGATATTGCTGGGTTTCAGATCGCGATGAATGACCTGATGAAGGTGTGCATATTCGATAGCCTCGCAAACTTGCAAAACAATATTCAGTAGTCGTTCCTGCTCAATAACGCGTTCCCTTTTGAGAACTTTGTCGAAGCTTTGTCCATCGACATACTCCATTACGATGTATGGCTCAGGAGAAGCTGATACGAAGCTATAGACTTGTGCGATGTGGGGATGTGAAAGTGCACTTGCGGCCGCAGCCTCGACCTCAAAACGATTGAGGGCGACATCATTTTGAACGCGGATTACTTTTACTGCCAGTTGGCAACCAAGCTCGTCGTCTTCAACCAAATAGACTACGCCCATGCCGCCTTGTCCCAGCTTCTTCAAGATGCGGAATTTCGCTGGCAGTCCACTAATCTGCTCTTCTTCTACGTTTCCTTTCGGCATTGGAGAAGTAGCCATATTGCCTGCTTCAATAATGTGAGTGAAAAGATCTTCTCGCTGAGAATCCTCATCGATATTTTCTTGGTATGTGGTAAATGATACTGCCATGATATCCTCCGCGAGTCCCCAGGAAAGTCGTCAATAATTTGAATGGGCGCGG
This sequence comes from Candidatus Obscuribacterales bacterium, assembly GCA_019747875.1. Lineage (GTDB taxonomy): Bacteria > Cyanobacteriota > Vampirovibrionia > Obscuribacterales > Obscuribacteraceae > JAIEPM01. The sequence continues at coordinate 32,041 of JAIEQI010000086.1, forward strand.
CCTACGTTCATTCGTTTTGTACATTCCTGACACTGTTTCCTAAAGTACAATCAAATGCATTTAGATTTCGTGAACTGTGAGAGTTTCTAGTTCTAGAAGTCTCCGCGCATATATTTCATGTTGCGCCCTCGCGGCAACGTGCCGTTTTGTCTTCAGAATGAATCAACTTTGGATATAGCTGCATGGCGAAAGATTACTAGCTATATGCAGCTTCTTATTCCTAGCCTCAATCGTTCCAAGGTCTCCACGCTAGGCAATGATGGCTTCAACCGCGTCCACACCGGTTGTAGAACCACCACGACTTCCGCCCATCACGTTAAACACTGACCTGGTATAAATCGGGTATAAAATTATTGGAGTCCCGGACTAATACAAAGTAGCAGCACCAATGGTTCTTCAATCCGGCCAGATAATTGAGGGTCGCTTCGAAATCATCAAGCTGTTGGGCGTCGGCGGCATGGGCCGGGTATACCAAGCAAAACAACTAGATCTTAACAGACCGGTTGCCCTCAAGTTTTTAGAAAGCGACCTTGCTAACGATGACGAAGAATGGAGACTGCGCTTCATTAGAGAAGCCAGAGCTTTGTCAAAAGTCCAACACAAGAATGTCGCAGCTTGCTACTCGTTTGGCATTATTGAGCAGGAAACCAACGGATTGCCGATTCCATTCCTATGTATGGAGTTAGTGGAAGGTTCAAGCCTTGCTAGCTTAATGGAGACGCAGCAGGGATTTGAGGAAGAGCAAGCTCTTGAGATAGCTCTGCAGATAGCTGCTGGCATGGAATCTGTGCATCTGCACGACATAGTTCATAGAGATCTCAAACTAGAAAATATCTTGGTTGAAACAAATCCTTCTGCTAACCATTCGGTAATTGTAAAAATCATCGACTTTGGCTTGTCCAGAAAGTTGCTTGAAGAAAATGACACTTTAACCGCCACTGGGGCCTTGCTAGGCTCGCCGCTTTCAATGAGCCCGGAGCAGTGCATGGGGAAGCGCGCAGATAAACGCTCCGATACATATGCTCTCGGGTGCATTCTTTATACTTTGCTTACAGGAAAACCACCATTTGATGCGGATACTGCCATTGCCGTGTTTCACAAACACATCAATGAGATACCGATGTTGCCAGATAATGGGGGCGGCAAGCCGCTAAGGAAGGGACTTGCCCAAGTTGTTCTAAAGTCTCTTTCTAAAAATCCCGACGATCGCTACCAAACGATGAGTGAATTTGGTCGCGATCTTGCGTTGGTTAGAGCCGGCCAGGCAAATTTGCTTAACATAAAAATGCCGGACGCAAATTCAGATAAAAGAAGAATCTATATTACAACTGCATTGGTAATCAGTTTGCTCTTAGCCGTAGGTCTCTTCTTTACGAGAATTGTTAAACCATCCTCGAATAAAGGTGACTTAGTTGATACGCTGAAATACAAAGGAAACAAAACATCCTTTTCTGGAAAATCAAGAAAACACAAACTATCTGAATATATAGGTGGACTAACTGAGAGCATTGATACTGCGGATCGTTTGCTTAGGATGGCTGAGGATGACAAACACAGCCTGGCCGATCGGGAAGCGTTCATGATCAAAGCGCTTGAGATTAAGAAAAAGATTCTTGGAGCTAAAGATCAAGCGGTGGGCCATGCATTGGTATCTCTTGCCTCGCTCTGCTATTTTAAGGGCGATATTGAGAAAACACAGAAGCTTTTGCTAGAAGCCTTGGACATAGCGCAGCAGAAGACTCTAGATCCACTTATCCGTTTTAATCTCCTTTCCAGAGTTGGAAAAGACATGTCCTTATTAGGACAGATGCCTAAGCTAGCGCTACCAACTCTTGAGACTTCATTGGCGCTAGCCAGACAACGACCACATGAATTTGATGAATATCTCCCGCTGATCTTGCCCGAGTTGGCTAACCTTTATTCGCTTTCTGGTCATCGAGGCAAAGCTAAAGCCGCCATGGAGCAGTGTATCAAGCTGCGAGAAAAGATGCCGCTTCCAATCAGCGATGTTGTCGGCGGTTTGTCCGAAAATGAGGACTATAGGGTCAGCATTTTTGTCATTTATGACTACGTAAATCTTGCCAACATTTATGAGGAAGAAGGGGATTTCGTAAAAGCAAAAGAACTACTAATGCGCTCGATTCGGCGAAGGCTGCTAGATAAATCCATTGCTGCAATTGATGAAGGGTATTTCCGGCTGGCATCTTACTACGACAGAATTGGAAACTTGAAAGAGGCTGAAAAGGTTGTAACAAGCCACATTGATTTGGACAAGGACCTGATGAATGTAATCTTGTTTGTGCCTAAAATTTATTACAAGCAAAAGAAGCTAGATGAGGCTGAGAAGTTTTGTTCTTACCTGCTATCTCATTATGAAAAACATCCTAGGGTTGACTTTAACAAAGAAACTGTTTTTCTTCTACTGGCCGATATATATGAACAGAAAGGTGATTACAGGCGTTATGAGGACTCGCTCGATCGGGCAATCTTGGAACTTCGACGAAGAGAATCTGCTGCCGACAACCTGAGTGTTCCGGATCCTTCGATAATCTCGATTAAGATGGAACTAGCCTCGGCTTTGGAGAGGGCTGGTCGGTTTCTGGAATCAGAAAAAATCTGGGAGCAAGTTTTACAAATCGAAGATGCGCAACACGCGGGACCCAGAGAGAAAATAAGATCCTTGAATGAGCTTGCAAGGTTTGCTGCAGCATCAGGAAAATATGTCGCGGCGAAAAACTACAACCAAAGGTCCTTGTCCCTTGTAGAAAGCGCTTCTAAGTATGATTATCTGGACGAGACAACAGTATGGCGTAATGCTGGATCTATAGCAAGACAAGCTGGAGATTTTCGCTCCGCGGAAGAGTGGCTGAAAAAATGCTTGGCGAGGCATGAGAGAGAGAAAAATGACGGTGCAATAGCTAGCGACTGTTTAGAGCTGGCGAAACTGTGTGCTGCCGAAGGAAAAACGGAAATGGAGAATCGTTACCTCGAAAGGTTTGCTCAGCTAAGCCTGGGAAAAAAGAGCTGGCAAAGCGTGGACGCTGCTGTTGCCATCTCAGAGCATCTTCAGGATAGAGGTCCCATGGCGGCGACTTATCTCAAAAATGCGCTGGTGCTCAGCTCTAACCTAGAGTCAAATCCGCGAAAAACTGCCGAGCTTCAATGCCGTTTAGCACTGAATATGGCCGATCAAGGAAAACTGAACGAAGCAAAGGAACTGATGCAAAAATGTCGACCTTATCTTGAACAATTGAAAAAGGCACGCTTTGTTCCAGAGAAGGAAAAGCTTAGCGAACTGGCCGAACGAACATTTGAATTGTTGGGCAGTCAGAATGCGTTGAAACAGTAAAGCAAACCATCCTGCTAAAAGATTCTGGCGCCATCGGAAAAGTCTCTACATGCATTGCGGGCAATCCGAGACCTTCGAATTCGCAGCAGTTAGAATCCCGGTCATTGAATTTCGGGGATCGCTACGGCAATGAAAGCCACTCAAGTCACGAAATATTGAAGCTGCTGCCTATATCCTGAACTTGGGTAAAGATTCGATCATTCCTCATTTGATTCCCGCTCTTAGGGTCTCATCTGCTCAAGAGCTCCTTGGCTTGATTGCGTCAGCCCTGCCTCGTTTAATAGCAAGGAACCAATATGAGCGAAAAAGAGGTTGATGACAAAGTTAAAAATGTAGACGCACCCAGTCCTGCTGCAGATTCCTTTCGGAACGAAGCTGCTGGTGATTCGCAGCGCAATAATCGAATTTCAGAAATGGAAGGCTCCAAAGGCGGAGTGCCAAACGATTTTGGAAATATACAGCTAACTGACGGCTCTGGGACAGACCCTTCAAAAGAGACAGCGGATACCAAACGCCAGTGTGGCAGAATTGACAGGTCACAATTCGATGAACAATTGAAAGATCCCAAAGTAATTGCTGCTTTTGCCGGACGTATGGCAACTGAAGTAGGCGGTCAGGGGGCCGCGGCTCAATTGGCTTTTGCTGAAGAAGTTATGAATAGGGCAGCTTCCAGAGGACAAACATTGATGCAAGCTTTAAGCGGTAGCTATTATCCAACTCCTAAGCCTGGCAGTTCAAATAATCCTGCGTTTAATGCCGCAATTACAAAAGCCTGGAAGGATGGCACCGACACCACACACGGTGCCACCGGAAACGGTGACGCCGGATTTGGTAAAGGCGGATACGAAACAGCAACAATAGGGCGAGAAAAGTTTGGCATGGAGGCGGTCGATCTATCAAAGGGCTGGCTGAAAAAATATGAAAAGCTCAAGTTCGGTAAGTGCTAAAGGGGGAGCAACAATTACGATAATCGCTAGTTGCTTTTAGCGGCGCGAAAATCGCAGCCCTTTTATTCCGAGGGGGACGACGCTTGCCTTCTTTTCCATTCTGCAATGGCGCTTGCCAGATCGTTTTCTGCTCTTTTTCGCTGGGTTTCCATTCCCGGGACATTCGTGTAAAGTTCCGCTGCCTTTTTATACAGCGGAATGCATTCCGGATAAAATCCATGTAGAGACCAGAGTGATCCAGTTGCCCAGATGCATTTCGCCACCACTGCCCGTACCTCATCAGGTTTTTCGCCTGCTACGGGTTTTAGAGCTGTTTGCACTGTTTCGTCGGCGTCTTTCTGTTTGCCAAGGACGGTTAGACTTGCATGTCTCCACGCGAGTAGTTGATGTCTGTGTTCGCGGACGGCACTCGGATTTTTTTCATATGCAATGAGAAAATCTCTGGCAGCGGTTTCATGGTCTTTAATCCATTGTTCTCGATGCTTGAAGCGATCGAATCGAATGCCTCGATTTCGATTTGTGGTGCTCCATGTATTGATCGTGTGTTCAGCTCGGTGAGCCATTAGCTCGGCACGCGTTGCGCTGGATAGCGAGCCTTTTAGTTGCTCTGTGATCATATCTGCAGCGATTTTGCTGTAACCGTTGGCTGCTGCGACTTCCGCCTGAGCACCGGCTAGAGCGCTTGCCTTTTGGGAGCTTGCATTAATTGCAAACTGATCATCCAAATTTTTTGCCACTAGATGAGTCGTTTTTGCCAGCCCATCTTCATTTTCGAATTGCATCGTGAATGCTTTTTCGACGGAGGCTTGAGCTTCTTTTATCTTCTTTTGCTGGTAATAGATACCTGCTTTTTGTCTTTCAATGGTAGCCATAAAGTTTACATCTTCGCCCTGCTTCAAGATCTCTTTTTCGGCATTCTGTAGTGCCGCAAGGGATTCTTCGAATTTTTCACATTGGTGAAGATAAGAAGCATTATTCATCCAGTGCTGAGCTTTTACTGCTGGAGACATCGTTTTGTTATTCAACAAGATCTTTTTGATTCTGTCTTGAATTTGGTAGAGCATCGCTGTGTTGCCGCACCAGCTATCAATTCCCGCCTTGTTCTCGAGCAGCGAGCACTTTAACTGATCCGTGAAAAGGGGATCATTTTCCAGAGCTAGAAATTTCTTTTCCAATCGCTCAGAGCCTAGATCGTATCTGAGCAAGCTAAACTCGCAATTTGCAAGCAGATTAGACGTTTCAACGTCTTCTTCCATTGTCAGCTTTTTGCTTTTCCGTTTCTTAGCCGCTATCCAGGATTCAATGGTTCGTATGCCTTCTTGCGCAAGACCGTTTTTGTAGAGTTGATCTATTTGTGCCTTTAATGCACTTATGTCAGTGGCAGCAGCAATCTTTTGCGATAGGCGCGGTAACTTCGCCGGCGGGCTTCGGTGTAGAAGGGGATTCGTTGATTTCTCGTGTGGCAGATTGAGGGCAATTAGAGCGGTCAGTCCGGCAATTGCCATCGCAGGTACTGCTAAGTACCAGACTTTGCTTCTACTACCGCCAGCATGCTCTGCGGCTGATCGCAAATGCTCTTCGGCGGCCGAAAGAAAGGCGGACTCAGATTGCTTATTTTCTAAAATCAGTTTGAGGTCAGCTTCGAGCTCAGACATTGACTGGTAACGATTCTCCGGCTCTTTTTTCAGGCACTTTTGAAGCACCAGTTCTAGTGCCGGCGGAAGAGCGTCACCTATGTCGCCAATTTGCTCACGCAAGCGTCTGTAGTGGTCTGAAATTGGCTCAGCTTGTTCACTGATATGCTTGTGCAATAAGCCGATAGCAGAGTCGGCATCAAAAGGGCAATGCCCGCTGAGCATCTCGTAGAAGATACAAGCCAACGCATAAATGTCTGAACGATTATCTGCTTTCCTGCCCAGGCATTGTTCGGGGCTCATGTATTGTACTGACCCGATCAGGAGCCCCGTTGCGGTAAGCTTTTGTTTCTGATCGGAGAAATCCCTTATGGATGCCAGCCCAAAATCCAATAGCTTCAGTCTGCCAGGCTGATCTTTCAGCATGATGATGTTATTTGGTTTCAAATCGCGATGAACGACGCCGGCATTGTGTGCATATTGCATCGCGGAACATAGTTGTAAGATAAGCACGGTTGCTTCTTTCCAGCTCATACCTGCCTCTTCCGTAATTTCATTTTTCAGCGAACGGCCTTCGAGATATTCCATGGCAAGGTATGGGAGATCACTGATGAAACCAAAGTTGTAGAACGATACGATATTTGGATGCATCAATGAAGCAAGCACTTTTCCTTCTCGCAAGAAGCGGGATTTACTTTCTTCGTCTTCTGCGAGGCTCTCTTCGAGAATCTTAATGGCAACCTTTCGATTGAGTTCTGTTTGCTCAGCAAGAAATACCGTTCCCATGCCACCTTGGCCTAGGACGCTGACAATGCGAAATCGATTGTCGATTACTGAATTGATAAAGCTTGTCGCCTGCATCGCAGCCGCCTATTTCCTTTGCTGCTTCCTATTAAATTCCCGGAATGGGGCACTGATAAACGATTGGTTGGTCTGGGAGACCTCGCGCCGCGCACTGTGATAGGATTGGTTTCTGGGTAAATAAAAGTTAGCTTTCGCTGGAGGACAAGATGCGACTTTTGCTGGGAATGCTGAGCTTTGGGCTAGCCTTTGTGATCAACTCCATTTCATCTCCGGCTCTGGCCCAAGGTGGCGACCAGTTCGTTTTGCTTCAGACTACGAAAGGTCCGATTACCATGCGCATTTTTTATAGCATGGTGCCAAATACAGCCGGCAATTTCTTGGATCTGGTAGATCAGGGATTCTACAACGGGTTGACATGGCACCGCGTGGAAAACTGGGTGATCCAGGGTGGGGATCCAAATGGAAACGGTAGCGGACATTACATGGATCCTAATACCGGACAACCAAAATTCTTGAGGCTCGAGATCAACCGCAATCTCGCTCACAACCAGGCCGGCATGGTTGCAATGGCAAGGAGCGCAGACCCCAATAGTGCAAGCTGTCAATTCTATATTCTCAAGTCTCCGATGCCACAGCTCAATGGAAAGTACGCCGTGTTTGGTCGCGTGACCAATGGAATGCAAACGGTTTATAACATCAGACCTGGCGATCGCATCTTGTCGGCAACGATACTTCAGCCTCAAAGCGGTGCTGCCCCAGCGCAATCATCATCCGAAGCTCCAGCAGGTGAGCCCGCTCGGCCAACTAAACCTGCGGAATCTGGATTTTAGAACCAAACTCAGGGTTGCTTGGCTTCTGACTTGCTTGTATCTGCCGGCGAGACGCCGGCAGCCCATACTATGGGCGGACGGGACGTCGCGCTCCATACTAGGAGCTTCGCCCAGCTATTGCGCTCTATACTAGGAGCTTCGTCCAGCCAGTGTGCTCTCTATACTAGGAGCTTCGTCCGGCCAGTGTGCTCTCTATACTAGGAGCTTCGTCCAGCCAGTGTGCGCTCCATACTAGGAGCTTCGCCCAGCCGTTGTGCGCTCTATACTAGGAGCTTCGTCCAGCCGTTGTGCGCTCTACACTAGGAGCTTCGCCCAGCCATTGCGCGATCCGGTTTCGTAAGGACAGGGTGTGCTTGGGAACTTCGGTGCGGCCGGCTAGCTGAAGTTGAAGGTTAATTGTTGATATTCGGATGATTCGGCTTGTTCTCTTTCGCTGTCGAGATTTGAGATCGAAAGACCAAGTAGTCGAACTGAAAGAGTATCTGCTTCGGTTGATTGCAGCAGATCGCCGGCGACAGCCATTAATTCATCGATTGACTTGATTGAATGCAGTAGCGTTCTGCTGCGAGTTACTTGGCGGTAGTCGGCGTACTTTACTTTGAGTGTGACGGTGCGTCCACTTGTATTGCTCTTTTCTAAACGACGCATGACTGTCACTGCGATCTCCTTTAGACCGTCGATCATTGCCTCTTTTCCTGAAAGATCTTGAGCATAGCTTTCTTCTGCACCGATCGATTTGCGAATACGATTTGGCTCAACCGGACGATCATCTTGCGCCCGTGCGATTTGAAAATAGAAGCGTCCCGTCTTTCCGAACTTAGCGATCAGATCTTGCTCACTCCATTTTTTGAGATCCGAGCCCTTGAAGATTCCCAGATTACGCATTCGTTCCGCTGTTACTTTGCCGATTCCATAGAAATCTTCAATAGCCAATTCTTCGACAAAGCCTTCGGCTTTTTCCGGTGCTATCAAACACAATCCATTTGGTTTCTTCAGACCCGAAGCGGTTTTTGCTAAGAACTTGTTGATTGAGATTCCGGCTGATGCAGTTAGCTGCGTTCTCTCAAAAATAATATTCTTGATGTCGCGCGCGATCAGCGTTGCGGACGGCAAGCCTTTCTTGCTGCTAGTCACATCGAGGTAGGCTTCATCCAGTGAGAGCGGCTCGACCAGGTCTGTGAATTCAAGAAATACCTCGTGAATTTGATCTGACACTTCCTTGTACACGTCAAACCGAGGTCGAACAAAAATCAGTTGTGGGCAACGCTGAGCTGCTGACCGCGATGGCATTGCCGAATGAATTCCAAACTTTCGGGCTTCATAGCTCGCTGCCGCAACGACGCCGCGCGACTCCGGTAATCCTCCCACCACAATTGGCTTGCCGCGGTAACTCGGCTCGTCACGCTGCTCGACGGATGCAAAAAATGCGTCCATGTCTACGTGGATGATTTTTCGAATGTTAGTGGCTGAAGACACGTTGCTGCGGAGAAGAAATCTGGGATTTATTCAGTAACGGGTTGGATCAGAAACACTCTAACACGAATAAGATTACATTTGCGTTGACATGCAATTGTAATGACAATCACCTGTGCTTTGGCAGTAGTGAGTGCATGATTCGTTTGACTTCAGGTAACAAGTTCCAAGCGAGCTTTGCTCTTTCAGCTTCGGGGTCTTGGAGCTGCATGCGGATTTTCCCAATGAGGAGGCATATATGAAAGCATTTTCCCTTCTATGTGGGTGCAGCGCCCCACATAATCGGTATGGGGTGGTAGCTGGAGAAAGACTGTGGCAGAACTATTGGCGGCCAATATTGGCGGGGACGAGCGCATCCAAGCTCGCGCTGAGTCGGATAAGCCGAACGAAGCAAGCGAAGCTCGTTCCAGGCTCTTAGACGAAAGTGGCATACAGGGTCCGCAGTCTAAAGTGATCCCAAACCGCTACATAATCACGATGAAAGATCGACCTGGGCTTGCAGCGGGCGCGCCGGCGGATCAAGGACAAATCGAGAATCTGGTTTCTAATCTCCGTTTTGATCCGCGAAGCAGATCAGATACCATTGTTTTTCGGCATGCAATAAGCGGATTTGCAGCTACGCTTAGTCCAGCGGAAAAGAGATTGATTGAAAGTGACCCGAACGTTCTTGCTGTAGAGCAGGATCGTGTCGTGAGCAGGCAGCCGGTAAAGAGATCTTTGATGGCTGCTGGTCCCAGGAAAGAGTTACAAACTGGAGTAGAGCGTGTGGAGGGACATCTCAGTCCGACTGCCAATGCTCCCGGTGGTGTTGATGCAACTATCGCTATTATTGATACGGGGATCAACTTGAGGCATCCGGATCTCAATGTCGTTCGGCAAAAAAGTTTTGTACCGGGAGTCGCAACTGCCGAGGACGATGATGGACACGGAAGTCACGTTGCTGCTATTGCCGCCGCAAGAAAAGACGGACATGGTACTGTTGGAGTTGCGCCCGGAGCCAGGCTTTGGGCACTGAAAGCCCTCGATAAAGACGGCAACGGTTCCTGGTCACAAATCATTGCAGCGATCGATTACGTCACGCAGCACGCAGACAAAGTCGACGTTGTGAACATGAGTTTGAGTGATACGGAGCAATCGAAAGCTCTTGATCGCGCTATTAATCGATCGGTTGATGCTGGTGTTACTTATGTTGTCGCTGCGGGTAATGACGCTCGGGATGCAAAACTGGAAGCTCCGTCAAATCATCCTCGCGTACTAACCGTATCTGCCATAAGTGATGGTAATGGTAAGGGCGGTGGCGGCGCCAATCCGGCCTGCGAACCTGACGAGGTTGATGATGCTTTTGCCACTTTCTCCAACTACGGAAAAAATGTCAGGCTTGCAGCCCCAGGTGTTTGTATTGAGGCGGCATCCAAGCGCCAAGGAAACGATGTTGATACATATGAATCTATGAGCGGAACCTCGATGGCCGCTCCACACGCAGCCGGCGGCGCTGCATTGATTAAAGCGAAAAATCGTTCTGCAAGCCCCGACCAAGTCATAGATAAGTTGATCTCGGAAGCAAAACAGCAAAGTGACCCACTCTACGGATTCACCGGCGATACCGACGGCTACTCCGAACCACTGCTTAACGTCAAAAACTTGTAAGTCAAAAAGGCCACCAGAACGCTAACCGGCCGGTAGCCAGATGATTTCTTGAGTCGTATGTCCGACTTGGACTTGCTTTTTGAACTCGTAGGTTTCGGTGTCGAGAATGCCGATTGTGTCGGTTTGCTGGCTTGTGATCAACAGGTTCTTTCCGTCCGGGCTCAAACAAATGGTACCGGGAAAGTCTACGTCCAGTGGGAGTTTGACTTCGTTTTTCTTTTCCAGCGTTTTGGTATCGTATACGGTGATGGTATTATCTCGTCCCAGTGCAACGTATAACTTGCTTCCATCGGGGCTAATAGCCAGTCCTGTCGGTGAGGTCCCGGTTTTAATCGTTCCGCTGATTGCTCGTTTTGTAAAGTCAACTACTGAAACCGTGTTTGACATTCGATTGCTTACGTAAGCTAATTTCTCGGTAGGATGCAGTGCCACGCATGTTGGCACGCTGCCTACCTTTACTGAACCAATTACATGTTGATTGTAGGTAGAAATCAGTGAAAGCTCTGATGCCGTCACACTGATGACGAGTGCATAAATGCCATCCGGTGTTAGGACGACACGGCTCGGGCCTGTTGGCACCTTTGTCTTTGATACAGCCTTACCGTCTGCTGCATCATAGATGCCGACAGTAGCGCTGCCGGATTGTGAAACATACAAAGACTTGCTCGACGGCAATACGGCAATACCTTTAGGAGCTGTTGCCGGCGGCAAATCAAATTGACCAAGAAATTTTCGCTCGACTGGATCCAATAAAAGGATTCTATTCTTTGCTTGATCTGTGATAAACAATCGTCCCTTGAAGAAGGTCATTCCCCAAGGCGTTCCTTCTGTAGGAAACTCCGCCAGCTTATTAAAGGTTTTTGCATCAATCAAGATAATGGTGCCGTCCTTGATTGATATAAGTGCAAATGTGCCAGCGCCGCTGTATACAGCCTGACTGTTCTCTGGCTTCTTCTGCCCGAAGTCCGGCTTAGCTAATGTTGCATCGTCAATTTGCGGGACATTCAGATCGCCAAGTATTGCCTTTAAAGATTTCGGTATGACAAAACCATCCGGAACAATCAAATCTGATGGAAGCTTCATCGCCAGAAGGCGCTTCTTCACAGGTTCCGGCACGTCGCCAGGAATACTGACCGTGAGCACTGTTCCTTTATGCAAAGTCTTTAGATGAGCCCAGCCGTTTTCATAAATCAGTAAATCGGGTTCGCTTGTGTTTCCTGGAAATTTCTGCAGGTCTTCGCCTTTGATCTTCCTTAGTGGATTAACTCCTGGAATCAAGGGCAGCAGAAAGTTGCCATCTGGCAGGGCTACTGATCCGTCAAGGCGAACAGTACCTTTTGTATAGACCTCCAGTACCGATTTCCGAATTTCTGGTGGTAATCTGGTGGCAATCGCCGGAATGCATGACAAGACGCTTATTGCTGTTGCTACCAGCGCAGCAAGCAACCTAGTCCTCATGCCCGCTCTTGCCTTTAAACACGCCTGCGATTGCATCGAAGATGGACTTGTCTTTTTCTTTGTCTTTATCCTTGTCTTTTTCTTTTCCATCTTTGCCTGATGAAGTCTGTGGGCGCTCTGATTCAGGCACTGTTAAGCGCTCGCCGCGCAGCTCCGCCAGTTTCGCATAGAGCTCTTTTTCTTCGTCGCTTAGCTTTGTTGGTGTTTCAATAAAAAGGTGAACAAGTTGATCTCCCCGCTTCTCTGGGTGGCTGAGGAAAGGAACGCCTTCACCACGCATGGTGACTACGGTACCTGCTTGCGTTCCCGAAGGAATCTTCAGCAAACGCTTACCACCAACTGTATCAACCAACATGTCACCGCCAAGGGCCGCCATTGACATACTGATGGGCTGCTTGATGTGGATGGTTGTATTTTCTCGAATGAATTTTTCGTGCTGCCGAACGTGCACGATCACGTAGAGATCGCCTGTGCCGGCGCCTTTCTTTCCGCTATCGCCTTCTCCTGTAACCCTGATTCTTGAGCCAGTATCGACACCGGCCGGAATCTTGAGTTCTAAAGTTCGTTCTTTTCGCAGCAGCCCTTTACCAGTACATGAGTCGCATGCTTTCTCGACTTTCGTCCCTTCGCCCTGGCAGCCGGGGCAAATTGTGATTTGCGAGAACTGTCCGAAAAGGGTTGATGTTGTTTGTCTTACTTGGCCGTGGCCACCACATGAATTGCATGTGACGGAGTTGCTTCCTGGTGCGGCACCGGAACCATGGCAAGTTGAACAGGAGCGTTGATGCTTGATGGTGATTTTCTTTTCAACACCAAAAACGGCTTCCTGAAAATCGAGTTCCATGTCAAAGCGCAAATCGGCGCCTCGTTGGGGACCTCCCCTTGCGCGCCCGCCCTGTCCGCCGCGAAAGTTTCCGCCGAAGAAATACTCGAAGATCTCACCGAGATCAGCAAAGGCGCTCATATCGAAGTCCGAACCGTAGCTGCCGCCGGCAGAGCCGCCGCCGCCGCGTTTTAATCCGTCTTCTCCGTAACGATCATATAGAGCTTTCTTATTTTCATCAGAGAGAACTTCATAGGCGGCGACCAGTTCTTTGAACTTGGTTTCGTCTCCCGTATCTTTATTGTCCGGATGCAGAGCGGCAGCTTTCTTGCGGAAAGCCTTCTTTATCTCGTCTGCGCTCGCCGTCTTCGGGACTTCAAGGATAGTGTAGTAGGAATCTTGGGCTGCCATTTTGCTCACGCGATTTCATTTACTCGTAACGGGGGGACCATTTTTGGAGAACTGCGCCGAAGCTGTCAGTTCAAGCAGCGGGGGGCGATTATGTCCTCTTCCGAGGTTGATCCTAGAAAGATCGGCGGTGCCGAGCTCTGGATCATGGGACCAGAGATTAGTCTGCTGCTGCTGTTCTTCCGCTGCTGTAAAGAACACGTCCAACCTCAAGCAGTGCAGCATCGAGCTGGTCCACTTGTGATTTTAGATCAGGAGAGTCTGCTCCCGCTGCCAAAGATTCTTTAACTACTTCAAGACCCCTGGCGACCATATCGAGATAGGTTTGATCGACAACGCCGCTGTATTTGGCAATTGTGCGCTCGGCGTCGGCTACCAATGTTTCTGCCTTCATCTTCGCTGCAATTGTGTCCCGCTGTATTCTGTCCGCTTCGGCGAATTCGTTGGCATCCTTTTCCATTCGTTCCACATCTTGTTTGGAAAGTCCGGAGGAGCGTTTGACGGTTACCGACTGCTTGATACCAGAAGCTGCATCTTTGGCGCTGACATGGACAATACCATCAGCATCGATATCGAATGTGACGTCGATTTTGGGAACGCCTTTTGGAGCGCGTGGAATACCATCTAGGCTGAAGCGAGCAAGTGATTTATTGAACTTTGCAAGTTCTCGCTCGCCCTGCAAGCAATGCACTTCAACGTTCGACTGACCATCTTCAGTTGTCGTGAAGGACATCGTGCGGCTAGTTGGTACGGTTGTGTTTCGCTCAATGATCTTGGTAAACAATCCGCCGGCTGTTTCGATGCCAAGAGATAGCGGTGTTACGTCGAGAAGAAGGACGTCTTGTGTTTCGCCTGTCAGAATCGAAGCCTGGATAGCTGCTCCAAGCGCCACTGCTTCGTCAGGGTTTACGGACTTAACCGGGTCTTTTTGGAAGAATCTCTTGATTGCGTCTTGGACGGCCGGAATACGAGTAGAGCCTCCGACAAGCAAGACGTGCTCGATCTGCTCTGGACCAAGGCCGGAATCTTCGATTGCTTGCTGCACCGGTTCCATCGTTGACTCGACCAGATGTGCGATCAGCTCATTGAATTTCGAACGGGTAAGTGCAGCCTGGAAGTGCTTAGGTCCACTGGCATCGGCGGTCAAGAAGGGCAAGTGGATCTCAGAAACCATTGCAGATGAAAGCTCAATCTTTGATTTTTCTGCGGTCTCTTTCAAACGTTGAATGGCCATCAAGTCATTCGAGATATCGATGCCGTTTGCTTTTTGAAACTCCGACTTCATCCAATCGATAATTGCCTGGTCGAAGTCATCTCCGCCAAGTTTGTTGTTTCCGGCTGTAGCTTTTACTTCAAAAACACCTTCAGTAATGTCTAGAATGCTGACGTCGAACGTGCCACCACCTAAGTCATATACGAGAATGACACCGTTCTGTTCGAGCTTATCCAAACCATAAGCAAGAGAGCTTGCTGTCGGCTCGTTGATAATTCGCATCACTTCAAGACCAGCTATCTGTCCGGCGTCACGTGTTGCCTGCCGTTGAGAGTCATTGAAATAAGCAGGAACTGTGATTACCGCCTTTGAGATTGATTCTCCGATGTAAGCTTCGGCATCAGCCTTGAGTTTTTGCAGAATCATCGCGGAGATTTGCTCCGGTGAATAAGCGGTACCATCTATGGTGACACGATGGTTCGTGCCCATTTCACGTTTGATGGAAAGAATAGTTCTGCCAGGGTTCGTAACCGCTTGTCTCTTCGCAAGATGCCCGACAATCCGTTCACCTGTCCTTGTGAAACCCACGACTGATGGTGTGGTACGCGATCCTTCCGCGTTTGGAATGACTTCTGGTTTACCGCCTTCCATCACCGCCACGCAAGAGTACGTGGTTCCCAAATCAATTCCGATTACTTTCTCCGTTGTCATTCAACACCTATTTCAAATTTTCCTGACGCGCGCTTCAACTTTTTAGAAGTCTTCGAGATCACCTAGATCGTAAACGCCGTCATCTTTCTTAGCTGTCGATGCAGCTGCCTTTGCTTTTTCCTGATCAGAGTTCTGAGAACTTTCTTCCTCGGTTTTGGCTTTAGCAACCGCATCTTGGGGGGTTGATGCATTATTTGTACTTGCATTTGCAGTTTGCTGCTCGCCGCTAGTTTTGTTAGCGCCCGGCATGGCTTGCTCAGTAGTTGTTTTCGGGGGGGGAGGTGGAGCCGGCATGGCATCATTTTGTGCGACTGTTACCATTGCAGGTCTTATAACACGTTCGCCCATGACATAACCGCCACGGAGTTCATGCATAATGCTGCCGTCGACATGATCTGCCGTTGGAATTTGTTGTACCGGTTCGTGAAATCGCGGATCGAATTGTTCGCCCACTGTCTTTAATCGCTTGATTCCCGCTGTATCCAAACATTGCGTGATCCGATTTGCTACTAGTTGGAAGCTCTCGATAACCTTGTCAGCGGGTGTCTCGGGTGTAAGGTATTGCATGGCCCGGTCCAAATCATCCAGGGCCGGGATGATAGCCTCAACAACTTTGCGAATACCAGCATTGCCTAATTCGTCGCGGTCGCGGTCCATCCGGCGCCGGAAGTTGTCGAAGTCGGCGGCCATGCGTCTGTAAAGATTTTCCGCTTCGGCGGCTTTTTGTTCTAAGTGGCTTACTTGAGCTTCAAGCTCTTTAACGCGGCGAGAATCTCCTTCGGATGGCGGCGAAGATTGCTGAGCTTGGGGTTGTTCATCCCCTGCATACATTGCTCTAAAGAATGCCTTGGCAGCATCCATTCGTGAGCCCTTTTCTTCTTGGTTATCTTCATCATCCGGCATTGTACGAGCCGCCTCCATGTTCCACTTTATGCGCCTTCTCAGCCCTTCAGGAGGACTAAGCAATTATGATCTACCCGTAGTTGAGCTGCTTTGCATCTTGCACTATGCGTAAGTGCCTACGATTTCGCCAAACTACGATCTACCATCGCATATTATTGTACGGCTGTTTCTTGCAAGTCTTATTAGCTTTGGCATTTTCCAACAAAGTAAGTAATATTAAATGCATTCATACTTCTCCCAGATCGCCTCTTGGCAATCTGCGGTATTTACATCTGGTGATTTTATGACGATTGCAACTGAAACCGAAAAGACGGGTGTTTACTATGACATGAACGCTCGGCTGGCTATTTATGCACCGGACGCCCTTGGCAAAGAAAGCTCAAAAACTGCAGAGGGGGTTTTAAGATACGCTCAAAACCCTGTGGTAGCGGTCATCGATAAGAGTCAGGCTGGTAAGACCGTTAGGCAGGTGACTCGAATTCCTTCTGATGCTCCAGTCGTGGACAGCATTCAGGCGGCATTGCAATACAAGCCGGAAGCATTATTGTTGGGAACCGCGTGGTCGGGAGGCGAACTTCCGGAGCAGTGGAAGCCTGACATCATCGAAGCGATTTCTAATGGAATGGACATAATCAACGGGCTTCACGATTTTCTGGCAGATGATCCAAAAGTTGCAGCCGCTGCCAAGCAGTATGGGCGCAAGCTTATAGATGTACGCCGCCCTCCTGAAAAGTTGCCAGTTGGAACGGCCTCTGCCATGAAGACAGATTCCTTCATTGTGCTCACGGTAGGAAGCGATTGTTCTGTTGGCAAAATGACTACATCGCTCGAGGTTCAGAAGGTCGCTCAGAAGCGGGGCAAGAAGGCTGCATTTGTCGCCACTGGGCAAACTGGAATCATGATCTGCGGCTCTGGCGTGGCAATCGATCGCGTTATTGGCGACTTTATGGCTGGTGCCGTTGAAGAGATGATCATGCAGCTTGCACCAGGAAATGAATATGTCCTTGTTGAAGGACAAGGCTCGATTGTCCATCCGAGCTTCTCCGGTGTTACTCTCTCGCTGGTTCATGGAAGCTGTCCGCAAGCTATGGTTCTTTGTCACAATGCCAGCCGCAAGAATCTAAAAGCTGACGGCATTGATCAAGAACTTCTGCCGCTTTCGGAACTCGTTTCCATTTACGAGAGAATTGCAAGTTACATGCGTCCTTCAAAAGTCGTGGCCGTGGCGCTGAATACTCATCGCATGAACGAAGAGGAAGCATTGAAAGTAATCGAGCAAACGGAAAGGCAGGTCGGACTTCCGACTTGCGATCCGGTTCGCCAGGGCGCCGACAAGTTATTCGATGCAATCGAAAAATACAAAAAGGAGTGGACCAAGTGAGCAAGGTAGAAACCAAGTCAAAACTCAAGCTCTCGTTTGAAATATTGAAGCTTCGAACCAAGCATCCCTTCGGTATTTCATATGGCAGCTCCTCAGACAGCATCAACGTGCTAGTGCGCTTGCAATACGGTGATATTGAAGGATTGGGTGAATGCTCGCCTGCTTCCTATCATATGGAGTCACCATCAACGGTGATGGCTGTACTTGATGACCTGAGCAAGAAAGACATTCTTGGTGACGATCCATTCGCTATCCAAGAGATTTGTAAGCGAATGGATAAAGCCATCGCTGGAAATTATTCTGCAAAAGCTGGTATCGAGTTAGCGCTGCAGGACATCTGTGGAAAGATTGTGGACAAGCCGCTCTACCAGCTCTTAGGCTTGAGCGGAATGCCTGCTCCGATTACCGATTTTACAATCGGGATCGATAGCCTTGAAATGTTGGAGCGCAAAACAAAAGAAGCGATCGACGATGGTTTCAAGGTTTTGAAGGTAAAGCAAGGAACAAGTTACGATCGCCAGATTATTGAAACTGTTCGCAAATTTGCTCCCGATATTCCGCTGAGAGTTGATGCGAACGGTGCCTGGAGCCCGAAACAAGCGGTAGAGATGTCTAAGTTTCTTGCTGAACATAACGTGCAATTCATCGAGCAACCTATTCCAAAGTATGCTCACTTAGACGAATGGCGTTTCGTCCGTGAGAACTGCCCGCTTCCCATCTTTGCCGATGAAAGTTGTTGCAGAGCTACAGATGTGGCTCGGCTTGCCAATGTAGTCGATGGGGTTGTGGTCAAGCTTGCTAAGACTGGTGGTTTGTCGGAGGCGTTGCGTTTAATTCATTGCGCCCGTGCACACAACCTGAAAGTTATGATTGGCTGCATGATTGAATCTTCCATTGGAATTAGTGCAGCGGCTCATATCGCTCCTCTTGTGGATTACCTTGATCTTGATGGTGCCATGTTGCTGGCTGAAGATCCTTTCGATGGGGCCGTATATAAAGATGGCTATATGGCATTGACAGATCGACCTGGACTCGGCGTGATTCCGAGGAAGTAGATCAACAATTCAGCGAACTTAATTCAATTCACCGCTGAAAACTTCGTGCGGTTGAATCCATTCTGATGCGATTAGCGTATCAAGCAATGGAATATTGCTTTCGCGCATTTCCTGCATGGCAAGCTCGAACTGAGCGACCGTCAATTTGCCTTTTGAAACAAGCTTCTGAGCAAAGAGTATGGAATCAAATTCCTCGTTGGATAACAATGATTTGGAGATCAGGATGCGACCTATTTCTCGCTCATCCCCGCTGCCTTTGGCTTCATCAACAGCATCAGCAAGGTCTTTTGCACCGACTAGAGTCGAGAATTTGATCATTTCCTTCAATGGCATAAGCTTCTGCTTGGCTGCGGTTTCTGGTGACATTCCGTCTCCAGGTCCAAACAACACCAGGTCATATTGAAGCCTTGCGTTAGGATATTTGAGCACGTCATGCGCCAAGCATAGAGCTGCTACGAACTCCTGAAACTGCCAATCTTCGAGTTCCTTTGTGTAGAGTCTTGCATTCAACTTCTTGATCTTTTTGAGGAAGCTTCGATGGAGTTCTTCAAATGATGCTGTAGAAGGTATGGAAAGGATTTCGTAGAAGCTGTACTGTTCGAGCTTCTCTCGCAGCTGATCCTGCGTCATAGTCTTTTTGGCTGCCGGGCGCTCTCCGCTTTCCTTCATCTTCGCTTTCATGCGATCGTTTAAGAAGGCTCCGCCTGGTTGCTCGGCGACTGCGGCAGGACTATCGGACATTTCGCCTACAGCGATATCAAACGAGGAGTCGGCCAAGCGTTGTTGTTTTTTACGCTCTTCTGCACGCTGCTTTGCAAGAGCCATCGTGTCGCCAGCAGCCCATGAGCCGGACGAAACCCCGCGGACCACAGTTGCATCGGCTGATTTTGCTTCCTGCTGTTTTGCTGCTTTTTGCCGGGCTTCTGCCTTGGCCATCAATTCGCTTAGTTCACCCATTTTTTCGTTGGCCTGCAACATGCCATCCATGTCTCCGGCCTCCAGGCACTTTTGCATCTTTGAAGCCAGCTCTGCAACTTGCTTTTCCAAAGCGGCAATGTCAAGCTCACCGGAATCGCCTGCTGGAGCCGCCGCTGGTGGGCTCGCCTCGGTATTCTTTTGCGTTGGAGCTGTTTGAGGCTGACCGACAGAGGCCGAAGGGGCGATCTGTGGCGCTACGTAGAAGCGTTCGAAGACGGTCGGTTTTCCATTGTCCGACCAAGCTGCGCTAAGCGAAGCCACCAGCTGACACATTCTGTTGTGTGTCTGCATAAGTTGCTGCATATCCTTGGATTCAGCTGCCTTGCGAAAGTCCTGTTCAGTTCTTTCAAGTTCTTTTTCAAGGCTGCCTATCTGCTCTCTGTTCTGATAGGACATATTCTTGTCGTCTTCCGCAACCGCTCCCCCGGGTCCGGCAAAATCTGAGTTGTTAGCCACTTACACCGCCAATGGTTTCCTGCGTCCACCCCACATATTTATGCCTTCGCTACATAGCAAACTAAACTTGTTCCAGAATTTAATCTAGGAAAATCTGGGAAATCTTTACTGATTTAACAATCCCAGCTAATCACTGATAGTCAGCTATGCGGCGCCGTCCTCCGAAAATTCGAAGACAGCCCACGTTAGATTAGCAAATACACGAGTAGGATGCAAAACCATGAAAAGCAAGACTGAGGCGACAGCTTTGCAGCCTCCGGTAATCGCCCTTGAGAATGCACTTGCAAAGCAGGCTCAGCAGTTGGTTAACTTTGTCTGGTACTGCCTACGGTGCACACCACATCTGGTGCTCTTGTCTGCAGGAATTTTGAGCTGACAAACACAAAAGGGACTGGATAGCCTCAGTCCCTTTGTATGCCGGTCTCGGTGAGCCCGGCGCTTTTTATGTCTCGGGAATCTTTCGATTCCGCTCTCCCCGAAGGGCTGGTTTTGACTGCGAGTCGTGTTTGCCTGTACTTATCGCATTCAATTGAGAAAACTTACTGACGAGAAGTTACGCATTCGGTTTCTTTCGTTTTGCAAATCGTTCTCAACAAGATGCTACTAAGATAACTCTTGAAGATGACATAGTCAATGATCGAGATTTCATTTTGAACATCTGTTACTGATACCGCAAATTATTAGTGGGACGACCTGATAATCTTTGCTGTGCGGTCCTTCTGCGTTTTTGGGAGGGGTGTCAATAAGTACCTTTTGAATCTGGAATCTGCAATAATATCAGCGAAGAATTTTAGAATGGATTCTCAATAAGCTTGCTACCGGTTCTGAATTGAGAATGAAGCAATCTGCAGATGTATGGATGGGTATCATGGACGAGTACGAACAGCTTGGAGCAAAGGGGCGGCAGGGTGCCGCTCAGGACAATCTCGAGTCCTTTATTAAAGGATTGCCGAGGGGGCTCCACTTGACTGCTCCTGAGGTTTATAAACAAGCTCGCGAAAAAGGACTTAAAGTCAGCCTTTCTACTGTCTATCGAACTTTGAACAGTCTTTCCATGCAGGGTCAGGTCCAAGCTTTGGCAGGTGAGCACGGCCGTCGGTATGAGGCGGCGGAGCCTGGACACGATCACGATCATCTTATATGTGTAAAGTGTGGTTTGACGATTGAGTTCGAGGACGACTTGATACGCGGCTTCGGGAAGTCAGTCGCTGACCGAAAAGGCTACGAGTACAAACATAGCCGTTTTGATATTTTGGGGCTTTGCCAGAACTGCAAGACTCAAGGGGACGATCACAAGATAGAACTAGCGACTGCTTCCGTGGAGCAGTTGATTACTTCTTGCGAATCCGCGACAGCCGATTTGGAAATAGCTCTTGAACAGCTTAACTCACGCAAGTTTACGCGTGCCAAGGAACTGCTAGAAAGCGTCCTTCCCACGCTTCAGGATTCTTGCGAGGAGCTGGAGCGTTGTCTTGAGAATCTCGAAAGTCGCCTCTAAAGACCCTTGCGGACGGCTTCCAGGCTCCTGAAAGACGAAATCTTAGCGTGCGACATTTGGCACTATCCGATCTGGAAGCTTTCCTACTTGGTTTCGGTCGCTTGGCTTTGTTCGACTAAACGTTTGCGTGATTCTGCAAGCTCTTCTTCAGATCTGACGATCACTTCTTCCAGGTATGAAAGAGATACCTTTCGTCGCTTATTGATATCTGCCCGCTTCTTCAGCATTTTGGGCAGTAAAAGCAATGCGCGTCCGGTGCCCTCCAGCCATGGGATTACTTGCCCGCCCCGGACGATAACAACTGCAAAATAAAATGCCTGCCAGTAAATAATTTGCGGCATGAATTTAAGCAGCAAAGGAAGTGGAATGTTTTTGACTATCGTGTTCCAGTTATTCTGCGAAGATAAGCGAACGACAAGTGGGTGGTAGCCACTACCTGTAGTGCCACATCCGAGGTGGTACATAATGGCGCTTGGAACATAAAGGCATTTGTATCCGGCGCTTTGTGCTCGCAATCCGATATCCACATCTTCAAGATAGGCGAAGTAATCGGAATCAAACAAGCCGATGTCGTCGAGCATACTACGCCGGTAAAGCGCTGCTCCTCCGCAGGGTCCAAGGATATATCGTTCTTGATCGAACTGTCCTAAATCAATCTCGCGATGACCGATCCGTCCGGGCAGTCCACCTCTGCGATAGCCATCCCCGGCACCGTCCAGCAGTTTGTGATTGTCATAGGCCAGCATCTTGCAGCCTGTGCTTCCGATTTCCGGGTGTTCGCGCATGGCGGCTACCATGTTTGTGATCCAGAGTGGATCGACAGTTGTGTCGTTGTTTAATAGTGCGACGAACTCGCCGGTAGAATTTGTGATACCGGCATTTACGGCTACGCTGAATCCGGTGTTCTGTGCAAATTTGATCAATTTGACTTGCGGATAGTTCTCTTCTAAAAACTCTACCGACCCGTCGTGGGAGCCGTTATCGATTATCACAATTTCAATTTGTCCATAGCTGGACTGAATCAATGAATCAAGGCAACCTTTCAAGAACTTTTTGCCGTTCCAGTTTGGAATGACGACACTTACCAATCCCTTAACGATGCTGCCGTTTGATGCCGCGGAGCCGTCGTTTGTCGAAGTTGGATTTGTTAACTGCATTGAATCTTTCCGGATTAACCACGCTGAGCATAGCAGATAGCTGCGCCCTCTTCCTGATATGTCAGTAGGATCATCGAAGCTTCAAGATTTCTTCACTTCGCAAAGCTCCACGAAACTGCCGCTAGAGGCGCTTCGGCGCGCAGTGCATGATATTCTTCTCAAACGTGCTCCCGCAAGCGGAGCTTGGAGAATACTAAGCTTGTCCGCGTTTACCCGCCGAGTTTTGATCATTACGCTGGAGCCCATCTCGAAGAAGATGGCCGGACCAGCTATTCGTGCCGTGGAGATCGGTAAGCAACTGTCCAACGAGCACGAGGTGACAGTTTTTTCTCCATGTGCCAGCGATTACAAAAGTGCCCGAGAGCTCTTCGATCACGATAACTTCAAGCTTCATTGCCAGGGTAGCAAGGCTGATCTCTATCGATTAGCGCAGAATCAAGACATTATTTTCATTCAGGGAAATGTCCTGAAGCCGTATCCGGCATTGGTAGATCTTGGTAAGTACCTGGTAGTCGATCTGTACGATCCATTTCTCCTCTCGGTTTTGGCGCAGTTCGAAGTTGACAGCGTAAGCGCGTCTTCTAGTTATAGGCTGATGCATCAAGTTCTGAAGAAGCATATGATCAATGCCGATTTCTCGGTTTGTGCTTCAGAGAAGCAGCTTGATTACTGGCTTGGCCGATACTGCGCCATCGGTCGCTTGACACCGGAAATGTATGGGTTCGATCGTTCGTTCCGCAAGTTGATCGACGTAGTTCCATTTGGATTGCCTGATCAGGCTCCGGTTCGAACTGCTCGCGGAATGCGTGAGAGCGTTGCAGGCATTGGCCAGGACGATTTCGTTCTCCTCTGGGGCGGCGGTATCTGGGAATGGTTTGATCCCCTGACGATCATTGAAGCTGTTGCTCAGGTGGCCCGGAAACACAGCAATGTCAAACTTTATTTTATGGGCTATCAATCTCCGAATCCGCAAGTCGGCTTGATGCAAATGTCTGTGAAAGCCAAGCAATTGGCCGAGCGTTTGAATGTGCTGGACAAGAATGTTTTCTTCTCTGACTCGTGGACGCCTTATGAAGAGCGGGTGAATTGCTTGCTCGATGCTGACGTTGCTGTCTCGGCACATTTTGATTTGCCGGAAACACGCTTTTCTTTTCGAACAAGGATTCTTGATTATTTCTGGGCCGGGCTACCAATTATCACAACGCGCGGTGATGAGCTTGCCGAACGAATTGAGCGCGAACAAGCCGGCTATGCACTTCCGTACCAGGATGCAAATGCATGGGCAGGGGCAATCGAAAAGCTTTTGCTGAGCAAGAAAAGTGCTGGTTCAACCGATGCCGGCGGTGCCGGTAGTGAGATCGAAGAAATGGCGGCCGCCTCAATGAAGCTTGGCGAGTCGTATCGTTGGAGCGCAGTTGTTGAGCCTATTCGCAAATTCTGCGCTGATCCTTATCATGCGCCAACATTCAAGAAGATCAAAATGCCGAACATAGTAGAGCGAGCCAGCGCAGTGCTGGAACGAGGCGGCAAAGACCTTCTAATCAAACGTTCGACAGAGATCATAAAAGACGTGCTGCGCGGCTAGATGGAATTGCGAAAGTCGGAAGTGTTGAAAAAAACAACAAAAATGAGGTGAGGCGTGAAAAAATCATTCGTTTTCTTGTCACTAGTTACTTTTATTTCTCTATATGCCATCCGCTTCGACAGCCCTGCATGGGCTCAGTGGGATAACTCATGGCAGAAGCAATACCCGATTGGCTCGAATGTGACTTGTTCGCCGGTCGGAGATACAACAGACTGGCGGCATGGCGTTGTAGTCGAAAATTTCCCCAACTCCGGTACTATCAAGGTGCGGGTCGACGAAGGGAACGGCAGACCGGGAGGTGTCTACATTATTTCTAATGCGGATACGATCCGCACGCAAACAGCCGCACCACCTGCAGCGCCTCCTGCAGGCGCTGGCAACGCCGCTGCCGCTAATCATGCAGCTGGAACAATGCCTGGTGTCACCGCGGAGGAAGCTGCTGCCGCCGCTGCATTTACTGTCGGGGAGACTGTTCTTGCATCGCCTTCTTACAACAGTTGGGATTGGCGTAAGGGAGTGGTTATCGATAATCGACCGGATGCCAATTTCATGAGGATAAAAGTAGAGCCGGGCAACGGCTTTCCAGGCGGCATCCAAATCGTATCACGCAAAGCGATCAAAAAAGTTGGTGCAGAGATTCCGCAGGCAGTGAATCAGCCCCCAGTTGCTCACAATCCGGCACCGGTTCAGGCTCCACCTGCAGCTCAGGCAAATTCTCCAGTTAACGCAATTCCTCCCCATACCAATAATCCGGCAGCCCCTGCGCACGACGCGGCTAATCAAAAGAGCTGTTGCCCTCCGCAAGCGTCACTTGCAGGCAATTCGCTGGAGAACATTTTGAAGCGCTGTATCTACGACAAATTCATTCAAAACGGTTACTCAATAGAGACGGCCAGGTATCCGGCAACAATAACCTTTCATTCTTTCACGATCACAGGCCCACGTGACTATAAGATGCCTGAACCCTTTGCCTATCACACTGGAAGCCCTGATGGACCGGGTGGGATGCCGGGTACCAAGGTCTACGATGTGAGGACCAAGTACACAGTGTGTATTGATGAACAGCCTAATCCAGAATATGGATATAAGGGCTACACTTTATATGATGATTACGACATGTCGTACGTTGCGCTGCAACACTATCAAACACATGCGTGGCAGGTTAATCAGTCAGCCAGGTACAGCTGGGATCATCGCTCAGTAAAAAAATAAGATCCTACGGAGGACACCTTTAAGAAACTGGTGTTAGGGCTTCAGAATGATGACTGTCTCTTCTTTGCCTTCTCAAGCCATTCTTGTGCTTCCGGGAAGTTAGCATCGCACTTGAGTGTGTCTTCAAATTGCTTGATCGAATTTTTCATTGAGTCGAGCGAGAAATAGTACCTACCGAGCCAGAAGTGAACGGCTGCATCATAAGGGTTCCGCTCTAGTGCTTTGCCCAGATTTGTCAAACAAGCCGAGAAATTCTTGTCCTCATAATCCATAATGCCGAGGTTCAAATAGGCATCATAAAAGGTATTGTCTAGATCGAGAACTTTTTCGAAGTCTTCACGCGCTTTGCTGCGGTCGCCTTGCTGCTTTGTGATCAAGGCGAGTTTGCACAGCACCGCTGGGTTTTTCTTGTCTTTAGCAAGCGCCATGTTGTAGTACTTGAGGGCGCCTTCCATGTTGCCTAGATCCATTTCGATGTTGCCTAATTGCAATACAACATCTGAGTTTCCTGGATCAAGTTTCAATACTGTTTCGAACTCGGTTTTTGCTTCGTCAAACTTTTTCAACTCTTTCAAAACGTAGGCCAAGTTGAGGTGAGCTGCCATAAAATCTGGTTTTAGTTCGATCGCTTTCTTGTACTCAGGCTCTGCCTTTTCATAGTCTTGCAAATTCTGATAGCTAAAAGCCAGGTTGTTGTGTCCCTCAGCCATATCGGGATCGAGTTGAACAACCTCTTCGTATATTTGCGCTGCTTCCTGGAACTTATTCATCTTCTGGTAGCAAGCACCGATCCATGTTCGGATCATTGTGTTGTTCTTGTCGAGTTCAAGTGCTTTCTGGAATTCTACAAGCGCTTCTTCACCCTTGTTCTTGTTGTAGAGTTCAATGCCTTTGTTCTGAGCAGCTTCAAATGTCGGGTCCAATGGCTCGCCGGCGCTGTTCAATGCTGGTGCTTTAGCAGCAGCTGGTGCGGCCTGTGGTGCGGCGGCTGCTGGTTTGGCTGGCGCCGCCGCGGCTGGTTTTGCAGTTGTTGTTGCTGGTTTTGCCGGAGCAGCCGGCTTTGCAGCTTCAGTGCCAGCTGCATTTACGCTAGCTTGACCCAAAAAAGATAGAACAACCGCCAAAATCCAACGTTGATGCATGTCCAACACCTCGACTGCTTATTAGGAAGCTCCAAGCTCTGGCCACTTCCCGTGCTTTTCCAACCGCCAAGGAATTCGCAGGGTCCTAGACCCTCTCACCCCATACTCCTACCTTACCCGGCGGACTGGTAAGCTTGCTTCCAACACAGACGGTATGTCGAATTATTAAGAGAGATGACCTTTGCCGGATTTCGTTGATCCGGAGTTCCTAAAATAGCAGACCTTGGCCGCTCCGTCTTTTTGATGCCAAGGCATTTGCATCGCAACACGGCAGGGAAATGCAAGAGACGTCTTACACTCCGCCTGAACATCTATCCTCCGAATCCTGGGTGGAGTTCGAGTTGCGTTCGGCTTCCAACCTTTTGCAGCCGATGGTGGGCGAACTGAAAAAATTGAAGCTGCGAGTCATAAAAGAGCGTGTTCACAAATCACGCGTTTCGTTGCGACGATGGTTTTCCGTTTGGAGCCTGTTGGAACAAGACGGTTGGGAAAAGAAGAAATTCAAAAAGGGTGTTCTCAAGCCGTTGCGCAGCTTCTTGAAGGAGCTGGGTGAGCTCAGGGACTCTGATGTCAATATTGAAACTGCAGAAAAATTGGGCTGCGACAAGAACACGATCGACGAATTCAAGAAGAAACGCAAAAAGTTGAAGAAGGCAATTGATGCGAGCCTAAAAGAGATTCAGCCGGAAAAGCTGCGTGATGACATTGAGGCTTATCTTGAAGAGCGAGCACTGGACCTCAGCAAGAAGTTGGCTGAATCTGATGAGGCCGATCATTCGGCCTTCGCGCATTTCGATCGATATATATCGGAGCATGAGCAAAGTGTGCGCATTTTGTCAGAGAGAGCCACAACGCCAGAGTCACTGCATAAGTTGAGGCTTGCCATTAAGAAGTGGCGATATCTCCTTACCGAATGCATGGGACTTACTAACCTCGACCTTGTCAGGGCTCAAACCTTGCTGGGTGAAATTCATGACTTCGACCGATTGGAGCCGGTTCTTAAAGAGTCTGCTCCCGACGATAAGGAATCCCTCATTAGGTTGAGGAAGGAAAGAGCTACTTTGGTAAAAGAGTTTGAGAAGTGTAAGAAAGATCTTCCTTACGGACTTCGCCCCGGCCTCATCTCATACGCAAGATAATTAAAATCACATCTCTTAATTGCCAACTATCGCCTCTGAAGAACATAGAATTGAATAAGTAGATCTGAACCAAGAAACTGTCTTTGACTCTGTGCAAGCGCAGAGGCAAGGGGGAACAAGACATTATGACCATACGGAAGAAAGTGACCATCCTGGGCTCTGGTGCGGCTGGACTGACTGCTGCAATTTATGCGGCACGGGCCGATCTGGAACCCTTGGTCATTCAAGGTCTTCAAGCTGGTGGTCAATTAACTATCACTACAGATGTCGAGAACTTCCCCGGATTTCCAAATGGAATCCTCGGTCCGACTTTGATGGAAGAGATGCATAAGCAGGCTGAGAGATTCGGCACGCAGTTTATTTACGATAATGCCGAGTTGGTTGACATGACCAAGCGACCATTTGTCGTTCAAACTAGTGGAGAAGAAGTGCATACTGATACGCTCATCATTTGCACCGGCGCGTCTGCGAAGTGGCTAGGTCTTGAATCAGAGCAAAAGTTGATGGGGCATGGTGTTTCTGCCTGCGCTACTTGCGATGCATTCTTCTTCAAAGAGAAGGTTGTTTTCGTTGTTGGTGGTGGCGATACTGCGCTCGAAGAAGCCATCTTTTTGACAAGATTCGCTTCCGAGGTAAATTTGGTGCACCGTCGTGATTCTTTCCGTGCCTCAAAAATCATGGCTGATCGCGCAAAATCAAACCCGAAAATCAAGTTCTTCCTTGACACCATCGTGGAAGACATCTTCGATGTAAGCAAAGGCGAAGTAACCGGTATCAGGCTCAAGAATTTGAAAACGAGCCAATCACAAGATTACAAGGCCGACGGCGTATTCATTGCAATCGGGCACCACCCGAATTCGGACCTCTTCAAAGGACAGTTGAAGATGAACGAGAACGGATATATCACCACAGATGGTGTCAGAACATCCATTCCAGGAGTGTTTGCCGCCGGTGATGTCCAGGACGAAACCTATAAGCAAGCAATCACCGCAGCTGGTACTGGTTGTGCTGCAGCGCTTGAGGCCCAGTGGTATTTAGAGCGTCTTGAGCACGAATCCTCAAAAAAAAACAATAGTGACAGCAATTCTCAAAAGGCCGTAGCTGGAGTTCACGAGTAAGGGCGTTGGCTAGCGGTTTTGCTAGTAGCGAAGTAATTCAATCCGCGCATCGAGACTATGGCGATACGCTGAGAGACCTCGCTGCGGAGCATCCGTGCAGTGAGCATCGTTTATTTCACGTGCTCGAAAACATACATTTGACTATCGAACAAGCCGCTCGCTTGCTGCGAAATTATGATGCGCATGCATCCGTTCTAAGGAGATACTTGCTGCGTGCTGCCGCGATCATGCCTGAGGAAGCGGTGCCTCTTGTTTTGGAAAACGTGCGCAATGAGTATGGCAATGGCGATTATTCCAAAAATCATCAAGACCAACTCCGAGATCTCGCATGGAAATCGGGAGTTAGCAGGCGAACCTTTTTTGATGTCAAAGTGAACTCAGAGATTAAAGCCTTTATCAAAGCCGCGCGTCTGTACTACTGTCCTAAGAAGGGCCTCCATTCAGCCGATTTGTTGAATCCTGCCATTGTCGCTGGTGCAATAACGGCCACCGAAATACTAGCGGTAAAAGAGTTTGCGGTAATGCAAAAGGCATTTGCTTCACTTGGACTAGCAAATCATCATTGGTTTCATCACGTCACGATTGAACAAGAACATCAAGATGAGTCTGTTGCGCTGGCAAAATATTTTCAAGAAAGACATGACGCCGCAAAGTCAGTGGAATTCGGTCTTAAGGGCGTTCTTGATGCCAATATTCATCTCTACGATGGGTTACTTGCAGCATTGACGTAATAAACGGGTAGAACTTTGTTAGACTCAATAAGTTAGTTTGGTCATGTTTTGCTGACAACTATTAGAAGGACGGTTGTAATGAAGTCGAGATATTTGCTGACAAATACGCTGGTTGTGCTGCTTTCTCTTTCGATTGGTGCGGCTAGTGCCGCGGCTCCCAGCAGTCCCGCAAAGAGCGACCATGATAAGGGTGTTGAGGCTGTTGCAAAGAAGTCTTACGAAGAAGCCGTCACTCATTTCACCAAAGCCATTGAAACTGATTCAAAAGTGGTCGCGCCCTACCTTGAACGAGCGATCGCAAATATGCATCTAAAACAATATCGGAAGGCGATTGACGATTGCAAAGTCGTGATGGCTAATGATAAAGCGCATAAAGCAGAGCAGCGTGAAGCCAATATGATTGCTTCGGGCGCCGCTAACATGCTCGGCGAATTTGCTGAAGCTCAAGGATATGCAAGCAAAGCAATTGAGATCGCACCAGGTTCTCTGGTCTACGCCGATCGAGCCATGGCGCACAAAGGCCAGGGACATCTTGCCGAAGCTCTGCAAGATATCAATCAAGCCATTAAGATGAATGGGAAGCGCAGCGGATTTTATCAGCTACGCGCAGGTATCTACGAGCAGATGGCTAAAGCAGATCGAGCCAGGTCAAGCGAGCTGGCTAAAAAATAGTTGCTAGAACTGAGCAATCGAAATTATCAGACTAACTGAATAGATTTTTGGCGGGGGGCTTATAGTTCCCCCGTCGTTTTTTTTGAACATGCGCCCTGCCAAAAAAAATGTCCTGACTTTCTAATCAGACCTTAATGGCTGAAAAACGCCGTGCAGAGAACATTTTGAGATCTACTGTCGGCTGCTTCCGGTCCACCAATTGGATAAGTAACTCGGCAATTACAGGACCAAACTTAAATGCATGTCCGGAGCATCCGGTGAAAAAGACCGCATTATTATGATCGGGAATCCTATCGATTACAAAATGGGTATCTGGTGAATTTGTATAGAGACAAGTACCGGCATGAATGATGTTAGTTGATGCATCGGGCAAGAACTTTTGCATTCGCTCGTGCAGTTCGTGCAGTTGTTTTTCATCCACTTCAAAGTCGCGTGTATCGGCTGTAGTCACTTTGCCGGTCTGATGGAAAGCTGACTTCACCCCGTTGCGACCGAAAATTGGAAAACCGTACCATCCGATTCCACCGCTGCCTTCGCCCCCATGTTCAATAAATATTGGAAATTTGTTCGGCATGAACGCGGCGCTGTCTTTAGCTTCGAAAAACGCCCACTGCTCTTGGGTCACTGTTAAAGGCAGGTCCACTCCCCAGCCATGAAGAACGGGACCCATCCAGCTTCCTGCACAGAGCAGAAGCTTTTTGGCAATCAATTTCTGAGTCTTTGTTGTGATCGCAAACTCGTCTCCTTCAGCTTCGATTTTTATGACCGCTGCCTTATCCGCCAGGTGTCCACCATTTTTCCTGGCAAGCGTTTGTAAGGTTTTTACGCAGAGCGACGCGTTCAGGATACCGGCATCCGCCTGATAGAGTCCCTCATAGTTATTCGGAAGTTCGAATTGTGGAAATCGCTTTTTGATCTCTGCTCGATCTAATAGCTCATAGGAAATATTTTCGGCATCAAGTGAACTTCGACAATCTCGAATGCCCTTTCCGCCGATTTCATCCAGGTCTATCCCACCAGTTTGAATGTACAATTCTTCGCCAGATTCGGCAATTATTTCTGACCACAGTGGAAATCCGCGCTTTGCCATTCTTACGTAGAGCGGATGATCGTAAGCGTATCGTGTGATGCGGCTTTCTCCGTGTGAGCTGCCTCGATCATGCGCAAACTCGAATTGCTCAAGAAGCGCTACCGATTTTCCCTCTCTTGCTAAAAGATATGCAGCCGAACTGCCAACGACACCGGCCCCAACAACGCAATATTCGATCTTTTCAGCCATCCTGACCTTTAGCTCTCGTTCATTATGCTTATACGCGCCTGTCTACTGAGGCTAGCCCAAATATAATAGCGGTATGAAGCCAAGAAAGATCGCGATGTTAATGAGACAGTTTTCCGCTCATGGCGGGCTGGAGCTCTATGCGCACAAAGTCGTCGAAGGACTTCTTGACAGTGGCATTTCAGTAACGGTTGTCTGTCAAGATAAGGATTCAGATTTTACGCATCCCGACCTGGAATTCAAATTTATCGAAACTGCTCCCAAGACTAAGAATAAGAAGATCAAGCTTGAGCACCTCTTCCGGTGCGGCAATGAACTTCTGCAAAATCTCGGCGATGTCGAGTTGATTCATTCTCAACATTGCCCCAGTGCTCATGCAGATGTTGTGACATTTCATAATCACACTACTGCGCGCTTGAGCAAAGTTGGATTGTGGTGGGAAGTTTTGCTTAATGAGAAGAAGCGGAAGATTATTCCAGCATATAAACTGAGAGAGAAGCAGGACGAAATCCTATGCCGACGAGCTCTTTCGCTGATTTTTCCGGCTGAGGTAATGAAAGAGGACTTCTTCGATAATTTTCCATTTCTGAAGGGTCCACCGCCAAAACCATATGTGGTGGCATATCCGGGAGCGGCAATGCGAGACACCGTCGAGGACTCTACCCTCGACTCAAAGACGAGCAGTACCGCTGATGGCTTTAACTTCTTGTTTGTCGGTCGAGGATTTCGCAAGAAAGGTCTAGATATCCTCCTGCAAGCGTGCGCAATTTTGAAAGCTCGCAATTCTGGCAAGTTCAATTTGCTTATTGCCGGACTGAAAGCGAAAACTGCTGATAAGTTGCGTCTGAGCCTGATGGGGCTTGATGGTTACGTTCAGTATTTGGGCTTTCAAAAGGATATGGAGCGGGTTTATCAAAGGGCACAGGCAATAGTTTTGCCGTCAAGAGTTGAGCCTTTCGGAATGGCTCCGATACAGGGTATGCAGAGGGGATTGGTACCCATAGTCAGTAAGGTATCTGGTGTTGCTGAATCATTGCAGAATGGACATGATGCTATCCTTCTGGATGATCAGTTGAGTGCTTCTGAATTGGCACAACACATGCTGAATCTTATGAGCGATGCCAGCTTATACGAAAAACTGTCTCGGAACGCAAAACTGAGCTCTGCAAAAATAAATTGGGAACAGACAGTTGCTCAAACCATCAAGGCTTATGAAATCGCCTTAACGGTAAAGAATTCCGGCAAAACTCTACAGCTCGATTGAGATTGCTACTCTTTCATGTAGAATGCCATTGGATTTCAACATAGTAAATGATCTCAAATGACGGAGGACTGGCGGCTTATGGGCGAATCCGGCGGCAAGTCAGAATCTAAGCAAGGACGGAATCCAAACAAGCTTGTTGATGAGACAAGCACTTATTTGCTTCAACATGCTTACAATCCTGTGCAGTGGTTTCCATGGTCCGATGAAGCACTGCAAAAAGCAAAGGGAGAAGACAAGCCCATTCTATTGTCGATCGGATACAGTGCTTGTCATTGGTGTCATGTGATGGAACATGAGTCCTTTGAAGATGAAAGCACTGCCGAGCTAATGAATCGTCACTTCGTCAACATCAAAGTTGATCGCGAAGAGCGACCGGACCTCGATGAAATCTACATGAAGTGCGTGCAGTTGCTCACCGGCCATGGTGGCTGGCCTATGACCGTGTTTTTGACCCCACATTTGAAGCCCTTCTTCGCAGGTACTTATTTCCCACCGCAAGATCGGCACGGAATGCCTTCCTTCAAGCGCGTCCTTCTCGGTGTGAAGGATGCGTGGGACACTCGTCGCGAAGAAGTGGAAGAAAGTTCAAGCGACATCACCGTTCATTTAAATCTGCTAGATAAGGTCAAGCCTGGCGATATAGACCTCAGCGAAGAGGTTCTGGATAAGGCTATGGAGCCGCTCTTACGCGTATTCGATAAAACCTGGGGTGGCTTCGGTGGCGCACCAAAGTTCCCACATACGGCAAGCGTTAGCTTGGGAATGCGCAGAATGAAACCAGGTGCTGCTCAAAAAACAAGCAGAAATCTCGAATGCATGGAAATGGTGAGCACCACGCTGGATCGCATGGCTTGGGGCGGAATGCATGACCAGCTTGCTGGCGGATTCGCGCGTTATTCGGTTGATCGCAAGTGGCTGATTCCACATTTCGAAAAAATGCTTTACGACAATGCACTGATTCCGCGAAATTATTTTGATGGCTTCCTGATTACAGGAAACGAATATTGGCTGGATGTGGCTCGTGACGTCCTCGATTTCGTTTCACGAGAGCTGCAAATGGAGGAAGGTGGCTT
Source organism: Candidatus Obscuribacterales bacterium (assembly GCA_019747875.1). Lineage (GTDB taxonomy): Bacteria > Cyanobacteriota > Vampirovibrionia > Obscuribacterales > Obscuribacteraceae > JAIEPM01. The sequence goes on from JAIEQI010000086.1 coordinate 65,978, forward strand.
TTATTCAAGTTTAGATGCTGACAGTGAGGGCGAGGAAGGGAAATACTACGTTTGGACTCCGGATCAAATCAAAGAGGTTCTTGGTCAGGAAGACGGCATCTGGTTCTGCGATGTTTTGGGTGTAAGTCCGGGTGGAAACTTCGAGCATGGCACCAGTGCTCTCAACTTCCCGGAGGGACCAGACGAGGCCAGGCAAAGGTTCAAATTAAGCAAGGAAGACTTTTGGAACCGCTTGAATCCACTCAGAAAGAAGCTGCTGGAAGCCAGAGAGAAACGCATTCGTCCTGGAAGAGACGATAAGATGTTAAGCAGCTGGACCAGTCTGATGATCTCAGCCTTCGTAGACGGTTATAGAGTGTTGGGCGAGCAACGTTATTTGGAGATCGCCAAAAAAGCTGCTTCATTTATTCTCGAAACTCTCTACAAAGACGGCCGTCTGTTGCGGACATATGGTCGTGGAATAGCAAAGCTCAATGGCTATTTAGACGACCATGCCTACTTGATTCAAGCACTACTCGACTTAGCAGCTGTCGACCCCTCCGCTCGGTGGTTTACGACTGCAAAGAGACTGAACGAAGTTGTTCTTACCCACTTTTGGTCCGCGGAAGATGGTGGCTTCTTTTATACAAGCGACGATCATGAAGAGTTAATCGCACGCACCAAACACTTCTATGATGGGTCGACTCCCTCTGCCACATCAGTTTCGGTGATGAACCTGATTCGATTAGGGCGGCTCACTAACAATAACCACTATCTGGATATGGCGGCGCGCACAATCAAGCTCTACTCTCCATATTTGCATAAGGCTCCGGATCAATTCTCGAACTTGCTCTGTGCTCTCGACACATATATTGCTAAGCCTACCGAGATCGCCATTGTCTTCAATTCAAACAAGGAAAGTCCAGAGCAACTCAACGCGCTATTATTTCACTTCTTTTTGCCGACAACCGTAAGTATCATTGCAGATGAGGCCGCCGAAGATTTCTCGGAGCTTGTAAGTGCCTGCCCACTTCTCCAAGACAGAAAAACAATTGATGGAAAGCCGACCGCGTATGTTTGTAGGAACTTTGCATGCGAACGGCCGACCACGGATCTCGATCAGTTTCGGGCCAGTCTGCGAGATATTGTCGCGCAGCAATAAAGCAATGGAAATCTGATGCTCAATCCGCAATCGATGGTTGGCAGAATATTGGACGATAAGTATGCCATTTTATCTCTTGCAGGTAGTGGCGGTATGGCAGTCGTCTTTCAGGCGCGGCAACTGGGGCTTGAGCGCCTGGCAGCAATTAAAGTATTGCATGCCAGTGTCAATCTATCAAAGCAAGGAGTGGAACGCTTCAAACGCGAGGCGAAAATACTCTCTGCCCTCGTGCACAAGAACATTGGCGCATTTTATGGGTTTGGAGTTCTGGAAGATAATTCCTATTACATCGCTATGGAATATGTTGACGGATTTAGCTTGCGCCAGTTGCTGGACATGGGACCGCTGCCGTATGAGCGCACTTTGAAGATCATCATGAGTGTCTGTGATGCTATAGCATACGCGCATCAGGCGGGCGTAATTCACCGGGATTTGAAGCCGGAAAACATAATGATTTTGAAGGGACCGGATGCGGACATCGTCAAAGTTATGGATTTTGGATTGGCAAAGTTGGTCGCTCCGGAGTTCAGCGATATAGAGAAGCTCACGGTCACTGGCATGTTGGTGGGCACCGCGCAATACCTTAGCCCTGAATTGATATCGAATGGAAAGGCCGATCATAGAAGTGATGTCTATTCATTGGCTTGTATTTTGTACGAATCATTGAGCGGCAAATTGCCTTTTACTGCGGAGAGTCCCGGGGCATACATTTATCAACATAAGAATCAGATTCCTGAAGCACCCTCACGCAAATCTGCATTCGGGCTCCCACGTGGGGCTGATGAGGTCGTGCTGAAAGGCTTAGCCAAGAATCCTGCCCACCGATATCAAAGCGTTGCTGACCTTCAGGATGATCTGAAGATTTTGTTGGACGGGGCTGGTCTCAAAACTAACGCTTATCAGAGTGGTGAATTTCATCCTCCAGATCCGTCTAAGAGAAACAACTTGCTGGTTTTCGGAGCAGGCCTATTTGCTTGCATCACAATTATCCTTTTAGGTCTGTTGGCATTTGAAAGGAATAGCAAGGTAGACAAGAGTTTGCATGTTGCTCCTAAGAAAACTATGGGGTATTCTGCGATGAAACAGCTCGTTGCAGAAGTAAATTCTTCCGCTAAAGTAAGCACAGCGAAAAATCTGCAGTTGGGTTTTAAGCTTTTGCAGGCCAGTCGGAATGCTAAGAACAAAGAGTTTGAAACCGTTGCTCTCAGCCGTATCTCTGAGGCATATTCGAAAATTGGAAAGCCTGAAAAATCCATTGAATACGCTAAACAGCTTGAGATTTTACTCGGAGATTCAGATGGCACATTTCAGTTTGGACCTCAATTCTGGCGCTTGCAGAATTTGATTCAGTTAGCCGAAAGTTATCGAGACATAAAAAAATATGATTCCGCCTTGGCGGTGCTCGACAAGATCGATGATTTGTCCAAATCCGGAAAACTACAGCTGGCCTCCCTTGTCCGGCTTAATCTGCTTGCGGTTCGGATTTCTATTCTAAAGAATCAGGGAGATTTAAAGTCCTTGTCGGATTTGGAGATTCAGGAAGAGAAGCTTTTTGCCTCACTTCCTCTGGACGATAAGGTCACTGTCATTGGCGCGTTGAAGAACCAGAGCTTGATCGAAACTGTGCCAGCTAAAGAGTTTGCTGCATTGCAAAAATTGGCTTTGGAACGCTATGAACGAGACGACGATCCCGTGTCCAATTTACCTGGACATCTAAAACGGGTTGAGCAGATAGCACAGGTCATGCCGGATAAAGAGGCACGAGAATTTCTTCGTAGGTTCTACAGGACGGCTAAAGATGCCTTTCAATCGAACAACATAGCCAGGTACGAAATCCTGACTGCCATCACTAATCGAAGTAAAGACATGCTAAAGCAGCCTGAATGGGCAGAGCTACAGCAATTAAAGCAACAGTTTTCCCCGAAATAGTCATTTGCTAAGCTTAGACCGCTTGAAAGAGAGCGCCATAAGCTCAGGATGTCCGAATTCTATAGGGTTGCCTGTGTGCCCCTTTTGTTGTCATGCCAAGCCTCTTGCTCTGATTCTCTAATGCTAGTAACCTATTCGAGAGGGGGAACTTTGAACATGGCAAAAATTCTTCTCGTCGAGGACGATTCTGCAATTTCAAAAACTGTGCAAGAGCTGCTTCGTATGGAGGGTTATACGTGCGATGCGGCCTTCGATGGCGACTCTGCACTCGATTATTTAGCAGCTTTTTCCTATGACTTGTTGATCTTAGATCGGCAATTGCCTGGACCCAATGGAATAGAAATCTGCAAACACTACAGAAAGAAATCCAAAGGACCCGTGCTGATGTTGACCGGTCTGGGATCTATTACCGATAAAGTCGAGGGACTTGATGCCGGTGCAGATGACTATTTAGCAAAACCCTTCGACTCTCGAGAACTCTCTGCCCGTATTCGTTCTCTCCTGCGGCGTGCTACAGATTTTCCGAGCGATGTCATTGAAGTCGGTAATATTTCCATAGATACTCGTTCTCATATCGTCACCAGGGATGGTGCAAAGATTTCTCTGACGCCGAAAGAATATGATGTCTTAGAATTTTTCGTGAAGCATCCAAACCAGGTTATCTCCACCGAGGCATTGATCAAGCGCGTCTGGCAATCTGATGCGGACACCTCACAGCATGCTGTTTATATTTGCATCAATCGATTGCGTAAGAACCTCAATCCGCAAGACAAAGAAGCCGTTATAAAAACCGTACATGGCGTAGGATATCGTCTCGATAAGTAGTGCTTTTGCCAAGTTCATTGGGCGCACACGTTAACTTTTGCGCGGAGCTGCGGCTAACTTCTGGCGGTACTTGTTGATTTTGTCAACGTCTTTAGGTTGCACCTTTTCCAGTTCACTGAGCAGATTTTGGTATCGCGCTGCCATGTCATATTTGCTTCCTTCATCTTTCGCGTAATACTCAGTTGATCTTTCCTGCCAAAATAGTGCTTTCATAGGGGCTTTTGCTTCTCGAAAGGACTCCGCTAAGATATTGCAAGTGTTAGCAGCGCAGGCATTGCTTTCCTCCGCGTAGACGTTCTCATGTAATCGGAACTCTCTCTCAGCAAAAGCCGTGAACTTGTCTAATTCACCGATTCCAACCAACGAAGGTTTAATTGTCAGTTGAAGCAGCCGTTCTCTGGATTTTGCATTGAGGTTAGATAGTGAATCAAACTCTTTCAATACAGGTGCGAGGAGTTTCAACGTTTCCTCCTTTTCTCCCGCAGCGGAACTTACAACGGCCTTCAATGATTGCGCCCAAATAGACCAGAGATCTACCTGTCCGGGGGTGACTGATGATTCGACATAACGCAAGGCCTGCTTGGCGCGGTCGAAGTCTCTTTCCTTCATAAAAAAATTGAATGCATAGGTTGTTACTTCCAGCGACTTGTTGGAAGATGCCCATTGCTTATTCGCTTGGGCTACCCGCGAGAGAATTTCCTGACGGCCAGCCGGGCTTGCTGTAAGTCTATAGAACATGTTGTTGCAGCTATTGGCAAATTCCGTCGCATTGTTGCTTTCCAATGCTAAATCGGCAGCTTTGTTAGACGCGCTGATCGCAATTTCATGAAGACTGTATTCATGATTTACATCGGAATCAGTCAAACTATTGGCGAGGCTCGCCTGGTCAGAATATGCCTTAATAAGTTCGACTCTATGAATCTTTTCCTTTTGCTCCAGCTGGCGAATCATGCTAGCCAGCAATCTAAATGCTTTGGACTTGTTTTCGTTGTTACCACTTTTGAGACTGTCTATCTTAGCAACCTGCCGGGTCAAGGAAATAGTGGTTTCTTGTTTTTGCTCTGGTGCTGCTTCACGGACATTTTGCCAATGTTTCAAACCAATAATGCCGCCGACTATAAGAACGAATAGCACACTCATAACAACAACAATCTTGCCTTTTGATCTTGTAGTGGTATTCCCCTTTAAGGCTTTTCGCTCGATTAACGAACTATCGGCAAGTTGCGATTGGGCAAGAGCTGTTGTTAGCAATTTTGAAAATTCACTTGCTGTTTGTGGGCGTTGATTTGGATCCTTCGCTAATGCGGACAAGACAACGCTGGCTAGTTCCCTGTCAATGCCGGCTCGTGCGCAGAACTCTTCTGTTGAAGGCGGCGACGAAAGCAAATGCATGCTCATTAATTCTAAAGTTGTAGCAGCAGCAAATGGAGGTTCACCCGCTAAGTACTGATACATCACGCAGGCAATCGAATAGAGATCTGACTTTCCATCGAGGACCTTGCTTGCACATTGCTCTGGGCTCATGTATGCCGGCGTGCCAAGTAATGTGCCTGTTTTTGTCCGTTGTTGTTGCGTGCTTGCTTCGTCCAAAAATACCTTTGCCAGACCGAAATCTACTAACTTGGGAACGATGCCATCTTCAGACTCTGTGACAAGGATGTTGCCCGGCTTGATATCACGATGAACAATTCCTTGTTCATGTGCATAATTCAGAGCGGACAGAAGTGGGATGAATATGCGCCGAAATCTTTCGAGCGAGGAACGCTCTGGTTTCTTCAATTCGTCAGATAACGTGATGGCTCCACCATATTCCATCACGAGGTAAGGATCGCTAGCCTCGGACACACCAAAGGACAAGATTTTTATGATGTTGGGGTGATCCAGGCGGCTCGTCAGTTTTGCTTCCTGCTGAAAGCGTGTAAGCGCCGTAGTTTCCGCCAGTGTATTGCGTGACAAAATCTTTATTGCCACGTCACGGTCGAGCAGTTTCTGCCTACCCTTATACACAAATGAGAATGCACCGCGACCCAAGAGCGACTGAATCTCAACGTCTTCGATAAAGAGTTTCGCTGGGCTGTCGCCTCTCTCAACGCTGCCGCTAATGTATGTGGGCTTTGAAGGATCGCACTGCTGCTCTGTCTCAGAGTGTAGTTCTTCAGCTGGCTCTTTGCTCATGGATTCCCCCGCTCATGGAGGTTATACCCCACTTGCGTGAAAATCGTGACAGATTGTTTAGTCTTTGCTTTCGGCTCCGCCGATATAGAGAAGCAGCATTTCATGCCAATATGGCCAGTCGTGAGCAAATCCGTCCCACTCACGGAAGGCATGCCAGCAGCCCTTATCCCAGAGAGCTTGGGAGAATCTGCGATTCTCTTCGATGGCTGGATCATCTTTTCCGATAGCGATGATCATGTCCATATTGCGGATTTGGTCAAGCTTCCCGTTGTCTTGCCCGCGGATGAATTCGAGCGGATTTCCTTGATAGATGACCTCGTCATCGTAGCCGGATGTCCATGCGCGAATGTCGTAGATTCCGCTCATAGCGATCATTCGATTAAAATGCTCGGGAAATCGGAGTGCGATGCTTGCCGCATGATAGGCTCCCATGCTGGCGCCCATCGCCATCGCATATGCATTATCATTTTTCGATTTGGAAAATGGAATGACTTCATTGACGATGTAGTCGTGATATTGAAGATGGCGCAAACCTCTATCTCTAGGGGATGCATGCCCGTTGTCCCAGCTTTCTGGATCTACGCTATCGACGCAGTAAACTTGGACCCAGCCATTTTCCAAGTGTCTTGAGAGGGTTTCGAACATCTTTCGGTTTTCCCAATCAAAGAACCGTCCCGACTGAGTCGGAAAAACAAATACTCTGGCGCCTGCATGTCCGAAGACAAGAAGTTCCATATCTCTGCCCAGGCTTTGGCTGTGCCATTTATGATATTCGCGGTTCATTGCTAATCCCTTTGTTTCGCAGCTTGCTTCCATCAACGTTGTGCCGCTCGTCAGCGCTCTTGCAACGGCACTCCTCAGTTCGGAGCCCATTTCTTCTATCCGTGCGGAGATTGTATCACGGGCTCAAGCCGCTTCTGGAGCGCTCTAGCCCGTATGCTAACTTTTCTTTCGGAGCCCATTCACTTATTGTCAACGCACGGTTCGCGGACATGTCAATCGATTTGGAGATTTCTTGCTTGACTTGGCAGCGTGAACCAGAAGCAGCTGCCTTGGCCGGCTTGGCTTTCAAAGCCAATCTTGCCAGCATGTGCATCGACTATCGCTTTGGAAATGGAAAGACCCAAGCCTGAGCCAGTCTGTTCTAGAGGGTTGTCAGGCTGGACTTGTTTGAAGCGTTGGAAAAGTGCTGAGGCTTTGTCGGCTGGTATTCCCCGCCCTCGATCCTGAACCGAAAACTTGATCCCGTCTGTCAGTTCCTCAACTGAAATAGAAACGACTGAATCCTCAGGCGAGAACTTTATGGCATTCGAGAGGAGGTTGATCAAGACCTGAGTTATCCTCGATTTGTCGGCCCAGCAAGCGGCTTCGGTTTCGGGACATTCGATTTTCAGCTTGCGAATTTCGGCATACGGTTTCATTGAGAAGACCGATGTTTCGATTATCTCAAGTGCGGCTATTTCGGCTTTGTCTAGTCTTAAATTTCCTGATTCGATACGTTCGAGATCCAGAAGGTCATTCACCAAGCGCATCAGTCTGCCGATCTCGGAATTAGCCAGTTTGCACATCTCCCGTCCGTCGTTGCCGAGATCGCCATAGCGGCCCCCTTGAAGAATGTTGATCGTGCCTGCAAGCGATGTAAGTGGTGCCTTGAGATCATGGTTGACCATCGCGATGAAGTGTTGGCGCATCCGTTCAATTTCGACGCGTTCTGTTATGTCGTTAACGACTATCAAGAATTTCTTTTTTCCACCTAACGTGAAGGGGGTTCCTGTTAACTCCACCTCGATTGGCAGTGTTGTTGAAGTTGCCTGCACGTTCGCGTTGCCCTCTCCCGCCATTTGTGCACCTGAGATCAGTGATGTGCGAAGGGGGGCCGGTGTTAAATCCGTGTCTATCTTTTTGACGAATGCAAGTACGTCGTTTCGATCTCTTTCGATAAACAATTGTTCGAGCTGTTTTCCGAGTAGTTGCGTAGAAGCTCCACCGGTCATCTTCAAAAGAGCTGCATTCACAGTTTCAATTGCAGCAAATGAATTCGTGCAGACTATACCTGATGGCATTGATTCTAGAGTTGTGCGAACTCGTTCCTCACTTTCTTGCAGCCGCAGCTGGGCAGCCTTGGCTTCGGTGATGTCGCGTACGATGCAGAAGAGACCGTCATCGCTAACGGACCACTGTGCCGTCCACAAGGCATCAATCCACTTCCCATTCTTGTGATGAATTTGATTTTCAACTACGAGTCTTTCGACGCTGTATTGAGAGCCCAACACTGATTCGAGGGTGCGCGCATCATTCTGATATCTGGTGATGTCTGATACCTTTGAGCCAATTAGCTCCTCGGCCTTGTAGCCCCAGGTCTTCTCGACGGTGGGATTTATGGAAACGAATTTGCAATTTACATCAATCACGCAAATAACGTCGGCGGCATGATCGAGAATCGCTTTCTCTCTAACTTTCGATTCCTTCAAACTTGCGGAAACTTCTTCCAATCGTTTCTCGACGCTGCTATTCGTCAAGGCGTTGATGCTGACTCTCGATTGAATCCAGCGGACCAATCCGTAAATAGCTAAGAGATCTATGAGTGCCAGTGTAAGCAGCGAGGTTGCTCCCAGCATTTGGCCATAGGGCATGTAAGCAAAGGCCGCATTGGCGAACGCCAAAATTGCTGTCGGAACAAAGATCTCTAGCGTCTTTAAGTGGTCTGTTGAAGCATTCTTGCGCTCAGTCATCAAACCGTTTTAGCTAATGCCGGTTCATTCTGTTCAAATCCCGGCGCGCCGGTATCTTGCCGGCTTCTAAGTTCTGAGGATGATTTTGCATCTACAGCAGCGACTCCTTGAGTAGTACCGGATTCTTGAACTGCGCTGACGACTTTGGCTTCTTGTTTTTGAACAGGCTTGAGTGGACCGCTCTTGTTTCTTTCGAAATCCGCACCGCATGCATGGCAGTGATAGCTTGTGACATAGGTCATCGATTTGCCATTTCCGCGCTGCTCCGTTTCCAAATGCTCAAGTTTTCTCTTATTGCATTTTGGACATTTGCTTTTCAATAAAAATGGAAACATCGGTGTGATCATCACAAGGATCAAAACCAAAATCATAAAGCCGTCTTTCATAGGTCCTCTCTACTTTGGTGGGATCGTGATTGTATCTTCGACGTCCTGTTCGGGCAGATCATACTTTGTAGCTATATCTGCATCAATTTTTACCGCATCTTCGCGATATTTCTTCCATTCGGCTACATTTCCTTTGCGTTTGTATAGCCGCGACATTAAGTATAACGCCCGAGCATTCTGTGGCTCTTGGCTAATCAGTTGTTTGAGAATTTGTTCAGCATCGGACTCCCTTTTGCTGACGATTGCAGTTCTGGCCAGCAGAAGTTTTGACTCTGGGCTCGGGTAGTGCCTGTCGAAGTTGAGGGCAGCCTCGTAAGCTCCATCGTAAGCTTTGAGCGCGAGAGCGGCGCGAACCAAAGGTTCCCAGGCTTGGGTCTGCGACGGATCGTCTTTCAAAATGGCTTGCAAATAGTTGAGCGCCAGTTCATATTTCTTTTCTTCGACTGCCGCAAAACCGACAAGATATAGCAGCCTTGGATCCTGCGGAATAATTTTGTCTACTTGCTGGAGCATCAGGTTTGCCATCTCCAGTTTTCTTTCTTTGATCAGGCATTTGACTTGTCCCAGCATGCATTCAAGCAGTATTGCCCTTGGAAGGTTTTGTGATTGCGCAAGCTTAAAGGCTGCTGAATAGTTCACGAAAGCGCGCTCCGGATTGTTTTTGGCCAGGTCTAGTTGTGCTTGCGCCACTTGTGGCATGACCTGCTTGGGACCGTATGCGCGGGCAAGAAGTACGTGCTTTTCGGCAAGATCTGGCTGCATTCGGTGCAAGTATTCAGTTGAAATCATCGCGTGCGCAAGGGCGCTCTTGGGGCGCACATCGAGAGCTGATTTCCAAAGCAAGAAGTTTGAACTCCACTCAAAGTTCCGCCAAAATGTAAGCGTACAGAAGAGTAAGAGGATAGCAGTGAAGGCAAAGAATGCGTGGCGTTGATGCTTTTGGGACAGCCATACAAGCCCGTATGACATGAAGATAGCGGCGCCGGTCAGCGGTAAGTAGGCTACCCAGTCTGCTACTGTGTCCCTTTGCAGAATAAATCCATGTGTGATGAAGCCGGTGAAGAGAAGCATGCTTGCCAGACCGAGAACTGGTTGATTGCGTAGTCTCAAAAGAACAACAATCAGCGCTGCCAGCCCCACCACAGCAGCGATGAAAAATGGATCGGACGCGGAGCTGGCGATGGCGAGCGGTGGATCAATTGATAATCCGATAGGGGCGATGAAACAACGCAAGTAATAAAAGATGAATGCTTTTACTTGAGACAGTGCATAAGGAAGCGATTCGAGAGGTTGCGTGTAGTAGTTGATTGCATTTGTCGCTTTGTATCCGAGCATTCCGGATGCCGGCAATGCAATTGTGAATAGAGCGCAAAGTGCAAGAACAATGGGATGCTCTTTGAACGTCTCTTTCGCTTGCGATAGCGGTCTCTTCATTAACAGTAGCGAGAATGCCGCCACCGCGGGCAGTGATATCATTTCGGGATTGGACCAGACGGACATCGCCCCCGTACACAGAGCCCCGAATAAGAAGCAGGCTCGTGCAATCGGGTGCTTGAGAAGGCATCCGAGAATGAAAAAGTTGAGGCTCAGAAAATAGTTATTGACTCCGAGCAAAACTGGCCTGGCCGATAGATAGCTAACAACTTGGGATGTGAACGGGTGGCAGGCAAAGATGGCCGCCGCGGCAGCCGCTAAGTGATAGGGATTCAAACTTAGCCGTTTCTGGAAATGCAGGTATCGAGAGAGCGTCAGTATGAAGATAAAGACAAGACCACATGTGAATGCATGCCAGAAAACATCGACCGTGTGATACCACATCAATTCGGTTTTGTATTCGCCGAAGTCCCCCACAAAAGACGCGTTCACCCATGGCTGCATCAGCGGGCGCGAAATCATGTCGCGCACTATGTCATTGGAGACCTGCTGTATCAGAAATTTGTTGAATAGAAAATCCAACCGAAAGCGATCGTTGAGAACCATGCCTCCGTTGATGCTAAATATGTGTACTACCAAGCCGAACATCATGAGGCCGATGAGCCCGATGATTGTGAATTTCCAATCCAGCTCGGGGCCTTCCTTCTTCTTTTCGCTTTGTCTTTTGCGCGTCTGACTAATCGGTTTGGCCGCAGCGCGGTCTTGATCGTCATCTTCTGAGTAATACTCAGCGTCTGCTTTTTTCGCCTTTGGTTTTGTGCTTTCTTTTGCCGAAGCAATGCTTGGGGCTTGTGTTGTAGTGGTTCTCTTCAGCTTGCCGAGGTTGTACTCTTTTTTGCTAGTAGTTTTTTTGTCCGTTTTTGCCTTTTGGCTCTTTGAACTTTCCTCTGACGATTCTACTTTAGCTTCTGGCGAGCCAGCTGATTCTGGGACGGCTTCGGGAGCGCTAGGGGGAGCTGAGCCCTCTTCAGCCACTTTTTTTGAACTGAGATCTTCTGATGGTTGATCGCTTGCCGGCTTCTCGTTTTCGTCGTCTGCCATGAAAAAATTTATTCCTATATAGATGGAAGAGAATTCCGAAGCGATGAGAGCAATCAGCGCCTATGTGGGAACAGATTGGCTTTTGGACCCGTGTAGATCTTAAACCTCAGCGCGATCATTTCCAACACAACTGTTAGGGGGTTAGCATCCTGCCCGTGAGCTTCAGCCTTCTGAGCGCCCCTTCGTGAAATAATTTCTGTTTCAGCTTGGACTGGGATCTTTCTAACTGCCGATAAAGGAGCAATCCATGCGGTACTTCTTGGCAGGCAAAAAATAGCAAAGTTCGGGAACCTTAGTTTTGCGTCGGCGTCTGTAGGCATTAGTTAGCGGGCTTCGCGTATATCATTCGTGTATTCTTTTGGCTGCATGGCGCACCGCCCCTGGTGAATATTGTGTAACTGCAAATTTTCACCTAAACTGTAAAAGGCTTCCCCCACCAACAGTATGCGCCCCATTCGAAACCGAAAAGCGTCTTACTCATCCAAACTACAGGAAGAAAAACAATGTATCTTCTGAACAAATATAATGCTCTAGCACTTACCATGTGTGCGCTGCTTGGCGCAATGCCAGCTTGTTTTGCCGAATCCTATCAGGGTTCTGTCACAAAAACCAAAGTGCAATCGGGTACCTACCTACAACGTCATCCGGTTGTAAAAAGAACCGCTATTGGTGCCGGCGTTGGCGCCGGTGCTGGTGCTCTAACCGGTTTGGTTACTGGGAAAGGCGCACTCAGAGGCGCTCTAATCGGTACTGGTACTGGTGCCGGCGTTGGTCTGATTCGCTCAAGCAAGACTCTCAAGAGACATCCAGTAGCTAAGCATGTCGCCACCGGGACTGCAGTCGGACTGGGCTTGGGATTGGCTGCCAACCGTGGGCATGGTACCGGTAAACGCGTAGCCGCCACAACTGGAATTGGAGCTGCCATCGGTCTTGGCACCGGACTGCTTCGCGACGAGTTCAGATAGATTTCAACACGGGATTCCGACTCGATTAAACACGAGTCACTGAATCTATGAAATGCAAGCGAGCCGGCTTTCCGACTCGCTTTTTTCTCGGGGTCAATGCCGCTACATGTCGCTGACTGGATCGAATGACAAGAAGGTAGTATTAATGCTGCGATGATGTCCGCCAGGAGAGCAAATCCCTATGAACCAAAGTGAAGGAAGTCTACAAGCGCCTCTTTATTCCTGGAGTCCGGATGGCGATCTTGCAGCTAATTTCGCAATCTATAATCTTCGTGAGAATTTGCTGGCCTGGGTCAATCACGAAGGACGCATTCACTGCGAAACCCTGATGAGCGTGATTGGTTCTCTGGCTGGATTCTCTGCTCTCAATGCCGTTCTTGAAGAGTACGTCAAGAAACCGAAAACGATTCCAGAGAATGGCCTGGTTCATGTTGATACCAGCTCGGGAGAGAAGTTTTACTTTGGTGATCTGTTGAATGCGTACATAGTGCCGCAACCCGGGGGCACTCAGCACACACTTTGGGCATACGTCGCCGGTGCTTTGATTGGCGCTGGTGTGGATCCCCAAGATTTGCCCGATGTGAATGAGATGTTCAGTAAAGCCGCTGCGACCGTTGGGTCCGCCGAGTATGGGGTCTTATCAGTTCCAGAGGCTCATCAACCACATCTTTCACCGAAAGCGGCCCTCGAGTTATTTTGGATGCCGACAGTCGGAATCCTAACCCATAAAAAAGACTTTGGCGGCATGCGCAGCCATCTGGAGCCGGAGTATTGGCCCATTATTATCGCCATCGTTGCGCACACTTTTCTCGGGCAAACCAAAGAAATAATCGATCCGCTCATTGCAGGACGAATTGTTGTTGAGTCAGCAATATTCGCTTCGAAATATGATGCTGCTCAGATCTCGTTTAGGCAAGCCGAGCTTCACTTTGCAGAGTAAGTATGAGTGAGAGGTTTTGACAGTGCCGTTTGATCATAAGACAAGATGGAAGCCAACGATTCTCTTGTTTCCTTTCATCTTTCAGTTTCTAGTCCCGTCCGGCGCCTGCTTAGCGGCAGCTGTGGCTCCGGAAGCTGAACAAGGATCTAAAAGAATTGGTGAAGTGATGCCGCAGAAAGCAGCTGAAAAAACGCCTGAAAATATGCCGGAAAAATTCGCCGAGAAAAATGAAAGAGCCTCAGAGAAGATTCCAGAAAAGCCAACAGAAAAGCCAACAGAAAAGCCGCCTGAAAAGCCTCTCGTGAAGTTCACAGAGTCGACGGAGATAAGACCGCTTCCAGGTGGGCTGAATAATGTTTATGTATTCAACAGCAACTCCCCAGAAATGGTGCTCGAAAACGGAATATTGCTTTCAACGTTTCCATTTGATCAAATGGCACACCCTGAATGTCATCTGAATTTCGCTTTCGATGGCAACTTCGATCTCTTTGCACATCATGTCACAAAGGCTGAATCGGATACTGATGAAAGAGTCCTTTGGCTTGGTTTCCTGGTTGGCAATATGAGCAACAAGAAAGTTCGTGTGCGCGTGCTGAATGGTTCGACATATTTGAGCCAGCCTGAGGCGCCATTCATAACGCTGCCCGATATCAGTCTGAACAACGAAGGCAAGATTTATGCAGGTCCTGGAGATCGCGTTTCCGATGAGGTATTGCGAGATGTCTCTCCGACGTTTATGCCTAAGTCAATAGAGATTCCTCCAGGTCAAACCAAAACATTAGTCGCTTTGCCTCTGCCGGTTCGAAAATTGCGACCGGCTTTAAACGGTAGATCGTTATTGCTGAAACTGAGTTCGTCTGGACCAGTTCACATTGCCAGCCTTGCTAAGTACGTTGGACCGGAGCAGGCTGAAGCAGGTCCAACTGAAGAGGAATGGATTGACGGGCTGAATACCTTCAAACTAGGTACACCCAGAGACAAGGTACCGACAGAACCTTTTACAGGGAAAGCTGGCATCATTTTTGGAAGGGTGGCCGGCGTCGGTGTTGGGAACCAATGGAATGCGACGGCAACAGATGATTATGTTCTGGGTGTCTCCTCTGGATTCTGTGGCGGAGGCGCTGTTGGTGCTCGTTTGGACCATATTAAGTCTCCTGTCCAAAACCTTTTCTTTGCTAAGCCCCCATTCTCGACTATGCAAGGCAATCCCAATGGGCGGATCACAGTTCTAAAGGATTTGTCCTCAGGCAACGAATTGGAAACGCAGGCTAGAACTGAAGGGAAGAAAAAGGACGAATTTCCTTCGAAGTCGCCTGGTAGTACTGGTGTTCGCCGTTCGACTAAGGACCTTACGATTCCGTCCCCAGGAAAGGCTATCAGTTTCCCCATTTGCACTGTTGAACGTGGAACTTTTGGTACGGACCAGATCCAGAGTGCACCACTGTTGGTGGCTTATTCCGACACTGCGTATTTTGCTAACGGGAACTATGGAATCACTTACAAGATTAACCTCCCTTTGTATAACCCTCTGAAAGAGTCCGTGAATGTGCAGGTGTTATTCCAGACTCCATTGAAAAGTAATGAAGCAAAAGCGGAGTATTATGAAGAGCCCCCGCCGCGTGCGCATTTCCGTGGCACCGTCAAAGTGACAGCGGCTGGAAAAACCAACTACTGGCACCTTGTTCAAAAACAAGGATTTGACGGCTCCAAGCTTGCAGAACTTGTAATGCCTGCAGGCAGCAGGAAGAGGGTTTCGCTGGAATTTATCTATCCGCCTGATGCGACGCCACCACATATGGTCAGTGTTGTGACCATTAAGAAGAGCGATTCGAATGACTAAGAGAGGTCCACGTTCGTTTCTTCTGCTCGAAACCAAGTTCATTTGAAACTTGATCGAGCTTAGGAACTACTCGATCCAACATTGGTTTGTGAATTCCGGGGTTAAACTTCGCAAGAAAATTGGCGATTTCCTCAAGATGGGATTTTGCCTGTTCGTTCTCGCCGAGTCCAGCTTCGTACAGAACGCGCATCGTAAGCAAGTTGAGGTAATACATTACATCTGTTGACGGCGTGGTTTCTCTCCTGATTAGGATGGCTGAGTCTACGATAGGTTTGGCTTCTGCGAACCGCTTTTGCTCAATTAATATTGAAGCAAGGATTTCATCGGCTGTAGCAGTGACTCTGCTTGCTTCACCAGAAGTTTCAACTGCGAGCTTATAGGATCGCCGTGCCCATTTCTCAGCTTCCGGTAAGTTCTTCTCATCCTGATAGGCTTGGGCTATGTGCGTATAAGCTTGCACTATTGATGTGACTGCGGCCTCGCTATCGATCCCTTTGAGCAAGTCTATAGCCGATTCTATTGATTTTCTTGCATCTGCGCTTCGCCGCGCAACGAGATCACATTTCCCCCTTGTGAGGAGCAAGAACGCTACGTGCATCCTGTCGCTGTCTTCGTCTGGACCTTTGCTCCTGCTATTTATGATTGCGATGACGTCATCGCAAATTTGTTTGGCTTCATCCGTTCTATCTTGGGCAGCAAGACAGCTCATGATGTTCATTACAGCAAACGCAAGATCTCTGTTTGACGCGCTGGACTTGTTCTTTTCATACCAGCTCTTCAGCACTTCTTCAGCTCGCTGAAGTTTACCTTTCGCGATCAGATCATTGGCAAGACTTTCTGTTGCAGCATAACGCAAGGGAACGGATGTGGAGATTGAGCGCTTGTCCCGCTGGACCTGTGGCGAGATCTCCGTTTGGATCGTAGCTCTCAAATAGATGAATCCGGCTACTCCCAACAGCAGCAGACCAAGAACCAGTGACCAGAGTTGAAAATTGGACGAGCCTGTGGACGAGCTGCCGACGTCCATGTTTGGGTTCTCTTGAATCTCTCGAAGTTCAGCTCGCATCTCTTCTGCGGAAGAATAGCGTTTCTTTGGATCAGCAGCCGTGGCTTTTTCAATGATCTTTTTGAGATTTTCCGAAGCTTTGATGCTTCCGAGAGCTTCTTTCAATGAGACTCCCAGTGAATAAATATCGGCGCGCTCATCGGCTGGAGATCCAGCGTATTGTTCGGGGCTTATGTATTGCCGAGTGCCGAAGATCTCGCCTGTCCTGGTCAGCTTTTGCGCATCCTTGCCTTCATTGAGGATTCGTGCCATGCCAAAATCAACCACCTTCACGATCGTCTGATCTTGGGGATGTGAAAGTACAATGAAATTGCCTGGTTTTATGTCTCTATGAATGACTCCATGCGCATGGGCATGCGCTATGGCGGCACAAACCTGCACAAATATCTCGATAGCCGCATTCGGGCTCAATGGTTCTTTCGCTAAAAGATCACTGAGGTCTTTTCCTTCTATGTATTCGAGCACCATATAAGGTCTACCGTTGTTCGCGACTGAGAAAGAGAAAACTCGACCTATGTTTGGATGGTCAAGAAGTCCGATGGAAATGGCCTCCCTGCGAAATCTTTGCAGATCGATAAACTCAGTCGACTTCAGTACTTTGATGGCGTAGATGCGGTTAAGTTCAACGTGCCTGGCTTTATATACTCTGCTCAGTCCTCCAACACCGATGAAATCGATGATCTCGAACTTGCCATCAAAGATGGTGCCAAGCAGCGGATCTTTCTCAGTCAAACGGACAAGATCATCTGGACACTCTTGAACGTCCTTCGGAAATTCACGACGACAAACAATGCAAATCTTTTCGAGGACTTGAGTCATAAACACGAATGTAGCATAAATTGAGCTGATGGGAGCTTCTAATTGTGCGTGATCAAGTTCGTTCCCACTCGGAATCTGGAATCAGCATTACGGTTGAAATGAGCCAGCGTCCTTTTTTACGAACAAGGTCAAAGGCGAAATGACCTTTACCGGCTTTGCTGAAATATTGCATGTCCAGTAAAACCCTGGCTTTGTTATCACTAAATGCGGCGACTTTCGTGGCATAGCCGGGAGCCATTTCTGAGTCGGGATTGTGCGAAGCGAATTTGAATCCGCGTTTGAACTCTTCGAAAGATGATTTACGCAAGCCTGAGGATGCTTCAATGTTGTCGTATGCCGCAGCCCATTGCTTTCTTCCGAGCTGTCCGTAATGGCGGCGTACCAGAAGATCCGCCTCTCGTGAAAGTGGGTCGACTGAGCCCGTGAAGTTCGCCGAATCAAGTTCCAAGCCTGTTGCTCCTTGGTGATAGGAGACAGTCCAGACAGCGCCATTTTGTAAACCCTCACCTTTGCGGATCTTCAGTTGACTGGAATCTGTAACTTTCAAGCGCACCTTGCGATTATTGATGTCGAGCTCGGCGGTACGGACATTCTTTTCGGGATTATAAAAGAGGAGAATACCGGTTGCTTCATGAGCCGGTGGCGGATCCGTTTTTGATGGCATCAAGACTGCTGTTGCAGTGAAAATTAGAATGATGGTGGCCGCTCCAAACCCGTACAGTGCCATCCGTGCGCTTTTGCCGGTTATGCGGCTGATTTTTGAGACTGCGCCTTCGTTGTTCTTCCTTGGGCGAGCTTCCGCTTTTGATTCGTGATTTTGGGCTGTTGAAGGTTCGCTGCTATCATTTATTTGCAATCGTGCTGCCGGTACCAACTCTTTGTTTTCAGCTGTAGTTGAATTGCTGTTCAGTTCCGTGATTGCTTTGGCAGTCTCTGCTTGCTCTCGCTTCGGAGCTCTTGCCGCATCCTTGGAACGATCTTCGTTTACAGTGGCACTAACGACTGCCGTTTTCGTTTTTTTTGGTGGCTCGAAGTTTTCGTCATGCTTTTGCAGGTATGCAATTAATGCGTTACCCAATGTCTCCATTGATTGAAAGCGCTTCTGAGGATCTTTCTCCAGGCACTTCATCACTATTTGCTCAATGTCTTTATTTATCTTGCGCTCTGGTGCAATTTCTTTAAAGCTGGGTGGCTTATCTGACATTTGGCGGCTCAATACTTGCATAAGGTCGTCTGCCGCAAACGGCAACTTGCCTGTAAGAGCTTCGAACATACAGATGCCTGTTGCATAAATATCTGAGCGCTGATCCATCGACATTCCGCGCGACTGTTCAGGGCTCATGTAATCAGGAGTTCCGAGGCACTCTCCTGTGCGCGTTATCTTTTCTTTTGTGGAAGCATGCATCACTTTTGCCAGACCGAAATCCAACACTTTTACGCTTGGTCCGCGCGAAGTGGAGCTAATGAAAATATTGCTTGGTTTTAGATCTCTGTGCAGAATTCCAACCGAGTGTGCATGATGAAGTGCATCACTTACTTGCATGAATATCTTGACGCATAGCTTTTCACTAAGCTGCCCATTGAGCTCGATAAACTCGTTGAGGCTGGCTCCTTCCAGGAATTCCATGACCAAGTAGAGGTCACCATCCTCGGTGACTCCGAAATCGTGAACCGTAATAATGTTTGGATGGTTAAGCAGGCTTGCGCTTTTGGCTTCTTGCTCGAATCGTTTCCAGATGGATGTGTCGTATGTGAGCACTTCTGTTATGCACTTGATCGCAACAGGGCGTTCAAGCAATAAGTGTCGCCCTTTGTAGATGACACCCATGCCACCGCGGCTTCTCACTTCCAGGACTTCGTATTTATCTTGAATCTTCTTTCCCAGCAAGCGATCCGGTTTTCGCGTAATCAGGGGACCGCCGTCGAAGGGGCAGACAGGGTGATCTCCCGTTATCTCGCGCTGACACAAGACACAAATTTGTGTCTTGCTTACCCTTGTTATGTCTTGTTCCGGATTGGCCATATTAGGCATAGTCTATTTTTGTCCCTGTTATTTTACCGCGGCTTGTCGGCCGCCCGTGACAAGACGACGTTGAGTAACGTAAGGAGTTTGTGAGAATTGTGCTAGCGAATTGGTTTGAGTTCCGGATAGCCCGTTTCGGAGTCAAGGACGCGTTCAAAAGTCCACTCATTGCTGAGGTCAAGGACTACTACTTCGCAGGTGGTGAAAATTAGGGACCCTGGGGAAAGGTGCCCGCCGATCATGCGGCCTTCTTTGTCAGCAATGCCGACATGTATGTGCTGGCCAGCCATACCGATGGTTCCGGTCGCGGACACAATCTCAAAAGGCCCCTCTAACAAGTCCGCTTTTTCTTTGTTAGCGAAGCGAATACTGGCTTTTTTGAAGGAGCCGACCAGTGACAAGATCACGCCGGCCTTTATATGCTTCTCTGCAACAAGGGCTTTCAGTTCCTGATAAGGGTCCTGATCAGGTTTTAGCCTCAATGCGATGGCGAACATGCTTAAAATGCCGGCTTGCCCTGTCTAATCCACTCTTTAAACGCTGGTGGCTCGGACTGAGCCGATTTCTGTCCATGTGTGGCGATGAACTTACCGAGCAAGCGATTGTAGACGGAGATCTCTGATTCGCTGAATTTTGGCGTTGGAGGCTCAGCCTTAGATGCTGTTGAGCTTTGGTTATCTGTTGAGTTTCGAGAAACTGCACTGGCGACATGCCGTTTTTGTCTTTTCGGTTGTTCCTGCCTGATGGCATTCTCAGGGCTGAAACTAAGAACACCGCCTCCACTTGTGGTGGTGCTAGCTGTCGGTTCTCCACTGGTCGCTGAAGTGTCGCCGGACATCTCTATTACAAGTCCATTTCCAGTGCTTGTTGAATCTTCGCTGCTAGTTGTAGCTTTGCTCGCTTCTTCAGTGCCGTTATTCGGATTGCTTTCCAATTCAGGAAGCACTGGAATTGACAACACTTTTCGGTCACTCAATTGTCGGTTTGACGTGTTGGAAAATGGAATAGTTTGACGGCGCGTTCTTTCTGTGCGGAGTGATTCGCCAGATGCTTTGCGGTCTGGCTCCGCTGATGCGTTGTTATTCTGAGCCGATTTCTGAATCAGTTCTTGCGCTTTTAAATAGTTTGAAGAGGAGGAGCTGACGTTCTTCAAATAGTCTTGCGCTTCGGTCATTCGTTCAGCGTTATAGGCTTCTTGACCCAGACGAAATGCGGCATCGTCGAAGCTTGCTTGCTGATTGGCATCCAACCCCTTTTGACTGAGAATGCTGAGGGCGAAAAGTGATTTATAAGTCGCAAGCAGCTCATTGTTTTGTGACGATGTTTGCGCTTGTTTTGCTAGTTTTGTTTCTCTTGCTAATTCTGATTTCGAGTAGTTGTTGTAGCCCCAATATCCCAGTCCTACCGCAAACGCCAGCACTGCAAGAATTGCCGCTGCGTCCATTAAGAAAACGTGCTTGCCTCCCTCTGCTGTCTGCGTTTTCTTCGGTGCCGTTTCTTTTTCAAGGAGCGGAGAATGCAACCTTTTTATCGCCGGTGCGGCAGTATCGGATGCGGTGGCGCTGGCGCTGGCGTTTGCAGCGGACGTGTCCAAAGTTGCTGCAACTGTGGTGCAAGGTGTCTTCGATTCTTCACCATGAGCAAGAGTTGGTTCTGCAGCGACTGTCACTTCCGGCGAAACTGGAGTTGAAACGTTTGTGACCGTGCCTGTTGCATTCGATCCGGCATCGCATGAAGTTGATTCATTTGCCTGCCGCGGCTCACTTGCTGTTTCTTGCTCTGCTTGGAACGATTCTTCCTCCGCATCAAAAGGTGCTGGCTTTAGAGAACCATCTCTGTTGTAGCGAGAGAATTTTCGCTCCATTGCAGGAGTTAATAATGATTTTCCATTGGCTGATGCAGGATCCTCAGCTAATGCCGGCCACTCAAATTTTCTGTCTTCACTTGGGGAAAAATCGAAGTTGTTTCCGCTTTGTGAAATAACTGACGAATCATTACTTGAATCAACAGCTCCCGCCGCCTGAAGAACCAGACCGCACTCCTGACAAAAACGATCGTCAGTTTGAACATGTGAGCTGCAGCGCCGACAAATAAGTGTTAGTGGCACTATGAATCCCCCGAAAACGCCGCCCTGAGAAAAAAATAAGACAGGGCAATGATGCCAATAGAGATAAGAGGATAGCGAATTAGTGAGATTCTGTCAGCTTTTCTATTACTAACAGGAAGATTTCCTGAAGCTTTTCAGGAGTCCCTAAACCTTTGTCTTGCTGGGTTCTTCAAGTTTGACGGGGATCTCAAGATGATTGTTCCGCTTGGCAAGCTGTGGCATTTTATTTTTGCTTTCACTAATGCAGTATCTCCAATTCTTTTGCTTGTAAGCCGCAGCTAATATATATATCCGCAAAAAGTTGGAGAATCTATTTGGTGCCTAGCTAGTTTCGATCAGGTTAGTTTGAAATGAATGACATTGAACGCGCTGAGTTTATTCAATCACTCAAAGCTTATTTAATTCCTTCGTCACTGTTTGTCGCCTGTTTGATCGGCGCGGCCGGAACATTCCTAATTCGCGAAGGCTATCAGCTTGGTTGGGCGTTTATTGCCGTCACCGGACTGATCATCGTTTCCGCTTTCTGGGCTTTCATTTGCTTTCAAAATAAACACCGCTATGAAGGACGCTTCATCGACGAAGACAAAACGAAGAGCGCAAGTAAAAAGCAGTCGGCCGCTAGCAACGTCGAAGCAAATGACGCATCAACAAACTTTGCGCCTGATGCACAGGATCTTTCCGCTGAAAGCGTAACGCACGCTGAAAATTTAACCAGCGTCGAGAAATAGAAAGTCAACTGCAGACTCGGTCATCGAACCGTGACACACGGATACTTTGCCCGTGATACGGAGGCCTGCTGATTCTAAAAGGGTCTGGATTCGGCTGTCGACAATGTCCGCTAATAATGTGATTGTGACGGTAGAGTTCTAGCTGCCCTGTCCGCCTGCTCTGCGCGGTCCGATGGCGCTGGTTCTGAAGGCGACGGACCCCCACGGCGGTAGTGCCGCGCGTACTTGGGGCGCTAGCGGGGCATATTGGATACAGCCAGTGTCTTTGTCCGGAGTTAATATATGTCCGAGAAGTACGACCCCACAGACCCCGCGTCGCGCAATGCTCAGCTCGATGAGGAAAAAGCCCGGCTGCAGAATGCCGGGAAGGATGGTCGTGACACTCCACTTAAGCCACACGACAAAGCTGATCCTGCTAAGCTCCAAGAAGTTGTACCGAGAGCCTCGGGAAATTCCGGACAGGACCACTCTGCTGCTGCTCAGTGGGGGCGCGAAACCTATGGCAGCACTCCGCGAGATATTACTTTTGCAACCGATTCCGGCAAGGTCATTTTTGGAAAAGAGTACGGCGACAACGGCAAGCCCATGCTGCTGGCGTCCGACGGGACACGCTACGAAGGAACCTTGAATGCTGACGGGAACGGCATCGCAAGCTGGCAACAAGTTCAGAAGGATGGCAAGTTGGGACCGGCAATGAATGTCACGGCTGAGCGTTCGGGGCTTCCTCCGAACCAGTCACGACCAGAGACTTACGTAAATAGTAATCAGGCTCGCGTACAGCCGCAAAATGAAGGGGGCGGGAATCCAGCAAGACCCACAGCTCCAGTTGGTGACAGTACAAATCCCCGCACACAAAGAGCTAATACACCAGAGGCCCCAAACCAGACCCTAAATTTCGCCCCTCTACACAAGGGCGATGTGCCACCTCCGGCACAAGCGAACAATCCCGACAAACTTGTTGCGCGAGGTGGAGACAGCTCCGACAAAGCGAATCAGCCAGCTAAGCCAGACCGGGTAGAAACTCAAAAGCCGGAGGCGAAACCCGACACAACGAAACCCGACACAACAAAACCCGATACAACAAAACCCGAACAATCCCCACGTGCTGACAGAGCTACTACTGGTGGTGGCATTACTCAACCTTTCGACGCTGCACCGCGGCAACAACGACCAGTAAATGAGGCGCAGCCCGGTAAGCCAGATGGCGGTCCACGGGCGGAAGCAGGAAAACCTCATGACGGGCCAAATCACCCGGCGGAGCGAGGGAAGCCTGGTGGCGATATTTTTCCAGCTGCACCGACAAAGGATAACATCGGTTTACTGCTCATGAGGTCAAATCCTGAGGCTGCCAAGCATCTGGCAGATCTAATTACTGCCATGCAGTCAGGCAAGGGAATTATCGGGCGTGACAATCTTGATGCCGTAAAAATGTTGCAAGGGCTGAAGCCTGAGCAGTTAACAGGACTGCGGAACGCACTAACGGATGGCAAATTCAATTTTGATATCAACCAACTTGATGGAAAAACGCAAGGCAATCTGACCAAGCTCTTTGAACAATTAAGTAGAAGCCAGGCCGAAGGCGGACTGCGCTTGGGCGGCATGCAGGATTTGGGTGCTGGTGGACGTGTTTTGGATCTATTGCAAGGAAAGCAATTCGACAAGGTTCCAAGCGGCGATCAAACAAAGCAGATATTGGCAGAGCTGTTCAAGGGATTCAAAGACGGTGGCACACTTGCTGGCGGAATGGACTTGTCCGCGCTGCTCGGTCGCAGTTTGGCACGTCCTGGTGAAGTCATGATCGATGGGCGTGCTCTTGGGCAAATTCCGGGGATGAAGTTTGACCTCAAGGATGCTGGTCCGCTGATGCAGACCTTGATGGCTCGAATGGAGCTAGGAAAGATCAATGAAGGATCAATTAATCAGCTCGGCAAGTTGGCCGATACTCTGGCTCAAAAACTTGATACTAAGGATGGTGCTACGCTTGAGGTGAAAGCCGAGCTTAAGACACAAAACACCCTCGACATTGGCAAGCTGGGAGATGCTGTTCGCAGCGCATTGCTGAATGGCGAACTGGGCCGCGCAGTCGGGCGGGAACAAGGCAAGGATGCTCAGCTAGCACAGAAAGATGCGATGGCAAATCCTGCAATGCAAGCCGATGGTGGACCCACTAAACAATCAGATCTGACAGCAGCTATAGCAAAAACAGAAACAGAGCAGTCTCAGAAACGCCTTGAAGAGGAAGCTGCAAAACAAAAGAAACAGCAGGAAGAGTCGGCTGAAACTATTAAACCAAAGGGGCCGACCCCAGAGCAGTTGGCTGAAGAGTTGGCTCAGAAGCAGCGCCTGGAAGAGCAACGCAAAGCTCAAGAGAAGGAAGAGAAAGAACGCAAGGAACGCGAAGAGAAGAAACGCAAAGAGGATGCCGAGCGGGTTCACGTCGTGAAGAAAGGCGAGACGTTGCATGTTATTTCAAGAAAGTACTTTAGCAATGATAAGAATGCGCAGATTATTTATGCTCGAAACAAGAGCACTATTAAAGTCGTTAACTACAAGGGACAACCTTATTGTTCATTGAAAGAGGGACAGAAACTCTATATTCCAAGTCCCAAATTCGTGGACAATTTTATGAAGGGCACAAGCTCATACAACCACATCAACTTTGGGAAAATTCCGTTCTCAACGCCAGAAGAGGAACTCGCGTTTTTGTTTGGAGGGGCTGATCTCGGTGCGGCAGCTGGACTATTGGGAATCAACAAAAAACGTCCAAGTTTATTCAATCATGATCAAGATTCAGAGGCTCCTACGCGGCGATCGTTCTCCGGTAAGGAAGCCCTTGATGATGATGAACGTCGAGCAAATGTCGAGCAGATTCTCAATCCTGCGGCCGCAGCAAAGAAGCCGGTTGAAATGGATGGCATCAAGCACACGGTTCGCTTGGGCGAGACACTCTCTTCGATCGCGCTGCGTCGTTATGGGCAGGCTGCTTATTGGCGCCTGATAGCTTGGAAGAATAAGTTGGGATTGGTGGATTCGACTGCTCACTCCAAGATGACGCGCGGACTTATTCTTTTCATGCCAACGAATGATGAGATGAGTGCTTATGACGCAGATCCGGACCGAATGCTAAGCCTTACGCCTTCAAGAACTGGCATTTTCATTGAGTCTGAAAATCGCATCAGTATGCCTGCTCTGAAAGTCTGTCCCGAGTGTGGACGAACGACCCTCTATACTGCCCAATCCTGCATGCGCTGCGAAACTGATCTTAGCGATATCCCGATCATAATTGACGCGCTTGGCGTCGGAGTCGAACTCGATCTTGTTGATCTCGATGGACACCTTCCAGGTGAGGAGTCCGATGAAACCAACAGCAAAGGTAATGGAAATGGAAACGGAGCTTCTCCGCATGAGGCGAATGGAAATTCCTTCGCGCACCGTGGGCAGTATCAACCTTCCTCGGAGTCTTTAAGGAGACCAGAGGAGGACATGTCAAAAGAGCTTACTGATTCTGTTGTTCCGCACAAAGAAGTCGAGCATATGGATCCCGCTGTTTTAGCAGCTATGACCCAGCCTGAAAGTCAGGAAGAAGTAGATCACGTTGGGGATATTCCTCTACCAGATGTTGCTTTCGCTCGCCGCCAATCTCAACAATCGGCTCCTCCAGTATCTCGAAGTGAACAGGGGGCGCACTCTGCACCAGAAACTGCAAATGCCGCCGAAGAAGCTACTCCTAAAGAGACCGCATTAGCTGCAAAAGCTGGATGGGCGGACGCAAAGGTTGCAACAGGTGAATCGGAGGATGCTGCAAAAGCTGAAAGGGAGGATGCCTCTGCTGCAACTGCTGAAGGGCGGGATGCAAAAGCTGAATGGGAGGAGCTAACTGCTGAAAGAGCTGAAGAGCGGGATGCAACTGCTGAAGGGCTGGATGCCTCTGCTGCAACTGCTGAAGGGCGGGATGCAAAAGCTGAATGGGAGGAGCTAACTGCTGAAAAAGCTGAAGGGCAGGATACAACTCCTGCAGCTGCTGAAGCTAAGTATGGAGCGCGGACGTCCCGTCCGCCCATAAATGCAGCTGAAAGTAGTTCAATAGCTCGCAGTGCGAAAGACGCTGGACCAAGTATTGAACGACCTGACCCGGCTAAAGATGCCGCCGCCGGATTTGTCCATGACGATCCATCAGATGCTGGTGTTTTGCCCCACGGGCAATCCAACAAAGTCGAGAAATCCCAGGATGTCTCTGAAGACGCAATGAACGCGTCCGAGTTGATGCAGCACACTGAAGAAGATGAAGCTGCAATGATGGACCTCTTTCCTGATTGTGCTTCTATTCTCGACGAATCGATAGTGAAGTGTGAGTACGTTGACGACATGGTTCGAATTGCCGAGCGTGGAGATGTAGATTCACGCGACGGTTTGTGCATAACGCTGGAAATGGTGTCTGATGGGCAATGGTCTAAAGTCTGTCAGTATCGAATTTATGGTTTCAATTGCTTCATCGAGTTTTACTGTCGAGCAAATGGCAGTCGGCGTCCAGAGCGCGTTCAAGAGAAATCTTTGCAATCTAAGATCGCATCCGAGATGGCATGGAATCATTTCACACGGAACTGGCAAGAAATCTGCACCGATTTCTGGCACAGCTAGTTTTGAGAGCTGCGAGCGACGCATGGCGTCGCCTGGGCGCTACCATACGTCGCCGCATTTTACTCGGAATGTATTTCGGGAAATGCGCTGAGTTCTCCGTCGATCATGCGATAGCGCACTTTCAATACCATGTATGCCGATAGGAGGTTTTCTCCCAGGTAGAGTTTGTGTGGCTTCCATTCATCGTCGAACCAGGCGGCAAGATGTTGCCCATTTTCAGGATGCCGCTCAGCGATGTAATAGAGCTGTCGTCCGTTATATTTCATTCCGGTCAGTTTGCGAACTTCGCCCAGGGGATCTATCAAGCGCCCGTAGCGATCTTGAACAACAGTCATCTCCTCATCAACGCCCTCACGGTATGGCTGATCGGGCGCATGGCTGACGAAGGCACCGTCTTTGTCTAACTGCACAATAGGCAGCTGAGGTCCAACTGCGGAGAAGATCTTGTTATCTTTGAAAAACATCACTCGCCCGAGATCGTTAACCTCGAGTTCCCTCTGAAGAGACATTGGACCTTCAGGTTCAGCTGGTTCTTTCTTTTGCGAAGAGGAACTCTCCTCCTCCTCAGAGGCTGAACCTTCTTCGTCGTTCTCGTCGTCGTCGATTATCATAATTTTCCATTATGAAGCGAGCGGGCTCCGGTATCAAGTCCCCGAACGGCTACGGAGTTCATTCGACATATACGATCTATCATTCAGAAGTTCAAGTAGAGGACCATGTTTGCCCATCTTGATAATTGATAGTGAGCCGGCTAAAACGCTGACGCGATCTCTATACCTTCCTAACTCAATGCCCAGCAAGCAGCAAATGATGATGCGTATGGTTGCTTTGTGTGAAACAACGAGCACATTGCCTGATAGGTGCGTAAAAAGAATTTCGCCGATTACATTCATTGCTCGACCGGCTATTTGGAACGCAGTTTCCCCTCCAGTGGGAGCATTCCAGCCTGGTTCAGCTATCCACTTATCATAGTCATCGGCAAATTGCTCGCGCACAAAATCGTGAGTCAGACCTTCCCATTTGCCGTAATTGATTTCTTTCAAGCCGTCTCTGTGGTCGATTTCCTTTCCTTGCGCCGAGGCTAGGGGGCGGGCGGTTTCAATGCTTCTTTTTAGCGAGCTGCAATAGATACCTTCGAAGACAACATCCTTATAAGCATCTGCGTACTGCTGCGCCATAAGCTTTCCTTCTGCGGTAAGTTCGGCGTCTGTAAAGCCGCAGAAGCCACCTGTTTGGCTGTAAGCCGTTTCGCCGTGTCGTAGCAGATATAGGTTGAGCGTTGAATCCTTAGGTATTACTTTCTCGTCATTAATATCCCAACTCAATTTGATTCTCCTGCTTGTAATAACCAGTAAGAACGGGACCCCTGATGCGTTCAGCGAACGCATCTTCAATTAGCGATCTAAACAAGCACCTACCTTTCTTGCTCTATTACTCGTCTGAATCATCAGAAGCTGTGGCGCCTGAACTAGCTGGAGGCGTATTCGGAGCACTGGAACCGCCGCTTGGAGTAGTCGTGCTGCTTGGAGCACTTGATCCGCTGCTTGATGTGCCACTGCTCGAGCTGCTGCTTGCCGAGCCGCTACCGCTTGTGGTGGACGCAGATGACGAGCTGGCACTTGAGCCGCTGTTAGACGGTGTGCTGGTGGCTGTCGATTCTGAGCCTGTTGACGGTGCACCTGCTGATTGCGAAGCATCTGCTGACGGAGTTCCTGTACTAGTTGCACTTGTGCTGGTGTCACCAGTGGTGCTTGCCGGCGCGCTCGTGCTTGTCGTCGTCGTCGTCGTCGTCGTCGTCGTCGTCGTCGTCGTCGCCGAAGTGCTTGCCGAGCTTGGCTTAGGATTGGTGATCTCTGAGAGGCTTGTACTTATTCCTTCTGGTGCGCCAGCTGGACGTGACCCACCGGGCTTGCCGCCAAAAACTGGTGGTGTCGTAGATAATACCGGCGGTGTTGTAACTTTTGCCACTGGTGGCGTGGTTTGTTTCGGCGGAGTTGAAACATGTGTAGGTTTCGGAGTTGCCGTTGCCGTGTTGGTGCTGGGCTTCTTTGCCGGAGCTTGAACAGCTGTACTCGGTGTTTGTACTGGTTTGACCGGCGCAGCCGCAGGCTTCTCCACTGGCGGAGGCGTCGTCGCCTTCACCGGTGCTGCCGGCGGTGCTACGGGTTTAGCCACTGGCGGTGTCGGTGCAGCTGTTGCAGTTGGTGTTTCGGCTGGCTTTTCTTCCGGCGGAGTTGTTGCTGTCTCAGGCGGAGTTTGCTCTGGTGGCTTCTGTGCATCAGTTGTACCTGGAGCGGTGCCTGTGCTGATATTCTCAGAAGGACTAACTGTAGGTTTTGAGAACGGCGTTATTGGTGGGCCGAATTCGAATGTTTTGGACTGTGCCAGTTTTTGAGTGCAAGTTTGGAATCGTTTCTGGATAACCGGATTTGTTGGCTGTAGTTTAAGGGACTTAACGAACGCATCCCTGGCTGCCTTATAGTCTCCGAGCTTCTGCAGTGCAGCGCCCAGATTGTTCCATCCTGGGATGTACTTCGGATTCATCTCAACGCTTCGCTTGATGTATCGTGCGCCTTCCGGAACGTCTTCATTTACGACAAGTGACACCCCAATGTCGTTGTACAGTTCAGGCCAATTCGGTTTAATTTTGAGGGCCGTTTTGTATTGTTCGATCGCTTCTGCCTCCAGTCCCATTGTGGCCAGAGTTCGCCCATAGTAGTGGTAGCATTCAGGATTTTTCGGGTCAATCGCAATAGCTTGTTTGTATTTTTCAATGGCAGCGGGAAATGCCTTTCTATAAGACAAGCGATTCGCCTCTACCAGTGCCGGATTTGGCTTTGCTGTTGTTTTGGCACCTTTCGCCGCAGTTTTGGACGCCGCTACTGCAACGCAATCCTGTACTAGAACGCTGCTTATCGAAATCGTCGCTGCCAGGATTAAACAGTCCAAAGTCTTAAGTTTCATCGCGCCCTCGCTTGTGCCCAGTCCTAGGCTATCGTGCCACGCCAAGACAGGGGGTAATCCTCTGATTTAGGACCTTTTACATTCCTCCCGGGGCGGGTCGTCTGGGCTCAGGTCTTTTTCCTTGTGTATTAACGCGATTAGGATCCGTATATGTGATTTCTTCGTCGCCGAACAGGATATTGTCGACAGCTTCGACGCCTTGCATAAATGAATGATCTTGGTTGGATACCTCGTACTTTGCACCACCAAATCTTCCTCGACTATGAATTGATTTTTCCAATAGTGCTTTGTCCAATTCAGCAAGTAGCTTGTCGCGTCCTAAAAATGGTGTTGGATAGCCGTACTCCAAGCGGCGGTGCCATAGACTCGCACATGATTTTTCGTCTATGAAACCGATTGATGCGGCTGCTTTCAAAACATCTTTGGCGACAGTTGCGGAGTTCACATTTTTGTCGGGTGACTCGCTAACTTCACACATCAGCGACCACTGCTTGCCGGGCTTAGGCACATTGTAAGGAGAATAATGGGAGAAAGCTGTGGCGCGGTAGAAGGGGATTTCGGGCTCGGGAAAATACAACCAACACTTACCTGCAAGCTCCGCTGGAATTTGTCCGTCCATTCCCAAGCCAACTATATGTGTTGACGAATAAATCAATTCGTCAGCCCTTGCTGTCAACTGCGGCTGATTGACCAGCAATAGCAGAAGTTCGCGCAAAGGAATCGTGGAAATCAAATGAGAATAGCTGACCACTTTTCCATTCTCAAAAGACGCCTTCTTGTTTTGGATGTCTAAGCTTACTAGCCCATTGCTAAAATTAATTTTTTCAGGAGGCAGTTTTTCTGCGAGCCCTCTCCATATGGCTCCCGTACCTCCGTGCAGTGGAAAACTAAATGTGGAATTTGGACCCCAACCAATGTCATCTTGTTTCAAGACGAGCGTCCGCAGAATCTTTTTCAAATCCACGCGAGCGACCCGCTCACCAGTCCATCCAATGTCTAGCTTCTTTGGCTGATATGCCCAAACTTTGAAGTTGTAGGGGAGGAAGAACAATTCGGAAAGGGCGTTTCCATAGTTGCTTACGATCCAGTCATGAAACGAGCCTGGCTTTTCCGCGTGAGTTGAAATGTTCAACCTCGCATCTATCAAGCCTTCCATACAGTCGATAAGTTGATCTGGTGGCAGTCTCCAAATATTATTTTGAAATGGGTAAGGGATGAATTGTCCGCCCAAATAGACCCAGGCTTCGCGCACATGCTCGACCCATTGCGCGATTGTTTCGCGAAGTACTCGGTCGAAGTACTGGTAGTGCGAGAAAATCACATGTCCGCCCATATCCCAAGTGAAGCCGGCTTCGTCCACTACAGAGCCTGCTAAGCCACCAGCCTCGGCTTGCCGTTCAAACAAGAGCCAGTCGCTCTGCCCAAGTTCATCTAGGCGCTTTGCCGCTCCCAGTGCGGTGGGACCGGCGCCAATGATGAGGATCTTGCAAGTGTCCGTCATGCAGCCAACCTTCGCCGAAATTCCATCAATTGCGAAAATGCTTTTGCGCAGAATTTCAATAACTTAAAATGTCTGATTGTTGACTGCCCCGCCATCCGCTCTCGATGCGGGACTTCAACTTCATGTACTCGGTATTTCTTGCACAATGCGAACACGCAAAGAAGAAGTGACGGAGTAAGCGAGTCATCAGGAATATATTTCGTCGCTGCTGTCCATAGGTTCCGATTCAAGATCTTAAATGGAACATTTGCATCGTTAGCTTCGACTCCGAAGAAGAGTCTGATTGATTGCCGTACTAATTTCGTCAAGATTAGCCGTGTTGGTGGATCTTGCCTGTTCTTACGCACGCCCATAACCAAATCATGAGTCTTCGCCTGCTTCCAAAGATCCTCAAATGCAGATAGCGGAATTTGCCGATCACTGTCGATTAGGAAGATATACTCACTTGTTGTAGCGGAGATTCCTGTCAGTAGAGCACCGCCGTGACCGCGATTGGTTTGATTTATCACCTTTATCTGCTGATTGCCTGCGCAAATTTTTTCGACAATTTCTAAGGTGCGATCCTTGCTGCCATCATTCACAACAATCAGGTTGGAAGGAACTTTGTTGAGGATATGTTCTTGTACCTCGTAGATTGCCTTTTCAATAGATCCTTCTTCGTTATAGACGGGCATCACCACTGACAACTCTATATTCGCGTCTAAACTCAAGATTGGAGCTCCGAACAGACCAGGTTATATCTTAACCTAGTTTTGCCCGTCACCTTGGCTGATAAGGTCTTTAACCTCTTTCAGGAAATCACCCAAATCACCTGATGAGCGCGAAATTATTCCGTGGGTGCGATCCGGTGACCAGACACCAAGTGCAAAGGTGTTGTCATAACTAAGCTCCAGTGTGAAACATCTTGCCATCAGCTCCTGGGCGGGAGTTTGCTGGAAGGCAAGAGCCATATATTTTGCTTCTGGGGGTATCTCTGGTTCAGGCATGAGCACCACAATTAGTACTCCGTCATCAAGCTTTTTTAGCTCGACTCCAATCTCGCCTTCGCGTTTGTCAGCATCTGATAGATTCGAATTCATGTCTTTCCAAATACGATTGAGGATATCTGGCAGGCGTCCGTCC
The DNA here is from genome assembly GCA_019747875.1 of Candidatus Obscuribacterales bacterium. GTDB lineage: Bacteria > Cyanobacteriota > Vampirovibrionia > Obscuribacterales > Obscuribacteraceae > JAIEPM01. The sequence continues at coordinate 98,354 of JAIEQI010000086.1, forward strand.
AATGCAGCGCTGAGGATGAGTTGCGGTTCTTCAAAGGCCATATCAGTGAGGTGACGATGCGCAAACGCATAATGCATGACGTGACCTTGATCGTGTTGTGGTTCTGTCACTTTATAAAGACCTTTCACTCACTATGTCCTGATTTTCTTCCACTATTGTGTTGTCGTTGACCAAGTTTTTCTGTTATGTGTGCCGTCTCCTTTGCCGCTTGTAGCCACTCTGCTGTTTCGACGGCGTTGTGGGCCTCGGTGCTTGAAATACCTAACTTCTCTAACTTTCCGAGAGCAGAATGTGCCATTTTTGTTTTTGATGCTCCCTTCAATATTAGAAAGCTCAGGCTCACATATACTGTGGCCTCGAGTTTGTCTTCAGGTGGCAGGTTATCGAATTCTCTTTCGAGTTCTACAATTTTGTTGGCAAATCTCTGTCCGGCCTTGCCCAGATTCTCAAAGTCTGAGATTTCAGCCTCTCCAATCGCGAGTTTAATGGAAGCCATCACGGTCTTGCAATTTTCTACTGCCTCCTCGGGATTCTCCTGGACTGTCTTAAATAGATCCATTGCGGTGCTCAGCAAAATTTCTTCTGGTCTTCTAGTTACGAGAACAATACCATCTTCACCTAAGTTGATCAGGTCATCTCCGACATGTTTGAATCCTTTGATGACCGCCATCAGATATTTACCTCCGGGGAGCGATTCTATTGTTTCTAAAGCATTTAGTATATCCTTTTGTCTCTGATTGAATCGTTCTTGTTGGTACAACACAAATGGCAAAACTGCTTTTGCCATTTCGTTTACAATGTTGCTATCATCAAATTGGTTTTTTGATACGAAGCCTTCCAATTTAATCGAGCTTTCTTTTATTTCTGTGTGTTCTGACGGCACTAATTTATCTGATCTTGCTTCTTTCGTGGACGAGTATTGTTTTGTTCCCGTCTCTCGGCTTGCTTCAGTCTGAATTGAGGAATGCCGTGCGGGCAAGTGCAGTTCACCTGCAACAGTTTCTGCCGCGCTAAACTCTGGTTTGTGCGTCTGAACTATCTCGCCCCAAACTTTAGTTTCCACAGAACTCCCTCTTGGTGGTAGGTTCAGTTCTCTCGCTTCTGCTTCCTTGATTGCGGTAGCTTGTTCTCTCTGGTCCGTTTTCGAAACGATTTCTCCAGAACCCTCAGTGCCAATACTTTGTGGGGGCTTCCATTCACCTGCCACTGGTTCCGGAATTACTTTTCCTTGTTGTTGTTGATCTTTTGTAGAATCTTGCTTTGGAATAACTTTTCCGAAAACTTGTTCGCTGTGATCTTGTTCTTGATCATTGTTCGGATGTTTGGGCAATTTCAATTCGCCTGCATTCGGTTCAGTAAAGCTCGCTGCCGGCTGGTCATAGCTTACGCTGCCTTTCAAGGGTGCTCGTTCTGGAGACTGGTCATAGTTGTCTTGAGTAGGTTTACCTGGTGGCAGATGTAATTCTCCAGCCACCGGCTCTGGTATTGTGCTTCCGGGCTGTTCATTGTGAATAAGATGACCGGTCAGTACTCTTCGCGAATCTGCTCCGGCAGTAACTGAATCGCCTTCCGTTTTGAGGTTCTCTTGTTTTGACTCGCTATCGTATATTTCTTGTTTTCCAAAGTCCTCCGTGATACCACTCTTGGCACCGGACTTTAACTGGTTCATCAGTTCCTTCCTTCTGTCAAGGAGTTCTTTCATGCCCTGGAAGGTTGCTCGGTCCAACATGTATGATTTCGGAGTTCGTTCATTCGTTTCGACATTTTGATCGCTGCGCTTTTCCGCGCGCGCCAGCGGAGCTTTGTTATCGCCGTTTTCTTCAGACGATCGTGCTGCAGCTCTCATATCGGATAGTCTTACTGGTTTGGCGTCCGATTGAGTTTCCGTGGATGGTCCGCTGCGGTGCTCAGTTATTGTGCTTTGAATTCGGCTGCTTGGTCGGATTTGATTATTCACTGACTCAGGTGAATTGGTATCAGGGGAAGGTGACAAAGAATTTTGTATTTTGTCGGAAGGACCCAATTGGTTGTTAATCTTTTCGCTTTTGTTGTTTGACTTGCTGTCAAAAAAACTTTGCTTGCCAAAATCGTTGGTTATTCCACTCTTGCCGCCTGCTTTCAAGAAGGTAATCAGATCCTTCTTCTGTTGCACAAGCTGCGGCATCGCGTTTTGTGCTTCGCTTTGAGAGGCCTCGACCGCTTTGGTATCCTTGGTATTCGCGGCATCTAGCGCTTCATTATTGTCCTGACGCTTATCCATAGGGAGGCACTCTCCTTCTTTTCTTACAGTAGTAATTAAAAGATAGACGTATGAGCTGAAATTTCTCTGAGAGGACTCGAGTATAGCTATATACCCATTGCCGAAGTTTGCGTCTACTCAGTCACTTTAGTTTTGTTTTTTGACCAGATCAGAAACTAAACGGGCTTTGCTTAAATCGCCCTGCTTTTGGTACTTGGCACTTAGTTCTTCGATACTCTTAAATATTCTGGATATTGTTGGATGTCTGTCTGAATAAGCTGTTCGACCGAGGTGGAGTGCATTGCGCAAATGCAAAAGCTCTTCATCCAGTTGCTTCTGGGAGTTGGAGATTAGTGATAGGTTGTATTCGGACATTATTGCATAGGGCAGATTGGCTTTCAGATCTCTCTTAAAAAGTTTCAGTGCCTCAACATAATTCGCCTTTTCTAGCTGCCAGTTGTTTGAAACGCTGCCACTTGGTTTTTCCTTTTCATAGAGCTGAGCTAAGTGGAAATGTGCCAGACCCTCAAGGTTTGTTCTGCGAGGTGTTTCGCGTTGGCGGTTCTTTATGGCACCTTTGAGGAACTCAATAGCAAGCGAATATTTGTTTTCTTTTTCGGCTGTTTCACTAAGATGATCAAAGACATCCACAGCTTTTCGTGCGTATGCCCTGCTTTCACTTTTGGATTGTGAGGCTTCGAAATCTGCCAATCTATCTAAGGCAAGAGCTGCCGAACGTGGATCGGCTCGACGCAGGTCTGAGCTTTTCTCAACAAGTGAGTAGAGCTCGATTGCCTCTGGTTCTTTTTCGCTTATATAGAGTTCGTTAGCTAACCCAAGTTGCTCTGATACTGTAGGTGGTGTATTTAGTAGTAGTCTTAGCTTGAGTACCAGAAGCCTTCCTTCCAGAGTGCTGCTGGCGAACCAGGTCAAGCTGCCTGCCAAAAGAGTGAAGGCTGATGCCAAAATGACAGGCTTCCAGAGAGATTTTCTGGCATTCGGCTGATTCATTTGCTCGGAACTTTCGATCCTGCTAAGGGCTATGGTATCCGAGTTACCAGTGTTGAAGCTCTCTGGTGTTAGGATTAGCTTTTCCTTGATTTCTGTAACTGTTTGAATTCGATTAGAAATGTCCAGCGCCATAGCTTTGCTGATAAGCTCTTGCATCTTAGTTGAGAGCTTTTCAGGTTTCAAATTGAGAGCCTGCTGAGCAATCGGGGTCGCTTTGAGATCAGCCTTGTCCAGCATGACAGCTACCAGATCTTCTACTGTCCACGGAAGTTTGCCGCCGCTGAATAGCTCATACATCAGTACTCCAAATGCGTAGATGTCCGTGCGGTGATCAAGTTGTTCACCTCGCCACTGCTCTGGACTCATGTATGATGGACTGCCAAATATTTCTCCAGTGGATGTCAGCTTTTGAATATCGGGTTTCTCGCTGTTTTGAATTTTTGCGATTCCAAAATCGACAATCTGAGCGCTTATGTTCCCCGCTTCATCTGTCGAAATCATGATGTTTCCAGGTTTCAGATCGCGATGAATGATTCCTCGACCGTGAATGTAAATGAGAGCATCACAGATCTGGAGCAAGATTGAGATAGCCTTATTGAGATCCAAAGATCGATCCTCAATCGACTTTGCAAGCGAGCAACCTTCAACAAACGGAAGAACTAGATACGGTTGCCAGTTCGAAGTTACGCCAAAGGAGTAAACGGACAATACGTTTGGATGCGATAGATTGTTCAGCACTTGCGCTTCTCGTTGGAAACGATCGAGTTTCTCATCCGAATCAAGAAGCTCGCTATGCAAAACCTTCAAGGCGACTTTTCTATCGAGTAGTTTGTCGAAACACTCAAAGACGGATCCGGCACCACCTGTGCCAACAGATGATTTGATAAGGAATCGGTCTAAAAATAGGGTTCCTATTATTGGGTTTGCTTCTTCTGTTCGAGAACTTTCCATGGCATTGGGTGCCCTGTGATTGAGTTTCAGTTCGACATAAGTTTTCTTGAGACATCAATTGTCTCAAATTGCATTTGGGAATGCGAGAAAAAAAACAGTCCTGCCCGTGAAGGCAGGACTGGAAGTAAGTCTGTTTTGTTTGCAATTAGCGCTTCGAGAATTGGAAGCGTTTGCGAGCGCGCTTGCGACCATATTTCTTACGCTCTTTGACGCGGGGATCGCGTGTGAGAAGGTCTTGCGTGCGGAGAAGAGGACGGTTTTGGGGAGCGGCTTCAGCCAATGCTCTGGAGATGCCGTGACGAATAGCGCCAATCTGTCCGGTGATACCGCCGCCGCAGACATTGACGATTACGTCGAAACGTCCTTGAGCATCAGCAGTTTCAAACGGAAGAAAAATGTCTTTTGCAAGTCCAGGACGATTACCGACGTAATCTTCCATCGTGCGATTGTTGATGGTTACTTTGCCTGTGCCTGGAATCAAGCGTACCCGCGCTGTGGCGGTTTTTCTTCTGCCTGTTCCGTAATATTGAATTACGCTGGTCATCGCGATTTCTTCCCTTTATCCTTTACTTGCATTTGGCAACGTTTGCATCGCTACTAGCGATGCACGTCATCGCCCCTACTTCTTAATTTCGAGCTTCTTCGGTTGTTGAGCTTCATGCGGATGCTCAGCACCGACGTAAACTTTGAGCTTGGTGAACTGACGAGCGCCTAAGCGTGAGTGCGGGAGCATTCCCTTTACTGCGCGCTCAACGATGGCTTCCGGTCTGCGCTCTCTCAAGTGTTTCAAAGTTTCGATTTTGAAACCATGAGGATAGCCGGAGTGGTGGCGGTAGAGCTTTTGCTCTTCCTTGTTGCCGGAGACGTGAATCTTCTCGGCATTGATAATGATTACGAAGTCTCCGCAGTCCATGTGGGGAGTGAAGGTTGGCTTGGTTTTGCCACGCAGGACGTTGGCAACTTGGACGGCCAGTCTGCCCAGTGTCTGTCCTTCTGCATCAACGACGTACCAGTCACGCTGTACATCTTCTACTTTGGGCACAAAGGTTTTCACGACTAAATCTCCTGATTAAGCAGGCTCTTCTTGGGAGCCTCTTTGAAACAAATTGAACTCGGCGGGATAATCCACTTGATGAAGGCAGAGTCCCCTAGGCGGCGCCGTTGGTCCGGACAGATGCCTGCCTTTCTCTGTCAAAGCATAAGACAGATCCGACGGTTCGCGCTTGCCGAGGCCTATATCAACTAGTGTCCCGACAATTATGCGCACCATATTGTAAACGAAGTGGTCAGCGGATATCCAGAATTCAAGCTTTCCTTCACCATAATTCAACAATTCTGCACGATCCACGGTGCAGATTGGGCTGCTGCTATCGGAGTTTGAGGACTTGAAAGCGCTGAAATCATGCCGTCCGAGCAGGTGCTGCGCTGCTGCTTCCATATTGGCTAGATTTAACGAAGTCGGTATGAAATATTGCGCATTGTATCCGAGGGCGGAACGTTGCTGGCGATTGAGAATGCGATAGACGTAGGTTCGCCGCACAGCTGAATAGCGCGCATGGAATTTGTTCGGCACTTCTTGGGCCGCTGTAACCGACATGTCTTCCTTCAAGATTCCATTCAACGCCCAGCAGATTGTGCGCAGCGTTTCTTGATCCAATTGCACGTCGACCTTTTCCTTGCTTGATGCGTGCTTGTTGAAGGCGCGATCGAGAATCTGATCGGTTATGTCGAAATGGGCGACCTGGCCTCGAGCATGGACACCACTGTCGGTGCGTCCGCTCAACGTTGCGACAAGGCGGCGGTCTGTGCGGAAGAAGGAGGAGAGTGCTTTCTCCAGATCTTCTTGTACGGTGCGCGCGGCATCTTGCATTTGCGAGCCGCTAAATTTGCTGCCGTCGTATTCGAGCTTCAGTGCAATGCGACGGCGAACTTCAGATGCGGGCGAGAGGCCGGCGCTCCCATCGCTTCTGCTTTCTATGATGGCTTCGCCTGATTCACTCTTCGGTTTGCCCACAAGGTTTCCTTCGCTCAGCTAACTCGCTTCTTCGTTTGCTTCATATGCAGGCGAGATCCGCAGACAATAGCTCTTCACATTCTAGGAACTAGTGCCCTTTTCTGCCACCCAGGTTGACGTCAAAGAAGTTTTACATCGACAATACCATTCATCGCTGATTGCGCGTCCCAAAACAGTGACGGTACAGCACTTTTGGGAATCCTGTTTTTTAGGACTTTGGGATGTCATGGTCAAAGAAGTTTTACGTCAACCCGATATGAAAAAACTTTGTTCGCTTCGCTCCAACCACAAGAATGGATGTCCTGAACCAGAAATGGCCTCGCCTATTGGCGAAGCCCCTGGGAATGCCGGTTGATCACCGGCTTGAATTTTACTTTCAGACTCGGTTTTACGCTTCGACAAGCTGGATGAGAGCCATCGGCGCGGCATCACCGCGGCGGAAGTGAGTCTTGACGATGCGGGTGTAGCCACCCTGGCGCTTAGCATAGCGAGGAGCCAACTCGTCGAAGGCGCGATTTACGACTTCTTTGTCGTAAATGAAAGCGAGCAGTTGGCGACGGCAGTGAACATGCTTAGCGATCTGTTTTGAAGCTTCGCTTGCTACTTGCGAGTCGTTGCTCTTTGCTTTGTTGTACACGTCTTTGTCGGTCAGCAGTCCGTGCTTGGCGAGCGTAATCATTTTTTCGGCATGACTGCGCACTGCTTTTGCTTTGGAAAGTGTGGTGACGATTTCATCGTGGCGCAATAGCTCAGTGGCTAGTGAGCGCAAGATTGCTTTGTTTTGGTCGTATGGACGACTTAGACGATTTCCAGGTACGCGGTGACGCATAATTCTATTTCCTTGTTTATACGCTTCGGAAGTAAATGCGTTACTTCGTTGGCTTTTCAGTCACGGGTGAGGCATGTCCTCGCCCCTACACCTTTGGTTCCGCATTGCGAAACCTTGTTCAATGTCATCGCGCCGCCCATCGCTGGGGGCGCAACGCATTATTTCGATGAGTCAGATAGTCCGAGACCGAACTGTCTGAGGCGCTCGATAACTTCGTCGGCTGACTTCTTACCGAAGTTCTTGATGTTCATCAAGTCATCGTAGGTCAGCTTGAGGAGTTCGCCGAGCGAGTGAATGTTGGCTCTCTTCAAGCAGTTGTATGCGCGAACTGAGAGCTCCAATTCTTCAATTGAGATGGAGTGATGCTTGCCGTCTGATTGTGTTGGCTGCGGAGCAACCGGTACAACCGGGCGACCGGAAAGTTCTGCAATCGGAACAAGGTGATCGATCAATTGGCGAGCAGCTTGGCTGATTGCTTCTGTGGCGTCGATTGAGCCATTTGACCAGAGGTCGATGGTCAACTTATCGTAGTCGGTGCTTTCGCCGACGCGAGTTGGTTCGACGTTATAGCTGACTTTGCGGATCGGCATGAAGACTGCGTCGATCGGCAGAACGTCAATTGCTTGTTTGTAGTGGCTGTGTGTGTCAGCTGGAACGTAACCGCGACCGCGCTCAACAGTGATTTCAGCGCGAATGCGACCTTCGTCAGCCAATGTGCAAAGCTGCCAATCTGGATTGATGATGGTTACATCTGCCGGGCAGATGATATCGCGGCCGGTGACAGGACCGGAGCGGGTCAAATCCAGGTGCAGGTATTGCGGGTCGTTGCTGAACGACTTCACAACCAATCCTTTGAGGTTGAGCATGATATCGATAACGTCTTCCACGACACCGGGGATGGTGGTGAACTCGTGGGTGACGCCTTCGATTCTCACGGCGGTGACTGCAGCGCCTTCCAAGCTGGAAAGCAACACTCTACGCAGTGAGTTGCCAACCGTGGTGCCGTAGCCTCTTTCTAGCGGCTCGATTACGAACTTGCCGTAGATGGATCCGTCGGCGCCTGTTTTGTTTTCCAGGCACTTGATCTTGAGAGGTTCTATAGATACTCCGTACATTCGCAGCGGTACTCCTTGAGACTAAGCGGCTTCCTAATTAACGTGAATAGAATTCAACTATCAGTGCTTCTTTGATCGTTTGATCGAGATCTTCGCGGGCTGGTTGTTGTTGAACCGAAACTTTGAGGTTCTCGAGATCGGCCATCATCCAGCGCGGGGCGCCGGCAGACGGATTCTCAGCAATCAATTTCTTGACCAGGCTCTTGCTGCTATCTTCAACCGAAACAATTTGTCCGATCTTCAATTGGAAAGAAGGAATTTGAACTCTCTTTCCATCGACGGTGATGTGTCCGTGAAGGATGAGCTGACGGGCTTGTGCTCTGGATGGCACGAGACCTGAGCGGTGAGCGACGTTATCCAAACGTGTTTCCATCAATTGCAACAAACGAAGACCTGTTGGAACTGATTTCTGTCTGGTTGCTTCTTCAAAGTAGCGAGCAAACTGACGTTCGAGTAAGCCGTAATAGCGGCGAACTTTTTGTTTTTCTCTCAATTGAGTGGCGTACTCGGACTGCTTCTTACGCTCTTGTCCGTGCTGTCCCGAGGGATAGCGTCTGCGCTCGATCGCGCACTTAGAGGTATAGCAGCGTGAGCCCTTCAAAAAGAGCTTAGTGCCTTCGTTGCGGCACAATTTGCATACTGAATCACAATACCTGGCCAATGCCGTTTCTCCTATCAGAACTGGTGGCGCTATGCCACCATAAACTTATACGCGACGTCTCTTTGGTGGACGGCAACCGTTGTGTGGGATCGGTGTGCAGTCACGAATGAGCGTAATCTCAAGACCTGAGGATTGTAGAGCGCGAATAGCAGTTTCTCTGCCGGCTCCTGGACCCTTAACGAGCACTTCGCATTTGCGCATGCCCTGGTCCATAGAACGTTTAGCAACGGACTCAGCGGCTTGTTGAGCGGCGAAGGGAGTACCCTTCTTTGCGCCCTTGAAACCAACTGTACCGGCCGATGCCCAGGCGATCACTGCCCCTTGCGGGTCGGTGGCACTGACAATAGTGTTATTGAATGTAGACTGGATGTGCACTACGCCTTCCAGCACTACGCGGCGGTCTTTTTTCTTAGCTCTTGCTTTTGGTGCTTTAGCCATTTGCTTTGGTCCTTTTTTCTTCCTTTGGAGCTCCGCTCGTCGAAGCCATCTATTTAGTTAGCTTGGAGTTGATAAGCTCCGGTTTATTTGAAAGGTTCTGTCTATCGTTCAAGTGAAAACTGTTTGTGGTTTCTTGGACGGCTTATGCCGCTTTTGAAACTTCTTCAGCCTGCCTGTCAAAGCAGGCTGCCTCATATGAACCCTTACTTAGTAGCGATCTTCTTGTTGGCGACGGTAACGCGTTTGCGACCACGTCTCGTACGAGCATTAGTCTTAGTGCGTTGTCCGCGTGTCGGTAAACCTTTACGGTGACGTTGCCCACGGAAGCAGTTGATTTCGATAAGTCTCTTTACGTTGAGACCCTCAACTCTGCGCAGGTCACCTTCTACTTGCCAGTTTTTGTCGATCTCTTCACGAATGCGATTGACCTCATCTTCAGTGAGATCTTGCACGCGCTTGGAGTCGGCGATGCCAAGTTTCTGGCAGATTTTTTCTGCTGCGGTCGGCCCGATGCCGTACAAATAACGCAACGCAATTACTGCTCTCTTGCTTCTTGGCAGATCAACACCCGCTATGCGAGCCATTTATCCTCCATCCCTTGTTAGGGTCTTTTCCACTTACATCCCGTTGCCGGGTTTTTCACTTGAATTACATTTTGTGTTTTGCGGGCGACGCATGGCATCGCCCCTACAGATTGCCCTGACGCCGCCCTTTTCGATAACCTGGGGTCATCCTTGGGCGTCGCCCTCAGGAATTACCCCTGGCGCTGTTTGTGCTTCGGGTTTTCGCAAATAATTGCGACTCTGCCTTTGCGGCGGATAACCTTGCACTTTTCACAAATTTTCTTGACAGAAGCTCTTACTTTCATGATTTTCTCTCTTCTCAGCGCTCAGGACTTGCCATCTGCGCTTCCATAACTGACTCATCAATTCGAGAATGGAGCGAGCATTGCTTCCACTTTTCTTGCCGTCGCTACCCTTGAGGTTCGGGTTCTATTGCAAGCTCTTGCTGACGATGATGCGAATCTATCGGGATGTCCCGTTAGAAAGGCGTGGACCGGAAAAAAGCTTGACTGAGTTAATGCCCAGCCAATGCAGCCGCGAACAAACGCTATATTCTACCTCAATCTTTGATACGGTACGTGATGCGCCCGCGCGTCAAATCGTAGGGTGTGAGCTCAACTCGGACTCGATCACCCGGCAGAATCTTAATGAAATTTTTGCGAATTTTGCCGGAAATATGCGCCAGGATTTTGTGTCCGTTGTCCAATTCGACCCGAAACATAGCATTGGGAAGGCTTTCCCGTATCGTACCTTCAAATTCAATAACGCCTTGTTTCGTCATATTTTTTCGCTAGGTCGCCTTGTCAATATCTCTGGTTCGCCGTTTTCCATTATCAAAAGTGAATGTTCAAAGTGGGCAGATGCCTTGTAATCTTGCGTTACAACCGTCCATTTGTCGGACTTCACCTTCACCTTATCGCCACCTAAATTGAACATTGGTTCGATGGCTATAACCATACCAGGTTTGAGTCGTTCCTTACTACCCGTTCTGTAGTTCAGGATAAACGGCTCTTCATGGTACTTGTACCCGATGCCGTGTCCGCCATACTCCCTGACAATCCCGTATGAATTATTCGTTGCGATGTCTTCAATCGGGCCGGCTAGATCATCCAGAGTAGCTCCAGCTGTCGCTGCACGAATGCCGGCATAAAGAGACTGCTTTGTATCTTCCAATAGCTTTGCAAGTCTTGGGTTGATTTCACCGACGGCCACCGTCACTGCCGTATCGCCGATAAAGTCTTCATTCTTGCCGTTTGTAGCCCGTCTGAACGTGACACCGAGGTCAAGGCTGATGACGTCACCCGCTTTTAGCTTCTTATTCTTGTTGGGAATGCCGTGCACCACTTCTTCGTTGACTGAAGCGCAAACGGTGCAGGGAAAGCCGCGGTAGCCCTTGAAGGTTGGAATCGCGCCGGCATCGCGAATCATTTTTTCGGCGAACACATCAAGCTCCCAGGTGGTCACTCCTGGTTCGACCATATTACAGACTGCCTCAAGTACTTGTCCGGCAAGCTTTCCAGCCTTTCGGAAAAGCTCTATGTCTTCAGATGCGGTAACTATCATGCGTGGATTTCAGTTTTCTTCTTGTTAATCGTCTTCATCAGTTCGGTGAAGATTGCGTCCTGCTCGCCGTTTCCATCGACGGTTTCCAATATGCTCCGTTTGGAATAATAAGCGGTGAGCGGTGCCGTTTGTTCATTGTAAGTCTTTAGGCGCTCTGCTACCAGTTCTTCTTTGTCGTCAGATCGCTGGTAAAGCTCTGTGCCGCAAAGGTCACAAGCATTTTCTTTTTTCGATGGGGCGAACTTGACATGGTACGGTGCATTACAAGCTTTGTTCGAACACAGTCTTCTTCCTGTGATTCGTTCTGTCAGCATGCCGAAATCAACAGTCAGATCGATAACTATGCTCAGGTCTTTTTTGATCTTGGAAAGCAATTTGTCGAGCGCTTCCGCTTGAGCCACATTGCGCGGAAAGCCATCGAGGATGAATCCATTTTTGCACTCAGGGGCTGAGAGCTTCTCTTCAAACATGTCGATCAACACATCGTCCGGAACCAAAACGCCTTTGTCCATGAAGCTTTTTGCTTTGACACCAGCTGCGGTTCCAGCTTTGACGGCTTCTCTCAAGAGGTCGCCGGATGAGAGGTGAGGCAATTGGAGATCGACGGCAACGCGCTTACATTGCGTTCCCTTCCCTGCGCCTGGAGCGCCAAGAAACAATATTTGCATTAGTCTTCTTCCTTCCGCATTGTTGTGGTGCCGGTTGACTTAAACAATCCGCGCGCCTGATAACGCGCCGAAAGCGCGTGGGTGATAATTTGTCTTTGGGTATCGATGGCAACACCGACAAGGATGATGAGTGATGTGGAACCCAATCCTTGCAGGGTGACGACGCCCGTTGCGTGTTCAACGTGTATCGGAACGATCGCCACGATCGCAATTGCCACGGCGCCGATGAAGATCAATCGGCTGAGTGTTGCTTCCAAGAATTCCGAAGTTGGACGTCCAGGTTTGACGCCTTGAATTGCGCGACCGCTACGTCTCAAGTTCTCAGCCATATCTTTTGTAGGCAGAACAATTGAGGCATAGAAGAAGGCGAAAAAGATGATCAGTATGAAGTAAACCAGTGAGTGCTCCCAGGTCGAATAGCTGGTGAGCGCGTAAAATTCGCGAACGAGAAACTCCCACGTTTTTTGCGCCCAAGCCTGGTCGGCGAGGCTCTTGAAAGCAGACCCTATTCCTGGCGCTCCGACAAGCATGTCGTGCGCTGCTTTTCCTGGATCGCCCCCGCCTCTCCCCATGAATTGCATCAAGGTAGTTGGGAACATAAGCAGTGATGAGGCGAAGATGATCGCCATAACGCCAGATGGATTGACTGGCAGATAGAGGTAATCATCAGGCGCGACAATACCTTGTTGCTTGCTCACTCGCCGTGCACCAAGCACTCGAATCTTGCGCACGCCCTGTTGCAAACAGACAACTAAAGCAATCAATAAGAGGAAGCAAGAACCGAGAACGACGACGCCCCAAATTGGAACCTGTCCTGATTCTACTGATTCCTTCGTTTGCCAGAACATGTTTGGCAAGCGAGAAGCGATCCCTAAGAAGATAAGTAATGAGGCACCGTTTCCGACACCACGCTCTGTTATCACCTCACCCAGCCACATAATGAAAAGGGCTGATGCGGCAAGGATAACGGTTGCCGAAAATAGGAAGATCGGTCCTGCTACGATAACCACTTCGGGTCCGTGAATCTGCGTTAACAATCTTGCCAGCATGTAGGATTGCATGCCGGCAAGAAAAACGGTTAAGTAGCGGGTGTATTGCGAAAGCTGGCGCCTGCCGGCTTCGCCCGAGTTCTTCTGCAGATCTTCAAGCTTCGGAATCACCACTGCCATCAACTGCATGATGATCGATGCCGTAATGTAGGGACCGATACCCATTGAGAAGATTGACAATTTGCCGAGGGCGCCGCCTGTGAAGAGGTCGATCATTCCGAGCAAGTTTTGGGCAAGCTCAGGATGCTTCGCCATTGCCATCGGATCGACACCAGGAAGTGGAATATGCACTCCGATGCGATAGATGGCAATCATTGCCGCTGTGAACAAGAGCCGTTCTTTCAATCCGGCGGCGGACAACATCGTAAGCAGATCGCCAGGACCACCAATCGGATCTTTCCGACGAGCAGCTGCGGCTGTTGCTTGCTGCGGCTGCTGCTCAGGCGCTTGAGTCATTTAGTTCAGTTCCTCTCTAATTCGCTCTTTGGAGTTCGGTTCAATCCCGGGAGCGCCGACATCTTGCCGGCTTCTATTTCTTTTGAGAGCGATTCGCTCGTTCGGAGCGACGCCTTGCGTCGCCGCTACATATTTTGGTTTCGCTCGCTTCAATCCGGAGAACGCTGCACTACTGCATCTAGCTATAGGTCGTCGTTTTGCTCGGCTCGATCCTTTGAGTGCCAGCATCCCGACGGCTTCTGGTTCTAAAAGCGATTCGCTCGGTTCGATTCCGGGAGCGTCGGCATCGTGCCGGCTTCTCAGTTCTAACGTTGCGATCTCTGCGAGTTCAGACAAATTACTTACTTGCGGTTCTTAGGATTTCTTGTTGCGATTCTTCGGATTTCTGGTTGGTTCGACTGGCTCGATGATGGTTACCGAACCGCCAGCCTTTTCGATTTTCTCTCTGGCACCGGCTGAAACGTGGTGAGCGCTAACTTTGAGCGCCACCTTCAAATCGCCGTTGCCGAGTATGCGCAAGCTGTCGGTGGTTTTCTTGAGAATGCCTTTTTCTGCCAGCGCGTCTGCATCGACGGTGGCATTTGCGTCAAATCCATTCAAGCTGCCTACGTTGACTTCAACCCAGGGGCGACGAACGATTTGATCGAAATTGTGGATCTTCGGGAGGCGGCGGAATAGTGGGGTTTGTCCACCTTCAAATCCGAAGCGCTTGCTTGCGCCTGCGCGTTGGCCTTCACCGTTGTGACCACGTGTGGATGTTTTGCCGTGACCGGATGCGCGTCCGCGACCTACTCTTTTCGATTTGCGACGAGCGCCGTCTGCCGGTTTCAATTCACTGAGTTTCATTTCTTCTCCTTCACCTTACGCCCAGGATGGACTCGGTATTTTGTTTCATTTCACATGGAGAGGCAAGCTTTCACTTGCCTCTAATGACAGCATAGCCCTGTTAGATCTAAGGACCGCCAGGGCTAAGCATTCTTTCATTATTTCTTGGAAGCTGCTTTCGTTTCTTTCTTTGCAGGCTTCTCTTCTTTCGTCGCTCTCTCTTCTTTTTCGACGGTGATCAGGTGATTGACCTTGTTGATCATTCCACGAATCGTCGGCGAATCAGCATGGAAAGCGCATGAACCGAACTTGCCCAAGCCGAGACCTTTGATGGTGCGGCGTTGGGTTTCTGTTGTGGCGGTCATTCCGCGGCTGAGTGTAATCTTTAACATGATTGGTCCTCTATTTATCGCGCCGATGGTTCGCAGGGCTGCCGCCCCTCTCACCATCTCCGCGCATATTGCAACTCTTACTAGCTGAGCATTTGGCGGATGCTGATACCGCGCAGGCGCGATACATCCTCAAATGTACGGAGCTGGCGCAAACCATCGATGGTGCCGCGAGCAACGTTGAGTGGTGAGCGTGAGCCAAGGCACTTAGCCAAAACGTCGCCAACACCTGCAAGTTCCAGAACTGCGCGGACAGCGCCACCGGCGATGATACCGGTACCTTTGATAGCCGGTTTGATCAGCACGCGGCTGGAGCCCTGGCATCCAGTTACTTGGTGAGGAACCGTGGTTCCTGTCATCGGGACGTTGACCATGCTCTTTTTGGCATCAACGACACCCTTTTGGATGGCGCCGATAACTTCAGCCGATTTGCCGACGCCGACGCCGACTTGTCCTTTGCCATTGCCGACTGCGACAACTGCTCGGAACGAGAGCTTTTCGCCCCCCTTGACGACTTTGGTGACCCGGCGGACTTGGATGATCTTTTCTTCCCAGTCGGATTGCTCACGAGGACGCTCTTCCATCATCTTGCGATTGGACTCGCGCGAGCTGGTTCGACGGCCTTTACGACCTTCTTCTCCAGCTTCTCCTGTGCTAGTTCTTTCTTCTTTATCCATTTAAGGAAGGCTCCTCTTTCCTAAAAGTTAAGTCCTGCTTCTCTGGCTGCATCAGCAACTGCTGCTACTCGTCCGTGATAGATGTAGCCGCCTCTGTCAAATACGACAGCGTCGATACCTTTTTTCTTGGCGCGTGCGGCGATTAGTTCGCCCACTGCTTTGGCTGCATCTCTGTCCCATGTCTTTTCGACTTTGGCATCATCTTCAAGTGTACTGGCGGCTACCAGAGTAGCGCCATTCACATCGTCGATGATTTGAGCGTAGATGTGCTTGTTCGAGCGATAAACGCAGAGACGCGGACGCTCTTGTGTGCCGGCAAGACGGGCGCGTATGCGCATGTGTCTTTTGCGACGGGCTTCATTTTTGTCTTGCTTCTTGATCATTTCTTTTTCCTCGATTTGGCGAGTCCGAGATATTTGCCCCGAACTACTTTTTAGTCGCTCCGAAACCTGGCAGGGCTGTCGCCCTCTCAGCTTCTCCGCTCATTCAGGTCTACTTCTTCTTACCGGCAGCCTTACCAGCTTTACGGCGAATGTATTCGCCCTGGTATTTGACACCCTTACCTTTGTAAACTTCAGGTGGACGTCGGTCGCGAACGTACGAGCAGAAGTCGCCGAGCATTTGTTTGTCGGCGCCTGTGATCGACATCGAGACGTTTTTGGTGACGGTAACGGTCAAACCTTCCGGAATCGGAATCTCAACCGGGTGCGAATAGCCAAGTTGCATGACGAGGTTTTTGCCTTCGACAGCGGCACGATAACCAACACCGACGATTTCCATATTCTTGGTGAAGCCCTGGGTTACGCCAGTCACCATATTGGAGATCAGCGTGCGGCTCATGCCATGCAAGCTGCGCACATTGCGCTCTTCGGACGTACGGGCGACGACGATTTTGCCGTCTTCCTGCGTCACTTTGAGCTCTGGGCGAATTACCCGCTTCAGTTCCCCTTTCGGGCCTTTGACTTTGACTTCTTCACCATTGATGGTGACAGTCACTCCCTGCGGTACGGGAATCGGCGCTTTACCGATACGAGACATAGGTCGTTCCCTCTTTTACCAAACGAATCCGACTACTTCGCCACCAACGTTGCTCTTGCGAGCCTGACGGTCTGTCATCAGACCAGTCGAGGTGCTAACGATGGCGACTCCCAGCCCGCCGAGCACACGCGGCACTTTTTTGGCTGGTCTGTATACTCTCAGTCCTGGCTTTGATATGCGTTTCAGGCCTGTAATGACCTGCTCGCCGCGGGGACCGTATTTAAGGACGATACGCATTTTTTGCTCTGGCGAACCTAGTCCTTTAGTTTCGAATGAAGAAATGAACCCCTCATTACGGAGCACTTCTGCAAGTGAAACCTTCAGCTTGGAGGCTGGCATTTCGACGAATGGTGCGCGAACGCGAGTTGCGTTTCTAATACGCGCGAACATGTCGGCAATAGGATCTGTGACCGGCATTTACTTTCTCCTACCAACTGGACTTGGTCATACCAGGGATGAGACCCTCGTGGGCCATCTTTCTCAAACAGCAGCGGCACAAACCGAGATCTCGGTAATAGCCTCTGGGTCTGCCGCATATGCGGCAGCGATTATGCAAGCGGACCACCGGGTACTTGCCTTTGGAGGCTGCGACCCGTCGCTTGTTTTCTTTGTCGATCATGGATGTTTTAGCCACGATTCCTAATCTCTCCCTTTTTATTCGCTCCGGAAGTTCGCTGGGCGATCGCCCCTCTCACTTCCTCCGCTGTGTACGATTTCTTTTTTAACGCGCTCGAAAAATTCTCGCGCCTTCCTCTTAATTTTGCTCCGAAGGTTCGCTGGGCTGTCGCCCCTCTCACCTTCGCCGCTGTAAACCAGCGTTTGTTACCGTTTGAACGGCATACCCAATGCTTGAAGCATTGCTCTTGCTTCTTGATCTGTCGTAGCTGTGGTGACGATGGAGATGTCCATGCCGCGCACTGCGTCGACTTGTTCGTAATTGATTTCCGGGAAAATCAATTGCTCTTTGATACCGAGTGAATAGTTGCCGCGACCGTCGAAGGACTTGGTTGATAGTCCGCGGAAGTCACGAATACGTGGCAGCGCAATGTGGATGAGCTTTGACAAAAAGTCATACATACGAGCTCCGCGCAGCGTTACGGAAACGCCGACCGGCATGCCTTTTCTGACTTTGAAGGTAGCGATTGATTTGCGAGCGCGATTGACGACGGGCTTTTGTCCGGCGATCGCTGTCAAATCTTTGAGGCCACCATCGATGGCTTTGGCGGAGGCGGCTGCCTCACCAATTCCCATGTTGATAACGACTTTCTCCACACGTGGAACTTGGAGATCGTTTGTGTAGTTGAATTGCTTTTTCAATTCAGCCACGACGTTCTTTTCGTATTGTTCTCTCAGTTTCATTTGCTGCTCCAGCTATTTATTTGAGACGGGCTTTGTCGTCTCTAATTTCTTGTCTATTTATAGTCCGTGCTCTTTACGTTTTTCAGAGCGAATCGGGCGCTTCTTGTCAGGTGAATAAAGCATTACGCGGCTTGCATAAACCGGAGCTTCTTTTCTGACGATGCCGGCTTCGCTACGCATGCCTTGTTTGGGGCGAACGTAGTTGGTCATCATGTTGACGCCTTCGATAATGACTTTGCCTTCTTTAGGCATTACGGCAATAACTTTACCGATGGTGCCTTTGAATGCATTGCGCTCTGCCAGGGAGTTTGTGTCTTCCTTGCTGCGCTTTTTGTCATCTTTCTTTGGTCCGTTCATGAGCATGACCATATCGCCGCGCTTCACGTGGATTTTTGGCACCAAATTGGTGACGCCAGATTTGACCAGAGCTTCAGAGACAACCAGGCGGCCGCCTTCTTTGATCTTGGTCTTCTTTGGCGCTTTGGTATGGCGCATGTGAACTGATTTCTTGCTTTCCATTTTTAGAGGACCTCCGGAGCAAGCGACAGAATCTTGGTGAAGTTCTTGTCTCTGAGTTCGCGGGCAATTGGTCCGAAAACACGGGTACCTTTCGGGTTGCCGTCTTTTTGGATAATGACCGCGGCGTTATCGTCAAATCTGATAGTTGTGCCGTCTTTTCTCTTGATGTTGTTGCGAACGCGAACGATGACTGCTTTTACAACTTCCGATTTTTTGACCGGCATGTTTGGCAGAGCATCTTTAACGACCGCAACGATCACATCGCCGACCGAGGCATAACGGCGAGCGCCCGAGCCCAGTACACGAATGCACATGAGTTCGCGAGCACCAGTATTGTCGGCAACGTTTAGTTTTGTTTGTACCTGAATCATTTGCCTTACCCTTATCCCTCAGATGGGACGTCTGTTCCCAGAGCTGATCCCAAAACTGCTACTACTTGGAAGTGCTTATCTTTGGAGATGGGTGGGCATTCTTGGATGCGAACGCGATCGCCAATCTTGCACTTATTTTCTTCGTCGTGAGCTTTGAACTTCGACGTTCTTACTGTTTGTTTTTCGTATTTGCGGTGCTGGACGTGATTCTCAACAGCGACGACCACAGTCTTTTGCATCTTGTTGGAGACGACTTTACCGACAAGTTCTTTCTTAGGCATCGCTCTTCCTCTTCAATCCCAATTTGCGTTCAGCTTCAATTGTCAGCATGCGAGCCAAGCGCTTTTTGGCTTGGGAGATGCCGGCTGTATTTTGGAGCTTGTGTGTTGCCAGTTCAAAACGCATTTGCACGATCTCGCGACGTGCATCGGCAATTTTGCCTGCCAAATCTTCGTCAGAAAGCTCTCGTATTTCTTTGACTCTCATGGTTTAGCCTCCAACTTGTCTTTCGACGATGCGGCACTTGATTGGAAGCTTTTGAGCAGCAATTTCCATTGCAGCTTTTGCTTCTTTCGGTGCGACTCCGGAAATTTCAAATAGGATGCGGCCTGGTCTGATGACGGCCACCCAGAACTCCGGGTTACCTTTACCGGAACCCATACGGGTTTCGGCCGGCTTCTTCGTTACTGATTTGTCCGGGAATGCACGAATCCACATTTGTCCGCCGCGGCGAACGGAACGGCTCATTGCTTTACGAGCTGCTTCGATCTGGCGACTTGTCACCCATGCCGGTTCCATAGCCTGCAGTCCGAGCTCACCGAAGTGGAGCTGAGAGCCGCGGGTTTCGGTGCCGGTCATGCGGCCGCGATGCATTTTGCGGAATTTTGTTCTCTTTGGAAACAACATGGTTTTTTACCCCTGCTTCTTTGGTTTGCGTCCGCCGCGGTCACCGCGGTCGCCTCTGTCTGGTCTGCGATCTGGTCTTCTGCCGCCGCCCTGGCCTTCTTCACCGCCCTGGCGTTCGCTGGAGATTTTGACGTTGGGAGGAGACCATTGGCCTCTTTCCAATTCACCTCTGAAGATCCAAACTTTGATTCCGATGATGCCCATTGTGGTGTGGCCTTCGGCGAAACCAAAATCGATGTCGGCTCTCAATGTTTGAAGCGGAATACGGCCTTCTTTTGACCATTCGCTTCTGGCAATTTCAGCACCGCCCAAACGACCGGAGACCATGATTTTGACTCCGACTGCTCCCGAGCGCATGCAGCGTTGGATTGCTTGCTTCATGGCTCTGCGGAAGGCGACGCGTTTTTCAAGTTGCTGAGCGATTGATTCGGCAACTAGTTGCGCTTCGAGATCAACACGACTGATTTCGAGAATATTGATTTTCACTTCGATACCGGTGCGTCCGAGCATCGAGCGTACTTTCAAGTGAAGAGTTTCGAGTCCTGCTCCGCCTTTGCCGACGACAACACCAGGACGTGCGGTGTAGATATCGACTCCAATTTGATCAGCCTTACGGTTGATTTCAACTTTGGATACTCCGGCGTTTTGCAATTCCTTCTTCAGGAAGTTGCGTATTCTGTGGTCTTCCTCAATGAGAGCCGGAACGTCTTTCGTATTGACGAACCAGTTGGACGACCATCCTTGATGGATGCCGACTCTGAAACCGCGTGGATGTACTTTCTGACCCAAGGTCCTGCTCCTTATTTATTGAAGATCGTCGAGTTCGACAGTGATGTGGGTGATTTTCTTCTTGATGGGGAAGGCACGGCCTCTGGCGTGAGGCTGAATGCGGCGCAGGGTCGGACCCTGATCTGCATAGATTTTGGAGATGCGGAAATCAGCAACTTCCTTTTCATCAACCGGATGTTCGGCATGATTAATAAGGTTGTGCATGGCTGACCACAAAACTTTCTCCACTTCGCGGGCTGCGGCGTGGGGCATGAATTTCAGCATGGTGTAAGCTTCACCGGCTTTCTTACCGCGCACGACATTCATGATACGACGCACCTTCAGCGGTGACATTCTTATCCACTTTGCTTGTGCTCTTGTGTGCATGGAACTTAGCCTCTCTTAGCGGTTTTCTCGGTACCGGCGTGACCCTTGAAGAGTCTTGTAGGAGCGAATTCTCCCAGACGGTGTCCGATCATTTGTTCGGTGATGTAAACGGGCACGTGTTTGCGGCCGTTGTAGATGGCGATGGTGTGGCCGATCATATCGGGCACAATCATCGATGCTCTAGACCAGCTTTTTAGTACTTTCTTTTCGTTCTTACGATTCATCTCCTCAATCTTCTTATGGAGACTGGGATGAACGAAAGGTCCTTTTTTCAGAGAACGTGACACGGTGCACTCCTTGCTCTACTTACTGCGGCGCTTAACTATGAAACGTGTGGAAGGATTTTTTCTGCCGCGACGGGTCTTGTAACCCATTGCCGGCTTGCCCCACGGAGTTTGCGGCTTACCGCCGATTGGTGATTTGCCTTCGCCGCCACCGTGTGGGTGGTCGACTGCGTTCATAACGACACCGCGGTTAGTGGGCTTGATGCCCATCCAACGGCTTCGTCCTGCTTTACCGATTGCGATGTTTTTGGCATCTGGATTGCTGAGCTGTCCGATGGAAGCCATGCAATCGATGTGCACCATGCGCATTTCAGTTGAAGGCAAACGCAGAGTTGCATACTTGCCTTCTTTGGCGAGCAATTGGATTTGGACTCCAGCTGCCCGGCCCAATTGTCCGCCCTTACCAATTGTCAGTTCGACATTGTGGAGGATGGTACCTAATGGGATATTGCGAAGCGGAAGTGCATTTCCATCGCGGATTTCAGCTTGCGGTCCGGACATCAGCTTGTCGCCGACGCGCAGAGAGTGCGGAGCCAAAATGTAGCGCTTTTCGCCATCTGCATATTGCACAAGTGCGATACGTGCGTTGCGATTGGGATCATATTCAATGGTCTTTACGACGCAAGGAACATGGAATTTGTCGCGCTTGAAATCGATGATGCGATAAGCGCGCTTGTGTCCGCCGCCTTTATGGCGAACGGTCAGCCTTCCCACATTGTTGCGACCGCCGTGGCGCTTGATGTGAGTTACCAACGACTTTTCCGGCTTATCTTTGGTGATGTCGGAGAAGTCGGGCAACGTCATGCCGCGACGACCAGGGGAGGTTGGGTTTACTTTTCTGATAGGCATTATTTTGTACCCTTCTTTATCTGCCTTATGCGAAATTCTCGTTATGGAATTCGCTTACTTACTCATTCAACGTCCCGCTTTGTGAGCGGAGGAAGCGAGAGGGGCGATAGCCCAGCGCGCCTCCGGAGCGTTTACTTACGAGTTAAACATCTCGAGCTGGTCACCTGTGACCGTTACGATTGCTTTTTTTCCATCCTTCGGTGCTCTGCCGTGTCTCTTAGAACGGCGGAAGCGATCGCGGATGGCGGATGTGTTGACTTTCAACACTGTGAACTTGCCTTTTGGATAGAGCTCTTTGAGAATCTGCTTCAGAGCCAGTGCGATTTCAGTTTTATTGGAGTCTTTGGCGACTTCAAATGTGTACTGATTGGTGGCAGCCAGTTGAACTGTCTTCTCATTGATGATTGGGCGAAGTATTACGTGCGATTGACGGCTATTCATTGTCCTATTACCTTTTTTATTCGCTCCGGAGGCTCGCTGGGCTATCGCCCCTCTCGCCTCCTCCACTCCTTCAGGCTATTCTTCTGATTTTTTCTTGCGGGTTGTCTTCGGAGCTTTCTCTTCGGACTCCTCGCTCTTTTTGGCAGTAGTCTTTTTGGCGGTTTCTGCTTTCTTTGCAGGAGCTGCTTTTTCTTCTGCCTTGTCTGCCTTCTTAGCTTTGGCTGGTGCCTTGGCTTCAGGAGCGGTCTTCGCTGCCTTCTCACTCTTAGTGTTCAGGAAGCGATTCTCTAACTCGGCAAGCACTTGCTCTGTTACGAGCAGCGCATCACATTGAGCGATATCTTTGATGTTGATATTGCTCTGATCGATCACGGTGACGCAGCAGATGTTGCGAGCTGCTTTAGCAACTTGCGCTGAACCTGGCGCCATGCGATCGAGAATGATGGTGACTGATTTGTCTTTCAAGCCGAGATCAGCAAGAGCTTGCACTACTTGTTTGGTCTTCGGTTGCTCTGTCACTTCCTCTCCTGCTTTAGGAGCGGACTTGAAGAGACCATCAAAATTCTGGATAACGACCATGTCGTTAGCTCTCAGTGCGAGCACTGAGCGAAGAGCGACTTGACGAGCCTTCTTCGGCATCGTGATTGAGAAGTCGCGTGGCTTGGGACCGAAGGTGACACCGCCGCCAGCCCACAATGGAGAACGGATGGAACCAGCGCGGGCGCGACCAGTACCTTTTTGTCTCCATGGCTTTTTGCCGCCGCCTCTGACTTCAGAGCGGGTTTTGCTGTTGGCTGAGCCGGAACGAGCATTGGCTAGTTGGCGAACGAGAGCTCCGTGCACGAGGTGCATATTCGGTTCTTTCTCGAATACCTCTTTGGCCAGCTCTTTCTTGCCAACCTCTTTACCTTTTAGATCTTTTACTAGAACGGAAGTCATTTTCCCTGTCCCTTTTAGTTTAATTCGCTTTGGATGTTCGCTGGGCTGTCGCCTTTTCACATCCTCCGCTATTTACCAGATTTCTTTGACTGATTAGCCATTCCACTTTGTGATGGAGGGCGTAATTACAAGCAAGCCGCCATCCCAACCAGGAACGGCGCCTCGTACAAGTAATACCTTCTTTTCTGCGTCGACTTTGACGACCTTCAAATGTCTGACTGTGGCGGTGACATTTCCCATGTGACCAGGCATGCCTAGTCCTTTGAAAACGCGACCTGGGGTGGTGCCTGCACCGATAGAACCCATACTTCTGTGGAATTTGGAACCGTGGGCCATTGGTCCGCGACCGGCGTTGTAGCGCTTGATGGTGCCTTGGAATCCTTTCCCGATTGATTCGCCTTGAACGTCAACCAGCATTCCTTCTTTAAGGACGGTGTCAGCTTTGATGGCTTCACCGACTTTGAAGTTGGCTGTGTCGTCAACGCGGAATTCTTTCAACGGCTTCATCGCTTGAATCTCGACTTTTTTCAGTTTGCCGAGTTCTGGCTTGTTGAGCTTCTTTTCTTTGACGGCGAAACCGCCAACTTGAACGGCAGTGTAGCCATTCTTTTCTTTGCTCATTGTTTGAGTGACGATGTTCTCGCCAAGTTGAACGACAGTAACCGGAACTGCGCTGCCGTCTACATCAAAGACTTGCGTCATTCCGACTTTTCTTCCTAATAATCCAACTGTCTTTTTCATTGTCCTGACCTTGTTATTTTTCCTGGTTGCAGGGGCGACGTTTTGCGGCACCCAGACCTACGAATTTAGAGCTTAACTTCGATGTCGACGCCGGCTGGCAGATCGAGACGCATGAGCGCATCGGCTGTTGTCGGTGTCGGATCGTTGATGTCGATGAGGCGTTTGTGAACGCGAATTTCAAAATGCTCGCGTGATTTCTTATCGACGTGCGGCGAGCGCAATACGCAGTAAACGCGCTTACGTGTGGGCAGCGGAACTGGACCCAGAACGGAAGCACCGGTGCGCTTTGCGGTATCAACAATTTGCTCGGCTGATTTATCGAGCAATCTGTGATCGTACGACTTCAGACGAATGCGAATGCGTTGGACCTTTGGTCCCCCAGCGGCGCCTTCTGCTTTGTGTGTTTTGGCACGTGCCATTGTCGCGTTTACTCCTTTTTCATTCGCTCCGAAAGTTTCTTGGGCTCTAGCCCATCTCACTTTCTAATTTTTTGTTCGCTCCGAAAGTTCGCTGGGCTTTCGCCCTTCTCACTTTCTCCGCTTGTTCGACCTCTTTTGGAAGTCGTCGATTTTTGACCTGTTTGCTTACAACTTATATAGATGTACTTGTTTGTTCTGTTTGATCGTCTTGTTTGCTCGACTTTTGTCTTGCTCTGCGTAGAGGCGTGGAGACCTCAGCGCGAGGCGGACTACAAGTCCCGCCTTGCTTGCTCGCTTCGGAAACCCCGCTCAGTCAGATACGAGCCACAACATTAAATGGCTATTATATCCGAACGCGCCACGGGATGACGGATTTGGAACAAACAGGAGTCACATTCTAGCGCCCGGGGGTATAGCAGGTCTAAAAATTTATTTCAGCTAAATGATTCGCTCATTCAATCTACTTAAGCTTTCTCGAGCTTTTCGCCGCTTTTGGCTGCTGTAGCGCTTCTTGGGGATATGCAAAAAAACGAATTTCTGGAACGCTTCTTTATACAAGGTTCTTCACATTTGCATATCACTTGGTATCGCTTTTGAGCGATTGTCTATTTCAGACTGCCCATCAGGCTTAGCGTTGCTTAAGGTGCTAACAAGCCGAGCAGATTCTTTGTCCTTAGTCAGAGGTGAAAGAAGTTGCAGATCGACCCTGAGCGACAAGATCTTCCATAGTGTCGCTAAGCGTAGTGTTGAAGCGTGTTTCGGGATTCTATCTCAGAACTTCAAGAGGCTTGTCATGGTCCAAAAAGTTTCACCTCAACCCCAGCAGATAGTTGCCCCCATTCGGTCTTGAATTTTCTTCGGGATTTTTGAGTTTTCTAGCCGCCTCTGTTTTTCAAATTAGAGCTGTATTGAGCCGATCTGCGAAAAACAGACGAGTATGTAGGCGCTATCTTGCTTGCGACAGGACGGATAATCCTATATATAGGATTAGCACTGTGAGAACAGATTCACCAAAATGCGGCTTGCTGACAAGTCAAACAATGCTCGTGCAGCTGTTTAATAGTGCTGATGACTGGCAAAGACTGGAGCACTGCTGGCACGACAGAGCAGTAAAGGAATTCAAAAGATGGCTTGGGCCGAACCGATAACTCTCAAAGGACAGCACGTTACCTTGGTGCCATTACAAATGGAGCATCAAGAAGACTTGGTCAAAGCAGTCTGTGATGGAAATCTTTTCGAGCTCTGGTATACGCCCATACCGGGACCAGACAAAATGCAATTGGAGATTGAGCGCCGGCTGAAACTGCTTGAGCAAGGTGCCATGATCTCGTTCGCTGTAATAAGCAATGAGCTTGGTCGCGTTGTTGGACTGACCTCCTATATGCAAATTGACTCGCTCAATCACCGCCTCGAAATTGGCTCCACCTGGTACGCTAAATCGGTCCAGCGTTCTGCCTTGAACACTGAGTGCAAATATCTGCTCCTTCAACATGCCTTCGAAACACTCAAATGCATAGCCGTAGAGTTTCGAACTTCCATATTCAATCAGCAAAGCCGCGTAGCCATTGAACGTTTAGGCGCGAAACAGGACGGCATCTTGCGCAATCATGCGCGTCACAAGAATGGCACCATTCGCGATACCGTTGTCTACAGCATTATCTTCTCCGAGTGGCCCGTGGTTAAGTCGCATTTGCGCTTCCAGTTGGATAGACAACGTTAAGCGGACTCTCAACACATGATCTTCCGACTAGTCAATATTGTTCTGCTCCTACTCTTCGGAACGATTGTCGGAATGCTAATGGGCTTTGCCTATGCATCCCACCTCTTTGGTGCCGACGTGGTTGCCGATCAGATGGCAAGGCTAATCGGGGGTGATGCAGTTATGGATGTGCCCCCGCCTTCTTCGACAGCATCTCTGGAAGGCTTTCAATACGCGACTGCTGCCTTAATTCCCAAGTTAGGCGCTTGTATAGGTTTTGGGGTGGCCGTTTCTGTTTTGTTGGGTGCTGTCTCATTTCGTTTGATGAAAAATATGGTTAAAGCTGTAAAACCAAATGTCAGATCAGTTACAGCTGAGGATGGCAGCGTCAAATACGTTAAGGATAAGCAGCAGAAACAACAGCTCGAAGAAGCCTGGCCTGAGAACGATTCCTCTTCCTAGCGATACCGCTTTTGATGAGCTAATCAACCCTATACTAGAGAGGGTTCCGAGATTGGAGAGAAAATCTCCAATTGGTGCTTGTACCTGGAAAACTTCAGTGATAGAGATAAATGCAAACCGAAGCACTGCACATGGTGCTCGAGTTGATTAGCTTCGCCCGACAACAAGGGCGATGTAATGCTCGCCCCATGCGTATTTAATATTGTTGGAAAGCTTAGAGCTTAACTTTTGCTTTGTCCACGACCGATGATACGCGATCACCAATTCTTCTCGGTTTGGACAAGCCACCGATGAGGAACAGTCCAGCCAGTACGATATGGATAGCGTGGTCGACGCCGCCTAACTCGAGTTGACCAGGAATAAGTTTCATCATATGACTGCTATGCTCTGCTGGTGGCACAGTAGCTACGCCATGTCCCATGAATAAGCCAGCTATTCCGAGCAATCCGTAGACTGCACCAAACACGAGGCAGAACCGTTGTGCTGCCGGATATGTTCCTCTCATCCCAAAATAAAGTGCCGCTGCCCCTGATACCAGGTGAATAATGTTATGGGCTGCGCTCAAGTGAGCACCCATCAGATCAGGCACTGCGAAGCCGATAATACCCATGATAAGGAAGACAGCTCCGAGAATTCTGCAAATTGTTTTTGCCATTGTTTTTTCGCTCCGTATGCGCTCAATCCAGGAGAGACGGAGCCCGTAATCTTGTAGTTCCAGTTTTAAACGCGCCGGAGTCCCACCGGGGATCGACCTGTCACCATCTCATCTCTAATCCAACAAGCCGAAGTATGTTTGGAATATGAGCGCGTGATTCGCCTGGTCATCGAATTCGTCGGAGCGATTGACGTATTGGTGTTGGTAGCCGAATTCGATTCGATCGTTCTTTCCGAATTTGAATCCGATTCCGCTAAAGAATCTGTTCTGGTCAACACCTCGTTGCGGACCGTCATTAACCGAATTGAGATTCAAGAACAACTCATTCGATGTCGTCAGGTAAAAAAGTTTCGATAATTTCAAATTGCCTTTGACCAGGTGCCTCAATCGGTTCCCTGTTCCGGCAAGGTCCTCAAAACAACGTTGCTCAAGCCTTGTCCTGTTGATTAGCTGGAGGCGCTTGATGTCCTTTTCAAAGAGTAGTTGTTGCCATATGCGATGTTCGTGTAAGACTTTTGAAGGGTTGTATTGGTATGTTGACTGCCACAAGTATCCGGTAAATAGCGAAGCGTGATCGGTGAAACGGTACTCAAGACCGGGGCGGACCAGTAGCTGATTAATTCTTGAAGCACCGTCGCCAATACGAGGACCAACTTCGAAATAGCCCCTCAACTTTCTGTTGATGGGAAAGTCAAGCGTGATCGGGGTCCAGATTTGAAAGTCGTGTTCTACGTCGGCTAAGCACTGAGTAGTGGCTCCGAAAACTGAGAAGACGAGTGCGATAAGAAATCGTAGTCTGAGTCTCTTTATAGTTCGAAGGTTCGGTGAAGGATTGAATAAAAAAAGGGGCGCCTTTTCTGATGCCGGTTCCAATTGCATAGATCTGCTCTTCGGCTTTTGGGGACAACTATTATCGTCCTACGAGTTGATCTGGTCAAAAGTCTATACGCTACAAATGTCCGGAGTAGTTTAGAAGCTTGGGAACCATTAAATGTCTTCTTTCATCTTGCCATTATGCGAACGCAGGAGTGTTCAATGGGGGATGCCATGAATGGAATGAACCAAAACGAAAATCCATTGGCGGAGGAGAATTCACCAAGCGAAGTCAGTGCTCTGGTTATGCACATCCGCTGTTCTCAGCTAAATGAAGATATTCCACTTGACCTGTTGCATGTCAATCCAAGCTTGTCCGATGAGATGATTCGCGATTCTGTTGAGCGTTATCTCCAACTTGCATCCGGGACACTAGATTCGTGTTCTGTTGAAAGACATGTAAATGGCAATATGAGCTTGTTAGCGTCGTGAATGTCATAGACCGAAGCTCGTTCTTTTGGTCAAGACTTTTCTCTAAATCCAAATGTTTTTCGTATCTGAGAAATATCGTCTAAACCTTCCAGTACGATAGTGCGGCCATCTGGAAGAAGCGACCAGAGGGTTGGTGTAATGCGAACAATTTCCGAGGAAGAGATTTCCGATGGACGATCGATATTAACTATTGCTAGCTCATAGTCAGTATAAGGATGGTGCTCTAAGGCTCTGTATAACTGAGCCAATGCTGCACCTGAGTTGCTTGACCGGACATATAACTGCAACCTAAATCTTGTCGCCATCCGCTTTTTTCCAATATCTGAACCGCACTACTAGAATTGAGAAAAATCCGATAAGCAATAAAAAAAATAGCTCATTTGTGAATGGGACTTGGATTTGGTGACCTTGTTTTTGAGCTTCCTTCCTCTTCTTTGCCTCTGGTGATAGATCTAAGGTCTGCCATCCCTTTTCGTCGTGATTCTGTTGACTTGGCGCCTCGTCGTCAGAGCCAGAAGCCAAGCTCAAATGCTGTTCACCATAGAGGCTAATTGATTTCCATTCTGTCGCCTCAATCGGAAAATTCCCAGTCGAACTCATGAGTGCCAGAACTGTTAAAAGCAGAAGTTTGGAGTTTTGCATGCCGCAGAAAATCGTTGATCTAACGCAATTAAACCGAGCCTATCAAATCGCTCAATCTAATGTGTGCAAAATTCGTGTATGGAAGTGATTTGACAAATGGAAGCGCGCTGACAAATCCTAGCAGCAGTCCGTTGATCGAGTAGAATTGAACTAATCCTGAGCACAGCTGTTTCAAATGTCTAGAATTTTGCTTGTCGAAGATGAAGAAGGACTATCCGGAGCTATTCGAGAATGGCTTGAAGATGAGTTCTATGTTGTGGATGTTGTAAGTGATGGATTATCTGCCGTTGAAAAACTCTTGCACCGGCAATATGAGCTTATCCTTCTTGATTGGATGATGCCTGGATTAAGCGGTATTGAGGTTTGTAAGAGGTTTCGATCCTCCGGCGGGAAAACGCCCATTCTGATTCTGACTGCGAAAACCACTCTTGCATCAAAAGAAGAAGGGCTAGACAGCGGGGCCGATGATTATCTTACAAAACCCTTTAACATGCGCGAGTTATCCGCACGAGTGAGAGCCTTGTTGCGTCGACCGCAAACAGCTCCTCAAGTTATGCTTATAGCTGGGCCTCTTGCTCTGGATCTAAATGCGCGATCAGTCAGCCGGGGAGGTCAACTGCTCAAGCTCTTGCCAAAGGAGTTCATTTTGTTGGAAGTGCTTATGCGATTTAAAGGGCAAGTGCTCAGTACAGAGGATCTGATCGAGCATGTTTGGGGAGCAGATTCTGATGTGGTTCCTGAAACCGTGCGCTCCCACGTGAAGGCTTTGAGAAAAAAAATTGATGAACCAGGACAATCGTCGATTATAACGACGGTGCACGGTATGGGCTACAGAATTGAGAAATGAGAATGTTTAAGAACTTTCGCTGGCAAATTGGTCTTTGGTTCGTCGGCCTTTCTTGCGCCATTTATGTCATTTTGTCTTTGCTCGGTGCTTTGTATTTTTATACGAAGTTATCCTATTCAATGGACGAAGAGCTGAGAGTTGTAGCTTCTCAAATTGGTCATGCCATTCAAGTCTCCGATGAGAAGCCGACCTTCCGAGATTGGCTGAGAGTTGTCGAAACTGAGCCAGCCAGGTCGATCATGAGCATGCAGCTATTTGATTCAAGTGGAAATCTTTTGGAGCATTACGGTCCAGTTGGAATTCCCAGACTTTCTTTTGGGGTTTCCGAGATTTCTGAAAGAGGGCAGACCATGCGTATTCGGCATACTCCGTTACACCATGAAGGCCATCTTGTTGGGTACCTGCAATTACAGCTACCAGCAACAAAGAGGAGCGAATTGACGAAGGAATTCCTGCTCACTATGACAGTGTTAGCACCTTTTGTTGCTGGCGGATTCGGTATTTGTGGTTATTTTGTTTCCGGGATAGCATCACGTCCAATCGAGAAGCTGGTTCGTACCTTGCAACTCTTTGTTGCCGATGCAGGGCATGAACTCAATACGCCAGCAAGCATTATGCAAGCACGGGCGCAATCACTAGAACGAAAAATGCAGAAACATGGAATGTTTCAAGAAGACGTCCTTGTAATTGCTTCAGCTGCTGAAAGAATGGGATGCATAGTTCGTAACCTGATGTTTCTTGCTGAACTCGATAGTGCTCACAAATCTCCATCCAAAGTTGCGTTAGACATCGCCCCCGTTATTAAAAGCACGGTTCGCGAATTCTCCGATCGCTTTGAAAAGAAAAAGATAACTCTGTGCACGGAATCAGACCTCTCATACATTGTTTACGCGGAAGAGGAATCATTACGTTGCGTTCTAACAAATCTTCTGGAGAATTCCCTGAAATACACGGAGCCTAATGGATGCGTCACTGTGAAGTATCGGGCGCTTGGTCATGATCTTGTATTGAGTGTGGAAGATAATGGAATTGGGATTCCGGCTGATTCACTTCCTCACATCTTCGAGCGATTCTATCGTGTTGATAAGTCGCGCAGCAGAGCCTCGGGAGGTAGCGGTCTCGGACTTTCAATAGTCAAAGCAATCGTTGACAGTCTTCACGGACGAATAAATGTAACGAGCACAGAGAGCGTTGGAACCAAAGTCGACATAATTCTTCCGTTATACAAGAGTCCAGCCGTTGCACAAAATTTGCACACAAATTCTCAACAGGTGCACTAAACTGGCCTTAAGCCGCCGGGGTTCTGTCGGTTTGAGGGTAATGTTGTGTGATTGCGAAGAGGCCAGAGTTATTTATTGGCGGAATTCAGTTCATTAGCCAAGCTCATAATTTACTCTTGTTTCGGGGCTTTTCTTTCAATCCTTGCAAATAAAACTGCAATGGCTGCCGAAGCTCCAATTCAATTGCGCCCGGAGTTGCTGCCTGTCAACAAGGCCGTTACTCTGGTTGGTGCTGTTCGTCTTAGTGAAAAAAATTACCCGCAGATTGCCCAGCAACAAGCCGAAGTACGGGCAGCGAAGCGCAATGTTAGCCTGCAGAAGATAAAGGAATATAACCCCAATACTTTGATGTCGTATCAGGATGTGGTGGCATCTCACAACAGATTGACGCAAACATTGTTCTCGTCGCCGACGCTGCCGTCCACTCCTGGTCCGGGTCCGGAAAGCGTAACTATGCATCCGAAAGCTTTCAGTGCAGCTGGTTTTATAATCGATTGGGCGCCAATTGATTTTGGATTGCACAAAGCAAGGATTGACCAATCAAAAGCTGAATATCAATTCTCTCAAGCCAGCTATGGACTTACGTTGCTTGATGTGACGGTGGCGGCGTGTTTTTCGCAAATTAAAAATCAGCAGATTTCTTTGCGGCGGCAATCGAAAATTCAGCAGTTTCTCCATCGCCGTT
>JAIEQI010000042.1 GCA_019747875.1 Candidatus Obscuribacterales bacterium
CAAAATCGCGAGATGCGTTCCCAAAATCGCGAGATGCGTTCCCAAAATCGCGAGATGCGTTCCCAAAATCGCGAGATGCGTTCCCAAAATCGCGAGATAGCGATTCCCAAATCGCGAGATGCGATCCCAAAATCGCGAGATGCGATCCCAAAATCGCGAGATGCGTTCCCAAAATCGCGAGATGCGTTCCCAAAATCGCGAGATGCGATCCCAAAACGAGATGACGATCCCTCGAGAAGTGATCTCAAATCGCCGTTCGATCTGGGATCGCTGCGGATCATAGAATTTATAAATTCTATGATCCGCAGTTATTCAAACAATCCTTAGAGCATCAGCTGACCGATCCCGGGAGCGCCGGCATCCAGCCGGCTCCTAAGCTCCTCCAGATGGTCTGATCTAAGGAGTTTTCTCAATTACAACCGCAGTGCCATAACACACGTCCTCGGTAATTACATTGTCACCGTGATTAAACGCAGTGCTATCGTACTGAACGCCGATGAGCCCATTAGCACCCATCGCTTTTGCTCGTGCAAGACAAATGCTATAAGCCTGCTGCCGCCCCTTTTCGCACATTGCCACGTAAGCACTAATTCGCCCGCCAGCCATTCGCTCTAGATTCGCACTGAGCCCTTGCCCTACTGTTGGCTGACGCACGCTGATGCCTCGAACGACTCCTTTATACTGCTTGACCCTGTATCCGTCGATCTGATTAGTGGTACTGACGATCACATCAGGCGGTGCAGTCATAGCTGTCACCAGGAGTGACTCTTCCTCAGCGGCGTCCTCGGCGTCTTTTGCATATCCCCACGGATTTGCCGCAAGCAATGTTACACAAATCATTCCTAATAAGTATTTCTGCATCCAATCCATCTCCGCCAACAGGTGAAGCATTCTACACTAAGTACTACCCAAGTGGCGTTAAATCAGGAGCCCGCGCCTACGCCACGCTCCATCTGTAGTTTTAGTTACTTGAATCAATTACGCGATCGGATAGCTTACTTTATCTGAAATCACAGTTTTGCCCTTGTCACTTATAACCTTTAGTGCAAGATTAGCCGAAGACTTTTGCCAATCAATTTCGATCAAACCGAAGTGTGGAGTCTTGTCGTAAAGACTTATGCGATACCTATTCGGATATTGGCTACCGTTCTCGACCAAATTCATCCCACTGGCAGTGAGATCATAGATCTTAAATCCCTTTGGGGAAGTCTCGGCAGAAAGCTCAGCATAATGCATATCCCCCGAGATGAAGATTGCATTTGTGATCTTGTTTTCGTCCAATAGGTCGATCATCCGCTTCTTATCGATGGGAAAGTTAGCCCATTTTTCCCATTTGTGATCGGGCGAAACAAATTGGGTGCTGCTTGCGATAAGGCGTAGATCCGCTGGTTTCTTCAACTCTGCAGCTAGCCATTCCCACTGCTTCTCACCCAGAATTGTTGCCTTCGGACTAGGATCCGGCTTGTATCCATCAATGGCTTTGTCATAATTTAGCGCTGTACGGAACCATCGCAGATCAAGCAGAATAATTTGAAGTTTCTTGCCTTTCGGTCCTAGATAATAGGATGTATAAATCCCCGGACGCTGACGACGTTCTGATTTGGCTGGCTCGCCAAAAAAGTCGAGCATCAATTTCTTGCTTTCTTCCTTTTTGGGATATTCCAGGCCGCCATCATTGATGCCGTAATCGTGATCATCCCAAGTTGCAAGCACAGGAGTTGCATTGCGAAATCTGGCAAAGCCGGGTTTTTTACCAAGCATTTTGTACTTGTTTGCCATCAAGGTCATGTCTTCAGTATCGGCATAGATGTTATCGCCAATGAAGAGAAAAACGTCGGGGGCACTTTTTGCAATGACATCCCAAATCGGTTGGGGTCCGTCCTGAATGCAACAGGATCCAAAAGCTATTTTTGTAATTGGACCTTTGAGATCTGCAGCAGTTTTGGCTTTGGCAGTTTTGGCTTTGGCTGTCTTGAACCCTGACAGCGCAAAGGCAACGGCGCCGATAACTAAGCCAAGAAAATTACGTCGTCTCATGTCGAAGATTCTAGCACAGTATAATAGAGGCGACTCGAGGTGAAAACTCATCTACTTGTCTCGGAAACCCGGAAGAGTTTCATAAAGGAGATGCTGTTTTGCGTTCACTTAATTCATCAAGAGTACAGTCCGTTCATACCGTTCTAGCGCAACGCACCACTATTTGCGCCTCAATCGTTTTACAGTTGATTATTTGCCAGCTCCTTACATGCCAACAGGCCTTGGCGCAGGAATGGGCAAAGACAAGCCTGGAAAAATCACCTCGACATCTTGAATTCATCGATATCACAAGTGGAAAGCGAAAACTGAAATGCTTCGTCGCTTATCCCGAAGTTAAGGGGAAAGCAACTGCGGTTCTCGTAATTCATGAAATTTTCGGTTTGACTGACTGGGTAAGAAGTGTTGCAGATCAATTGGCCGCACGCGGCTATATTGCGATCGCGCCCGATTTGTTATCTGGTGTCGCACCTGGTGGCGGTGGAACAGCAGAATTAGGCGGCGATGATAAGGCGCGCCGCGAAATCGCGAAACTAACACCAACAGGAATTACGTCAGATCTAGACGCGGCGGCCAAATATGTCAGTGCATTGCCGGCTTGCAATGGGAAGCTCGTTGTGAGCGGCTTCTGTTGGGGCGGAAAACAGACCTTTGATTACGCAAATAAGAACAAGAATTTGAAAGCTGCTTATCCATTTTACGGAACAGGACCAAGCAAGAAAGACGAAGTCGTGAACATTGGATGCCCAGTCTATGGCTTTTATGCCGAGCGCGATTCGAGAGTTGGCGCCACACTCCCTGATACCATCAAGGTAATGAAAGAAGCTAAGAAAACTTTCGAACCTGTAACCTATGCCGGCTCTTCGCACGGCTTCATGAGAGAAGGCGAATCACCAAACTCATCGCCAGAAAATGCAAAAGCAAAAAACGACGCATGGAAACGCTGGGAAGGACTACTCAAAAAGATCTGATCGACGCATTAAGAGAGCAAACAACAAAGCAGTTAGTCCCTCTAACAGGCTTGTACGCAAATCTCGCAATGTCTAGTTACAGAAACAGATAAAATTTTCTGGTCGCAGAAATTAGAATCGGATCGAAGGTGCGATTACTTTGACTTCAATTTTTCGGTCTCTACATCATCCATCGAGACGGTTTTGGCTGTATAGCCTAATTCTTGCAAAGCCTGGTCGAATGGGCATCCCGTGCGTTGGCTATAATGCAGTGCAATAATGGCCTGCTCGCGTTTAATAAATCCTTCGCGCATCAAAAACTGACAACGCAGTGAACTGTACAACATCGATTCATCGATAAATCCAAACGCTACCAGCATCTTCCCTAATAGGTTTGAATTCTTGCTGGCAAGCTCAACCGCCTCGGTGATCTCATCCTCCGTGATCCAGCCACACAGTTTGAGTAACTCGCCAAGCTTTACAGACTCTTGCGACTCGGGTTTCATCAGTCCTAGTTCGGCCACTGCGCGATTAAGTGTCTTGTTGTGAGTGTGAACCGTGCGCAATACATCAACTGCCTGCAATGGTGACAGAGTCTTATTATCAGTCATCTCTTGCAGCTTTAGTGCGTCAGCAAGTCTTTCCCTGCTTATCAGATTCATTTGAACAAGAACTTGTCCCAATGCCTTTTCCCGAACCACGCTCTCTTCGACGGCTCCAAGAATATCCTCTTCTCCAACTACCGTGGAAAGCACCAGAAGCTCACCCAGCTTGATTTTATGTTCAGGAACGAGTTTATCGAGCCCCTGCTCGCGCAAGCCTTGCTCGAAACTGGTCTGCCTTTCATGAACGGCTCGAACGGCATTAACCGCCTGCTTTCTCGTAATCTTTTTCTCTCTCAAAAACATCTGGGCGTTTAGTGCGCACCAAACTACAGATCCCTTTGCCTTCCCAGTCAGAACAATGACTCTTCCCAGCGGCAGTCCCATTGTGTTCACATGTTCCAAAGCGTCCTTAAGATCCGCTGCCGACATGGCTCCTGCATCGACTAGGAGTTGTCCAATCTTATTGACAGCCGAATCAGAAAGCGGCTTCCATCCCAATTCCATCAAGCAGTCTTCAACTGGGCGACCTTCGTGATCTGCCATAACCAGGGCTTTGACCGCGATCTCACGGCCAATCAAGCCGTCCTTCAACATGGATTGAACAAACACCGCCGCCCGCACAGTTCTTTCTTTGAGAACCCCGGACATAACCATGGTTTTTCCTATGGGTAGCCCTAAGGTCGCAGCCATTTCCATCCCTTCTTGCAACTCGGTCTTTGTCAGAAGACCCGCTTCTAGCAATAGGTTTCCGACTTTGCTCGGGCTGTTGTTAGAACCAGTTGACATCCTTCTCCTCGGTGTTAAACTCTAGGTATCGTATCGTTACTATCCACGTCCATGTTACTAACTATGGCTCCAGCGGGTATCTCACTCTTAGTGAAATACCCAGTCCCGGTTAACATAACGCTGAGAAGCTACCTTGAAGAACCAAAATCAGCCTCAAACCACGGCGCTAATTTTGTCATTCTCTGTTTTGCAGAGTATGACCTGCTTGGTGCCGGTAAGTGCTGTACCTGTCCGCGATATTGCCTCAGCACAAGCAGCTTATCAGAAAAATACCAACGATCGAAAATCAGCTGAGGATTTGGCAAAAGCCTATTTGGCGGCTGATAAACCTGCAGAGGCATCGAGAATTCTTGAAGCAGCAAGCGAAGCCGCCCCATCAGATGCGAACTTGCATTATCTTCTAGGCGAATCCTTGTTTCGCAGTAACAAATTTGCAGAAGGTGCATTCGAACTAAAACGCGCCTCCAATCTCGACGCAACAAAAGGCATTTATGCCGTGAGGGCAGGAGAAGCGCTTTTAGCAGCAAAAAGATACGACGAACTAACGGAATGGTGCAATCAATCACTTTCAAGAGTCACCGATGACAAAAGCAAACTCGCATTACAATGGCTGACAATGTCAGCGGCTTCGGAGCGAAACAAAACCAGTACCCCTCCTCAGCGAACTATTCGGGCCAACACCGAGGAAGCCGGAGGTGGAAGATGAGAAAGCTCCGAGCGGATCGAGGCAATTCCATTGTCGAGCTGCCCTTCGTTATCTGGACAGTCTTGCTGATTCTCTTTTACCCGATGGTCAATTATGCGACGGTTGCAATAAGAAGCGGATTTGTTTTCAATGCAGCACAAACTGCCGCA
Source organism: Candidatus Obscuribacterales bacterium (assembly GCA_019747875.1). Taxonomy (GTDB): domain Bacteria; phylum Cyanobacteriota; class Vampirovibrionia; order Obscuribacterales; family Obscuribacteraceae; genus JAIEPM01. Next base: position 5,231 of record JAIEQI010000042.1, read on the forward strand.
TTGACAGCATCAAAAGCGCGCTCTTACTCAACATCGACCACAGCCGATCCATCTGCCCAAGAATTAGCGACGAGCACAGCTCATGCAGCTTTAGATTCATGTTCAGGCATAAGAATTAATAGCGTCGAAACAGAAATTGTAATCACAAAAATTTCAGACAAAACAAAAAGTACAACCAAGACAAAATTGACTTCTCCGCCGAATTTAGCGGAAAATACATATCAACTCCAGGTCACAGTTGATACCTCTGTCGATCCGCTAATCAAAATTGATTCGGACACGTTCGGCGACATTCCAGGCATCTCATCTGCTTACAATCTCAAGGTAACCCAGCGACACTATGTCGAAAACTCACAGGGGTTAATGCGCTAATGAAGAATGGGGCCAGAAGGAGAAAACTTCGCACCGCCTACGGTGCCTCTGTGATAATGTTTGTCACTCTTTTGGGATTGATGGTCTTACCCATGTTGGCCATCTTTGCTTTCGAAGTTTCACGATCAGTTTTGGCCACTCAAATGCTTAAGAACGTCACCGATGCAGCTGCACTTGCCGCCGTAGCCACAATCGCCAGTGCGGATATTAAAGACCCGGCTCTTGCTCACCAGAATGCAAAAAAAGTCGCCCTCAATCTCTATAAACAAAATACCGTTCTCGGACATCTTCTTACTGATTCTGCAATTTCTGCGACGAAAGACGGAACGCCGAATGCTCTTCAATCACAACTCTACTTTGAATTCCTCGATCCTATTACAAAACAGCCTGTACCAGAAGGAGATCCAAATGGGCGCGTTGTTCGACTGACAGCATCATACGGCATGGTACCAGCATTCGGGCAATACCTCGGACTAGCAAAGCAAACTATCAGAGCATCGTCCCACGGAGCCGTTCCACAAATAGATGTGGTAGTTTGTTTCGATGTGTCGGGCTCTATCGATGACGAAACAAAGATAACACTGGTAAAACGCCAGTGGGATGACGCTCTCCAAACGATACTCTACAAAACACCAACAAGCACGACCACTAACCACGGCAGCATACGATCAATAGTTTTGCCGCCTGCCACTGGTACCAGCTTCAACGCCGCTTTTCCGATGGCGCTAAATTCAGTGGGACGTGGAATGGTCTTCTCTGAGAAAATCGCAAGAGACAAAAACGCAAAAGGCATGCGTTCATATAGCATTCTGCCGGAAGAAGGGCAGCCGCCAGGAAACTTTAGCGGCGCTCCAACCTTTGATGGCACTCATCCTGGTATGTTTACCGACCTGGTTGTGAATCTAGATGGTAACGACACTTTTGGAGGTATCACGACAAAAGGAGGCTACAGCTTCCCTGACATCGCCACAATGGTAGAAGCGTCGCGCGGCAATTTGGAAACCGAAGCTCTGAAAACTGCAAGCAAGGCAGACAAGTCCGTTACAGTTGCAGCTAAGACCGGGTACCAGGCTGAGTACTTTAAAGAGGCCTCGCTGCACCTACAACCAATTCAAGACGCTAAAGATGCGGTCGCAATTTTCTGCCAAATCATCAACAATAACGCAGATGCTCACTTCGGTCTTGTTGCATTTGATCATATGGTTGGCACCTCGCCGACAGATGGAGAGAACAGAGCCACCTTCGATGATTCATATGGAGGTACAGTGAAGATCCCTGTGCCCCTGATTGCCCTTGATAAATCTGACAACGCTACGAAGTACAACGATGTCTTGAATGCCATGCCTCAATTAGTTGCAAAAGGAAGCACCAATATAGGACTGGCTGTCAAAACAGCTGTTGATCAATTGAAAACAAACGGGCGAGTAAATGCAGTAAAAGCTGTTATCTTGTTTACTGATGGACAACCAACAGCTGGTGGTCCCTTGTCTAATGACTACTTTCAAAATGCAAGAAAGGCGGCTGAGGAAGCGCAAAAAGCCGGGGTGGCAGTTTACACGATTGGTTTGGCAACAAACCCTGCGCTCATTCCTAATCAGACAGCGATTCTTAATGATACGAACTCCAATCCAAGCACTGGTGGCATCGCTGCTATTTCCGGACAAGGAGCTACCTTCCATCAAGTTACCGATAGCAAAAAATTGAGAGAAGCATTTCAGAAGGTCGCACGACATTTGGTGCAATTGGTACAAGAGCAATACAATGATGCGCCGGATTAAGAGGAACGAAATACAATCGAATTTGAACCAATATTATTGACGAAAACAATGGTAAGTGCAGATGGCTTTCAGCAAGCGACAATTGAGAACAACAAAAGCAAGCGCGCTCGTAGAGATGGCGTGTAGTTCGGTTTTCCTTATAATTTTCGCCATCTTCGGAGCTTATCTGGCGACCTTGATCCTTTGCGCACAAATTAACGATACAGCCTGTAGAGATGCAGCAAGAGCTGCAGCAGAAACACAAGATTCCACACAGGCAAACGCAGCAGCAACAACGGTGCTTACATCTTTCGAGACAAACGCAACTTTCATGACAACACCAACTCTGAAGAGCCTCGTTTACGAAGATTATGCAGGTAATCCGCCGGCAGAAACGACTCCATATGTGACCGTTACGACCGCCTCCGATGCGAAAATTCCCTTTGCCCCAATGACACTCTTTGGTGGGCAGATCGGCAACGAACAATACACTTTCACACAAACGTACACATTTCCAATAGTCAATACGAAGTAAACCGCACTTAGTTTCATGAACTTAAACACTCTCACTTCCGGTCTCATAACTGACAAATATGGATTGCGCCCTGCTCTTCTTTGTGCAACAAGACGAGACCTCGCGAAGCACTCCGTCATACGAGTACTGACTAAAGAAGGCTCTGGCTGGATTGGGATTTCATATGGGAAGGTTATAACAGGCGCAAAATATCAAGAAGGCAGCACGACACTAAACGGAGTTGATGCGCTCTGCAAGTTGCTGCAGGCAACGGATGGTCACTTCGACCTAATACAGATGGGGCGCAGACTCTTAGGTGACGAGTTATCGCAAGACATAGGTGTCAGCATCGATCAACTACTCGATGAGTTAAAGTTACAACAAAACGATGCCCTCGCAGAAATCATTCAACGCTGTAAGAAGAATTGGGAATCTCTCTATCTGCTTGAGGGAATGACCTCCGATGACGACGACCTTCCCGCTGATGGCAACTCACACGCAACTCGTACTCACAATACTGCGGATACCTTTGTCGATGACGACGACGAATATGATGATAGCGAAGAATGGGAGGTTGATGACACAGAGGAAGGAGAATGGCAGATCGGAAATAATGGATCGAAGATCAACGCCCATCCAGCGGCACAGAACTCTCCCAGCCAAGATACTACTTTTTCTAACGAAGCGTCAGCACCTATCCTCGAAGATGATCTGAGACTAGAACCAGTCGATGGCGTCGATATACTTCAAAAGAACGATCTCGCATTCACAGCTCCAAACCTCGCAGGGAGCCTGGCAGAGCAAGCTGCGCGAGTCGAAGCAAGCATAATGGAAGCGGACTCAACTATATATCTATCGGGACCAAAATTATCACAACAACTTGATGGTCCGATCTATTTGTCCGGTCCAACACTAGAAAACCGAGCAGAGCAAGGGCCGCAGCAAGGAACCTTTGGGGATCCTGAGAAGATGCTTCCGGCTGAGATTCCTAAGGTAAATAGTGATCCACACAGTCAATACCGAGGCAGTGGCAGAAACACAACTCCGCGCCTGCGAGTCACTAAGGAGCAAATGACGCCTGGGCGAGGAGAGCTGAGCAGCCTGCGTGAGGAAATGCAGTTCGAGCTATCTGAATTCGTTCAGTCTAAGTTGAGTAGCAGTGGAAAATTATTCCAAGACGTAGACATACAGGAAATGACCAACTATCAATCGTCTGTCGTCTTGCGAGACTTGGAGAACGCGCTAGTCCAGGCTCGAAAAGCAGAGGAAGAAGCGGCGCCGCAAGCAATAACGCAATCGCTGGATCGCATTCCTGATCGCAAGCGCAAAATGCGTAAAGAGAGAATACAGGTAGAGCTGGAAGAATCGCGAGCGGAGTTAGCCGCCCTCAATGCAGACCTGGATCAGGCAGCTTCGGGATCGTTTGAAACAGTTGATGAAAAACCAGGTCTTGCAGACAAACTTGCTAATCAGATTGAAGTAGCAAAGCCAAAGAGTAGAAAAACTGTCGGCGGATCGATATCGGAATTAGCGCAAAGTGGTGTCGCATTCAAACCAGATCAAATACCGGAAGCAAGCCGAGAGCTGTTTGCCGAACAAGTTCAAAAGAAAGTAGAGGTCGACCCAAAGGCCTTCTTAGCAGGTGAGCAAACACCTAAGGAAGAAGAGGATCTTGAGCTAAAGATTCTCAAACAAAAACAATTCCGGCAATCCATTATTCTTGCATCAAGCACCTGCTTGGTTGCTGTTGCATTAGTAATGCTTGTCGGCAATTTGACACGCAATGCGACGCTAGGGAAAGCAAGCGAAAAGATCACGGCAGGTGATCTGAAGGGTGCAAGGACGGACTACGAGAAAATCATCAAAGATCAACCGAGTAATTGGCAGGCATACATGGGACACGCGATCACCATGCCAGATGATCCGGCCAAGCGGATCCAGGACTACGAAAAGGTGCTTTCGCTCAAATCCGATGAGATGCTGGCCGCAATGGGAATCGCTAAGGCTTACCTGGATCTGCATCAATATGACAAGGCTGCAGCCGCGGCTGACAAAGCAGCAGCGATCGATAAAAGCAATCCTGAACCCCATAAGTTGAAAGGGCAGGTTTACCTGAAGCAAGGAAAGTATCAATCCGCGATTGACGAACTTAAGCAAGGGCTGGCCTTGCAACGTGATCACAAAGATGAAATCGCATACCTCATCTCTACGGCATACAGGGACATCAAGCAACAGAAGAATCAACTTGCCTATCTCAACCAGGCGATTGATGCGTCTCCTAAAACTGCCACATACCTGAAAGATCGCGCAGTTCTGCGCTTTCAAGCAGGGGATTATAAGGGTGCAAAGGCAGATCTTACCGGCTCGTTATCCTCAAATCCAGGGCAAGGCGAGCTCCACTACATTCTTGCTCAGATGATGTTGAGGGATAGAAAAAATGATCAGGCTCTCGATGAAATGACGAAAGCGATCAATTTGGGCTATGCCACCGCTGATAGTTATGGCCAACGCGGCTTGCTATACATGGCGAAGAGAATGAACGGTGAAGCCAAAGTAGATCTAGAGGAAGCAACAAAAGCCAATCCAAAAGATCGCGTTTATCAAAGAGCACTTGCAAAAATAGATGCCGCCATCGAAGCAGCCAAAGCTCGTGCCGGCACCCGTAGACTTATTGATTCTACCGACACAGATACAATTAGCTTGAAAGACATAAAGGGCAATCCCGTGCAATTCGGATATGACCTGATACGTCAAGGCAAGTACAATTCAGCGGCATCAGTTCTGGTTTTGGCAGTCAGACAGAATCCGAACGATGCGCACGCTCGCGTATTACTTGCACATGCCTTCTACCTGGGAGGCAATTACGCTAAAGCATCGACCGAATTTAGCAATGTATACAGACTGCAAGGTTTGAGTGTGGATGATCATTTCCTTTATGGTCGAGCTTTGAGCAAAGCTGGGCGACTTGAGCAAGCCATCGATGTTCTCACCAATCTGGTTGATCAAAGACCAGACTTTCACAAGGCCAGGGTTGAACTAATTAAGGCTTACTCTTTATCTGGATTCACTGATCATGCGCGCGAACAATGCAACGCTGGTATGAAATTAGCGAAGACCGATGCAGAATACAAGCAGTTCCAGTCATTGCTCCCATAGCACAGTTCTATCTTAATCCGCCCACGCTGACAGAATCGACATTTCCTAGGAGTTCGGTTCGATCCCGGGAGCGCCGGCATCCTGCCGGCTTCTATCTTTGCGACTTTTCGCTCCTTCAAGTTCGGTTCGATCCCGGGAGCGCCGGCATCCTGCCGGCTTCTATCTTTGCGACTTTTCGCTCCTTTAAGTTCGGTTCGATCCCGGGAGCGCCGGCATCCTGCCGGCTTCTATCTTTGCGACTTTTCGCTCTTGAAACGCCTACACGAATTACGCTTCTATCTATTGCTTTTAGAACTGATCCTACAGTTATCGAACTCATGCATTCTTTCCCAGACGTGCTCAAGCAGCGCATGTCTGCCCAAAAAGCATTCGATTGTTCATTATCCCAACTAGAGTAAAAGACACAACCATTCGGCTTGTGGCTATATTCCTGGGCATGGCACTCATTATCACAAGGATCTGCAAACAAGTTCTGCACATGAGAGTAATCTCGTGCAAAAAATGCGTTATGCCGAAACATCGCTATTGTATTAACTCCTTGATGAACAGCCAGATGCATAAGCCCTGTGTCAACTGCAACTACCCTAGCGGCCGAACTCAAGATGTTGATCGCCTCTGAAAGACTTGGAGTCGACATCCAAGGAATACCAGCATCAAGCAGATCCTGTACTTGATCATTTTTTGCGGGCTCTCCGATCAGAATGCATTTCTCGCCTCTCGCCTTGAGAATCTGGTATAACTCAATCCAAGATCTTGTTGGCCATGACTTAATTGGGCTAGCAGTTCCGGGAATGAGAATTGTGCTGGACTTAAGCTCCGGAACTGGGTTGCATAATAGTGGTCTAAATAAAGACCTGTCGTACTCGACACCAAATGTAGCACTTATTTCTTCGATCACGTGGGCTATTCGATAGCCCGGATACTTCGCATTGAATTCCGGTGCTCCCCATACAAAATCCGTTTGCAGAGGATGCTCTCTATAATTGAATAATGTATCTTGATTCAGTCCTGTTGCAACAAGCTCAGCACGATCCTGAGTAAAGGCATAATCGTCACCTTTGCCATGCTGGTGCTCCCCTAAAAGCCGTCGAAAAGCATCCAACGATTCATTGGTGCTGAGACGCTCTAAGAACTCCGATTCTTTAATGTAACCTGCTAACCCAGGGACGCATTCTGCCAAGCCAATTTGGGATTCAGATCTTACAACGAGACGTACTTCCTCACCCGATTCGATCAATTGCTGCAGTGGCTGAAGGCAGACCACAAGGTCACCAAGTAAACGAGCGATCGGTGCGAAATAAATTGCCATAACAGCTATTTACCCAGTCGCAAGGCTGTTATGTACGGAGCTTCGTATGGAGGTAGCTTATGGAGCTTCGTATGGAGGTAGCTTTTGGAGCTAAGCATGTAGCTAAGTATGGAGCGCGGGCATCCTGCCCGCCCATAAGTATGGCTTGCGGACGTCTCGTCCGCATATTATGAGTATTCTACGAAACGGATCAAATTCGAATAAACAGCTCAAAACTAAATAGCTCGAATCCAGATAAACAGAGCGAAATCGCTCTCTCAAAATTTAGAAGCCGGCAAGATGCCGGCGCTCCCGGGATCGAACCATTGCTACACGGATTCTGGGCGGACTGGTTTTTCGATGATGGCTTGATAGCTCTTTGTTTTCTTTCGGATGGATCGCAGTTTTGCTCTAACACGATCGGCCTCAAGTTTGCGACCCGTCACGCTTAATAGTTTTTCGTAACCGCCCATAATTGACAGTTGGTCGCTCTGGCGCACACCGGCTGCATCCTCAATTAAAGCAAGCGCCTGGAGATAAAGATCTTCTGCTTCGCGATGGCGCTCCTGGAACATGTACAAATCTGCAAGAACAGCATAAGTTGTAAGCACTGCACGATGTTGCATTCGCTGGAATATTTTCAAGGCTTGCAAAAGGAGCATTTCGGCTTTGTCGTATCGCTCTACTGAACGATGAAGTTCGGCAAGTTTAGTCAGTATTTCCGCAAGGCGGAAATGATCCGTTCCGAGATTTCTTTCGACCTTCGCAAGCGCTTTATGATAGAACTCCTCTGCTTCGCGGTATGCTCCCTGGCTGTGATATAGCACTGCGCGATCGTAAGGATCGAAATCATCGACGGTCAATTGCATGTGCTGGACCTGACATGTCATCGCTTGATCCTTCATCAAATTTGCTTCGTTAAAGCGACCTTGTGACATGTAAACCCCTGCCAATTTCGACAAGGTTGATGCTACCTCCTTGTTGTATGGTCCAAGCAAATCCATTTGTATTTGCAATGAGAAGTTGAGGCTCTGTTCGGCTTCCTTATAGCGCTTCAATGCGCAATAAAGCTTACCCAACCCTGAGAGACTATCGGCAACTTCAAGACAATGCGACCCCAGCAAACGCTTTCTGATCGCAAGCGCTTTCTTGAAATAGAGTTCTGCCGGTTGATAATTACACTCGACATAATAGACCTCAGCGAGTTGATGATAGAGGTAGCCATACTCCTCATCCTGAGTGCGCTTCAAGGTTTTCTTAATTGCGAGAGCTTTCTTCAGCAAGGGCTTTGCTAAAGTATGATCATGACGATCGCAGTGCAAGGAAGCAAGCTTTCGTAGCACGCGAGCGACGCCTTCACTTTGAGAGCCATGCAATCCTTCTTGAATAGACAAGGCACGCTTGTACTGTGCAGAAGAAGCGTCATACTTCCGATTCGATTGGTTTATGGTGGCAAGTAATTCGAGCGTATCGGAAACTTCGGCATGGCGATTTCCATACACGGCTTCTTGTGTTTTCAAAAGCTTCTCGGCAAGATTTTTGGCTTGAGTGAATTTGCCCAGCCGGAATGAAACGCGAGAGAGATTGCGCATGATAAACATGCTTTCTGCATCTTCCTTCGCTAACCATTCCTCAGCAATGGTATTGGCTCGCTCTAAGAGCGGAGCAGCTTGAACTAGCTTGTTCACGGCGATGTATAGTTCAGCAAGTTCGTTCAGGGCTTTGCACAGCAGTTTGTTGGAAGGCTCAGTGGATTGTTCGAGCGTTTCGATCGATTTGAAGTATAGAGTTTCAGCTTTGTCGGTCTTTTCCCAACGCGTATACACCGTCGCCAACAAAATCAATAAGTAAGCAAATTCAGGACACAAAAGCTCCGTCTCGGGATCTTGCGAGAAGAGTCCAAGCGCCTTTTTAAGATCCCGCTCGGCAAAGGGGAGTTTATCTTCCTGAATGGCGGCAATCGAGTTTTGGACTAACTCCTCAATTTCGCCAGAATATGTCATCTTTGCTTGCCTCGCGAAGCCCTAGGAAACAGGTCAAACCGCTTCTAAAAATTATTCCTCAAGAAGCCTTTCTGATAACGTAAAATCTGAAATTAAAGCGCTTTTCGGCTATCCAAGAAGTGCGGACTTCGCCAAGCGCTTCCAGCGCGTTTGCATCGTTGAAGACGACACCCGGATGCACGCGACAAGATAGGAGGAATGCTGTGATGCTGACGGGTGAGTCCACTTTTGGCTATTTACCTGAACATTTGGCACAAGCTGATCCACCGCCGCCCGTTTCAGCACCGCACTTTGGACAATTTCCACTGGTCAACGGTTTTTGAGTGATCGGCACGCCAAAAGCAGCGAATATATCGGACGCGTCTGAACTCAACGAAGACTGGTCGTTACTAAAGAAACCATGCCCAAACGGCTTTTCAGACTCAGCAATCCCTAGAGATGAGCTTGGTGCGCCCTTAGACCCACCTGAGTTCGTGGAACTTAGGTTTCCTGAAATGCTGCTCGCTCCCTTGGTGATGGCTTCGAGGGGATCCGTAATCGCTTGGAGGGGATCGCTGTAGCCCCGGAGTAAGGACGATTCCAAAATAGCGCTGCCTAGACCACCGGCGGCGGCTGGATCGAGCGCACTCGCCTGATCAACCATAGTTGGCGATGTCGATTGGTTAAGTACATTCGAACTTGTCGACTGGTTGATCAGGCTCGTCGTCATCGAATCCTTCAACATATCAGCAGTCGTAGATCTGTTGAGCAAATTCTCTGTCTTCGAATCCTTCAGCATATTTGCAGTCGTTGACTCATTGAGCAAACCCTCTGTCTTTGAATCCTTTAGCATATTTGCAGTCGTTGACTCACTGAGCAAACTCGCCGTTTTCGAATCCTTCAGCATATTTGCGGTCGTTGACTCGTTAAGCAAACTTGCCGTTTTCGAATCCCTCAGCATATTTGCCGTCGTCGACTCATTAAGCAAACTTGCCGTTTTCGAATCCCTCAGCATATTTGCCGTCGTCGATTGATTCAACAGCTCCGCAGTGCCGGATTCCTTTGCGTCCCGCTCCGTTTGGAACCAAGAAGATAATGGACGGTCATCGCCTCCATAGCTGGATTGGACGTCTGCATTAATGTAAACCCCAGCTGACCTGTTTTCTGGCAAGGGCGGTGGGCCAACTTTACCGGATCCGAGAGTCGATTCACTTCGACCAATTGGCGGGAGTTCAGAAGCTTGCAGCTTTACTCCGGAATGCACCGACGCCTTTGTCGAATCCTTGGCATAAACATGGAGCGGCTCACGTTTTTCCGTTACCGCCTTTGGCTGGGTGACATAATCATCCCGAGATCCAATGCTCAGCGGCTGCTCGGTCTGCAAGGGCTGAGCAGAAGAATGCCGATCATTCCACGTGAACTCTTCATCCGAAACAGCTTCATCTGAGTGAAACGAATCTTCTTCCGCGCTACCACGATCTCTATTCTCCCGCGCAGCTAACTCAGCATTGAAATCACGCTGCTCCAGCTCTCTCATTTTTTGATCAAAATTGGCCGACGCGTAAACTTGTCCGTCGGACTTTCCGTAAGTACGAGTAACCGGTCTTACTCTGTCCGGATAAGCTTTGCGCATGCGAGATTCGGCCGATTCCTGGGGCGGAAAGATGTCTGCGAAGGCCTTGATTGCCATCAAAACAGCCCAGCCGAACGTAACAGCATGGTTTCCGCCAGTCCATGCCCAAAAACAAAAGAAAAACAGAACGCAGTTTCCGAATGATCTTCCAACCACAACCAGGTTGCCTAATCCCGGAATGAAGAAGTTGATTAGCAATACCACGAAGAACTTTAAGGGTGGTGATAGACTCTCTATGAATTTCACTTGTTGATAATCTCTTTGATCTGGTCTGTTATCGTCAATGGATCAAACGGTTTCACTACCCATCCAGCGGCCCCTAGACTTTTCATTCTCGCAAAATCTAGGCTCAAAGTTCTAGTTGTAAGGAAAATTACAGGAATGGATGCTGTCTCCGGATTCTTCTTTAATGCAGTTATCGTCGCAGAACCATCCATGTCAGGCATGATCATGTCTAGTAGGATTGCATCCGGCTTTTCTGTCTCTGCAAGTTCTATCCCCCTGTGCCCTCCGTCAGCCTCAATTACATCGACACCACCTATTAACTCAAGGCTGCTTCCGCAAACGTAGCGAATATCCTCTTCATCATCAATAATTAAGATCTTCATGCCGTCACCGCCTCAGCTTCTAGAGCCTTCGGGAGACGGAACCAGAATGTGCTGCCTTTACCCTCCTCGCTTTCTACACCAATAGTACCCTTATGCTGTTCGATAATACCTTTGCAAATCGCCAAGCCGAGTCCTGTCCCTCCCTTGCGTTTTGCGTCGGAAACCTCGACCTGTTGGAAGCGTTCGAAAACAAGCGCTTTGTACTTTTCAGGGATGCCACGCCCACGGTCAATTACCCGTATTTCGACCCAATCGGCTTCCTCTTTCACAGCAAGGGTGACAGTACTATCTTTCGGTGAAAACTTTACCGCGTTAGACAGAAGATTAATCACAACCTGGATAATCCGATCGCTATCAGCGTACACTTTAGACTCGCTGGCTTCAGCCTCAATTTTGACCGAATGTTGATCGGCAAACGATCGGACTGATTCAACAGAACGCTCCACGATACTGGAAAGATCGGTATTGTCGAACTGCATCTCGACCCGGCCAGATGCCAAACGCTCAACATCGAGAATGTCGTTAATCAGGTTGATAAGCCTGATTGTGTTGCGCTCGGCAATACTGACCATGCGTTCGCCCTTCTCATTTAGACTGCCGAGCATCCCAGTGTTTAACAAAGTAAGCGAACCGCGAATGGATGTAAGCGGTGTACGCAACTCGTGGCTCACGGTAGAAACGAATTCACGCTTCAATTTTTCAAACTCTTGCCTTTCGGAAACGTCAAGAATATTCGCGATGTACCGTGTACCCTCGTTTGTTTCAAGCTGGGAAAGCGAAAACTCGACAGGAAAGAGTTCACCGTCAGCACGCATCATTTCCAGATCAGCAATGCGACCGGAAGCTTGTGCAAAGAGGTCCTCAATAAAATTATCCTCTGCCGCCATAAACTGTGGAAAAAGGATGCCGATGTTTTGGTCCAATACTGCCTCCGCAGGATAGCCGAAGGATTTCTCGGTTTGAGGATTAACAAGCTCAATCATTCCAAAGCGATCAATTACGATCAGCGATACAAGGGTGTTTTCAATAATGGATCGAACTCTGCGCTCACTTTCTTTCAATGCCTCTTCGATCAGTTTGCGCTCGGTGATATCGTGAGCAACACAAAACATGGAGTTCTCAGATGGAGACCAGAATGCCGACCAGAGCACTGTCACAATCGAACGGTCCTTGCGATATGTACGTGTTTCAAACGAAGCTGTTTGTTGCCCTTGGCGGAGAGCTCGCGTCGCAATGGCTGCATCTTCCACATCATCGCTGATCACCAAATTCAAATAACGAGTTCCAATCAACTCCGAGGGTTCATATCCCCACAGTTTTCGGCAGGCAGGCGAAATCTTGGTGAATCTATTGTCGGAGTCAATGGAGCAAATCACATCGGCCGCATTCTCAACTATGGCGCGTTCCTTTCTGCTCGCCTCTGCTAAGGCATCAGCCATGTTATGAAAAACGGTGTCCAGTTGAGCTATCTCATCAGTACCTTTGATTGGCTCGGAAAGTTTTTCGTCACGCGCTAAACGGTTTGCATTATCTGTGAGAACAAATAAACGCTTTGTGATCCCGTTGCTGAAAAAGTACGAGAGCACAAATGTAAGACCGATGTTGAAGAGAACGCCGACAGCAAGAAATATGCGCACCAGTTGATCAGATTGTTTTCTTGCACTGGGACCGTCCTCTTCTATTTTTCGACTTTCCGAGGTCAGGTTGTCCAGCTCGGTACTTATATTCTTCGAAACGCCTTTCATCTCACTGTACAAACTTCTGACACGTGAAATGCCTTCACCGCCAATTTCGATGGCATCACGCGCGCTCGATAACAACTTTAGACCGGAATTTGTGTAGGTTTCTAGACGCTTCAAGCTATCTTTCTGAGACGGATTGCGCCCAACCAATTTCTTCATGTGCTTGAACTCGCGCGGAATCGAAGACACAATCGAGTCAAATCTTTCGCGAAAAAGTGGCGACTTGGTAAGAGCATATCCACCCATGGCAATGCCAGCATCGTGAAAGAGTCGCGACAAGGCACCGGACTCGTAAACAACGGTTTTGGAATGCATTTCCTGCCATGTCTTATATTCTGCTTGCCGGAGAAGCCCTGACAGGACGGCAAGAAAAACCAACTCGAACAACAAAGGGACCGCCACTAGAATCAGCCCTTTGTGCTTGATTTTGATATCGAGTTGCATTTTCTGCTGCTTACTTAAACGGAAATCGTTCTTACTGCGCAAATCAGAAGCGGTCAAATTTATCCGACATTCTTCAAAGCATGGACACTATTATTATGCCCACTTTAGCGGCCCCCTCCTGCAGGTGACGTACACCCCGCTAGGTCGTTGCAGTCCTAACTGAGATATCCGAGCAGCAAGTACGCCTCCTGCAACTTATCTGCACCTGACATTCGACACTGGCATATCTATTTCAAACACTCTGGATATAGCCAATTGTGAGTCCGAAAAAGGCACCATTTGAAGTGGCATGTCGTACACCACTACAGATGGTATCAACCGTATATCCAATTGGCACCGCCAGATTAGAATTATCCGAGCGGCTCAGCCTTATTCGCCAACGACCGTTCATCAGGAAAGATTCAAGGTTAATATAGTGAATGCTTGCTTGCACATCATTGTCAAGCGATGAGCATGAATCAAGATTGGAGACTTGTTCGAATGGCTGAAATTGGCGAATCCAACCTGAGCGCTAACAACACCCAAGAAACAGCGTATTTTGGACTAAGTGAGCGAACCGAATCTGTGCAGAAGCGGATTCGTGAAGCGAAGCTTGCTATTGATGAAAGCCTCCTTTCAAAAATACTTTTTTCAAAATCGAAAGACGAGTTAGAAGCTGAATGGAAACAGAAGAGAACACAGTTTCCAGCTTCCGAGAACGAAATTCTCCAATCACTTCTAGACTGCAATAACCTGACTGAAGAAGATCTGATAATTTTGCTAGCCGCTGGTCCCGAGAATTTCGTGAGCAGCTCAGAGATTTTGAAGAAGGCTTCCCAACTAGGCACCCAATGCTTTGGAAAACGTGGCAAAAAATCCGCTCAAGGAAAGCTTGTCAAATTCGATCAAGAATCTGTCGCCGAGTTCCTATCACTCTCGCGAAGCGAAATATACGACGAACTGGATTCACGCATTGAGGGCTTTGCACGATGCGGTATCGACACAATCGATGCATTTGCAGATAACTACAGGCTAGAACGAGTAATGCCCTTGGAGCGCTGCCTGGTATTGCTTGCGGTGCCCAAAGAATTATGGGTAAAGCTGCCGAAGCAGCAATACGTCACCGAAATTCTGAAATTCGGTGAGCGCAGCATCATGGCCACAATCAACCAGGGGCCTCTCGTATACCTGCGCATCACTCGCAGCTCAGCAACTCTCGATCTTACCGAGCTCTCTGGACCGAACAAACATGCCCAAGATATTTTAGAAACACTACTATCACCATCGGGCTCCGACATTGAGGTAGACCCAGTTTTACTGTCTACTGTCCCGATGCTGGAACGACGAATTCGCAACCTCGTTCAAAAGAGCACCACTTTCAAGCGTGACACCGGGAAGCATGGGCTATTTCTCGGATTCCCCTTCATTGTGATGCGCACCCGTGGACTAGATGATAACAAAACGAAACTGCGCGTTGCTCCTGTACTGCTATTTCCAGCGCGGATTGATGCACCATTGGGCGGCAAGGCGAAGCTTACAATCTCAAGTTGTGATAGCGATGAGGTTCGCTTGAATCCAGCTCTGCCAGGCATACTCGGCTTGAGTCCGGCAGACGAAGAAAAGTGGAACGAAGCTTTAAATCAAGTCACAGCAAAGGAAGACATTTCTGCTATTGAAATCATTGATACCTTCGCTAAGTTTTGCGAGTACAACGACGAGGAGCTGGTTCAAGTCCCCGGCAAAGAGTATGTTTCCGAACTAGATAAAGCAGTCCTTTCATATTCAGCAGCACTCTTTCATTGTGATTTTTCAGGCAAGGCAGTTGCTGATGACTTACGCAATATAACTGGATTGCCAATGTCAGGGACGGCGCTAGAAGTCGCATTGAGAGTAGCCGAACGCGAACCAGAGCAGGATGAAACATGCGTGCTTGATACAAGCGGGCGTTTTGATCTCGACGACTTCGGAGTGATAACGGCTGACCCCAGCCAGGAAGCCGCGGTCCAACAATCACGGCAAGCAAAGGGTCTGCACATAGAGGGACCACCCGGCACCGGCAAGAGCCAAACAATCGTAAATATAATCGCAGATTGTGTCGCACGAAACGAAACGGTCCTTGTTGTCTGCCAAAAACAAGCCGCGTTAAGTGTGGTTGAACGGCGCTTGAAAGCTGAAGGACTCGGACGCCGATTGTTCTACATTACCGATATTACAAAAGATCGCCAGTCGGTGGTGAGGGCATTACGCGAACAATTGGATGAGCGTAACGCCGGACAAGGTGCTCCAGTTTTCCAGCTTCGCAAGGAACGAGCGAATCTCGTTTCGCGAATCCAAACACTGGAAGCTGAACTCAACAAATACCACACATCCCTACATCATATCGATGAAACAGTCGGATTGAGTTATCGCAGTATTTTATCCGAGCTGATCGAAATCGAATCAGCCGAATCGTTCATCATCAAGATTCCGAGCCTTCGCGCAAGTTTGAGAGATTACGATCATGCTCGCACACTTGCCCTGGTTGAAGAATGCGTTTCGATCGCACATTTGTGGCTGGAATCAAAATTTGAGATCTCGCCTCTGCAAGATCTCAAAGTCTTCGCGCCAGACCATGCAGACGCACAAATGATCACGGCTGAATTCACCCGCTTTATGAAAGCGGAAGAACAGCGTTTTAAGACACTCGCCGAATATCCGCGCTCAGCAGACGTCGATGACGTTACCGTTTATGTTGCGTGGCTAAAGGAAAACGAAGAATACATCCGCGAGATTCCGAAGGATGTACGACTAAATCTCTCACGTTGGGCCGGTCATTTCTTTCCCGATGCAGAAACAAAGAGTTCAGTCGGAAGCGAAGCGATCAGCTCGTTGACAAAAGCCTCCGAAGCACTAAGCAAGCTTAATAAGTTTGATCACTCGCACCAGCTTTTTAGCATCCTGTCCGCCGTTCCAATGGGCGTCCTGAAAAAGTACATTTGGATAACAACTTCAGCTTTGTCTGAAGGAGGGTTGCTCAATCAAATCAATCCGCTTCGCGCTCTTAATCGCTATCGCCTCGGTAACATTTTGCGATCCTATAAACTGCGCACAAATGAAAAGACAATGCATGAATTTCTGCGCGCCGCAACTCTCGAACGCGAGTTGCGCCCACACCGACAACTGGTTGAGCAAATCAACAATACACTTGGTTTGGAAACGCCTGATCAAGCGCTCGACCTCTATCATCTTCAAAACGCCATTTCAATTTTGCTCAACCAGCTTGCTCCCGTTGCTGAACTTTCACAGAAACTGCGCTCCTGCCCATTGCCATACCAAGCTCGAGAGTTTGCAAAGCGATCTGAGTCAACGGCCTTTGATGAATTCTCAACTGTTCTGAAAGGTGTAATTAAACGTCACGCAGTAAAAACGGAAAGCCTAAATTGTTTAAGTAGGCTAGCGCAATGGTTTGACGATGAGTGGCTGCAAGCGCAGAAGAAAGTCATTTCATCAGGAAAAGGCAACATTGAGGCGTCGCGCCACATGCATCGTTTCCTTTCTACGATAATTCCATTTCAAGAATTCAGATTGCGCTCTCAATCATTGAGCCGAGATGCCCTAGACATATTTGCGTCTCTGCGCGAACATGAGGCTCACTTACTCTCAGCACAAGGCTTCCCCAAAGGTGATGAGCTAAAAGTCGCATTGGACGCGTCAGTATGGGGGACTTTGGCAAACCAAACAACAGCAAGTCAATTACAATTCTCACCGACGGCAAGCGTTGATTTACTAAAACGAATCCGCCGAATCATTAGAAGAGAAGCATGCCTTGCTTGGAAGAGCACGCTTGAAACTAATGAGCCTGTCCTCACGATATCAAAAGAAGAAATCAATTATAAAGTGAAGTCTCTGGCTGAGGCGGAAGAACAGCTCCGAAATCTAAATCGAAGAATCTTGGCCGAGCCAACGCCTGAAGCAACGATTGCAGCTCCAAAGAAATGGGAAGACATAACCAGATTAAGTGGAGCCCGCGCCAAAAGACTGCGCGAACTTGTTGCTACAGGTACGAAGCTCGGCTTGATGAGCCTGCGTCCAATCTGGCTTATGAATCCGGAAACAGCGAGCCGATTGCTGCCTCTGACGGCCGGACTATTCGATGCAGTAATCTTCGACGAAGCATCGCAGCTTTTGGTCGAATATGCATTGCCAACACTTTTCCGCGCCAAGCGCGCTATCGTAAGCGGCGATGAAAAGCAAATGCCACCACCAAACTTCTTTGCCGCACGTGTGGAAAGTGATGAGGCTTTGGCAGAAGACGAAGAAATCGATGAAACGCTTCCACAATCAGAGCGTGATCGCATGGAAGAGTCACTGAACCGTCGAGAGATAAAAGATTGCCCAGATCTGCTGAACCTGGCCAGCGCCGTGCTGCCTTCCAGATCATTGCAGATCCACTATCGCTCAGAATTCCGCGAGTTGATTGCGTTTTCCAACTCGGCGTTCTATTCGGGAACCTTAAGCATTCCAAGCAAACATCCTGCGAAAGTTATTAAGAACGTTCGCCCGATCGAAGTCATAAACGTCAACTCCGTTTATGACAAACAAGTCAATCGCGGCGAAGCTCTCAAGGTGGCAGAAGTTCTCAAAAACATCTGGATGATGCCTGCTTCAAAACGCCCAACTGTTGGGGTTGTCTCATTCAATCTCAAACAGGCAGATTTGATTGAGGAAGTCTTGGAAGATTTGGCAGCCAGAGACGAGAGCTTCAAACGAGCATTCGAAGAGGAGTCCAACCGCACAGAGGACGGCGAAGATCTGGGATTCTTCGTAAAGAACCTCGAAAACGTCCAGGGTGATGAACGAGACATCATTATATTCTCCACGACATTTGGATTCGATCCGACAGGCAATTTCCGGCGCAATTTCGGCAGACTCGGACAAGACGGCGGAGAGCGCCGCCTCAACGTAGCTATCACTCGGGCGAAACGCAAAATTATTCTCGTCACCTCTCTGCCGACTGAGAAGATCTCAGAATACCTAAGACACAACGGTAATCCCGCAATTCCGAGAGATTACGTGCAAGCGTATATGGATTATGCACAAAAGATCTCCAACGGCTCACTTGTCGAAGCAGAAAGGAGCCTCGGGCGCCTGGCAGCTAGCGATGATATTCGTGCACGCCTTGAGGCGAAGGTTGAAGATCCCTTTATCGCTGATGTAGCTAATTACATTCGCAGCCTCGGCTATGAACTTGTTACACGCGAGAAAGAAGCAAACGATGCATTCGACATCGACATCGCCGTCGAGAATCCAAAGACAGGACTCTTTGGAATCGGCATCGAATGCGACGCACCACAGCACCGATTGCTTGCCAGCGCAAAACATCGTGAGTTGTGGCGGCAGACAGTGCTCAGCCGATCGATTCCACAAATTCATCGGATTAGCTCTCGCGAGTGGTATCAAAAAAACGACCGAGAGAAACAGCTTTTGCGCGAAGCAATTGTAAAAGCATTTGCTGGAGGTGCATAGAATGCAAACCTGGAACCAAAACAATAACTTTGTAAATGATGACCGAACCCAAAGCATCATTCAGCTGTTAGAACAGACTACAGCAGCTTCCAGTTTGCCATTCAAGAAAACTGAATTGCTCCCGTTCTTGCGGAAGATCGAAAAAACAATTACAGAGCACGACACACTGCGCAATCAATCAGTCATCGTTTACTGGTCTTCAGACGATGCATCGTGGTTGGCACCAGCAAGAGCACAGATGAGCACGCTCGTTCAATCTACTCTTGCTTGTTCTAGTTTTTCGGAGCACCGAAAAGGTTCGCAGGAGGAATTCTGTTTCATTGCAATGAGCAAGGAACTGAGCGTTTTGGTCTATGGACAAACAACAGAATCAGGACTTAGCGACCCCCGATACCAAGCTTGCATCTCGTTCGATCCACATTCAATAAAACGAGTTTATCAGATGCTTTCGCTCTACTGGGAGTTCGCAGATCCACACGAGGCTGATAAACTCGGCGAAGCCGTTTCCAAAATCCCAACAATTCAAACCTTAGCCCACTTCAGCAATTCACTCGGGAATGATTGGATGGCACTCAGTGCTCCACCACCAGCTCCGAAACAGTCCCCGGCGCCCCCGGGAGAATCGAGCCCGCGAGCACGACGAATAGTGAAACAAGAAGCAGCACAAAGCCCACAAGCAACTTCAAATGATTGGCAAACGCGATTAGCAACTGACTATCCATATCCGATCGCAAATCCGTATAGAACACTGGAATGCATAACCGAAGCGTCAGAGAAATACAAGGAACAACTAAGACTTGTAGAGAACTTATTAGCGCTGCTCGCAGGTTTGTCGCTGGCAATAACGGCACCGAATGATCCCAGTATCGTCTCTGTACTGAAGAGCTCAATAATGACCGGGGTGTCTGTTGGGCACTGGCGAGAGCTAATCCGGAAATGTTCAGCTATATGGAAAGACTCGTCCACCAAAGATATTCCGCTTGCAAAAGCAATTCTCGAACTCCGGGTTGAACTCGTTGAAAGAGGCTTTGGCAAAGCAATCGAACAACTTGTTCGAGCTCGCAACGACTTTGCACATCATCGCGGTCCAACAGCAGAATCACAGATTGAAAAAGAGACTGTCAGACTTGCTGAGCTCCTCTCAACCGCTATTGAACAAACGTCATTTCTTTGCGATTACCCAATGAAGATCGTGAGATCCATTGACGTGCTGCCAACCGGATCAATCAAAATGATCTGCCTGAAAGCAACAGGAGATCACCCGGCCCTTCGACAGGAAGAACTCCGCATGAATCGCGGCTTTCCAAAAGGCCAGCTCATTCTAAATGCAGGCAACAATAATTGGCTGTCGCTATATCCATTCCTCTCACAAGACATTTGTCCAAAGTGCGGCAGTATGGAGATTTACTTATTGGACAAATGGAAATTCGACAAAAATATCATCTACCTGCGCAGCTTCGAACGCGGACACACTCAAGAATCCACAGCGATCTCGGACGCTCTAAAAGCACTGTGTAAGTGAAGAACTAAGTTACTGCAGTTTTGTGCACAGCCCAGTGTGTAAACTCGCATATTGGTCTGCGCATACGTGTCAATTTTGCGGATCTTGTCCACAAGTTGGCTAAGCAGGATAAATCCATTCACCGCTTCAAAGCTCTGCCACCGGCAGACGAATCAGACGTTTTCGTCTGACAGGCTTTGTTGCGAGCTTGGGAGCTGATGGGTTAGGGGGATCAAACTATGGCAGCCGATAGACCTGAAGCAGAAGATAAAGCAGATTCGTCAGGACCAAGCTCAAGTGCGCTATATAATGAAGCCTTCAGCAGCGTGACAAGCTCATGGAAAGACAGTGTGATTCAAAGGAATCAAGATTCAACATCTCAGAAGCTACCTGAGATAAAGATAGAAGAATCTAAGAAGCCCGATTCAAATCCGTTGCACCCAAACACTAAACCCTTAGATATGGGTCCTGATAATGCAACGAAACCGACCGCGACACAAGGATCGAAAGCTTTGATGGCGTTTTTTTCAGCACCTGAGGTTGAACAACACAAGGATGGTAAAGGTTCACTGAGCCTTGATGCGTTGAACTTGGTTCAAACTGAAGCGAAGTCGAAAGGAAATGAGCAACTGCTATCTGCAGCTGAATTTGTAAAACGTCATTTCGATTCTCTGAGCAGAATGAGTGACGATGATGCAATTACGGAAAATCCAGTTATCTCAAAGGACGATCTGAAACAGCTGCCTATCTACGAACGCGGCATGAAAGACGGGTATTTCCTTCCGTACCAAGACCCTCGACTTGGAAGAAAAGACTACCTTGAGTACGTTGCGAAGGGCGCTAGTATCGGAGCTGGTGTTCAGGCCGTTGCCACCGCCTTTGGCCCAGCAGTTTACGCTGTCGGTACGATTGTGGCTATGCCTGCGGCTTTTGCCGGAGCCGCTGCTGGATTTATTGGAGGAAATGTACTTGGCGAACACATAGAGGGAACAAGAAATGCCCTCTTATCCTATCCGCTAGGGATGGCTGGTTTGTTTGGCGGCATAGCTGCAGGAACCACAGCAGCGTTCTATGCATGGGGTCCAACGCTTGGAGGCGCTATGGGATACTACATGGTCGCACAACATGGACATAAAAGATGGGATCGTGAAGAACGTCCGGCCTACGAAGCAATGTTCAATGAAATGCGTAAGTTGAGATTCGCATCAATTTAGTTGCAAGATATAAGGTATTTGCAATTAGCTGGTCAGAAGCCATTATGGCAAGATTAATTCCGAACCTGATTGGTCGCAGGCAATATATTCGAGCTGGTTTCAGTAGCACGTCCGAATACTTCCGGCAACACTTCTGGTCCAGCCATCTGTTGGATGATCGCTTCAGCAGCTGCCATTAACACGGCATTGTGCGTGAGTTTTCCGATCTGATAGTTTTCCATCGCAAGCTGAATTTCAGAATTCAGAACGTTGGATCTGCTATCAAGACGTTCACCAAGATAAAGTTCCTTCATCATTTTGTCTTGCTCTGGTCCACCGGTGGCGCCAACAAAAACTGAAAGCGCAATCTTCCCACCGGCACCGACGAAATCCGGTCCCAACGCGATCGTTGATAGCGTCGTCTGAACAACTCGGCTCGAAACGCGCGCAAATTTGCTCTTGTGGCTGTATTTGTGAATGCGACCGAGCACATCAGCAACAACTGGATCGCTATTGAGTGCCGTGGTCATGATTGCTAGTTTCTTATCGCGCTGCTCATGAATATCCCAAACATCTTTGTTAAATGCTGCTTCCTGAGCCTTCACGTGCGGCTGCGTGCTCCATTGCAAAAGTGAATTCATGGTCTTGTTAGCTTGCTCTTCTCCCACAAGCCCGCGCAAAGTGTTGTATTCCTGGTCAATTTTTATCTGACCTTTCGCGCGATCCGCCATACCCATTCCCATTGCTAATTGCATGACGGAAGCAACAACTTTAACGTGTGTCTCATCAACTTGCTTTTGTCTGGCAAGCTCGGCTGCAGCCAAACTCTTTACTTTCAAGTTTTCTCCAGTGACTACATTGCCTGCTTCAATTGAAGGATTGAATCCTCGATTCGGAACTGCAAAATTCAACTGGTTACCTGCTGCAGCTAAAACCTTCATAGGAATACTGCTGTACTTATCTACAGCCTTATTCAATTCGACTGTGCGTCCGTCATTAGCAAGTGCAGCATCAACAAGATTATTTATTGATTGACTCACCACTGTATGAGGCTGATAAGTAGACACTTCACCTTGCAATACAGGGAAGTCACGACCGACTGATCTATGTTTACGCGGAGATTCTTTTGCACTACTTACTTGGGCAGCTGAAGAACTGGCTTGCGTCCCAGCCCCAGCTTGAGGAGTGGTGACTTGTGGCGCTAGCGCTGATGGCATGCTCGCTGTTTCGACAGCTTCGGAACCTTCCAGATCGGATGCTTTAGCTTTCTTGCTCACTTTGCCTTGCTTATTGGCGCCCAGAACGGCACCAGCGACACCGCCCCCGGTATCGAGAACAGCTCCAACAACTTTGGCTGGTCCTTCAGCCACGTCGCCGGCTCCTTCAAGGACCGTGCCAACTATTTTGACCGGTTGTTTGATCAAGCCAAAGACAGGAGCCAAAACTCCACCGTCCTTAGCAAATGAGCCTGGGCATGAAATCAGGAATGAAAATGACAATAGCAAGGATGAGGCAGCGACAGTACGTCGCCCAGAAGAGCGTTGCATGTAGTAGTTTCCCGTGGTGAAAGGACACGAAATTTAAACGTAGCATGGCCAGTAACTAATTCGCCAACGAATTAGCTTGGAAAAATTAGGAGCGATACATTCCTTATATCTATTCAGCTGATTTAGAAAACAATCTACAAGCAAGCTTTCATCAAACTTTCTGACGTTGAGGAATTCTGAACCAAAAAGTGCTTCCTTTACCTAACTCGCTATCCACGCCGATCTCACCGCCATGACACTCGACGATCGTCTTGCAGATAGCCAGGCCTAAGCCGCTTCCCCCCTTCTCTGTCGCGTCAGCCTTGGCAACCTGTTTGAATTTCTCGAAAACGGATTTACACATCGCCTCGGGGATGCCGCGCCCAAAATCCTGAACACTAAACTTGATCATCTTGTCCGTATCAGGCACGGCAGAGCAAATAATTTCGCTGCCTTTTGGTGAGAACTTCACCGAGTTTCCGATCAGATTAACCAGAACTTGCACAACACGATCACCATCGCAATCGAGCGTCAAATCGTCCGCCTTATTCACAAGCTTGATGCCGACCTTGCTGGCAAAACCAGCTACGGCATCGATAGATCTCTGCGAAAGATCCTGAGCAGCACATTCTGTAATCTTCAGATCCATTTGACCGGAACTCAGCTTATCCAGATTCAACAGATCATTTACCAACTCCAACAGGCGTTTATTGTTGCGCATCGATTTGCGCGCCTGCTCACTTCCATCTTTATTCAAATTGCCAAAGCCACCTTCGGTCAATTTGCCAAGAAAGCTATCCAAATGCGAAAGCGGAGTCCGCAAATCAGAACTAACCATAGTGACGAATTCCTGACGCATCTTCTCAAGCTGCTTTCGTTCCGTTATATCGCGAGCCAAACAGAACACCTTGCCTTGTTCTTCATTCCATCGAACTGACCACAACATAGGAATTTTCGCTCCAGACTCTATGATCAATTCATTCTCGAAATTGATTGCATTGTTGTTAGCCCGGGCTTCAAGCAAACAATCTTTTGTAGATTTCCAGTCCGATTGCGATAGAAATTGCTCAAGACTGCGACCGCGTAAATCCTCCGGATTTACACCTAGAATTTTCTGCGCAGCTGGATTGGCATCAACAAAATTCCAGTCTCGATCAAGTGAACAGAGGACCTCAGATGCGTTCTGAATGATAGCTTGCTCCTTACGCCTAGAGTTCTCAAGCCTGTTTGCCATATCATGAAAAGAATTGTCCAGAACTGCCAATTCATCGCTTCCAGTTAAAGCCGGATTTAGCGAAGAGCCTTCAACCAATCTCTTAGTATTGTCCATTAGGAACAGCAGACGACCCGATGCCGTTTTACTGAACACAGCCGCCAGCACGATTGCAAGAACAATGTTGATCAAAACACCGGCCAGTAATACCATCGTAATCTGCTGTGAAGTAGCCTTGAGACGCGCTTCGTCCATTCCCAACATCTCTTTGCGTATCTGATTTTCTTGTTGCGACACACGCAAGAATTCCGAATCCGCTGCCACACACAAATTCATCAGCTGCTTATACGCGCGCGCTGAGAGTAAAGACGCTTCCTTTGGTTGACCAGATCCCGCGCTCTTCTGTGCCTGTACAACCAGAGCTAGAATCGTATTTAGCTTATCGCCATAGGGAGAATGTTGCTCTTTATTCTGATCTTTCCCAAATGAGGCTTTGTAGTAATCCGAAATGTGTTCTTGCGCGGATTTGGTCCATCTTTTGAATTCCTTAGAATTCATCATAAGCAAAGCCTGCGGATCCTTTGCAAACATTCCATCTATATTTGCTTCAGCACTCTTCTTAAAAGCTTCGAACCCTAACGCATCGCCCTTCCTAAATTCAACTTCGTAATGCGTTGCTGTTATCGCAGTTGCAAAATTCATGCGACGAAGCATTTCTGAATTGATTTGGTCAATATCATTCAGAATCTGCTTGAGCGCGTTTGTCTTAGCCATGAACCGAGAAGATTGTTGGAGAGAGTCCTGCATCGGAAGCATAATGGCAAGCAAAATTCCAACTAACACGATCTCAAACAGTATTGGAACTGACAAAAGCAATAGCCCTTTTTGAGAAATAGTCATTCGATTTAGCATGAATTACTTTTCCTCATACGGCAACCGCAGTCTTAAGAGGTAGGGACTGGACAGGCGACTTTCTCATCACCGGAACAATCATAGAAAGCGCAAACTTGATTTTGCCGTCCGCTAAATACTTCTCTGCACGAACCATACCACCATGCCGCTGGACAATTGCCAGAGACAATGGCAGTCCGAGCCTTGTTCCACCACAAGCTGATGGGTTGGACAAAACACTCTTCCTATACTTTTCAAAGACCCCATCATCGAACTCAATTGCTGAGTCCTCGGGTACAAAAGTAATCTTGAAATAAATAAGATCGCCAACATTACTTGCATCAATAATCAGTTCGTTGCTTGCTTCTGAAAGATTTATTGCATTGGCTAGTTGCGCGATGAATGCCTGGGTCAAACGATCCTGGTCGCCTACCAAGCTGTCCTCTGCATAGTTTTTCTCAACTTTCAAGTTCTTGCTCTTGATATACGGCTTCAATGTATCAACGGCATCATCAACAATATCCTCTACACTGACAGCAGTGAACTCAAAATCGATTTTGCCTGACTCGAGGCGTTCAACATCAAGAAGGTCTTTAATTAGGGCAATCAACTCTTGTACTTCCTTTGTACAGGCGGTCAACGAATTTGTCCCTTGTTCCGACAACTCGCCATAGACACCAACCTCCAAGAGCTCAAGGAACATTGTCGATGCTGTCAACGGAGTACGCAAATCGTGGCTCACCATTGCAATGAATTCTTGCTTGAGGCGCTCGATTTGTTTCTTCTCTGTTATGTCTTGGACCACACAAAAATACTGTTGTTCCGATTCCGACCATTGAACTGACCAAAACATATCGAGGGTTTGTCCGTCAGGTACCTCGATGCGATTCTCAAAGGTGATAATTCCGCCTGAAGATTTTGCTAGCTCAATCTTTTCGGAAGTATTTTTTCGATCGGCATTGCTAATGAATTCAGACAGGTTGTGTCCGATCAGGTCATCTTCGCTTCTGAGCCAGGTGCTTGTACAGGCCGGATTCACAAGTGCGACCTTGAGGTCTGATTCCAAAGAACAGATTACATCACCAGCATTGTCGATTGCAGAACGCTCTCTCTTGATTGATTCGAGCAACAATTTGGACATCTTATGAAATGTGTTATCGAGCTTTGCAAACTCATCCTCACCATGAAGTTCTGGCAGCAATGGCTTTCGCTCCGCCAATCTACCTATATTGGAAGTTATGACATCGAGTCGTTTGGAAGTAGATTTGTTGAAGTACGAATTGAGAAAGAGCGCTAATGCGAGATTGAATAAGACAGAAAGACCAAGTGCTATCTCAATATTTTTCCCAACCTCTATCTGGTGCTTCAACGATTCTTGCCGCCCTTGCACGAGCTTTTGTTGCCCGGTTTCCGGTTTCGAATAGATTGCATAATGGGCAGCACGGTTGAGGTTTACATTAAACAGGTCAAGCAATCGTCCTTGAGATTGGACGTTCTTGTTAGCTATCGCGGTTTTATATAAAGGATAGAAATCGTAAATAGCCTTCAGAGATTTCTCAATCTCTTCAAGCGATGCAATCTGTTGAGGTCTGTCTTTGGATCGAACTTGCAAATTAGCAATGTTCTCTGAAATACGCTTCCGCTTTGATATCGACGGTTCACTTCCAGGATTGATGTTGGCAATGTCATTGAGCAGAATCTCAGTGCTTCGACTCATGACGAACCATTTTTGCCCGTCAATCAGATTGCTGTGGCTGTGATAAAACAAGGTTGCCAACACACCGATAAAGATCAACTCAAAGAGAATCGGAGTCCAAACAAGCAGCAAGCACTTTTGAAAGAAGCTTGTTCTGTTGTTCAGGTCTTTTAAAATGTGCTCCGGTCCGAACTTCAAAAAGACGGCAGCAGCCAACGTAAGAGCAGTGTTGAAAGCCAACAGCCCAATTAGCAAATCATCCAGATGCTCATCGCTCTTACGCCACTCCTCAACATATTCGGCAGGAAACATGTAGCGATCCTGCACTCCGGAAGCTTTGTCATAAAGAGCGCGATCAAACTGACCAAGAGCCGCCTTATATCGAGTCCAAACTTCTGCGACTTCGTCTTTTGATAGAATCTTCGTTTTCTTATCAGCATTCCAGTCGGCAATGTCTAGCTTGCTGAAAATAGCATCGGTTTCCTCCATCCACTTCTCCGATGCGACATCCAGATTAGTTTGGTATTCTGCTGTGGATGGATCTTGCTTTAACACATCCTTGTATATTTGCAGATCCCTATTGACCCAATTTTTGATTTTGTCACGCAGCTCTGGATCAATTGGCTGTTTTTGCGTCAAGCAAGCCCATAGGACGGGTGTCGCCAGTTGCTGAACGTCGCGAATGAAAATGAACTCTCGTTGGCGGACAATATCTTGGAGAATCTTGCAACGTGCATCAAGCGAAACACTTTTTTGGTGAGATTGAAAGATCAGCCAGCCGAACGTCAGCTCGCCGATAACCGCAACAAGGACGAATAGAAAAAGTAAAACTCGCAAACGGTGTCCCCCCACCACATTATGCCAGATCTACAGCAGCAGCCAATCATCCCACCCAATTTTCAAGATCAGAAAACAAGCGGACGTAGATAGCGCGCCATCTAAGATCCTTAAAAACAACAGCATGCCCTTACTCCAAAAGTATTGAAGCAGTTTATTCTGGCGAATTTGGGTCTTAATTTAATAGTGACTATCTTTGGATAGTGGCGGCACCGAGTCCGATCAGTGCATTAATTGGCAACGACACTCCCTCAGCCGAGGCCGGTTCTACCCACACAGGAGCAGTCCACATTCGCTCGGGTACACTTGTACCTGATCCTAACCTCTGTATTTCCAGGAAGTAAGCGCTCTTGGCGCCGATGGTGTGCTGCACCTGGTCAAATTTTACAGTGTTACCAGCAGATGCCAATTCGGATCCGGAAAGGACCTTGCTTTGCATAAGCTCTGCCAGGTTCTTATCGCCAATCTTGGGATCGCCCCACAGATTAACCGTATACTTTGCATCGGGAGTGACCTTGCCGGCTATGTGTGCCTTGATATCGAGGTCGTGGTGCCTTTGTTGATCGAGGATGCTTCCCATTTGACGTTCATTGGCCGTCATGCGACCAGACAACAAATCTTTGTTGGTGGTGGCAATCGTCCTGCGCTCACGTAATGCATCCAGCAGTGCAGGCTTGTCCAAACGCTCAACAAGAATTCCAGTTGCAGCTTTTGTACCGCCGGGATCGCCATAATGGAAATCGCGACCGAATGTCGGGCTTAAATGCAGTCCCTTATCAATGTAGCCGGCATAATCATCAGCATGAATGTGGCGATTTTCAACCGCACTGCGTTTAGGACTTATAGCTTCGCCATTTATCACTTCAATCTGGGAAACATATTTACCAAAGCGTTCGCGCCATTCCTTCTGACTCTTGAACGATTTCTGTCCGTAATCACGAGAACGAACCGAGGGATCAAGATTCGGGCTTTCATCAGCTCCGTAGCGCGGATGATTCAATTGAATGACAGGTCTGCCACCGGTGGAATCTTTGGTAGCATCAAGTACATTCGCCAGTTCCTTATAGTTGCCATCCTGAATTTTCTTCACGACCGGCTCGGCAAAGCCGTTGCGTGGCGCGCGAACTGTTTCGATGAATTCAGGAACTTCCAAAATGTTTATGTGGTTGACGCCGCCCTTAGCTGTGCTGCCCACTTTGCCTATAGTTCCAACCTCAACACCGGCTAAGCCTACAAACTCTCCAGGTTTCGTCGCCTGGTTAGCGGCCACCATTGTTTCGGTGTATGCAGCCGGTGATTCAGCAACTGTTGGGTTCTGCTGGTGTCCGGGATAGCGCGGATCTCCAGGCTTCACTCCGCCGCGAGCCGCCGTATGATTATGGTCGGTAATTGCTGTGAACTGAAGCCCTTGTTCGCGTGCCTTCGCATAGATTTCGGCTGGCTTGCCCATGCCATCAGAATAAACCGAGTGCCCGTGCAAAGAACCGTACACCATTTCCATTTCTTTGGGTGTGCTTCCAGGAGCCTTCGGCGTTCCTTCCGGTGTAGTTCCCTTAGGTGCTTCTTGTCCTGCGGCGCTCAAACGGTCGAGATCTTTTGAACTGGCGATGCCCTGCTTTTTGACAGCTGCTTCCAGGTCTCTAATTTCCATACGCCCCGATGAAACAGGAGCAGCCGTCTCAGCAATAGCCGGAGTAGAACGAGCAAAGATCGAAGAAATCGTGTCGTAGGCTTTGTTTTCAGCCTTCAAGATCATGCGCTGCGAAGCTTGTCCAAGCGTTCCGATTGGAGTACGGCTCATTGCCAGGCTTCTGCCGATTTCAGATCCAATCAATCCGCCTGCTGTGCCCAATGCAAAGTTGCCAGTCTCGACCAGAGCATCCTTTGCAAAAGCCTTTGCGATTGCATTGATATCGGCATTACTGTTTTGAGCGGCGCTGTAAGCGTGGTTGAAATGTTTATATGTGTTGATTACAGCCGGAACAGTGAATGCCGTGCCTATGATGGCGGCAACTGTTCCCCGACCAGGAATGAGGTAGCCGAGGGCGGTACCCATTACGGCTCCAGTGCCGACCGTTTTTGCAACACTGATCGCTGTGTCGACAGGATTCTGCCAGGCCTCATAAGCAAGCTCTTTAGCAGCGTTCGGCAGTTCCTTAACCGCTTGAACGAGCATGTCTCGACCGCCCGTCGGATTCTGGTAATCCGACAGCAGCTCAGCACTTGTGTAGCTACGCCCTTCGCCCATGGGTGCGACCTTCCTTCGCTGTAAAATCATTGTAGCGACGACTTGTCATGATGTGTAAAGTATTTTTGACTATGAGGGGTGTAACCACGTAGCCGTGAGCACTTCAGAGATTAGCGCCCGCTAACATAAGAACCAGTTCAGATTCCACAGTGCCACCATATATAGAACCAAGACTAAGAACCCATCTTCGATTGATGATGGATGCAAAACTCTATCGAAGAAGATTCCAGTTCTAAGCCAACTCCTCCCACTGATACTGCCCAGACTCCAACTCTCGAGCCGTCAGCCCCGCGCTCATTAGATACGGGGACCTGGGGGTGTCACCTTCATGTCACAGTGGATGTTATATAACTAGATCCATCAGCAAAAAAGCTGGAGGAGAATAAAATGGTTCTGGCAAACATGATGCTACTGACTCGTACAAAAATGGTCGCTTCTCTGTGGAATGGAATCAAGACAAATCATCTGATGATTCTGTCCGTATTCCTGGTCTTGTTGCTGCCTGCCATTTTCTGTTGGTCCGTAGATGAGATCTTGTCCGACAAAATGAGATCGCTGAGAACCAATATCGTCAACTCCCAGATTTCTCTTTACACCCGCTATCTTCAGGCTGAAATTAAGTCTCAGTGGAAACCAGTTTCCGGATTACAAGATAAATCAATATTCCTGGTTACGGTCGATAGCAACGGACGTGTTTGCGCTGCGATTCCATCGATGAATGATACGCAAAATATTGACGTTCAAAACAACATAACACAGTTCATCAGCAGCTTGCCTGCGCTGGAGCCAAATCACTTAGGTGTTTCACTCGTGTTCGAAACAACGCTTTCAAACGAACCAGCTGAAATTCAATTGGCTCAAAAAACGATCAACTTTCAACCTTACGTCGCTCGAATTACAAAGGACGTAAAAGCTCGCTGGACCCCGCCAATTGAGAATCAAGCACACGATGTGAGCCTCGTAATCAGAGTCTATTCTGATGGCACCGTTGCAAACGCTCTTGTCGGACATAGTTCAGGCATTCAAGCTTTTGATAGCTCGGCTATAAAAGCGCTAGCCCAAAGCACTCCGCTCGAACGTTTTCCGGCAGGTTCGCCCAAGTACGTTGATATGTTGTTGACCTTCAATTCAAAAGGTAAACCGGCCGCTCAGAAGAACAAACAAGCAAACACGAAAAGAAAGCCTGGTCACCATTCTAGTCATGACTCTGGTCGCCCCTTCATTCCGTATGTTCCAGAAGGAATCAGCTAAGCTGCGACTAGCCATGAAGCATGCATCCAGCTTAGTTTGAAGTCCACCAGAACTCAGAAGCCGCAAGCTATCAAGCTCCGCTATCCTTCACATCAATTCGTTTCCCCGGCGCAGACCCGGAGACAGTCTTCCGCACAGACAAATCACGGTAAGCAAATACAGGAAGCAAACCGTTTAGTGCAGCCAAAATAACGGAGCCGTTGTTCAGAGCGGTAGCGCGCGCAGGTCCGATCACATTCGTGAGCGACAGCACCAAGCCAAGCCAATTAGGAATCGTTACCAGAAGCATGTTCTGGCGAAGGAATGCGCGAGCATCCTTTGACATAGACAACACACGGGGCAAATGATTCAGGTCATCGTCGGTGATGATGATGTCTGCACGATATTGCGCAACGTCCGTGCTTTCATTGAATGCAATTGAAAGATCACTTTGTGCCATCGCTAACGCGTCGCTGACGTCGTCTCCGACAACTGCGACCTTGCGTCCTCGCATTTGAAAATCTCGAACGAGATCAGACTTCTCCTCGGGAGACAAGTGAGCAAAAACTCTATCGACCCCAATCGATTTGCCGATTTCGTCAACCGACTCGCCGACTTCGCCGGAGGTCAAAATCAATTCTCTCAGTCCGAGAGCGCGCAATTGAGAGAGCGCCGACGCAGCTTCAGGACGAGTTTGATCCTTATAGGATATGAGACCAACAATCTCATTATCGACAGCAACATATGCGACTGATTCTCCACGAGATCGCAGCTTCTTATCCTCTTCCTTGGATCGCTCGACCGATATATTTTGCATCTTCATCAAGCGGCGACTGCCGACTATAATGCGTTCACCATCCAGGTCAGCTGCAACTCCCATTCCGGGGTACAACTGCGAATTCTTTCGCTCTGCTATCGGAATTTGGTTTTTCTTTGCATATCTGTAAATTGCTCTAGCTGCTGGATGATGATACCTGTACTCAACAGCGGCTGCCTTGCGCATAATTTCAGTCTGTTCTTTTGCCTCCGATTTCTGCTCACGGTCTCGATTCAACGGCACCACATCGATAACTTCCGATTCACCTGACGTAATAACACCAGTACGGGCAAAAATGAAAACATCTATCTCTGAAAGTGTCTCAAGCGCCGCTCCGGTTTTGATCAAAACGCCAGTGCTACCGGCACCATACATGTAAGACAGAATTGCAGTTGGAAGCGCAATCCGAATTCCAGTTACGAAGTCAAAGCAAACAATCGTCAAAGCTTGATTGATGTTGCGCGAAAGCAAAAACGCGATTGCTGCGAAAAACATGATTGGAGCAACGATTCGATAGCCGCGCTTCAATGCGGTCCGTTGATAATGCGTGCGGTAGAGCAAACGCCGGCGCTCGCGTTCCATGATGCGGTCCATTACGAGCTGCATCCTCGGAGCTGTGCATCGCACATAAATCTTTCCTTCTAAAACAATGCTCTCAGCTGCTATCTCATCGGTAGGTCCCACCTCAGTTGGTAAAGTATCAGCCGACGCTTCGGATCTAATCACCGTTGCAGATCCAGCAATAATTGTTCCTGAAACAGGTACTCTCTCGCCGGTATAAACAACTACCTCATCGCCGACTCGCACCTTTTCGACCGTGACTTTTATTCGCTGTTCATTCTTGATTAGCCATGCTGAACTTCGTGAAAGACTTAGCAGCTCATCGAGCATGGCTTCACTGCGGGCAGCTGCGACATCGCGAATAAACTCGCCGAACGCTAATAGTGTGGACATGAATGCCGCAGGCAGATACGACCTTTCGAAAGTAAGAAGCAAGACAGCAGGTCCATCCAAGAACTCCACAGGCGGCCGGCGCTCTTCGATAGCTGTTCTAATCCCGCGCCCGAAAATCGGAATGCTGGATAGGATCAACAATCCTCTGGTGATGAATGCCGGCAATGAAAAAATGCTGGCGGCAAGCGAAAGCCCACTAAGCAGAAGCTGCATCTTGGGCGGCACTTCAAGAGCGTTGGCGAAGCGATAGATCTCATTTCGCTCAAGGTTGGCCTCCTTTCCTAATGGCGAATCGCATAGGAGGATATCGTCCTCATCCAATTCACAGAAGGTATCCTCGGGCGAAAAGAATGCATCATCAAAGAGCAAAGTGACTGAGGCGCTATCACGTGTAAGCCGAACTGAACTTATTCCGGATAGTCCATATAAATAGGATTGCAGTCTCTCAGCAAAAACGACATCCGATTTTATGCGTGGCAGCCGCAAACGAATGCGCCCCGGCAAGCTGTGCACAATTTCGTAGTCTAATCTTGCCACAGAAAGACCTAATCTAAGGGTTTGTGTTCTTTGTCTTTCTTCTTGCTGGATTTCTTCGGCTCAGGATTAATCCCGGCGTGGGTGGTCGACTCATTTCGCTCAGCCTTGGCTTCGGCGATCAAGTCACTGGTTTGCTCTTTAAGTTCGGCAACGTATTCGCGAGTTGTGTCGGAGACGGCTAGTCCGGCCTTAATTACACCCTTGGCTGCTTTACGCACGACTTTCTTGCCGCCGGCGCCCATCAAGAGGACGGCACCGACGCCGATTAGTCCCCATTTGCTGCCGAGAACCTCAACCAATTCTTCCAACATGTCTTAATCCTCTGCGTTTATTAGCTGCGGGCGGGATCCTTGAGACCTTAAATGTACCGCCTGTGGCGTTTTAGCCCTCGCTATTATATAGGGCCGCTGGCCAATTTTCCGATTTCACAAAAATTCCACATCGCTGTCATTTCTTTGGCAAGTGGAGGCAATACTATGACATCATCAGGTCCCGCAACCCTGGAAGTTTCAGTTTTAACTGCTAAAGCTCCGGGTCAAGGAACCAAACGATGGATAGACTCCAGGTTGGTTGGCACACTACGTTGGTGAATATGGCATAAACAGATACGATGAGCAGGCGCGATTACCATTAGGAATCGAGTCGTAGATGGCATGTAACCATCACAGACCTGCAAACCTTTTATTGAAGCGGAAAGAACGAGAGGAGTTTACCCTGAATAAACTGCTCTCGTTCTATTTTTAAAGGTCATATATAATGGTGCGTTCTGCAAGCTTCAGCCTCGGTGAGAGGCTTCTAAACTATCGCATGAGGTAAGTCATGAGCTCTGAGATCGCCAAATACATTGATCACACCAATCTCAACCCGGCAGCCACAATAAAAGACATTGAGCAACTCTGCCAAGAAGCCGCAGAACACGGATTTTTTGCAGTCTGCGTCAATCCTTATTATGTGCGTCACGCGGTCAAGGCACTTTCGTCGACCAAAGTTGCCGTTGCAAGCGTAATTGGCTTCCCTCTCGGTCAGAATCTGACTGACCTCAAAATCGCTGAAACTCAAAGAGCGATTTCTGAGGGTGCAGAAGAAATCGATATGGTGATCAACATCGGCGCCTTGAAGGACAAGCAGATTGATTATGTGCGCGACGAGATACGCGCAATAGTGAAAGTTGCGCGCGATCAAATCGTCAAAGTAATCATCGAATGCGACCTGCTCACAAATCAAGAAAAGGTTGCAGCGACCAGAGCTACCGCAGATGCCGGAGCCGCCTTCGTCAAAACATCGACAGGCTTCGTCAAAGATGGCATTGGAGCGACCGTGGAAGATGTTCGCTTGATGAAAGAGACTCTCGGCAGCGACAAAGTTGCCATCAAAGCAAGTGCAGGAATTCGCGACTATGCTAAGGCAAAATCATTGATCGATGCCGGCGCGACCAGACTCGGAACGTCAGCAGGAGTTGCAATCGTCCAGGGAGCCACAGCCAAAGCTGGTGGATACTAAGATCCTCAGAATCGGCAAGATTCCGGCATTTCATTTGCATAGTCGAAAGAAATTATTTGATCTAATCTAATTTGGAATAGATCGAAAAAGAAAAAGTATGCAGTGCTTGATCCGTTCTTCGGCGAGCGCTACTCCGCACGCATCTTGCACCCTGGCTAAAATACCATGCGATCAAGCTAATAGGGCTCCATAATCGTGAGCTACATAAAAGCACAGTTCCAATAGCGGAATTCATCGTTATGCGATTTCGCTTTTTGGTATTTAATGCCGGAATGGAGAGATCCATTCACGGATCTGAGGAGATCCGGTTGGATCAGGAGGAAGTGTCATGGCTGACGGAAAACCAGAGATAAACGCAGACAAAACGGAACTTGCTGCAGACAGCCCAGAAGCAGTGCAAAAATCTGCGATGGAGCACGCATTGAACGATGTGCAATCTGATAGCACTGTCAGCGGTGCAAAGTCTGGCGATTCATCGGCAGCAGGAAAGTTAGGATTACCTTCGATCGACATCGGCATGCACGAATCAATACATGCCGGAGTTGAAGCCGGCACACAAGGTGTTAAAGGCGGAGCCGCTGCTCTAGCGCACGAAATTGGACAGGCAGCCATGGAAGGCGCAAAGGGCGGAGCCACCATTGCGCATCACGAGGAGGGACACGCCAAAGCTGCTATCGAAGCTGCTAAAGGTGGAGCTGCTGTAGGCGATCAGGCTACTAAATCCGGCGAGCAAGCAAATAAAGACTCGAAGGCAGAGGACGGATCAGAGAATCCGCCGGATCGTAATGAAGTACTGAATGATCTGGAGAAGTGGATAAACGATCAGGGTTCTAATTTGAATCAAAAGGAATTAGCAGACAAGCTCGTTGAATTTGCCAAAGACAGCGAATTTCAATGGAACGCAATGCGCGAAATGGGCGCTGGTGATACTGTTGATTCAGACACGTTCCAGACCTATTCACGATTTACGGATCTGTTGATGAACAAGCTGACCGATCAAGGGCAGCGCGATCGAATCAAAGATCAAATCCCGTGGGTTCTGCGTCCCGGAGAATAGCTTAGCGGATAGCTGGGCGAGCCTGGCTCTCTAGTTGGGCGATCTTCTGGTGGTATTCCTGGAGGCTGTTTACTCCCAGGTTTCCTTGTTGAAGAGCGGCGATTGCGGCGGCCGTTGCTTTCGCACCAGAAAGTGTGGTGACCACTGGAACGTTGTAATTGATCGCGGCGCGCCGGATCAATTGATCGTCTCGATGAGCAGATCTTCCCGATGGAATGTTGATCACGAGATTGATCTCGCGGTTCTTGATTCTATCGACAAGGTTCGGTCTGCCTTCCGAAACTTTGTTCACTACTGACGCCGGAATGCCACCGGCATGAACTTTTGCGGCAGTCCCACGCGTGGCAACGATCTCGAAGCCAAGCTGATAGAGACTTTGAGCAACCGGCACAACGTCTGTCTTGTAGGCATCTGAAACGCTCAAGAAGACCCGACCTTTAACCGGTAGATCATGTCCGGCGGCGATTTGAGCTTTGGCAAAAGCAAGACCGAACTGAGACGCAATGCCCATGACCTCACCGGTCGAACGCATCTCTGGTCCAAGGGAAATTTCAGAGCCTGGAAACTTCTTGAATGGTATCACCACTGACTTGACCGAAATATGCGGAGGCAAGAGGCGATCGCCGATCTTCAATTCTGCAAGCGTCTTGCCGAGCATAACCTTAGCTGCAACTTGCGCCCAGGCGACACCGGTCGCTTTAGATACGAATGGGACAGTGCGGCTGGCGCGTGGATTTACTTCGAGCACATAGACAAGATTATCTTTCAGTGCGAATTGGATGTTCATCAAACCAACTACTTTGAGCTCTTCAGCAAGCTTGCGAGTAGCAGTGCGAATTTCCTCGATTATCTGCAGCGGAATCGACTGTGATGGCAAAACACAAGTACTGTCGCCGGAGTGTATGCCGGCTTGCTCAATGTGTTCCATGATGCCGGCAATTACAGTTTGCTGCCCGTCACACACGGCATCCACGTCTATTTCAACCGCATTCTCCAGGAATTGGTCGATAAGCACAGGATGATCAGGCTGCACAGAGAAACCTGTGGTCAACCATTGTTCCAACTCTTCCATCGTGAAAATAATTCGCATCGCGCGGCCGCCAAGCACATAGCTTGGACGAACAAGAACAGGGAACCCGATCGAGTCAGCGATCTTCATTGCCTCGGCAGCATTGGTCGCAGTGCCTCCTTTGGGTTGACGCAATCCCAACTTCTCCAGAAGTGGACCAAATCGAGAGCGGTCTTCGGCAAGGTCGATGGAGTCAGGAGAAGTACCAAGTATTCTGATTCCGCGCTTCTCCAATCCAGCGGCTAACTTCAGCGGCGTTTGTCCACCTAGTTGAACGATGACCCCCTCTGGCTTTTCGACCTCGCAGATATTGCTTACGTCTTCCAAAGTAAGTGGTTCAAAGTACAATCTGTCCGATACGTCGTAATCGGTGGATACTGTCTCAGGGTTCGAGTTGACCATGATCGCCTCATAACCAAGCTCGCGAATCGCAAGAGTGGTTTGAACACAGCAATAATCAAACTCAATACCCTGGCCGATTCGATTTGGACCGCCGCCCAGAATCATTATCTTCTTCTTGTCACTCGGAGGAACCTCGGATTCATCCTCATAAGTCGAATACATATAAGGAGTGTGTGCCTGAAATTCGGCTGAGCAGGTGTCAACTGTCTTATAGACGGGGAAAACCTTGTGCTGCTTTCTCAAAGCATAGATATCATCTTCTGTGGCTTCGTTATCCGTGCGCTCCGATATCAGGCGGGCTAGTTGCTTGTCACTGAATCCGGTGCGCTTCAGCTTACGTAAATACTTCTCGTCCAATTCCTTAACTGAATGTACAGCTGAGGAAAGAGCACGGCTTTCCTGCCAGATCTCCAGCAGGTTATCCAGGAACCACATATCGATTTGGGAGAGCTCCTGCACTTCTTCTATTAGCACGCCAGCATCGAGAGCGCCAAAAATATCCGTCGCTCGATGATTGCTCGGAACAGCTAGTCGCCGGCGCCACTCGGCGCGATCCGCTTTCTGTCTTGTTTGTACAGAGGTAAATCCTGGCAAACCAAGTTCCAAGCCACGCAGTGCTTTCTGGAAAGACTCCTGGAAGGAGCGCCCAATAGCCATAACTTCACCAACGGACTTCATTTGCGTAGTGAGGGTATTGTCCGATCCTCTGAACTTTTCGAAGTTGAAGCGCGGTACCTTCGTGACCACGTAATCGATGACAGGCTCGAAAGAAGCCGGCGTCAGCTTGGTGATGTCGTTGGGGATTTCATCCAGGGTCATACCGACGGCCAATTTTGCAGCAATCTTTGCAATCGGATAGCCGGTTGCCTTGCTCGCTAGTGCTGACGACCTCGACACGCGCGGGTTCATTTCAATAACGCAGATCTGCCCGTTCTCTGGGCTTATTCCAAATTGAATATTTGATCCGCCGGTGTCAACACCGATTGCTCGAATGACTTTTATCGCCGCATCGCGCAGTTCCTGATATTCGCGGTCGGTGAGCGTTTGAACCGGCGCCACCGTAATAGAGTCGCCGGTATGAATACCCATCGGGTCGAAATTCTCAATCGAACAGATGATCACAACATTGTCCATGCAGTCGCGCATCACTTCCAATTCGATTTCTTTCCACCCAAGCACGCTTTGCTCGAGCAAGATTTCGTGCACGGGGCTTGCGTTCAGTCCTTCAAGGGCGATTGGTTCCAACTCTTCCTGGTTGTAAGCGATACCGCCGCCGGTACCACCGAGAGTGAATGCTGGTCTTATGATTATCGGGAAGCCGATATCGACAGCAATGTCGCGCACTTCGCTCAAGTGCCTGGCGATACCAGACTTTGGAACAAACAAGCCGATTTCGAGCATCTTATCCTTGAAGAGCTCTCTGTCCTCAGCTAATTTGATTGCAGGGACCTTGGCGCCAATCAGCTCGACATTGTATTCCGATAGAATTCCTTGCTCATGCAACTGAATCGCCACATTTAATGCTGTTTGTCCGCCCATAGTCGGAAGCAATGCATCAGGTCGCTCGCGAATAATCACTTCTCTGGTGAACTCAGCCGTTACCGGTTCCAGATAGGTTCGATCTGCGAGGTGGGGGTCAGTCATGATCGTCGCCGGGTTCGAGTTAATGAGGATGACCTCATACCCTTCTTCCTTCAGCGCCTTACAGGATTGTGTGCCTGAATAATCAAACTCACAAGCCTGGCCGATGGTAATCGGTCCGGCCCCTAAAACCAGAATCTTTTTTATATCAGTACGTTTAGGCATGCATTTAATCCGTCAGACAGGGAACCAATCCCAAAATGGAGCATTCTAAGTTTACACGTCCTGAACACCAAAAACGGCAACTGGTGAATCTTTACAAAGATACGCCGCTAAATTGCTGTTCAGTATTTCGTCGAATCAACATCTAACACGTTTAGAACCCTCGTCAAGGTTGGTAAGAGTCTGTTACGGGCATCTATAACAAGCCCGCGAAGAATGCCAGCCTAAGCTTCGAAAGGGGGTCAAGCTTATGGTGAAATTAGCGTTACGCCGTGTTTTGTCGCGGTGCGCTCTGGCGTTGTCTTTGATAGCGACGGCTCTTCCAGCGACCGCTACAGAGATAGAGTGTCAGTATCACACAGATCTCGAATATCTTTTGAATATGCCGATTTACCACTGGGCGCCTACGGGCCCGGCAAAAGGCGTGATTCTAGCTTTACATGGTCTTGTAATGCACGGGCAATCTTATGACGAGCTTGGCAAGACTTTGGCTGAGAAAGGCTTCCTGGTATACGCAACCGATATGCGCGGCTATGGTCGTCTAACGAAAGACTATCCGCATGAATTCTGTTCGGCGAAAGACTGCAAGCAAAAGATCCATTACGGCAAATCGTCAGAGGATCTGATTAAGCTGGCAGATAAGCTAAAGTCAGACCACCCGGATCTTCCTCTATATGTAGTTGGTGAAAGCATGGGGGCCGATATGGCAATCCGAATTGCCAGCGCCCGCCCGAACCTGGCAGATGGACTGGTACTTTCCTCTCCAGCCATTCGCGCACATCATTTCGTTGATTCGACGACGGTGAAAAATGTGCCGGCGATTATGGCAAATTTTCGCAGACAGCTGGATTTGATGCCTTATGTCAAAAAGTATGCCAGTGAGGATCCAGAAATCGTCGCTGAGTTGACGAAAGATCCAATGCTACGACGCAAGATGAGCACCACCGAGTTGCTCCTGAGCCGAGCCAGTATCAATCAGACTTTGGCTTATGTTCCAAACCTCAGCCCGAACAAGCCTGTTCTGGTCTTGCAAGCAAAAGATGATCGTTGCGTTCGTGCCGACGCTGTAGTTCTATTGATGTCCCGATTGAAGTCGCAAGATCAGCAAGTTCGCTGGTTTGAGAACCGGGGACACATCTTGATTGAAACGTCCCACATCAGACCGGACACTATGGAAACTATTGTGAGCTGGTTGGATACACACAACGTTTCAAAAACAGCAGCAGAAATGCAGTCTGGCAAGGAACTATTGACCAGTGGCGGAGAGCAAGATCCGGCAGGACCACGCAACGAATAAGTTCGCGAAATGTTGCTAGTGGTATCACTTATGGTACCACTAAGTATGGAGCGCGGACGTCTCGTCCGCCCATAAGTATGGGCAGAGGGCATCTTGCCCGCTACAACAATCGCTTCCTTAGCGCACGCGAAGCGGTCCAAGGTCGGTTACTTTTTTGCCTAGCGACGGAATCAGCGTCTCCAGATTCGTCTGAAGCGATGGTCCGGAGGGCTTAGTCGGATCCAAAAAGCGGAAGCGACTATCAAGCGTAAAATCAGCCGCACCCTTTCGCAGACCGGCTTTCACCAGAAGCGGATGCAGATCCTCGATTCTGTTTGCATATGTGTCAAAGCCATTGCTCAGAACTATCGTTCCTACGACCTTCCCTGTGTGACGATCGAACAGTGCTCCGCCGGAGTTTCCGTGCATGACATTTCCAACCATGCGTACAACTTCACGGCTTGTATCTTCGCCTGTCATGGCACCGCCGGTGATTGGAACTCTGCTGAGCGGAACTCGGGTTCTGACGTTCAGTTCTGAAATATGCATTTTGTCCTGGTTTTGCGGAAACCCCAGGGCAAGCATTCGCGCCGCAGATGTCACATCTTTGCTGTTTTCAGCCAATTCTACCGTTGGAAACTCATCAAAAGGTGTTTGTTTCTTTATGGCAAGAAGCGCTTGGTCTCTTTGCGGATCGACTTCGACGATTTTGGCATCGTAGACTTTGCCATCTGCCATTTTGACTCGCAATGAGGTGGCGTCGCGAACTACGTGATAGCCAGTAGCGATAAAGCCTTCTTTGTCCACAATAAATCCGGTTCCGGCAGTCGCTCCAGCTCGAGCATCAGCCCTTGGATCGGTGGTGTTAATGCGAACAACGGCTTCTCTGTTTTTCTGGTAGACCTTTACTGCATCTGAGTTCAAGCTATAGTAATCGCAGGTGTTAGTTCTTTCGTCATTGATTCTGAGTGTGGGCAAACAGACGGTCGTAGCTGCCTTCTCTGCCGCCACCGCCATAATCGCGGTTTGTTTCTCCCCAAATGGATTCTCCCCTCGGCTGGCGTAGCGAGAAACCTCATCCTCTGTAGTTTTTTCGGGAGCGAACTTTTCCATTCCAGTCCGTCTTAGCTTGCGCTGCTATGCCTTCTC
The DNA here is from genome assembly GCA_019747875.1 of Candidatus Obscuribacterales bacterium. Taxonomy (GTDB): domain Bacteria; phylum Cyanobacteriota; class Vampirovibrionia; order Obscuribacterales; family Obscuribacteraceae; genus JAIEPM01. The sequence goes on from JAIEQI010000042.1 coordinate 47,110, forward strand.
GCACACGGGTGTGAGCCGTGAGGTTGCGGGGGGGTCCAATTGAATATATGCCAGAAGAGGAAAAATTTCTCAGGTGTAAACACGTAGGCTTAGATTAAAGCTCAAACCTCTAACAGTCCCTTTTGGAAACGGACTGAGTAATCGATGTAATTTTGCCAGCCCTTGGAAATCCGTTCTTTATCTTCCGGGCGCACTTCCCGAATTACTTTTCCCGGCGAGCCCAGGACCAAACTGCCTTGTGGAACAACCATTCCCGGAGGAATGAGAGCACCGGCACCAACCAAACAACCAGACTCAACAACGGCTCCGTCCAGGATTATCGCTCCCATTGCTATGAGACAATCATCGCCGATGTTGCATCCATGCAGTATCACTCCATGCCCGACCGTCACCCTGTCGCCGACAATCAGAGGGTGAACTTGCGTAACGTGCAATAAGCATCCGTCTTGTATATTCGTTTCTGCACCAATCTCTATATAGTTGATGTCGGCTCGCACTACACTTTGAAACCAAAGGCTGACGCGCTCACCCAACCTGACATCACCAATAACCGTCGAACCTGGAGCTAGATAAGCGCTTTCAGGAATTTGCGGTGTTTTTCCCTCAAAAGAAGCAATCATATTAACTCTGCGTTGTTTTATTTAATGTCATTAATGTCCTGCGTAGCCATTAGGCTTTCCGGCTGGAGTCTAACCGATTAACTCAGGCGGCGAAGCTTCCATGATGTTAAAATTAACACTGCTGGGAGGTAATGCAATGACTGCTTATTACGAACAACCGCTGCGCAAATTACTAGGCTCTTTGTCTCAAACTATCGGGTGGCTCATCGAGCGCGGAACAGTAGAGGTAAGCACGGTACCTCCGGAACACATGGATGCTGTTAAACAGCTAGAACGAATTGGAATCGTCCACAAACGGAACAATCGTATTTACGAACTCCAAAAGGTCAGACTGAAAAAGCTCATGGACCAAATGGGCATGGATAGCTTGTCGGCAATCGCACCAGCACCAGCAAAACCAGTTGTAGTAGCAACTGCCGCAGCTGCTGAAGTAGCGGCAACTGCCACAGCCACAGTCACAACGCCTGATCCAGTAGTGTAGTAGAGAACTTCTCAAACGATCTAAGCGCTGATTTAGCTTGCTGCAAGATTGTGTATTTTGCATCGGATCTCACGTCTATCTTTCCAGGATTAATCCATGGTGAGACAGCTTCCTTGCCTGCTGACATTCAACACTTGGAAACAAGGAGTTTGTGTGTGCCTAACACCCAGCACCTTTTCGATGTAGATCCGATCAGGAGTATTTGATTGCCCTGGTTTACGTCAAAGAAGTTTTACATCGGACATTGACGACATAATCCGGGCTGGTGCCGGGAAGGCTTGTAACGCAGTACTTTCGGGATGCTCGATTTTCGAAGTGTCGCGTTGTCATGGTCAAAGATGTTTTACGTCAACCTGGGCTGTATTCAATCCCCAGCCAGTCAGTTCTCTTCTCCCGATTTGCCTTTTGCGATCAAGCATTCACGAATGATGCAAATCTGACCATTTCACCAGCTCATCTTTTAAGATCAATAGAACATCAAACTGAAATCAAATGGACCTAGAAGCACGCACCCTCAAATCGCTTGAATGGACTCGTCTGAAGGCATATCTAGCCGACGAGTGTTCTTCCGTTTGCAGTGTCGAATTGGCAAAAGCACTCACGCCCAAAGAAGAATCAGCGGTAATCGCCGTCCTTCTCGATGAAAGCGAACAAGCTCTGAAATTGCTATATGAGGGCTTGGACCTCACACAGGAAAGCTTGCCCGATATCAGAGAACAAATCAAACGTTTGCGTGCAGGCGCCGCAATTTCAGCCAGAGAATTGCTCGACCTCAAGAAAGTTCTTTTCATGAGCAAGCGCACAAAGCAAACATTCTCAGGGATCTCGGACGACGAGTTTCCGAACATCAAACAATTTGTTCAGCAATTAGCTAGCATTGACGAGCTCGTGCGCGCGATTGATGATGTGCTCGATGAGAGCGCATCAGTGCGCGACGACGCCAGCCCAAAGCTGCGATCACTTCGTCGGGATCTGCTACGAAACACTCAGCAAATCAAGGAAGAGTTGCTTCGCATTATAAACTCGCCGCAACTCTCAAAGTGCCTGCAAGAGCCAATCTACACAGTTCGAAACGGGCGGCATGTGCTTCCTGTTTTGGCGAACATGCGCCAGTCGATCGATGGAGTTGTGCATGATAGCTCGTCTTCCGGCTTAACCATTTATGTCGAGCCACTTTCCGTTGTTGAGCTCACTAACAAACTGCGCATAAACGAGGCCGAGATCGAGCGCGAAATCGAGCGCCTTCTCTGGGAGCTAAGCGCACTTGCATCAAAACACGTCGAGCCGATTGACACGACATTTCTTACCCTTGTGGAATTAGACTTTATCGCGGCTCGCGCAAGACTTGCAAGAAAGTACGAAGGCAAACGCCCGCAAATCTTGAACGAATCAAGAATTCATTTTCGGCTGGCTAGACATCCGCTTCTGGTTCTTCAATCTGCCAGCATGGAAGCGGTGATTCCAAACGACATCATTTTGGGAGAAGAGCTCCGAAGCCAAATAATCACTGGTCCGAACACTGGCGGCAAGACAGTATATTTGAAGACGGCGGGGCTCCTATGCCTTATGATGCGCGCCGGACTTTTATTGCCGGTCGACGAGAAGTCTGCAGCAGGCGTATTCTCCGGCATCTATGCAGACATCGGAGACGAGCAATCGCTCGAGCAAAATCTCTCGACATTCTCATCCCATATGGGAAATATCATTGAAATCTTGCGCAGAGCGGGTGAAGGCAGCCTCATCCTGTTGGACGAAATTGGCGCAGGTACTGACCCTCGGGAAGGTGTTGTCTTAGCAAAAGTGATCTTGAGCGAACTAAGTAAAAGCGGTGCACTGACGATCTGCAGCACACATTACGGCGACCTCAAAACTCTGGCTCACAGCTTTCCAGGCTTTGGTAATGCAAGCATGGAGTTTGACGAAAGAACGTTGCGCCCAAGTTACAGAATGCGTCCAGGAATTCCCGGAAGTTCAAAGGCAATTGCAGTAGCGGCCAGAATGGGGCTCCATGAAGATCTCGTGCTGGCAGCCGAGCAATCTTTGGCGAACGAAAAGGAAGATCTTGAGGTCAAAATAGATGAAATCGAAAAGCGCTTACACGCCGTCGCTCAGCGCGAGGACGAAATTGCAAGCGAAAAAATTGCAATCGAGAAATTGAAAAAGGAGTTATCGGAGAGACAAGCAGCACTGGAAGCTCAATTCAAGAAATCGAGAGCAGAATCAGCAAGCAAATTCGAGCAGGAATATGAGAACGCCAAGAAAGCAATAAACGAACTTACGGCGCAACTGCAAAAGACGCCATCGCTTTCGCAAGCACAAAAAGCAAAAGAGCAGCTGGAGAATCTACGCAAAGACTTACAGTGGCTCTCTCCAGAAGAATTTAAAGAGGCTCAGAGCAAGATTGTTCAAGGACAAACAGTCAAAGTTCGCTCACTCAATCAGTTTGGACAGGTGGAAGAATTGCCTTCCGACGGCGATGATAAAGCTGTAGTGCGAATTGGACGCATGAAAGTAAAAGTCTCGATGTCGGATCTGGAGGCGGCTTCAGCACCCAGTAAAGGAAAACAGTTCGGCGTTATGCCTTCTCGTCACTCCAAAGCCACAGGTGTCGTTGCGAAAGCGCTAAGATCGGCACAAGATCCAGTCTTTGTGCGAACAGACTTCAACACGCTCGATCTTAGGGGGCAACGCGTGGATGAAGCGATGAGCAAAGTTGAGAACTTCCTGGACACCTGCTATTTGCAGCAGGTTTCGCCATTGATGATTATTCATGGGCATGGAACAGGCGCTATTAAAAACGCGGTTCGCTCCTTTCTCAGTAACTGTTCCTATAAAAATGTGTTCCGCCCTGGCGAAACCTACGAAGGCGGAGACGGCGTCACTGTAGTCAATTTCGCCTAGATCTTCTCCTTCCAGGTTCGCTCGCTACGGACTCTCAAATCAAAGCTAATCGGCTCAGCCAGGATTTGAATATAAAAGATCAAGGCAACAAGTTTCGGCAGCCAGGATTTGAATAGAGACTAAAGCTCTCTCAAAAAGATCAAAGCTAACAAGGCGTCGGCAGCCAGGATTTGAATAGAGTGGAGCTGGCTCGCCCAATCATATATAGGGTTGAGGTGAAACATTTTGGACCATGACAACATCAGTATCCTGAATTCTTAGTTTACCGAAAACCCTTACAAACAAAGGCTTCGAAGAGTTAGTGCCGAAAAAGTGTAGACTATTTTTGACGGGAAAGATCTTTCTCCTCCTGCACAGCTAGACCAGAAAATTCGCGGGCTGTTTTAAGAACACATTTCATGGGCCAGATTAAATTCGAAGTCTGATAATAGCCAATCCTTATAGACATGTACTGCCAAACGATCTTGGCATGCTCCCCAAAGCGCCCTCTTGACAAGCGATCCCGCGCTTACCTTTCGTGAATTATGGGCATGAAGCTGAAGACAATGGCGTGCGGATAATCCCATCTCGGACAGAGGTGGTGTGTCCAATTGTTTTAGGGTGCGGATAGTTACCTTTGGAATTAACTTATCCAGATTAATTTTGCTGCACCTCAATGAACGATTTCGTAGTTTCCACACATACAGAAAAATGATCTCTGGATAAGCTAAAGTCTCCACAGCCCCGTATTTACTTGTTTAAGGTAAAGATACATGAGCGACAAGCCAGCCAATACCGACGAAAAGATTGAAAAGCGCGACGAAATTGCAGAGAAGAAGGACGAACCCTCTAATCTGCAGAAAGAAGGATGGGATAGAGACCAAGCCGCCGAAGTTAAACGAGTTGCTGACTCGCAAGCAGAGAAGCAAAAGTCGCCGGCCGAAGTTTATCAAACCGTTTTTGGCGAGTTAGCCGCCGCCAAGAAAGGTATGCTCGCCGTCAATGACGTCATCGCGAAAGGCGCTGGCCCTTACAGCGACGCTCAAGGACTGAAGGTCTACAGCGACACGCTGAAAGATGCAATCGGTCATTATATGAAGGCTCAACGAGAAGCCGACAAATTCCTGTGGCAAACTGACGCTCAAGGCAGACCTATCACCGATCGCAGCGGTCGCCCTGTGCCGAGCGAAGCGAATGTGGCGCTTACCGCTCAACGCGATCAACTGGAAAAAGACGCAAAGACTCTAGAAGAGCAGACAAAGTCGCTCCAGGGCGAACAAAAAGCAGCTGCAAATAAGAAGCTCATGGAGACTCTCGAACAGAGAAACATGATTGATGACCTTCTGCGCTCATCAGGTTACGCTCGCGCCAACCACGCTCTAGCTTTGATGTTCGACTCAGCAAATCTGAAACCACAAGACAAGCTCAACAGAAGATTCGCAGTAGACATGCTCCTGTCTGACGCTGCCAACTTCGATCCTAATATGAAGAACGATGCTAACTTCAGAAAGCATCTCTACGAAGCCAATGCGGCAATGCTTGGAGTTCCTCTGGCCAATAGACCCACCGATGTGACTCCGAATCCGCAAAAACCTGCTGATCAACAAACCGGACCACCTGCAGACGGTGGACAGAAACCGGGCGATCAAAAACCGGTAGATCAAAATCCGACAAATCCTGGCGACAAACCGGTCGACCCGGCAAAACCTGGTGATCAAACACAAAAGCCAGCCGATCAAACACAAAAGCCAGCCGATCAGACACAGAAGCCAGCCGATCAAACACAAAAACCAACAGACGCCGTCGAAGGACCCAACGGGTCAAAGATCGAGAAGCACGACAATAACTATCACATTAACTTCCAGGGCGTTCGCGTTCCGACATGGATGCCTAATCGTCCAGATGGCACAGCGACACCGGCCTTCAAGTATGAAACACAAGATGGACAAGGCAAACCGGTTGCATTCGAGCGAAACGACGGCAAACTCAAGACGGTTGTCCAAGATAACAAAGAGCTCGGCATGGATGGCAAGCCGCTCTACGACGAAAGATTCGTCTCACCTGAAAATCCAAAAGGCATTCGCCGCTTAGACGAAGCAGGCGTGCCGGTCATGGCAATGAAGGATGCAACAGATCCTCGTACCATGTCCGCTAGAGCTGTAAGAGAGGCCGGCGATCCTCCGAAGCTCGACGACAAGACTCGCGATCAATTCAAGAAATCTATCGAAAGCGCAGATACTTTAGATCGCGTTGCCATCGTGCAAGCGATGAATAAGAATCAAGAAATCTACCAGGATCCGAAGAACGCAGAAGGCGTTGTTTGGGACAAAGCCTACTCGGAAAAACTGGCTACTCAAAACGCACTTGCTGCTGACCTGGGCAAAGCCAGATCCGCTCTTAAACCGGAACAAGTCAATGCACTCAAAGCGATCTGGAATCGCAAAGAAGGCTCCATCGACGAATTCCTCGGCAAAGCCGAAAATGCAGAGCACAAGAAAGCATTGGAAGCTGATGCACAAAAGTGGACCGAGCTCAAAGACAAACTACAAAAAGTTGATCAACTCGGAGCTGAAATCGGCTCGCTGTTGAAAGAACTCAAATCCAAACCAGAACTTGCAAAACAAGTAAACAACATCCGCGAAGCCGTTGCTTCGAACAACGAATTGAAGTCCATTTACCTCAGCTCTGTTGAAGCTCGTGCTGGATACTTGAACGCCTTGATCAGCCAAGAGAACGTCAAGAAATTCAGAGAACTTCCTGGCGATCAAAAGGCTAGCAGCCCGCTCAAAGACGATATCAACGTCAAAGAAGCTCAACGCATCGCCATGGAAATGGCAAAAACGAGCGACAACAACAGAGCTCAATTGACAGGTCTGTTGAGCGAACTCAATCTCAACGCAAAAGATGTGACACCAGTACAAACCGACAAAGTTGCCGACAAACCGGCTGACAAACCGGCTGAACAACCCGCGGCAACCGAACTGACCAAAGATCAGATGGAATCGGTTTCGAAAGTGCTTGATTCTTACAAGCAATATATGAATAGAACCGAAAACGGCACCAAGCCACTTTCGAAAGAAGAGTGGGAGAAGGTTGCAGGTCCATGGGAGAAGGCTCTCGGTGATTATGCAGCAGCACAAGGCTTCGTTGCCGCGTTCGACAAAGAAACTCAAACAAATTTCGAAAAACAACTGCTCTATAGCCTAGCTATGGAAAAAGCTAAGAAGACAGATGTGCAACAACTCGAGCCTAAGGATCTCGATGCAGTCAAACCAGAAGAAATAATGGCTGCTGGCAATGCCGCTCTAACTAGGTTTGCCGAAGTAAGTCAACAACACATTGCTGCACTCAAAGCGCTGCCGGAAGACAAGCAAAACGCTTACAAAGCGCTTGAAGAGCAGTTTGGCAAAGACGCTGCTAGAGTCCAGGAAGAAAACAAAAACGACCAGGCGAAAGCTCTTGCTGAACTCCAGAAACTTGAAGCAGCTAAGGTTGCTGAACAGAAGAAACTCAGCCCGGAAGTCGCCGCTGCACTCGACGCAGTCAGCGCAGCGATGCAAGATCAAAAGGTTGTCTTCGCTAAGATCTACTCAGAGCGCAAGGAAGCAACTAAGCCATACAACCACTTCGATGAACTCAGAATCCAGTATGCTCAAGCCTTGGCCGTCCAAGGTGGAGATGAGAATTTAGCCAAAGCCAAAGCTATCGTCACTGAAGCGATCAAGAATCCTGAAGCAGAGAAGATGGTCGCAACTTCCAGCGACGGACACGAACTGCTGAAGAAACTCGGCGTCGAAAGCAAGCTGGCTACCGAAATTCTTTCAAAACAGAACGAAGCCCAAGCCAAGCAAGACAAACTCTTCCCTGAAATCAAGCTGCTCAAGGAAGCGCAAGAGCTTGCGAAGGATCCGAACAAGTGGGCAGAAGCTAACGCAAAGTTCAAGGAAGCTGCAGACGCAATCGACGCAGAGATCAAGGAAAGAGGCGGCTTAGATGCCGTAAGAACGAACATCAATGGCATGGAAGCCAACCTTCGCATGTCCTTAGATGCATTCGTGAAAGGATCTCGCTCTATCCCCGGCGGGGAGACCGCAGAAGGGAAACAACTGGAAGAGCAACTGCGCACCTTTGCAAAACAAATAATGGATCAAGACGTGCAAGGAGTACCTGGAAAGAAAGCAGGTCTGGACGGTTTGATGAACGCCCTTCGCGGCGGCAACGGCGATCAGATCCAAAGTGTACTCGCCAAAGCGCTGACTGCCGGCGATCGCGAAACCATGCAGAACATGCTTATCTTGGAAGACAAGCAAAGCAACGTATCCAACATCAGACTCGCACATGCCATTGCAGCCAGCGAATACGGTCACAAGAAGAACGACAAAGCAGCCAAAGAGTCATCGATTGCGATCCTCGAGAGCATTGCCCAAGTTGATCCTGCAAGCTTCAAAGGAAATCCGAACATTCTCGGAGCCCTGAAGCAAGCCAAAGACGGCAAGCAAATGGATCTAACCGAAGGCAAGGCAAGAGCTATGGCCTTCAGCGATGCCAAAGAGAAAACGATTGCTGCAACGCAGACTGGATTAGTGGATCAGTTCATCTTGTCCGGCGTTTCGCCAATGGTCAACGGTGCATCGAAATCCATCTTCGGCGGCTACCCAAGCGATGTTCCATACATCGGCGGAATTATCTCCGCACCATTTGGTGGCGGTAAGGAAGCAGACGAGAAGATACTCAATCAGTCCATGATGATGCAACTGCAGAACGCTGAGGTTGCAAAACAGGAGCGCGACAGAATTGAGGCACAAGGTAACTCAGCCATCAGAAACCTGCTCGGTGACGTTGGCGGTGTCGCCACTACATTCGGTACCGCTTATGGAACCAAACTCTTGTTGAATGGTATTAACGCCACAGCAAGCCTGGATCCACGCCTGAAATTCGGCGTTTCTGCCTTAACCGGTCTTGCAGCAGGTAGCGTAACCAACAACGCCATTCGCGGTGATGATTTGTTGAGCTACAAGGGAGCAATTCGCAATACAGCCGGATCGGTTCTGCTTTATGGAGCAGTTTCCACATTCCGCGCTCTGCCGACTCAACAAACGATGTCGGAAGCGACACTCAGCAAGCTGGGAACAGAATTCGCTGTCCCGAACGGACTTACAGGCAAGACCGCTCAAGCCATTTCTGGCGAACTTACATCAGCGGCTGGAAAGAGCGGCATGATGGAAGCCCTGAAGTACCGCATCAATCCTCTCAGCTACACACCACTGCAAGTCACAACGCAAGCCGGTGGATCATGGCTCAAACCATGGACGAAGTTTGCAGTGAACAATGTCGGATGGGGCGGCGAGAAGACAGCCGAACTTCTGGCAAGCAGAACAATGTCACTGGCAGAATGGCAAGCACGCCGCGCTGGCGCTCAATTCGTCGGCACAATGGCAGCAGGCACCATGTTCGGTTCCGGCTTCCAGGCAGCAAAGATTGCCGCTGGCGAACGAGTGGACGGCAAAGACTACTCCAATCCTATGACATGGGTCAAAGAATCAGGTACAGCAGGTTTGCAGGTCGGCTTCGCGTCAGCCTTCACAATCCCATTGGCCGGAAGCTTCTTGAGACCAGTAGGACTAGGCAGAGTAGAGAACTTTGTCGGCAATCAAACCGCCAATCTCTTCAGCAAGATTCCAGGCGTCACAGCAGAAGCTGTACCGAAGATGGTAGCAGCCACCGGCACCGGCGCCCTATTCCTCACGCAGCCTAGCATGAAGAGCTTCGAAACATGGGGCAATTCACGAATCTACGTGAATACCTATGATGATGCCGCAAAGCGCCTTCTGGAAATGAAAGCGAAGACAAAGGCTGAATTAGAAGCTAAGAACAAGCCGCAGCAACAACCTGCTGAAGCTCAAAAGCCAGCTGAACAAACAGCTCAACCTCCGGCAGATCAAACAGCTAAGCCGGCTGAGCAACCAGCCAAGCCAAAAGATCAGCCGGCTAAGTCGCCAGCATCCCAAGCTGCGGCTCAGACCGAAAAGATCGAAAACAAGTACGACTAACGCACACGCGTTTCGAAAGCCTGTGAGACCGCCTTCTTCGGATGGCGGTCTCTTTTTTACTGCTCCGGCCAGACAGGTCGGGCCAGTTTCTAATGAAATCCGTTTCACGAATTTGTCAAGAATTCCAAAAGCCCGTGTAGATTTACGTGGGCGGTATTGTGGCATAAATTTAACAGGCATAAGAGAGCTTAAAATGAGCGAAGAGAAGACTATCGTAAGGCCAGACAATCCGTTCGACGACGACAAATCCGGCGACAACAAAGGCGCAGACAACAGCATCAATTTTCCTGACGTAATGGGAAAAGACAAGCCTGCCGAGCAAAAGCCGGAAAATAAGCCAGCCAAGCCTGAAGAATCAGGTGTGCTTGAAGTTCCAAAGCTTGAAGAGAAAAAACCAGCCCAGCCAGCAAAGCCAGAGAAGGCTGAGCCTGCCGCCGACGTCAAGAAAGAAGGCACCGATCGTGGTGCTGAAAAGGTCGAGTCTGCGCCAAAAGAAAAGGCGAACGTCCAGACCAATAAAGAAATACAGTCAATGTATGAAGAGGTCAGACAGCTCGAACAATCTATTGCCCAGCTGTATGTCAAAGCAACTGACAAAGACGGCAAGGAAGTAATCCAACTCCGCACAGACAAAATCAAAGACGCTCAAGGTCAAGAACTGACTGCCGAGCAAGTGCAATCACAGTTATTAGCTCGTATCAGCATGATCCATGAAACCGCCATCCAGAAAGCAGATGCGGCCATGAAGAATCCAGAAGCTGTGCTCGGCGAAGCTTTAGCTACAAAGAAACAATACGAAGATCAACGACAAACAACAAAGAATCTCCTTGGCGATCTCCAAAAGCAAGGTGTAGATCCATCTGTTGACGGTTATCTCGACAAAGTACTTCTTAACCGCTTTATTGCTCAGAGCAAAGATTTGAAGCCTGAAGTAAAAGCTAAGTTGGATGAACTAAAGCAATCACTCGACAAACAAAACCAATTGGACCAGCACCACAAGGAACTGGTAGTTCTCCAGCAAACTCCAATCATTACACGCCATGCAAATTCAGAGTTTCTTTCCAAGATCGGCAATACCAGTGTTGCCGCAGACGTTCTCAAAGATGCAGAGAGAGTTTCACTCCAGCTAAATTCACCGGCCGGCAGATCTGAGTTTATGCGCGAGGCCGTCCAACGTATCGAAAAAGCAAAGGACAATGGGCTCGATCAGAAGATTCAAGACAAATACCTGAACAATCCCGACAATCCTTTCAAGCTCATTCAAGCGGCACATGAAAAGGCAGCTAAAGGTGATCTTGATGGTGCTCGCAAAGATCTAGAACAAGCAAGAACGAACTCGAAGAAATTCGATCCCGAAGAAGTCAAAAAAGACTTTGCAGAAATCCAGAAGCGAGCAGATGAACTAGTCAAAGAGAAAGACGCACTGGCAAAGCGCCATGACGAAGGAAAGGCAACACCGGCAGAACTACTACGCTACCAGGAAAAGGAAGCAAAGCTCCGCCAGGAAGCAGCAATCTTGGAAGCGTTCCACCTGGCAAAACCAAAAGCCGATCTAGCTTACGCAGACTTCTTGCTTAACGCTGACAAAAACAAAGACTCCGAAGCAAATCGCAAATTTGCGCGTGACATTCTCATGAATATGCGCTTCGACGAACTAGGCAAAGCAGTGGCGGCTCAGTCAGCTGAGCTTTTCGATAAGAACTTCGAAAAAGCGATGAATGGCAATGTCGATAATCGAGCGACACTAATGGCTTTCAACCAAAAAATGGCTGAGTTTGCCAATGAAATGAAGAAGGCCAGCGAGAAGGACGATCCAGAAGAAATTGCCAAAGGATTACTTGCAGCGCGCGGTAAGGCTGAAGAAGCAAAAGACATTGCATCCAAAATAAACCGAGATGCTGCCAACGAAAACGAAATGAGGGTTCGCGAAAATCTTCAGAAATTGCTCCAACAAGAACAAGGCAAGCCAGCGGCAGAGCAAGACAAAGGCAAGATCAGACTGCTTTCTGAAATAATGAAACCAGCAAATCAGCAAGATAAGCAAATCGTCGATTTGCTCGTCAATTCACTCAGCCCGAACCCAGATAAAGCCAAAGTAGATCAGCTAATGGGTATGGTCAAGGATCCAAGATCAATGACCGATGTCATTGGTGGCTTCCAACTGATCAAACAATCCGAATTCCAAAGACAAGCAGTCAACAATGCCCGTATGGCAATGTTGGACATTGATATCAATCTGGATCGCGGCGAGAACAACCCGCTTGTTGCCGAAATTGAGAATGACAAATACGGCGCTGAGGTGATTGGACAACTCAATGCACAAGCAGGACACGATGGCAGAACAAAATGGGGCGATATCAAGGAAGCCACCAGAGATCTTGCCTGGTATGAGAACGCTTGGAAGTGGCTCAAAGGCAACATCAAAGATATCGCTATATCACTGGCTTCCGGCGTAGTCGGTATAGCCGCTGGTTTAGGCGTCGGAGCACTAACATCATGGACCGGTCCAGGACTAGTAGTTGCTGGAGGAGCCGCTGGTTTTGCAGCGGCAGCAGGAACAAGCGCAGCACTTCACAAGTTGTGTGGCGATAAATTCTCGTGGTCCAGCACCGTGCTTGATGGAATTGGCGGTGCCTCAGGCGGCGCATTTGCAGCAGCCAGAACTGTAACATCGATTGCCGGAAAAGAAGCAATTGCCCGAGTCTCATTAGCTGCTGCCGGTGGCGAAGCCGCCGTTGCCACCAGCGGAAAAGAAGTACTTCAACTAGGAACGTGGCAAGCATTCAAGCTTGCAGGCAGCGCTGATAAGGTTGCCATCGCACTTGGTGGCAACAGATTCCTCTCAACGATGAGCAGCTCACTGGTCGGTTCAGCCGTCTATCGTTATCCGACAGAATTGTTGACCGGCAACTATCAAAGCACCGGAGATTGGCTCAAAGGCAGCACGCTAGGCGTTGGCAGAGACATGATGTTCAGCCCACTGGGAGCGTACCTGAACATGAGAACCGGTGCGGGCGGCGACGCCCTGGCCAAACAAATAGCATATGACTACTTCATGACCTCACCTCTGACTACAAAGGGCCGCAACCCCGAGATTCGACCGAACGGCGTAAACTCATGGCTAGTCCCTAAACCAGAACGAGTCAAGCCGGAAGAGCAGAAGTAAAGCGGACAAGAAAATCAATAGAAATGCACACTTCGAATGAAAAATTCTTAGTGTGCATTTTAGTAAGAAGCCATAAACAGCGCGACAGGCATGGCAACTCAGCAAGCTGCATATCAAACACATATGTTCCTTGCTTGTAATCTGTCGAAAAGCTCATCTAATCTAAGTCTTCCATCACAATCACATGGACTATACTTAGGCTCATGCTTGAGCTTAGCGTGATTATTCCTGCCTTCAACGAAGAAAGCCGTCTGCCAAAGACATTGGATTCTGTCTATGGGTTTCTAAGCGGTCGTGGCAGAAGCTTCGAAATTGTTGTTGTGGATGACGGCAGTCACGACAATACGGCAGACGTTGTCATTGAATATTCAAAGAACCATCCAGAGGTTCGCCTGCTTTCCTATCAACCCAATAAGGGCAAAGGACACGCAGTTCGCGTCGGAATGCTAGCAGGCAAGGGCGATTTACTCTTGATTGACGATGCAGACGGCAGTTCTCCAATAGAAGAAGTTGAACGTTTGGAAAATGCCATCGCCAATGGTGCTGATATTGCGATCGGCTCCAGAGCAAAACCTGATCCCAGCCGAAAAGTTGACGCATTAGTACACCGTAAATTCATTGGAAACACTTTCAACGCAATTGTGCAGAGCCTAGTTTTACCTGGCTTCTATGACACCCAGTGCGGCTTCAAAATGTTCAAGCGGCAGGTCGCCCGAGACATCTTCGGCGTTAACCGCATCGACGGCTTCGGTTTCGACGTTGAAGTTCTCTACATAGCAAAAATCAGAGGATACAAAACCGAAGAAATAGCAATCAACTGGGCGAACATGGAAGGCTCAAAAGTGAACGTCCTGGTCGATTCACCCAAGATGTTCCTCGAAGTAATCAAAGTAGCATGCTCTGCCTGGTTTGGAATGTATAAGAAAAACGCCGGCGGGCAGACGAACTCAAGCCTGGTCGGAATCATGGATAAGGAGAGGGACGATGCGTCCTAGTTGGATGCCCAGCATCGGGGACATCCTTTTCATCCTTATCCTTCAATTGCTCATTGTTTGCCTTCCTAATTTTATTTTTGGAGACGGTTCCACGGGCTGGCACCTACTTACCGGCCACTTCATACTGGATCATCAGCAAATCCCACGCACAGACCTCGTTTCCTACACGTTTCCAGATAAAGCGTGGGTTGCGTATGAGTGGCTTTTTGACCTCGTCATTGCTGCCCTGGATAAGGTCGGAGGCTTGCGATTAGTAGCGGTCGCATGCTGCTCGGCGATCGCCTACCTGTTCCTTTTGATTTACAACGACTGTCGGCGACGAGGGTGCCACTTCATGTTTGCCCTAACGTTGTGCACAATAGGAGCACTAGTCTCTGCAATCCATTGGCTCGCGCGTCCGCACCTCATCACATTCTTCGGCGTTTTCATCTACACACGGTTTCTGCGCGACTTCTCCGAGAATTCAATTACTGCAAAAAAACTACTGATAATTCTTGGCTCAACAATGCTGATTTGGGTCAATAGTCATCCTGCATTTTTGATGGGCTTGGTTATCATCGGAATCTACCTCACAGCTGATTTGTTCTCATTTCTGTATTTAGCACCTTCAGAAACAAAGTCGCTCTGCCTTCGTCGAGCAAAGGTTTATGCGATGGCATTGCTCATTGTCCTTGCAGTCACGTTCATCAACCCGTATGGATTGAATTTGTATTCCTACATCGTTGAGTATCTCCACCAAAGCGTTGTCTTGGCGGAGAATGATGAGTTCGGCTCACCTGTTTTCCATGGACAGCTTCAGTCCGTGTTGTTGGAATTTTTGTATTTTCTGATTGCTGTCGGTCTTGCCATTTCGAAGAAGCGAGCGGGCCTAGGTACGTTTCTAACCGTTCTGGCTTACACTCACCTATCGCTCTCTGCGCGAAGGAATATGCCACTATTCGTGATTGTGTCGACGCCTTTCATTGCCACCTTGTTCTCACAAATCAAGTTTAATGAAATAATGTCGCTGTCATTGCCGTGGAAAACGGCAAAGGTAAAGGAGTCAGATCCGGCAAGCGACAACAAGGTCCATGTTGAAGAGCCTGCAAGCGAGACCGAAGCCTCACAAAAGTCAGAACAGACAGAGACAACGCAGAAAGAAACAGCAGCAGAAGAAAACCGGCCGGCAGATCCATCGAATGCTCTTAATCCGACTACCGCACAAGAACAGAAAACTCCTGACCAAAGTTCGGAATTTCTGCCTCCGTCTAACTCTGATCTTCGGCCAGCAAGCTGGCTCCAACCACTAATCAAGCTCTGGAATTCAACTGGCGAAACGATTGACGCCATGGAGTTTCAATGTACCAGACATGCGCTTCCGGCACTCGCAGTAATTGTGCTTGCAATATCCTGTTTCAACAACGGCAAATCACTTGGAGTAGAGATTGTCACTTCGAAATTTGATCCCCGAACAAAACCGAGCGGAACACTCGATTACATCAAGGCAAATAATCTGGATCAGAAGCGCGGATTCAACTACGACAACTGGGGTGGATACATTGCCTATAAAACTGGTGCACGGGTATTTATCGACGACCGCTCAGACTTCTACGGTGAAAAATTCTACCTCGATTATCGCGACGCAGCCACTGCACAACCGAACTGGCAAAAGGTCTTGGACAAATACAAAATTGACTGGATTCTATTTCCAAAAAACAGCGTATTAGGTCCACATATAAAGCGCGACTCAAATTGGAAGTTAGTAGCTACCGACGAAGGAGCTGAGCTTTTCGAGCGCGTAAATCTCAACACAACGAACTGATCGAAGCCGTTGATTTCATCGATAACATTTCTTGATTTGGCACTTTAGAACCGGCATTTTGATCTATGCAGAAATTGCTAGATAGGGGAGGACAGGATGTCTACTCCCATACTTATGGGGGGACGGGACGATGCAGTTGGCGATCTCATCTCAGGCTCCATACGACCTAATCTTTGAAAGCATTTTCTATCTTCGTCTGCAGAAGCCATGGCGGATTCGGACAGTGACTTTGTCTTGCTACTTAGCGAGTGCTCGAGCGTGTTCGGAAATCTTGTTCAATTCACGCTGTAGTTCCTCGTGAATGATGCCATTGGAGGCGAGAATGTGTCCGGACTCCATTTCGAAATCGCAACCGGATGGGCAAGTTACGATGCCACCAGCTTCTCGAATTATCAGCGCGCCAGCAGCAACATCCCAGGCATTCAATTTGAATTCCCAGAAACCGTCGAGTCTTCCGCACGCTACATAACAGAGATCAAGCGCTGCTGATCCGTCACGACGAACTCCATGGCAGAGATCAGTCAGGTGTTGAAACTCCTGCATGTTCGAATACTTAGCATTCTTACTATCAGGAGGAAAGCCAGTTGCGAGCAAACTCGCATCGAGCGTTTCCACACTGGAGGCTATAATCTGCTGTCCATTGAGAAAGGCGCCAGCTCCTTTTTCAGCTTGAAATCGCTCGTTGTTCACCGGATTGAACACCAAACCAAAAATCACCTCACCTTTTTCTTCGAATGCAATTGAAACGCAGAAAAACGGATAGCCGTGAGCAAAGTTCGTGGTGCCATCCAATGGATCAATAATCCAACGGTGATCAGCTGAATCAGCATCAAGTGCGCCCGATTCCTCCCCTAAAATTTTGTGATTAGGAAATACTTCCCGAATTGTCTGAATCACCTCAGACTCAGCAGCCTTGTCTGCCTCAGTGACGATGTTGAAAGCACTTTTGTAATCAATGCCAGAAAGATTCCCGAGCTTTTCACGCAGTATCCAACCAGCTGCATCAGCAGCACGATTTGCTGTATTTCGAACGCGATCCAACTCAGCCATTAGTAAGTTCCTTTCAGCATTTGCGCACTAGAATTCTCAGTATGGAATCGCATACATCGATGGAGTTCCCGCTGCACAGTTTACTATGTTCCAATCAGAAGTGCAGAACAAAGCGGGAGAGCCGTCTCTCGATAAAGGCTGGAATCGAGAGACGGCCGAGTTGTGTTGCTGGTCTAAAAAATTTTACGCTTCCTTGAGATGCACCACGAGAGAACGGAAATTGCGAATCAAACTCTGCCCTTGCGGACTCATAGCAATGTTGGCGAGATCCTTTCCAATGTTAATAACATCCTTGATTACAAGCGGATTGCTGAACTTCCGAAGCAGTGTTTGCCAAACACCCGACAAAGCTGCAATTTCCTGCCCGTTTTCATCGAGAAGTGGTTGATCGGTTTTCTGTTCGCCGTTCTGTTCACCGTTCTGTTCTGCCTTCAGCATTCCCGGTATCTTGAGTCCGGACTCGGCCAGATCGCTTGCTAAGTTCAAGCAATCCTCGACCACTTTGGGATCCATACCCTTCGTCGACTTCTGAAATTCTTTAATAGCATTTTGAATCTCCGGATTGTCAGCATTCCGGCGGACCCGTGTAGCTAATTCTTCAATTGCACTTTGCTCACCGGCAGCAGCCTGAGTGCTATCAGCTGGGCTCTTTTGAGCCTCCTTCTTATTTTCTGTTGGCGCAAATGTCAGAGAACGTGCTTCGGCCAAAAGATCGTTCTTATTATTTCTGTCGTTTAGTATTACGATAAAATCGTTTATTTCGTTGAACTCTGCTGCTCTTCCACTAACCATGACTTCCCCCTCTTCAATACGCACGAAACCACCCCGAGGCAGTGATCCACGACACGCCTATTACACCTTCAACCGTCATTTGGAAAGTCCGGATCTACTGTCCGGCTTAATCCCGCTTGCGCACTGAAGACAGCTGCGCCTTCCAACCCCTTGGAACCGTTTGTATACTTTGACGCAGCTCTTTAGACGAGATTATCCTTGAATATCCTTAAGCTAGCAGCCTTCTTCAATTCGAACCCTAACGCGGGAAACAGGAGCCTAGCAAGCATATTGGGACAAAGTAGAAGCTGGAAGCAAGCTCATGTCAACATTAGCAATATCACACTTTGATTTCTGCTGACCCTTTCGCGCTTTATTTCTGCGTGATCGAACATTGCTTCAGGCAATGAACGAAACGAGCCCGCGAAACGCAGCTGCCCAAGCGCTTCATACGCCAGAATCCGATTGGTGGATTGTATGAACTACACGAAACATAATTCTATCTATATAGAATGTTTAAAAGGACCTTTCGCTCTCATTGCTATTGAGTACATGTTCGGTTCTAATAGAGCAAGGACAGCTTACCAACAGCTGTGGTAAATCCAACTGTACTGGTGAACCGCGTGGCAATAATCGCCATTATTACGAATTGAACGGCTGGTGCGTTTTCTATCACAGGAAATCGCTCCAGCGCTAGTCGCTGGATTTTTTGTTATTAGGGGCCCGAAAGGTGATCGTAAATGTCTGAAAAATCGTCTTACTCTGTCAATCTTCCGCAGACAACATTCCCAATGAAAGCGAACAGCACTGTTCGCGAAGTTGAGATACAGAAATTCTGGGATGAACAGAAGATTTACGAAAAGAATCTGGAGAATCGACAAGCAAATACAAAGTTCGTCCTTCACGATGGTCCGCCTTACCTCAGCTCCAGCAAGATCCACATCGGTACTGCTCTCAATAAAATCCTCAAAGACATAGTCACGAAATACAAGGCGATAAAAGGATTCTACGCACCTTATGTTCCAGGCTACGACAGCCACGGACTGCCGATCGAAAACGCCGTTTTGAAGGACGTGAAGGGTGGGCGGCACTCCATGTCGCCGGTTGAACTGCGCAAACGATGCAAGGAATTTGCATTATCAAATCTCAAAGGACAAGAAGCGAACTTTAAGCGCCTCGGAGTTTGGGGCGATTGGGAGCATCCATACGTAACACTAGATGCCAGGTTGGAAGCTGAACAGATTCGGGTCTTCGGAAAGATGGCTGCGGCCGGTTTTCTGTATAAGGGACTGAAGCCGGTTTCCTGGTGTCCGAATTGCGAAACTGCACTTGCAGAAGCGGAAGTCGAATACGCAGATCACACTTCAGATTCTATCTACGTTAAGTTTCCGGTATCTCCGGAATCAAGAGCGAAGTTACCGGAGGCGGTCAAAAACGAAGACGATGTTTCCTTCGTAATCTGGACGACAACTCCATGGACACTTCCTGCAAACCTTGGAGTTGCTCTGCACCCCGATTTTAAATACGTATTTGTGAAGGTCCCTGGTCATGGCGTTCTTGTTTGCTCAGAGGCTCTGAAGGGAGCTGTGCTGGCGGCCGCAAGCGTGGACGAAGCGTCCACGCAGGTGCTCGCCAGTGCGACAGGAAAAGAACTCGAACTCATAGAATGCAAACACCCCTTCATCGATCGCAAGAGCCTTGTGATAAATGGCGAATACGTGACCAATGACACCGGTACGGGCTGCGTACACACCGCGCCTGGGCACGGTCCTGATGACTTTATTGTAGGCGCGAAGTATAAGTTAGGCGTCGTATCACCAATCGACGGGCGTGGCATCTATACATCGGAAGCTGGTCAGTTTGCCAACACAAGATATGACAAAGCCAACCAGCCAATCGTCGACCACCTGCAAGAGCTTGGAAAGCTGCTTGCACACTCAAAGCTCACACATAGTTATCAACACTGCTGGCGCTGCAAGAAGCCGCTCATCTATCGCGCCACCGAACAGTGGTTTGCGTCAGTGGACGGCTTCCGCAAACAAGCTCTGCAAGCAATCGACCAGGTGGAATGGTTGCCGGCAAGCGGACGCAATCGAATCTTCTCAATGGTGGAGAAACGATCTGATTGGTGCATCAGCCGCCAGAGATCATGGGGCGTGCCCATCCCGGTTCTCTATGGAAAGAAAACCGGCAAACCACTTTTGCGCGAAGATGTAATCAATCGAATCGCGGACGTATTCGAGCGCGAAGGCTCTGATGCCTGGTGGATCCATGACGCATCCTACTTTTTGCAAGACGGATTCACTGCCGATGACGGCAGCACCGAATTTGACAAGGAAATGGACATCATGGATGTCTGGTTCGACTCTGGTGTCACTCACGCATCCGTAATCGATGCACGACCGGAACTAAGGGGAACACCTTGCGAGCTGTACCTGGAAGGAAGCGACCAGCACCGTGGCTGGTTCCAGAGTTCCTTGCTGACCAGCGTTGCAGTCCAAAATAGAGCACCCTACAAAACAGTCTTGACCCATGGTTTCGTTGTTGACGAAAGCGGACGCAAATTGTCCAAGTCTCTAGGAAACGGCGTCGAGCCAGACGAAGTAATCAAACAATATGGTGCTGACGTTTTGCGCCTTTGGGTTGCTTCAGTCAACTACACCGATGACATTCCGATCGGCAAGAATATGCTTGCTCAACTGGCCGAGGTCTATAGAAAGTTGCGCAACACAGCGCGCTATTTGCTCGGCAATTTGAATGGCTTCGATCCTGCAGAAGCTGTTAGCTATGACGAGCTCAACGAGATCGACAAATACATTCTGCACAGGTTGCAGGAAGTAGTAAAACAGGTTGAAGTCGATTTCGATCGCTATGAGTTCTTCAAGTACTACCAGGTACTCCAGAATTTCTGTGTTGTTGATCTTTCCTCCTTCTATTTTGACATCATCAAAGATCGCCTCTACACCAGCGCCCGCAAATCTGTCAGCAGGCGTTCTGCTCAAACCGTCCTCTATGAAGTACTGCAAGTCCTAGTTCGCTTACTTGTGCCGGTCACACCACACCTTGCAGAAGACATCTGGTCACACACACCGGAGAACTTGAGAGGCAAAGAAACTAGCGTGCTCCTCGTTGATTTCCCCAAAGTCAACGAAGCATACAAGAAGCCCGAACTCGATGCGTTCTGGGACGATTTGATCAGCGTGCGTTATGTGGTTAATAAGGCACTTGAGCAAGCCAGAGCTTCCCGAAAAATTGGTAGCTCGTTGGAAGCTCAGGTCGTCCTTCAAGTTGAGAAAAAGGAAGTCGCGGACAAGCTACTTTCACTCAGCGACAATTTGACTGGACTATTCATTACATCGCAGGCGGCCATCTCACAGAATGGCGCAGCCGGTGACAATGGGCACCTGGCAGATGTATCAGAGTCCGGTGTGCGCGTTCTGGTTCTACCGGCTAAGGGACAAAAGTGCGCCCGTTGTTGGAAGTTCTCAGAAAAGATTGGACATAATGCAAATTATGCAGATCTCTGCGATAGCTGTTCCGAAGCCGTCGTTGCCGACTCCTAGAAATAGAGTTGGATTCATAATACGCAATCTCAGCCACCTGAGCGCCTAAAAGCGTTGATGGATTGACTTGCCAGTCCTTAGCGCCTCATCATGCGGCAACCTACCGCATTCTGAGCTTTCAACCTGATGGCGGGCAATCCGGGTCCTGGGCTCGAGTTGGCAATGTGATGCCCGACCCCTCCCTGATCCGCGCAGCAATTGTCCCGGACAGACTCCGAGCCGAGGGTCTGCTATAGCGCTGGAACACATTCCCGTTACCCTCATAGCTCCGATGCGCGCTCCAGCGGTCAATCGAAGCAAGGGCTCGCTGGGCGTTCCCTCTCAACGCAGGATCGTGAGACTGAGCGCTCACCAGGGAATATTCGGCCTTGGCCATCGAAATCTGATTTTGTCCCTGATAACACAGCGCCATGTAATAGTGGACCATGTCTGTGTTGTGTCCAGACTGGACCAGGCTGTTGAACTTCTTCAAAGCTTCAGCATAGCGCCTACCGTTATAGGCTTGAACCGCTTCATTAAACATAGGCGTGGCAGTCACGTTCCCGGCCTGAGCATATGGCAGGACCACTAAAGCGATGATTCCAACTGGAAGCACTGCCTGTTTGACATTCTTCAACCATATATGGGATAGGCGCTTGAACATTAAACGACCACTTGAGATCTCTTTAATAATTTATACCCTCAAGGGCGCAGAAGCAAGTCCAGATTGCCCAACAAAGATTAAACCGGAGCTTCCTTGTTCACACTCATGCAACTCTATCGAAAACGGGTTTATCGATCGGGAATGCTTTCTCACTAACGTCGGTGAGGCGCAGATTCCATATTCTTTCTCCTGATCGCCTCTGCTAAAAAAGATGTTCCAACTGTCACCACAATCATGATTGTGCTCAATGCATTGATGGTTGGTTTCACACCAAACTTCACCGAGCCATAAATCCACAACGGCAAAGTCGTGTCCCCAACACCGGCTGTAAATTGCGTAATAATGAAATCGTCCAGCGAAAGGACAAATGCCAACAAACACCCCGCGATAACGCCGGGCGCAAGTAATGGCAATGTCACTTTGAAGAATGCTACCAGCGGCGGTGCTCCCAGATCCTGAGCTGCTTCCTCGAGCTTTGGATCCATCCCTTCCATTCGTCCCATTACAGTAAGCGTCACATACGCAACACAAAATACGATGTGCGAAACAATAATAGTCGCCAAACTCAGCGACAGCCCCATTGCGAGGAACAAAGTAAGAGCTGCAACTGCCATCGCAATTTCCGGAATAATGATCGGCAACATAATCAAGGCACGATACATGTCCATTCCCGGAAAACGCAATCGCGAAATTCCAACCGCTGCCATTGTCCCCATAATTCCGGCAGCAGCCACACTAATCGATGCCACCACTAGACTATTTTTCAAGGCCGATAGTAATGCTTCCTCCTCAAGTAGAGATTCATACCACTTGAAGGTGAAACCAGTCCAACGCACAGCAAGACGCGAATCGTCAAAGCTGAAGACAATCAGCACAAGAATTGGCAAGTACTGAAAGACAAGCACAAGGAGCGCTATTATATTCAACCAACGGTTTTTCACGAACCTACTTGGAATCCCATGCCGATTACTGTGCAAAGTTTAGCAGCCTTTGCGGATTGACGGATCTACATCTGACTCGCTTCCGAGGCTCGCAGGGACTTTTCCGTCTCACCTACCCCGCTCAGACAGAGAGACAGCTTTGAAAGATATTTCTCACAAGATTAAAACTCTGCGCGTGGCTCTCGCGCAAGCCCGGCTTAATGCAAGTCCGGACCTTATCAAAAAGATCAAAGACAGCGAAGTACCCAAAGGCGATCCGCTACCAGTTGCAAAAGTCGCTGCTGTACAGGCTGCAAAAAATACAAGTTTGATAATTCCCTACTGTCATCCAATTCCAGTTGATTTTGTCGGCGTGGATTTCACTCTTGGAAACGACTTCATCGAGATCGACGTTACTGTCAAAGCTATCTACAAAACAGGCGTGGAAATGGAAGCGCTAACAGCCGCATCTGTCGCCGCCCTGACCATTTATGACATGCTCAAAGTATTCGATGAAAGTATGGAAATTGTAAGTGTAAGGTTATTGGAAAAACATGGCGGCAAATCGGATTGGAAAATCGATGCGGCCAAAAAGCTAAAAGCTGCAGTAATCGTGGTATCAGATTCGGTAGCAGCCGGCAAGAAACAAGACGTTTCTGGAAAACTCATTGTTGAGAGATTGGAAACAGAGGGCCTGACAGTTTCGCAATATACAGTGGTTGCCGATGACGAACCTGAAATCGAATCGACATTAAAAGATTTCGCCGATCGTGGACATTACGACATAGTATTCACAACTGGTGGAACAGGACTCGGCCCACGAGACAGGACACCGGAGGTAATGCAACGCTTGCTCGATTTGGAAATACCGGGCATTGCCGAAGCTGCCAGAACCTATGGACAGGAACGTATGCCAATGTCGATGCTCTCTCGTGCCCGTGCTGGTGTGCGCGGAAACACTCTTATCATTAATTTGCCCGGGTCAAGCAAAGCTGTCAAAGAAACGCTGGATGCACTGTTGCCATCCGTCCTGCACACAATTCCTATCCTTCACGGCGCAGGTCACGAAGCTGGACACGCCGAACACAAGCCTGACCACAAGGCAGATCCGAAACATGAGAAGCACGAACACAAACATAAGCATTAAACCGGTGCCTGTATGCGATCTCCGATTTTCGATAACTTCTAACCGAGGCTTACCTAGTTCAAAGTTTGATCGAACACAAACCTCCAAATGCATTTGAAGCACCGTCGATCAAGTGCAGTAAAAGTCGCCAATTAACACTAAAATTGATATAGGTGAATTGAGTCAAATAGATGTTCAAGAATAGAACTGAGGCTGGAAAGCAGCTGGCGGACAAACTAGAGGCCGCTCTGGTTCATGCACAGCCACTCAGAGATGTTGTTGTCGGATTGCCACGAGGCGGTGTTACCGTCGCTGTAGAAATTGCTGGGAAGCTTTCGGCGACATTGACCGTACTTGTAGCAAAAAAGATTGGAGCACCGAATCAAAAAGAATTTGCCATCGGCGCTGTTTCATCTTCCGGCATTGTTGTTCTAAACGATGACACAGGCATTCCACATTTTTTGCTGCGCGCATACATTGACTCTGAAAAAAATCGCCTTGCCAATGTCACAAAAATCGCAGAGACCGAATGGCTCCACTCAGCAGGGTTAGAATCCCAAGTCAATTTCGCCGGAGCCAGAGCGATCGTCGTGGACGATGGTGTCGCGACAGGCATGACTACAATTGCGGCAGAGCGCTCACTTCGCGCTTTGGGTGCACAAGAAGTATATCTTGCGGCACCGGTCGTTGCAGCAGAGACGGCCCGAACACTACGCAACAGCTATGATCAAGTCATCTCACTGATTGAACCAAGCAACATGGGCGCGGTCGGCTACTTCTATGACGACTTTCGGCAGATTTCGGACGAAGAAGTCAAAATTGCGCTCTCATCATATGCTCAACCAGCAATTTGAATGAGATCGCCAAAAGCATCAAAATGCCGGCGCTCCCGGGACTAGCTGCAGTCGAAGCAGGCAGCGCTGGCGATCTCTGTTCTTCTAAAGTGCTTTATGACTAGCGTAGAGTTTGAGTTGGGCTCTTGCGCGCATGAATGTAACGCGCGTACCAATCAGGCCAGTCTTTGTCTTCTTCGCCTGTTTCTTCTTCAAATTTCTCGTGCGCGTCTCCGGCAGCCTTGAAGAGATCGACTAAAGCTTTCTGGTCTTCTGCAGACATACCGCCAGTCTTTTGAGCTAGCATCTTCGTGTAGAACTCTGCCCAGTCTGATTCTTTTCCTGTTTCTTTGTCATGCTTTCTGTGTGCAGCATCAGCATCAATAAGAAATTGCTTGATGCCTGCAATTTCCATCTCTTTGACCTCATCCTCGAACATACGAATAGCCTCTTTGAGGGGATCTGCTTTGTCGGAATCGATTTTGTCAGGCTCCTTATTGTCAGAGCCGGGTCCGACCTCCGCATTATCAGTTTTCTTCTCAGCCGATTTCTCAGACGAAGGGTCTGTTTCTGATGCTTGGGTTGATCCACCAGTAGTTCGGGGCTTAAATCCGGCATCATCCAAAAACGCCATGTGAAGGTCCGCCGCACTTCCAGCTTCATGCGGCCCACGAGTTGAGTCACTACCTGCTGTATTGACCCGCTCTGCTAAATTGTCTTGGTCGCGTCCTTCAACCATTGTTCGTCCCCGGATAAATGTCCCATTTCATAGTATCTGAGAACACTTTCCGCACTAATGTGTAAATCAACATGCCTTGCTGGCACGCAGGTGTAGTTTAAATTTTTACAGTGCCTTGCACGGGAGCCGATCCATCGTTCGCGAAAAGTTTATCGCACATTTATGGTTTTCCTGAGCTACCCAGCAGCGGTATGCCCATTGCTGTTTCCTTTATTGATTCACACAGCGGTAAAGTAACACTGCTCGAAACAAGCAAGATCGAAAGGAAACCACTTTTTGCAAATGATTTTGCAGTACCCACAAAATTCAAGAAAACAAAAAACGGAGCTGAAGTGATCCTTGCAGGTGAGGGCACTGGCATACTTGAAGATCTCGCTGGATCTCTAGGTGGACCATCAAAGTAGGAACCTGACAGACTAAATCAACGAATCACTTTTACGATTTGAGAAACGTTTTCACAATTCAGCGATTCAGTTTTTGCCAAGGGTGAGTACTGCCAATTGTTGGCTCGAAAAAGTTGCGAAATAAGATTTGAATAGCCAAATACGCGCAGATTGATTTTTGCCATTCCTGCCAAGTCTCGTTTTAAATTGGCACATTGCCGTGAGCGCCTCTTTATACTGGCAGGCTCTGTAGCCGCCGCGCTAAACCATACTAACGCTTCAGCAGGTCTGCCAAGGCATTGCTCAAGATAATTAGCTATTTCCATTTTTGTTCTTGAATCCGGAAAGTATTCGGCCGCTTTTGCATAATGCTTAACTGCCAATTCATAGTTTTCCTGCAAATCATAAAGATCACCGGACAACAGCTCAACTAGAGCTTTCTCATGTGAGTCTGCGAAGCAAGACTTGGATTCCTCAATCTCTTCCTCAAGAGGGTCCGTGCGGAACTCGCGAAATTCTAGAAGCATCTGTGCTTTGAGACGAAGCAATTCAGTTGTCAGAGCCGATACTTGCCCATCCGGGAGCTGAGTGCTAAAAATGGCACTCTGCGACTTATTAGTCAGACCCTTCAGTTGTTCAAACCGTTTAGTATAGATCGCCATCAATGGTACGAATGCCTCACGTACCATGCCATTCTTGCGCAGGCGCCTCTCATAAGAACGAGCAAATGCCTCGGAAAATGGCAGTGTCTTAAAAGCAGTTCGATTAACCGCAATGGCTTCAGCAATTTTCCCCTGGCGTTCTAATGATTGCACTAGAATCATATAGGCGAGTAACGTTTTCGCATTTAGTGCAATAGCTTTTTGGCAAGTTATTTGCGCTTCCTCGTTTTTTCCTTCTGCGAGCAATAGCATTCCGAACAGACTTCTTATGTGCGCATCCGTGGGAAGCTTTTGGATAGCAACCAGACAAATCTTGCGCGCCCTAGCTATGTCTTTTGCTCCTAATGCACTTACGATCGCGATCGTAAAGCTCCTTGAGTCTTCCGAAAGTTTCGGCAGCTGTACTTCAGCCAGCTTAGACGCCTCTTTCCAATTATGCAAGGACGCCATCATCGCGATCTCTTCAGTTAAAATTCGCTTGTCATCGGGAAATCGCAGGCGCGCAATGCGGATCAGCTCTAAAGCATGATTTCTTTGGCCAGAATTCCAGAAACAGCGAATCACGGACAGTGTTGGCCCCGAGTCGGCGGGAAACAAACTTTCAGCAACTTTGTATTCATCAATGGCTAATTGAAACAAACCTGCAGTTTCATATTTGGCACCGCGACCCATGATTTCAGTCAGTCGCTCCTTATCCTTAGCCGCATTTGATGACTGATCACCCGGGGTCGCGTGACTTCGGTTTATAACTTCCCGATGGTAGCTTGGTATTGCCAAAACCTTATGTTTAGCAAAGACATCGCTTGCCTGCGCAGAAGCAAACAATGAAAGAGAAGAGAATAAGACTATTGAGATTAGCAAAGCCAAAGGAATCATCTTTTGTCTACCTGCATAAACATTCATTACTAAAACGAATCGCTACCTCGTTGGCACTTCGTCTATGTGTTTATAAACCATTATGGAAACAGTGGTGGTTGGTCTAGCATTTGAACTGCCGTAAATTTTGAACGTCCCATCCCAGTCACCTTTTCTACATTCCATCACTTGTTGCGACCATCCACGTGCCCGCATTGCTGCATTTGCTTGGTTGCTTTCCCGAACGGTCCATCCATCGGATCTAAGTGAACTCCTATACCAACTAGAAACGCGTGTGACATCATCCGCGGTGACAATGGTTAATCCTGATATATCATCAGAACCGACATCACTCTCCGCATACTGGCTGTTTGTACCTTTGTAAATCGGAAAGTTGAGGCCAGAGGGTGGCTGCATCACAATTTTTGGTGTTTGTGAAATAGTTTTCTCCATTTCACTCAATCGTTGCCGGTCGGCAGAAGACATTTTGTTTAAGAACTTCTGTTTAGCGGCTTGTAAGGACGACTGGCTACCGGTCAATGAGATACCAGCCTGTTCTAATTCTGGTGCTAAAGATTTGAGTTGCTTGGCTATATCGGGAGATTTCCTCTCCAAGATTTCTTGAACGCGCCCTTGGCACCAGACAGGGGTTACGCTGAAGTTGATCCAACAAATGAAGGTCAAAACAGTTTGGGCATCTTTCCTCATCGTTTGTCGTCTCCATAGCGCCCCTTGTACATGCCATCATGGATAAAACAATTCTCTGGCATTTCCCAAATGACTCCGCTTTCCTGCCCATTGTCGCTGGACATTGCGCACGCTCTCTTGAAACCTGACTGAAGTGTTAATGCACCAAGAAGACCATTAAAACCGGAGGCGGGGGCGAAAAGATAGCGATCGAAATTCTTAGCTGTAGCCGGATAATCGTCGCATACTTTTTTAGAAAATCCGCTGGTAGGTGGAAAGAAATCGACAGCAGGATCAGCAAGACGATAATAGCTTTTTGCTATACTGTCTTGAAATATGTGCTCAGACCAGGGTCCTATAGCGTCTGGCGGGGTGCGCATGAATTTTGTAAGCCATGATGGAATTGGGGCACCATACCGATAAAGAGTTCCTTGAGCTACTGACACTTTCAAATTTCCATCATCACCCAAGAAAATGTAAGCAGCACAACCTAAGGGCAACCTGGTCGTGTCATCCAGGATAGATTTAAGTTCTTGCATTGATGCTGAGGGCTTAATAATGCGCATCCGACGCTTGAGTGCCTCGCAAATCGGACCCACAGCAGAATGGCGATCCCGATCGCCAAGAAAAATCTTTAGCGAACCGTCCTGCGTATACTTTTTATTTGATCTATTAATAAGACTGGGCACTGGTAACGGTGCGCTCAGTCGCTCGCGCATTCCGGACTTAGTATTGTCATCAAGAGTAAATCGCAATTTGTCTGACCATCCACCGGAAGCAAATAACCAGGCCAAGGCGACATCAACATCAATTGGAACCAGGAAGTTCCCTACTATTTGAGTTTCGAAGTATGGTCTTACCAACTCTCCGGCAAGTATTCCTAAATCTAGGCTGGATGTGTCTCCACTTTCCAGTTCGAAAACAAGACCGTTATCATCGGCATTGCTCGCATACACACTAAACCAACCCGACGTGGTGCCATCACGAATCATTGGCTGGCTCGGGTTACCGGAAACCGCCGGAGTATGTCCCATTGCCATTTTTGGAGGATCGCCAACGATCTCTGGCCCTATTACGGGGGATATGACGTTCATAGCAATCGTTAACATTCCAAGCTTGATAAGGTTTGCTGCAATTGCAGCAGTATATGGATTCGCCAACATGATAAAAAGCTGTATCAGGCTAAACTTTGTTCTAACCCCGGCCGGCCCGAATGGAAAGGGTGTCCAAAGTAACAAATCGTCTATTCCTTTCCACTTCATTATGTAAGGAGAAGGAAGGAACTTTACGCCCTCTTTTACTTGAAGCGGATTGAAAACAGTTTGAGCAAGAACCGGGCTTGGTTCCATCCCAAGGGTGCCATTAAACTTCGGAGTGACCACATGAGCACTCAGATAATCAATAACGTGCAGCGATGATCCGTTAGCGCCTGGATCATTATCAATACGAATAAATCCGCGAGGAAACTGAATTGGAAATCCAGCGGTCACATCTTTAGCAACACCAGCAGCGACTTTTTCAAGCTTCGCGTCAGTCTTGGGCGCATCTGCCTTTGACAAATACGAAAATGAGTTCGGTGGTATTACTCCAGCTAGTGAGAACGGCGTGAGAAAATCAGTGGTTTTGGAAAGACCGAACTTTTGCAAGGGAACTAAAAATGGCCGCTGTTCGTGCGATAGCGGAACGAAACAAAAATCATATTTGCCGTTGAGGGGGTCGTTCAAAAAAAATGGTTCATAGCCAAGCATGTAACCGCGATTAGGGTTGAACAAGTTCGTTGGAAGCTGGATCGCGCCTGGAGCAAATTGCTCGGATGTGTTTATGTACACATTCGAATCCTTTTTCTGCCTTTGCTCATAGTGCGCTGTATTCCAATTCTCTCCGATCAGTGTAGGATCGCTTTCTCCAACCATTCGTAGTGAATTTGAACCGGCAAGAGTTTTGTAGGCTTTTGAAAGATCGAGGCTCGGTTGGTTTAACTTACTTGTAAGTTCACGGCTGATTGCAGTAGCCATGCTGTAGATCTCGCGAACATTCCTTTGAGCCTGCGGCGAAAATACTCTTTGACCATTTTCGCGATCCATCATTTGAGCATTTAACACGGACGCCATAGTTTGGCCCCAAACACGGTTAATATTGCCCAGATTAATATAGAAGTGTCCGCTGCGTTGGACGGCCACGCCGGCAAATTGATCCTCTTGAACGGGAGTAAGCTGTACTTCCGGACCGACAACTGACATTGTCGCAACATTCAAGTTTCCTGAGTCCACCGCGTTCTGAAGTTCGTTTGAACCACCAAAAATGGCGACCAATCCTATCGCACACACACCAATCATGACAAGAACAATCACGATGACTACAGCAATTGGCATGGTTTGTCCGCGAGCTGAAATCAGCAGAGCAGCTCCATGATTTAAGCTTTGACGACGCCAGGTGTTCCTTGACATGTTTGAAAGTTTCCTCTTCACGCGCCTCTATGTTACTTCATCCTGGCTTTGTTGGCATTGATGACAACCCTCGTTTCTTGCCAGGAAGGTTCCAGGTCCTATCTGCACAAAGGCACCGTATTTGGTATTACCAACCCCATCCATAATAGCGAAGTCCATCTTCGAAGCTCAGTCGCTTATGTGCGGCCATGCCCAGCCCAAGTGCCACTAGATATTCGGCACAAAGACCTTCTTCGATGAATTGCATTGCGCGAGTGCAGAGTTTTGCAACTTCGCCGTGCAGAAAGCCACTGTTGAAGAGTACTTGATCAACGGACTGCTTCAGCGACTCGGCGATTTCCATTGCTTCCACAATTTCTTCGGTGCTCAAAATCTTCGCTTCTTTGACCAACCGTGCAAGAGTCGTAGCTTGGTTCTTCTCTAAGCGGGTCTTCCAAACACAGCTATTGCCCTTAATTGAGTTCATGTACTCATGAGCTCTGGCAGATGGTGATTCAATTCTTGCAGTCATCATTTCTCAAATCCTCCGGTTCCAACCTATGAGCAAATTGTATTGATATGAGTGGTCGCTCTAGGGGCTCTTTCTGGGCAGTTTTGGGTCAATTGTTTAAGTTCCAGTTTTTGTCTTTCTAGATGCAGAAAACGTCAGGGCACTTACGCAAGGGCGACGCCTGGCGTCGCCACTCGAACCGGCCGAGTCAGCCACGATCATTAGTGAATGCTTGTTCCAGGTGCAATTGAAGAACTAAGCGCAGCAGAAGCAGTGTTCGGCAATTGGGCGCCTTGGTTGGTGACGAGATCAGGATCTTCGACGTGACCTCTGTTGCTGAAAGTGATCGGGAATGGCTTACCGAGTCCAGGTACATCAAAGAAAGGAACTGTAAACCAGGGGGCATATTGAATAGTTGTTGTTACGTGGACTACCTTGTCTGCCTTCAGCACAGAATCAGCAACACCATCTTCATAAACGACTTCAGTTTGAATTCCTGGTTGAACATTAGCCAGTGCACCGAGTCCGTTTGTCCGCCAGTATTCCGGCAGGGACTTCATGATTTGTCCTTCAACGGCCTGCGCTTCATTTGCATTCAACAATGCAGCTTCTCTGGTTTGCCAGGTGTTCAGCATGTACCCTGAGTAGGAAGCGAGCCCCAGTCCCAAGATATCCAACATCGGGAAGAACATGAAAATAATCAGGATGAATAGCGCTGGTCCAGCTTCACAAATTACGGTTCCTTTGTTTGTTCTGCGTTTGTTTTTCATGTTTCCGTCCCTCAGAAATTGATTCGCCCATAAATTTTGATTTTGATGTTGCAAGAAGTTGCCCACTTTCTTGTCTTAGATGGAGTTGAGAGGGGCGATAGCCCAGCGAAACTCCGGAGCGTCTTAATTAAGAATCCGCGTGCGGGTTGGGTGGAAGAGCGGTAATCGGCTCAACAGCTCCGGCCTCAAACACAGGCTTTTCGTTTAGAAAAGGAAAAGGCATCGGAACCACTGTTGCCATCTTCGTTGTAACTACAACAGTTTTCTGAGCGCCGAATTCCTGCGGTGTTCTATATTCGACTTTTGTGACTTCCAAATTCGTGATCAACGCAGACGTGGGAAACTTTGCGATTGCGCTGCGTGCGGCTTGTTCGGCACCAGCTGGGGTCGATTGGCTAGCGGCGGCGCGAGCAGCAACCTTCACATATTGGTCGTTAAGTGCATTGGCTGCATAAAGGAAAATGAGATCCAGCATAAACAATACTAGCGGCACCATTACTACGCCACTTACTACCGAAACTTCAACCAGACCTTGCCCTTTTTGGTTGCGTCCATTGCGTCTTGCTGTCTTCATGTCCCGTCCCTCATTTGCTATGTCCTCAAGATACGGATCTGGGAGGTCTCGTTTCGGGCAAAATCTGGGCAGTCTAAGGTCATAAGATTAAACATGACCAAAAGGTGACCGAAGTCACTGCAATGTCACTGCACGCAAGCACCACAAAATCCGCAGATACCCGGTTCGTATGGAGCGCGGACGCCAATAAGTATGGTCAGCGGACATCTTGTCCGCTGTTCATAGCGATCACATTGTATTCCTTGGGTTCTAGGAGCGCGAACTACTCTATGAGGCTATGGGCGGACGGGACGTCCGCGCTCCATACGAGGGCGTCCAGGCGCGGTCCCTGACATTAAATAAAGACGTCCGCATCCAAAATCCGGTCCTTCTGTATACATATAGGTACCGTGAGAACTGGGAAACTCATGGGGCACGGCAACTTGTCGTGCAATGGGAGGAATGTGCTATGCACATTCGAGAGAGGTAGATTAATGCTGGAAAGTTCACTGGACGAGATAAACTCGTTCGCTTTAAGCGGTGGCTATGATGACGATTCTGCCGCGAATATGAGAAACGAATTCGAACAACATAAGCGGGCAGGCACGCCCGAGCCATTTCCAAAACCAGTCGATGAGCCAACGAGGAGAGCTGCTTCCGACAACTCCTTCGAATCCGATGCCGGAAAGCTGACGGAGAAGCTTCCAAAGCGTTTTAAGAACGATAAAATCACAGACGCCTTTGTTCTGAGCATGCAGACCGGTCTGCCACTTGTGGTCCAAGTTGGACAACACTGGTGCAGTCATTGTCAGAACATGGAATCGAATGTTTGGCCCGCTGTCGAAGGAACAGCTCAGAATAAAGGTTCCATGGAAGGAAAGGCTGTATTCCTCCATCTGGATTATGACAAATCGCGCAACCTCGAGGGCGACGATGCCTGGCTTGCGCAAAAGCTTCGAGCCGATGTAAGTGGATTTCCAACCTATCGCGTATACAAAATAGGTGATACCGGTTCGGTCCAGAAAATTGCCGAGTCTGGCGGCTCAATGAGCAAAGCTGATCTCGAAAAATTCCTTCGTTCAGCCGGCGTGAGCTAACGCAGCCAGTAGCCCTTGCATTTCTTTCATAGGTGTTATGTCGCCGCGCTTTGCTGCGACTTCAATTCCGCTGTTATAGACTTTCACGGCATTGTCGATTTGCCCTAGTTGCTCATAAGCTTTGCCCAACGCAACGTATGCAACCGTATGGGTTGGCTTAATCGCGATTGCCTTGTGCAAATATGGCAGCGCATCCTCAAATCTTCCAAGCTCTACATATATGGTGCCGATTCCATTATTAGCTAAGAGGTCGTGGGGATCGATTGCTAAAACCTGGCGGAACATATCGAGCCGTTTCTCAGATTCCTCAGCCAGCTTGGCCTTGTCTTCGTCCTTTCTCTTTTGCGCAACCGCCTCTTTTGCCAACTGAGCCATTCTTATGCTCATGGAGATCGCTTTCTCCTCTTCTGCCTTTTCTATGTTTCCCTGCTGCATATAATAGATCGACAAGTTCGTATGGGCCATTATCGAATCAGGCTGAAGGTCCATGAGCCGGTGCATTAGTGCAATCGCCTCATCCAACTGCTGATGGCGGGACAATATCACACCAAGTGATTCGTAGGCATCGACTAGCAACGGGTCGAGCTCGATGACCTCGCGCAGAGAGTGAATAGCCTTCTCCTCAGAACCATAGGCAAACTCCTGCAGAGCTTTCTGATAAAGGTCTTTCGCGCGGCTTTTCGCTTCGACAGCCGTATAAAAAGGTAGGAACTTCACCTTAACAGCAAAGTTACCTTCGCCACAAGCGATCGTGATTTGATGATCCGGGAGGCGATAATCACGACTTATAAATGCCATCGATATGAATCGACCAAGTGTCGGTGAAAAACAATTGCTTTTCAAAACTCCAGCGTCTTCGCCATTTACCGCAAAGGTCATGTCTATTGGGAGAGAATCCGTCGCCGGCGCTTGGTCAAATTCCAACCCGACAAGAGCGCGTCGCGGTGCACCATAGGTCTTGATTCTGGCAAGAACTTCTTGTCCTTGGAAGCAACCTTTGTTGTAACTTGCTGCTGATTGCTCCAGCCCCGTTTCCGGCAACAAATGATCAGGCGTAATGTCTTTTCCGAAAAGCGGTATACCCGCTTCAATTCGCAAAACATCAAGAGCTTGTTTGCTTATGTGCTTTAGTTGAAACTGTTGAGCTGCGGACTCCAATTCTTGACCGAATCCATCCAACTGCGAGGCTGGTACAAAAACAAAATAGCCTGCATCACCACATAACGACTTACGCAAAAGGATGCAGTCTGCACCAAACAACTCGCATTTAACAATCGCATTCTCAGATCCGATCACTTTTGATGTGTGATTGACCACAAATGAATCTGAGAGCGGTCCCTGAATGAGTAGCAGAGCGAAGTCATTCTGAACTTCCTTATAATTGATTTGTTCGCGGAAATGATACGTTGCCAGCTCCTTCATGATAATGGGAGCTTGAGCTCTGTCGCTCAGCAACAGATAACGATCGTCCAGGCGATGAATCGACAAAAAAGAGATCAAATACCCTTTGCGATCCAAAAAACTTGTCGGCTGCCCCTCGCCAGGTCCAATTAGATTAACGTCGTTGCTCGTTCGTCCTTGCAAAAACGAGCAGGCATCTTTGCCTGTCACTTCGATGAGTGCGAAGTCATCAAAAAAGAGATACCCGCCGCGCTCACGCACGGCGAGTACTTCAGAATTTATGTGCGATGACACGTCCCGTTTTTAGACCGAGAAGGAGTTGCCGCAACCACAATTGCCTTTTGCTTGTGGATTCTTGATAGTGAAACCACGTCCTTGCAAACCGGCTTCGAAATTGAGCTCGGTACCTTTCAGGTAGATTGCGCTCTTGGGGTCGACCATGACCTTAATGCCATGTACTTCGACGATATGGTCGTTTTCTTGGACATTGTCAAAGGTCAGTCCATAGGAAAATCCTGAGCAGCCGCCGCCGCGGACTTCAAGACGTAGACCATCTTTGCCCGGCTCTTCTGTGAGTAGGCGTTTTACTTCTGCCGCCGCCTCGGCAGTTACGGACACGATTTGTTCGGTTTGAGGGGCGGAAGTAGTAGCTTCAGTCATTGATAGAACCTCGATTCGGTTAACACCAAGTTTTTATACTACCATATCTATTAAATAGTAAGGACGGACTTTTACAGTCCCTGTTGCAGATTCGAGATATTCAAGTGCTTTTGCCTTAGCCAGAATTTAAGATTTCGCCGCCAAAATCATCTGTTCAAAATCGGGCGTCAGGCCCGCTTTCAGCTCTCCGCCGTCTAAAGTTCTGGTACTGTGCCAGGAAGCGGTATCAGATATGGTATCGCGCAAGGGACGAATTTTAAGCCCTTTATTTAGCGCCTTACTACAATCAATCGACCGCATGAAGCGCGCTTCTTCTTCCGAATCAGGTATCCACAATGGCAGCTGAGTCCATGCTTTGGCGCCTAGCTCCACCAAATTTTCCTCGTTCACCCAAACGAATTCAGCTTCCTTGTTGAGCAAACGGCGGCACTCTTCAAGAAAATCCTGCATGGTTAAAACGTAATCGGGTCCCGTGACATGGTAGATGCCATTCGACTCTTGCTCTGTGAGCTGAACCATCCATTGAGCAAGATCGCGAACGTCGATAAATTGCACTGGCGCATCGGGCCTTCCCGGAGCTACGATCGGTCCGCCCTCTGCGACGCGATGAATCCAGTAAGTGAATCTATCTGTAGGATCCAGGGGACCAACAATTAAGCCGGGACGAACGACCAGGGCGCGCTGTCCCAAAGTCAATTGCACTATTTTTTCGCAGGCTGCCTTAAGCGATCCATAGTCCGCAGGACCGTCTTCAGGTAACTCTCTCAATTTCGTGGACTCCGTCAGACCAGGTCTATCGAATTTTTCATAGGCCGAAATCGAAGAAACAAACATATAGCGACTTGTTCGTTCGCTAAAGAACCGCGCCGCAATTTCAACCGATTCCGGCTCGTAGCCGCTTGTATCAATAACCATATCCCAAGAGCGATCCGCCAGGCGATCAAGGTTTTCTTGCCTGTCACCGATCACGTTCTCTGCTTTGCCTAAGGCTTCGATTGCGGATTGCGGCGGTGACTCGGGTTGGCTCACGCCGCGGTTAAACAAAGTCACCTCATGCCCGCGCTTGATCGCTGACTCAACCAGAGCCGGACCTATAAAAGTGCTTCCCCCAAGAACGAGAATTTTTTTTCCGGA
Organism: Candidatus Obscuribacterales bacterium; assembly: GCA_019747875.1. Classification (GTDB taxonomy): domain Bacteria; phylum Cyanobacteriota; class Vampirovibrionia; order Obscuribacterales; family Obscuribacteraceae; genus JAIEPM01. The sequence goes on from JAIEQI010000042.1 coordinate 83,887, forward strand.
AACCATCCTAGAGCCCTTCGAAATCACTCCAAAATAATAATAGCCTGGAATTAGAAACCATTCCTGCCATTCCTACAGAAGAGGACAGGGTCTTGCACCACGGTATTTGACACCTTTATCTAACGCCGATCTTCAAATAAGCATCCTGATACCGACGTAACCCATAAATAATGCCGAAGATACGTTTATGAAACGCATAATCCTTGCATTCAATTTTCTTCTGGCAATCGACAATCCAGAAGCTAGCAGTAACCACCATAAAGCTGATCCCGTCATAACGCCAACCGAGGCTACAAGTCCTTCGAAACCAACTATTGTTTTGATTCCCACACTGAAAATCGCAAAGAACGAAACGAACGTTAACGGACTAAGTATGGTGATAGCGAATGTTGAAATGAAATGCTTAGTTAAACCACTTGTGCCTATGTCGCTTAGCTCCGGTTCTTTAAGATCTGCTTTTGCACGAAACAGCTTAATACTTAGGAAAAGCAGGAAGAGAGCCGAAAGTATTCGCAGAATGAGATCCATGGGCCAAACGATATTCTCAGCGGAAGCCAGCCCCGACAAAACCAGGAAGCAAATAACGCCATCAGCAAAAGCAGCACCTAGCCCCGCAGAAAACCCGGCCCAAAAACCAGAACGCAAAGTCGTTCTCATGCACAGCATGGCAATAGGACCAACTGGAGCCGCTAAAGCTACCCCCAAACCAATTGACGAGAAGATGTTCAACGAAATCATGTCGTCCTCCTTCCTAAATATGTGTGTGCGTGATCGGAGAAAGCTTCGCGATCAAAACGATTGATTACGCGTTGGTACAACAGCAACGCGCAAGTATTTTGCTTGTGGGTCAATGCCCCAGAACAATCAGGACAATATCCGTGCGCACCCTAATCGATGCGCAAATGCCGAAGCTAGAGCTCTATCATTTCAATTAACTGGCTACTCAAACTAACTCTGACTTATCGTGCGAAAGCTTCTTATCAGAGTTTCAATGCTTGAAGTGAACAAATAATGTTCGTTAGTTCAAATTGGAATTATTGTTATATTGGTTACGTTGGTGAAACGGCTTGATGCGCTGGTCTTCCTGCTGAAACGGCGTTACCAGCAGAGCTACAGTTCGAATCATTTTTGCTGGAGTCATAAGCTTCACCTGAATAGAACAATGTTTCTATATTCTTCGCGATCCGAACAGAAGTGTCAACCCCTTAGCGCGTTTCGTTAAGCGGAGGATTGCCCTGGAATAGCATCAGACGGGGTATCCAAAAAGCAAGGCTGCCAGAACCTTCATGCTCTGCAATGCAGACTGAACATCAGGCTCTTACATTGGACTTGAGCGAGTTACTTGAGCGAACGAATGATCGTTTTTGTTCGATGTGCAAGATCCGAATTTCGAGTGGCGCTGCGCACTGCTGATCTCCGATAGCTAGCAACGATCTCGGGATCTTTTGAATCTGCTTCCAAGGCGGACTTGTAGAGATCATTAATTACTTCAGGATCGCGTCCGAGCTTTTCCATAACTTTCGCAAGGCGCATATAACCGCGCCCAAAGCTCCTATCCAAGTTCAAACCATTAGTGAACAAGATCTCCGCTTGAGCGTAGTTACCGATTTCATCCATGAGATCTGCAAGCGCAAAATTGAAATAAGCAACTCGTCCTGGATCTTTCAACTCGTCTTCGATTGTTTTCGTATAGCGTTGCAATACTGATGAATGCAGACTGGTCTTCTCAAAAACCGGTCGTAGCTTTTTCTTAGTCTTCTCAAGTCCATCGCCAAAAGGAGGCTGCAAAGCAAGCAACATTATTCCAGGATAAATAGCAGCTTTGTATCTTCCTATGCTTACCAATGCATCAAAATATGCGCTGCAAACGCTCAGGTTTGTCGGCGTCGATTTAAAAGCTTCTTCAAGAAATCCCACCGCTTGATGTGGGTAGTGAAGGCGCAGCAAAGCGATCCCCTTGAAGGAAGCTATCACGCTCTTCATCTGAGTAGTTAGCTTACTCGAATCAAACGTTTGCACTTGTTTCAGAACGTCAGCATAACGGTGATCAGAAAGGAGAGCACTCATATATAGTGCCCTTGTATCAGCATCATCAGGAGCAGCACGCAAAGCTGCCTGCAAAAACTCGCGAGCAACTTTCGAGTCGCCTCTCTTTTGTCCTATTGCTGCAAGAGTGTTCAGGGAACGAAAGTCATCTTCGAAAGCGACCAATGCTTTCGAGTTGAGATCATCGTAAATTGATTTATTTGCGGTTTGCAAAGCCATACTTTGTGCAGCAACGAATGTCAGAATGTCCTTTCTGTTAGACTCCCACGCAGCAATGGCTTGTTCCAAAGCCAATTCTTGAAGTCCAGCTAAGTCGTACGCTCGTGACAGCAGAGTGTGCCCCTCTACATTAGTGGGATGATCGATTACAAACTTTCCTAACTGTTCGAGTTCAGACTTTGATAATTCTCGCTTTTCGATATTACTTGCAATTGTCTTCAATTGAGCTTTCTCATTCACATTCTTACTAGTATTGTTCACAACGAGTTCAGCGAATGAGGTTGAGTTAGAACAAAGAATCAAAATCAATGCAAGCAGACCTTTAGCAAACACGCTAGACACTGAGAATTGCCCCATTTGGCGCGCGACGCATGGCGTCGCCGCTACTTCTGGTCCACGGTCTCCACTATCGCCTAACTTATCCGATTGCCGATCCAAAATTCCGATCCTCTTCCCCTATAACATTCATCGATCTATAACTTCGAATTTTTTCTCACTACCCAGTTGTCGTTCCAACTCATGGACTTTTGCCTTCACCCTACCCCATTGCCGCTCCAAAGCTTCTGCCTGCGATTTAGATGTTTTTACATGACCTCCGCGGATCTGTGATCTGAGTGAATGAATGATCTGCGAAGCCAACGAATAATCTCGTGACCGTTCCGCTGCCAGCGCGAATGCGATGCGATCATCAATTTCCATACTGTTGCCGGGAAGAACAATATCAGCCTTCTGAAAACTTGCTAAAGCTTCACGATAATCCCTTTTCCGCAAGAGAGCATTTGCGCGCAGCAATAGCACTGCATATTTCGTCGAAAGTGAAGGAATATCTAAAGCTCCAAAGTAATCTAATTCATTCAGGGCTTGCGAAACTTTGCCCTGTCCCAAAAGCGCTTTTGCTAAATAGAGATGCGCAAGATCATTAGTCGGTTGAATAGACACGGACTGCTCAGCGTAAACTTCAGCTTGTTTGAACTGTTTTGTTCGCAGCATTATTCCAGCAAGCCCAATCACTGGTTCTGCTGATTCTGGAAAGGCTTTCTGAGCCTTTTCGTAGGTTAGCTCTGCCATTTCTGATTCACCATTTTCAATCTGTGCTTCAGCGAGCGTTAATCGCAATTGCAGATCCTTTGGATTTCGCGCGATACATTCTTTGAGCAAAGGAATCGCACCGGAAAAGTTCTTCTTCTGAATCAATGCTTTGGCTAATACTTCTTTTGCCATAAGATTTGACGGCGCGATTTGCAAAGCTTGTTGCACTTGTTCCAACGCCTCAGAAACATTTCCTTCTGCCAAATAAGCCGAAGCTAGTTGGTAGAGAATGTAAGAACTCAAAGGTTCCAAGCGAGCCAATCCTTTCAAGCGTTCAATTGCGCTCTTACTATTGCCTTCGCTAATTTCACAAAGAGCCATGGCTAATACCGCATAAATCGGTGCATCACTATCGGACTTTAACAGTCCGGCAGCAAGTTCTTTAGCTTGCTCTCGTTTTCCTTGCAAAGCCAGCACATACGATTTTATTGCCTGCAAATGAACTTTGTCAGTTGGTGATTCGTCCGATTGCGCTCGTTCAAGCTCACTCAATTTTTGATTGGCTTCCTCAAACCGAGCCTTGGATGCGTATACTATTACGAGGTTCATGCCGGCAAGCAATGACTGTAACTTCAAACCTTTTTTTGTAGCAAACTCCTCAGCCTGCTTGAACTCATAGATCGCATCTTCTATCTTTCGCTGTTCGTACTGAGCGAAAGCATTCAAGTAATGAGCAGCGGCATTCTCAGGATCGATTTTCAGAGCCTGTTTAAGGAATGCACTGGCATCTGAATACTCTCCCAATTGAAGCGAGCACCATGCACATATAAAGTAGGCTTCAGGATTATTTGGTTCAAACTTCGCCCAACTTTTTGCGTAATCGAGAGCATTAGGCCAATCCTGGCGCATACCATAGATGGTGATAAATCGTTGAACAATCTCGACGGACGTGGGATCAATTCTGTGTGCCTGCAATAGCTTCTCAATTCCCTCCAGTGTTTTTCCATTTGAAGCCACCAATGATGCCCATTCCATAATAGCCTGGGAACTATCAGGATCAAGTTCAATCGCTCGCTTGTATGCTTTGTTGGCATCAGCAAAGTTTCGCTTCTCGGCGAAGAGGCGAGCTAGCATAAGTTGAGCTTCAAACATATGTGGATCTTCTTGCAACGCGCGATTTGAAAAATTAATGGCTTTATCCAAATCGGAATCAACCGTTGCTAATTGGGCTAGTCTATAGAAACTAAGTGCGTCAGCGGCTCCCGCCTTCTCAACGGATTCCAAAACAGAACGAGAGGCTCTGTAATCTCCACTCAAGAAATATAAATCTCCCAAACAAGATTTCGCTGACCACTTGTTGGGATGTGATTGAGAAAATACCTGTAAAATTCCGATCGCCGCTTTTGTTCTATTCAATGCATCCAGAACCCGCGCCTTTGCGACAATCAAGTCTTGGTCGTCAGGACTTTGCTTAGTTTCGTGCTCCAAGATTCGCAAAGCTAGATCCAACTGGTTTGCCTTTAATGGTTCCTCCAGTTTCTCCAAGATAATCTTCGTTTTATTTGCGATTGTTGGCTGCGTACCGTCAGCATTTGTTCCATTTTCTTGAAGCCGCTTCTCCTTTGTCTTCTGAAGCGATTTCGGAATTGATTTGAAATTTAGGGGATTTGGCTGAGTGATCTTCGAGGGGACTGTTTTGCGTTTTTCTTTTGTTGTATACATCCAGATCTGACTCTCAGGCATGCTGATAGCTTTGGCTGCATAAGCACTGTTCCCTGAGAAAGAAAAAACACTTGTTATGAGATAAGCCATACAGAAACAATAAGACAACGTACGAGGTTCAATCCGCAGTAGTCTTGCCTTCCTCATTCGCGGATTGATCTCAAATTTTCTTGTCAAAGGAAGAACTCAAAAATAGCGAATTCTTTTTGCAAAGACGATCAAACAAGGCGAGAGCTTGAGCATGCTGTTCCGTAAACTCGTAATTTAAGTCCTCAAGGAAATATGAGCGCAACCTCTCGTGATTGAGCTTAGTTCTTTTGTGCGCTTCCGCAATAACAGAGTCGAGCATCGCATTTAGCCCAATGTCTCTGGCTACCGCTAATGAACGCGAAATTTCTTTGAAGAGAGCTTCATTCTCGCGAACCCATTCTTTGCGTGCTCCCCATACGCCAAACACGAATGGCAGCTCAAAACAACGATGCCACCACTGAGCCAAATCCGTCTTTTCAAAACGTTTGGATGAATTGTCATTGTCAAAAGCCAATGCTTTATCCCCAATCAGCAAACACGCTCTCACTTCGTCATCGTCCAAAGCCGAGCCACTGCTCGTATCCAATCGAAGAACAGGTTCTATTCCTAATTCCTCAAGCAAAAGAACTTGCATCAGCTTTATGGATGTCGCCGATGAATCCGGAACCGTGACGACTTTGCCATCTAGCTGTCGCAGTTCGTCCTTACTGAAAAGCAACACACTGCCAACTTGTCCTGAACCCGATATCGAGATGTCGCGGAAAAGTTCGAAGCCTCCGTCCTCTAGGAAATAAAATGAGCTCATTGCTCCTAGTTGAATTTGCCTCTGCTGCAGCATCTGATTTAATTGCGCTGGATTAGCGAAGACCAAATCTGCCGGCACCGATACACGTCCTTCTAAAAGCGGAAGAACAACAGGCAGAGCATTGATAAACGAAATTTGTCCGAATGCGGTTGCCTGCGCAGACGATGTGCTACTGTCTTGCCGATTGGAAGAGTCCGGCTCCAGGCGATTTACTGATGTCATCTCGAGTTTTCCTCTTGCATAAGTATGCCAGAGTACGACTTGCTTTGCTCTTCTTCTATGTTGCAAGCAGCGACTTTGTCTCGCACGAATAGTATGCGCAGCTCTCGCTTTTGGCTAAGAAAGCGCCTCAACAAGCATCAATCACTTGATGAAAAATAAGCAAAGAAAAAGGAGGAGGCCTTACAACTTCTTGGTAAGCTTCACGGGGCCTCGCTCCTATAATTTATAAATCATATCTACATTTGTCTTGTCAAGAGGTGCTGGATATCCAACTACCCTATTTAAGAATGTAGAATTGCCTACTTAAGCGTCTAAGAGGGCAGAACCATGCGCATGGTCGATCTGATAAACAAGAAGCGTTCAGGCGGCGAACACACGAAAGAAGAGATCGAGTTCATCATCAAAACGGTGATGAATCCTGATACTTATCGTGACTACCAGCTTTCTGCTTGGCTAATGGCAGTCTGCCTTAACGGTATGAGCATGGATGAAACCGCCTTTCTTACGGATGCCATGGCGCGCTCGGGAGAGATGCTCGATCTCTCCAGCATAGGTCCTGTTGTTGGCGACAAGCACAGCACAGGCGGCGTCGGTGATAAGACGACGGTTGTTTTCGTACCGATGCTCGCGGCGGCCGGAGTTCCAATGGCTAAACTTTCAGGACGTGGACTGGGGCACACCGGCGGAACTTTGGACAAACTGGAAGCTATTCCTGGCTTCAATATCAATCTATCCATTGATGATTTCATTGCTCAAATCAAAGATATCGGTGCTGCTGTTGGCGGACAAACGCAAGACCTGGCTCCGGCAGACGGAATCATGTACGCATTGCGAGACGTGACCGGCACCGTCGAATCAATCCCGCTAATTGCTGCTTCTGTTGTTTGCAAGAAGATTGCCTCCGGTGCAAACTTGATCATCCTGGACGTGAAATGCGGCAAGGGCGCTTTCATGGACACGGAGGAGAAGGCGATCAGTCTGGCAAAAACGATGGCCGAGGTCGGCTACAGGTTAAAGAGACCAATTACTTGTGTAGTCACAGACATGGAGCAGCCTCTCGGAAATGCAGTCGGACACACGGTAGAAATTGCAGAAGCAATAGATACACTAAAAGGCGGTGGACCTGAAGATTTGCGCGAGTTGTGTTTGTCTTTGGGCGCAATGGCGCTCGTTGAAGCAGGCAAAGAGAAGGACGAAGCTCAAGCGAGAAAACGCCTCGAAGAGATTCTCTCATCCGGAAAAGGATTGGATAAACTGCGCGAGTTGATAGTGAAGCAAGGCGGCAATCCAGGCGTCATTGACGATTATTCATTGATGCCTCAAGCCAAAATCAAACGAGATGTGAACGCTCCCGGACAAGGCGACAAGTGGATTGCTCAACTCAATGGTCGAACCATCGCTGAGGCAGGAAAATTGATGGGAGCCGGACGAGCGAAGAAAGGCGATCCAATCAATCTTGCAGTCGGCGTTGTGATGAAAGGAAAAATTGGCAGTAAGATAAAGGGTGGAGAGCCAGTTGCAAGCATTTACGCTGACAGCGAAGAACATTACAAAATGGCTTCGGAGAAAGTGCTTGAAGCGATAGAGTTTAGTGATAAACCTGTTGAAGCTCCCAAGGTCATCAAGGCGCGCATCAAGTACGAGGAACAGCTCTCACTGGCAAAGAGTTAGTTAGAGTTTGTAGAATGTCCTATCGATTCATTCCATTTGCAGAATACAACGGCGCCCTCAATATGGCGATCGATGAGTATTTGCTTGAACAACAAATGCTCGGCGCACCACCAGTCCTGCGTTTGTATGCATTCAACCCTCCGACCGTGACGATCGGTCACAGCCAGAAGATCGAAGCAGATGCAATTTCTCGGATCCAATCAAGAGGGTTCGAGGTTGCTCGCCGACCAACTGGAGGCCGAGCCGTCCTCCACTACAAAGACCTGACATATTCTTTTGCAGCTCGTGAGTTGAACGAGAGCGACAGCGGGATTTTGGCCAAAAGTGTAAGCGCTGCCTACAAGCAAATTTGCAGCGGTCTGCAAAACGCCTTCGAGATTCTCGGACTGAAAGCTGAGCTCGGCTCGGCGGAAGTGCCCTACCGTCATCTGGCAGATTGCTTTTTGGCAACAACAAACGCTGACCTTCAGGTTGCTGGGAAGAAACTTGCCGGCAGCGCTCAACTACGGAGGAGGGGAGCTGTTTTGCAGCATGGTTCCATCCCACTGAATTTGGAACAAGGACTGATGTTAGAGCTGCTAGAAGGAAAAAGTTTGGCGGACTGCCCAGAACTGGCCGGTACCAATAGACATGCAAATCTATTCGAGGCACTTAACCGCGAAGTACCTCACGCCGAACTTTGTCAGGCAATTCAAGAAGGATTTGAAAGAGCTTTTGCACACTCGTTCGACGAGCAAGCACTATCCGAACAAGAGCTTGCCGCTGCTTCGACGTTTTTGCAGAAAGAAGCACTCGTAAGCTAACTGATTGCGCAGGGGCATCGCGTGCGCTTTCTTACAAGTCTAGACGACCCAGCTTAGCTGCCGAACCTAGCTAGTCCTGATACCACTCGCTTGGATCTTTGGGTCTGGCTGGCTGTTCTGGCTGTTCTTGGACTGGTGCCGCCCGACGCTTTGGAGCTCTTCTGACTGGCGCTTCTTCTACTTGTTCCTCTTCGGCTGCGGAGGCAGCCTTTGCTGTTGTCTCTGCGGCTTGGTCTACTACTTCCCCGGTCACATTTTCGGATGCCTGATAGTCACCATCGGCTGCAGTTCCTTCCTCAGCTGAAGCCTCAGCGAGTCTCTTCTTCTTGAGGTGCGGGCGAGGAATCGAAGCGACCTTAGCTTTTATGTAGGAGGGAGCCATCGCAGCGGCTCGTGCTCCATAAATGGCTCCGGTTACGACTACCGGAATTACCATTGGAACAACTGCTGCTGCTAGCTGCGAACCCATCTGTACAAGTGGTGCCAACATCTGCTCTGCCTGAGCATTCACGGCAGCCGGTTGCCCTAAACCAAATACGACCAGCAAGAGTGAAACTAGCGCTTGTTTCGCCCTGCCCAGAAGTCTTTTCCGGCTCAGCGATTGATAGTTTTTTCCAGTGCAAAGCTGCGTTTTCAAGAGAGGTCCCCTGTCTGAGATCCCGCTATTATACGCTATTCCTGACATGCGCCCAGAACCTTTGTCCTGCAAGCGTCCAAAGCCTGCTGCCCACCCTCCCTTTTGCCATTCATTAAATATATCTCCCAGATACGTGGTTCCCGCCTGTACCCCAGGAGCCCGGGCAGGTAGAGTAGGCAGAAGGTTGCAAAGCAGGACTCAGTTGGAAAAGCCAGAAAGCGAAAAGCCGTCAAAGCTGACGAGTTTGGAGCTCAACAGAAAACTTCTCGACGACAGCGTACCTGACAAAAACGTCTGGTTGAAACAGGCTGCTTCGGAATTCGGCGGCACCATAGCTGCCACTATAGCCGGTGCTGCCAGTTGGTCACTGATAGATCGCAGCAAATACGGCATTGCAGGCAAAGTTCTGGTCACAGCTGTCGGTTCAGGATTTACTAAATTCACAGTTAAGGGCGGCATGGAAACCGCTCTTCTCAAAAGCGAAGATCGAACCATCTCTGCCAAGGATCTGGCGTGGGGAGCTGTCGATGGTTTCGCGGGCGTAGCTGCGAGCAAGGCAGAAGCGAAGATCGCGGAGAACTTGACTAAGAACCTCGGCTTCAAATATGCAGGCAAGACATTGGGACCGGAACAAGCGTTCGAGGTCGGAAGCAAAGTCTTGGACAGCTCATTAAGAGAACGCATGCTCAGCCACGCTTTGCGCGGCACAAGCGGCGGCTTCGTCGGCTCAGGTGTTTGGAGCACTGCTCATGCGCTTCATGAACATCGCAATGAGCTAACCAGCGCACAAGGAATCGGAAAAGTCGCAAGAGACATCGCAATAAATACCGCAATCGGTACCGCTTTCGGACTCGGCCTTTCGACTGGAATTTCCGGAATTGCCAACGCCAGAGAAATCGGCGCTTACGCTAAAGCTTCCCTGCAGGGAGAACGCGGAATTACCCGAGTCGATCTGTTGCACTTCAATGACATGCACAGCGCTTTGCTGGGACAAGAGGCATCGCTTCCACAGCTGGCAAGCAAGGCATCCATGCTGCGAGAGCAGTCTAAATCAGCTGGACGCAATCCGCTACTTTTTGAACTCGGTGATAACTATTCTGGTAACGTCGTTGCTGGATCGACTCGACTCGGTTACGTCGAAACCAAAGCCATCGAAATGATGAAACCAAATGGCACCGTTCCAGGCAACCATGTGGCGGACGTAGGATTAGGCAATGTTGATGTTGACGGTTGGGTGAAAAACATCCGCCAGCTCGCAGCAGAAACCAACAGAGAAATGCCGGCGGTAATGACCAACATCGAGTTGCCAGCGCACCCTGGTCTGGTAGGCAAAGACGGTGTCTACAAGCCGTATCGCGTCATCGAAATCAATGGCACGCAGGGCAACGACAAAGTCGGCATCATCGGACTTGTCACCAAAGAACTCGAAGATATGGCAGAAGGGGCGGTCATTTATAGAGACGCTCAGGAATCAGCCCGCAAAGCTATCACAGAACTCAATGCTCAAGGTGTGAACAAAGTCATTGTCCTTTCCCACCTTGGAAGAGCGGAAGACATTGCTCTTGCACAAAATGTAAAAGGCATATCGGCCATTCTTGGCGCTCACTCGCATGATATCGAACCGCTGCCGTTTTGGATCAAGAATGCGCAAAATGGCGCGGAGGTTCCAATCAGCCAAGCCGGTTCAAAAGCTCAATGGCTTGGCGAAATGAATTTGGCATTCAAAGCCGATGGCAGCGTCGATAAATTCCGCAGTGGTGGCAAGCTGCACGAGATTCACTCAGCTATAAAACCAGACCCCGAAATTCGAAATTACATCCAATCAGAGATTGGAGACATTGCAAAACTAGAGAACGTAACTTATCAGGTGCAGATCAAAGAGCCGATCAGTACACACGGACTGAGGGGGCAAACGGGCGAGCAGACTCCACTGGGAACACTAATAAGTCGCGCATTGCTTGAACAGACGAATGCTCAATTGCCACAGATCAATGCTGCTAGACAAGCTTCTGGATTAGCGCCAATAAACCAGGTAGGCATCGTTCTCAAACATACAGGTGATATCAAAGAAGGATTCACGCCCGGTGCGACCAATCATTTGAAATTATCGAACACCTTCCTCAATACTGGGTCAGTTGAACGCGAATTGAATGAACTGACTGTAGCTACTATGACTGGAGCTCAAATTAAGGGAGCCTTGAATTTCGCCGTTCATGATTTGCCACCAGCTGCAACTCAACCAAAGGCTATACCGGATCGCATAAAAGATAACGCAAGACGCTTTTTCAGTGAATCTCCCAAACCAGAGTTTTATGACTACACAGGTAACTTCGTCCAAACAGAAGGATTGCGTTATTCCTTCGATCGATCACTGCCACCGGGTCAACGGATCACCGCAGTCGAAGTGGTGAATCCGAGTACTGGCAAATATGTGCCAATAGAAGCGGATAAATCCTATGAGGTTCTGACGCTGTTCCACCCTGTGGAGAAGTGGGGAAAGAGAGGCATAATCACAAATGATCCAAAAGATCCTAGATTCCTGCAACCTGAAAACTGGGCTTATGGCAAACAACACACAGCAAGCGAGGCCCGCACTCTTGTAGGTGCGCAAGCAATTCGATTATCCCAAGTTGATTTACTCGCTAAGTATTTAGTGGATAAAGGCAGTATCAAGAATGGTGACTTCAAAGCCTCTAACAATATCAGGGATCTAACACCGAAACCGTGGCAACCAGAGGTTCGCCCAGGCATCTATTCAACCATACCGTTGGCGTTTCAAAACGGACAAAATGTCAAAGAGAAATAGCTAGAAGTCCATATCCTTCTAGCTGATTCCATCAGAGTATGGCAGATTGAATTGCCCGGAGTTTTAGAAAATTCCGAATCGCTTTTTGCGCGCAGCCAACTGTTTTAGCTCGGGGTTCAGTTCACCGCTGCTGGCTGACTTGTCTGCGCCTTCCTTCGTAGCTGGAGCCTTCGGCTTTGCTTCTTGCTCTGCTTTCCACTCAGCTTGCTCTTCTTCGTCGCTAATTTGCTTAGCACTTACAGTAGTCGCGACCTTTTGCTTGGGCGGAGCCAATTTTGCCGCTAGCTGAGCTTGCAATTTTTCTTCTTCGATGCGCATGCGCTCCTTCTTTTCCTTCTCAAGAGCACGCGCGATTTTGATCAATCTTTTTGCAGCCATGCCTGCTTCCCACTGTTCGGTGGGGTCAGCATCGTGATATCTGATAAGCTGCCATTCGCGGAGACACTCAGTCAACAATTTCTCATCGATTGCACCTTTTTGCTGGTAGAACTTTGCCGTCAGCGCGCGGGCCAATATCAAGTGACCAGAAGGGTCCCCAGCATCGAATTGGACAGCCTTCTTCGCTACGGGAATCGCTTTTTCCCATTCGCCTGCAGTGAAGAGTGACTCGGCTTGGAAGCGAAGCTCAGAGGCTTCTGTCATTCTTCCGGCAGCGCCTGTTCCGTAGTAGCTGGTCAACGGTTTTTCTTCTGTGTATTTGCGTCCGCGATCCTTGATCATAGGTGACGTTACGTCAGCAGATGCCATAGGTATTGACGCCACAAATGCAAAGAAAATAAGCGCTCCGGCATATGTTTTGCAAGTTTTGGTGCTCATGTTTTACTCCGGTTTCTCTTCTTTATACAGACACTACTATCAAACTACTTTTTCTTTTTGCGACTGGATTTATCATCCTCATCCTCATCTTCATCTTCGTCCTCATCCTTGCCGCCATCAGACTCTTGAACTTCGTCGGCATCAACAACTTCCTTGCCTTCTGTGTGGAGGATCTCAGATTGCAGCTGGGCGATCTCTTCCTCTATCTCAACCATTCGTTTGTCGATTCGGTCAATATGATTTAGCTCGTTGATAATCTCTTCTTCCAAAGTAGCTGAATCGAGTGACTTCGTCTTAGAGTAAATGGAGAATGTTTTGCTGCCAATTTCTTTGAGTAGACGTTCCCGTTCAGCTTTCTGCGTGCTTCGTTCGACTTTAAGCCCGGCAATTCGTCCGGCAAGCTTCATTTGATCTGCAGCTTGTTTAGTCGAGCTTTTCAATTTGTCAAAAATATTACCGAAAGTCATCTTATCGCCTCAGTTTCAGTTTGGTAGCTAGCTTCCTTGGATTCCAATGCGTCGGCAGTCGAAACTCCAAGTTCAGCGACGAACATCAAAGCATTATTGGTATTCGCTGTGCTGACATTTCGCAGGGCTCTTTCTTCTGCTTCCAATTCCATTTTTGCCAGTTTCGATTCGGCCTCAACAGATCGGCTGCAAAATTCATCGTGCACCAACCTCACTGCCTCTTCCTTAAACGCGCCAGGAATGAGCACAGAACTACGCAACTCCTGGTGTGTTTGCATCAACACGGGAATTGTATTCTTTCTAATTACCTTAGCCAGGTTATCTGAGATTCGATAGTCAGAATCTATTCCCAATCCGATCAATGAAACAAGCGCTAAATCGGAATCAATGCGAAACTCCAAGTCAGGCAAATTACTAGTGGATATGGTCAGCAGCGATTGAACTTCCCTTAACAAGCGCTTCTCACAATGGAACTCGAGCCAGCTGACATTTATGCCGTTGGACCGTGTCAAGCAAACTGTTTCTTTATCAATGCCCAGAGAAATCAGCGCAGATAGTAATTGCTGAACGGCATCTTCCTGCTTCGAAAAGTTATCAGCAAATTCGCCAACGCTTTGATCTGCATTGAAACTTTGAGAAAAAGCAACTCGAACCCAAACTCTGCTGGCATCACATGCAACACCACAAACAGTTTGCACAGGGGCAATATCTTTGGTCGTAACCAGCGTGCCGGCATTATCCGGCAAGAAGGTAGAACGTAAGCGGATCGGAACCGAGTTATTCATTGCAAGTTCGACCGAGCGAGCATTCAAGACTTGAGCACCAGCCGAGGCAAGCGCGAGCATTTCTTGGTAAGAGACAACACCTAACTTTCGGGCGGACTGAACTGTCCGAGGATCGGTTGTATAAACTCCCTCAACATCTGTGTAAATGTCGCAGCACTCTGCTTTGAGAGCCGCAGCCAATGCCACTGCCGTGGTATCAGATCCTCCACGCCCTAACGTAGTCAGCTCGCTGTTCCGATTCATTCCTTGGAATCCGGCAACAACAGGTATCTCACCTTTTCTTAGTGAACTCTCGAGTCGTGTTGGATGCACAGTCTTTATTCGCGCAAATCCATGCGCATCATCAGTCAAAATTCCAGCTTGCGGTCCTGTAAAAGATCGGGCTTTTAAGCCCATGGATCTTAATGCAATCGCCAGCATGGCGATCGAGACCTGTTCACCTGTGGCAAGCAAAACATCCAATTCTCGTGGCTCAGGATTTGGATCTGCTTGCAAGGCCAGCTCGATCAACTCATCAGTAGACTGACCCATGGCAGACACAACAACAACAACTTCCTTGTTCTGCTTGTAGGTTTTAGCAACAATCTCTGCAACGCGCCGAATGTGATCCGGATCTTTGACAGATGTGCCACCAAATTTTTGAACGATTCGACTCATCAGATACCAGCTTTTCTTGCTCTCTCAAAGACCTCGCCAGGAGGTTGTAATGAAGCTAATAGCAGCTCCATACCAAGAGGAAATCATAGCTTGCCATCTATCAAAATCGAGCAAACTTGCCGAATGATAACCTGAGAGCTTTATTACACTCAGGAATTGGTTCAGTTATAAAGCTAGTCAAGAGAACGTCTTTTTTGAAACCGAATCGCCAAAACTTTGCCTGGAGCAACACCAAGAAAACAAGTTGGACTGCCGAGAGCCGTAGCCTCGCCAGTCTTCAAGAGCTGATTTTCGATCAGAAATAACGCAAAATTTTTGCGCTTTCGAAATTTCTAAATTCCACTTGACGAGACCGTTCAAACCTAGAAAAGCATGGTTTGACTGAATTAGGGGTTTTTCGATCAGGAGGTATCGGTGTTTTCCCCTAATCAGACCACCTTCTCAAGAGGCGCTCTACAAGCCGGTTTTCAAGGTGCATCTATGGAAAACATTAAATGTCGTCTTACATGGTTTCAGATACATTTTTCTAGGGAAATATATCCTTGGTCAAACATTCGAGCTTTTCAGTTTGAATGAGTTCTTTGGGGGAAGAGCTTAGGCAAATTGCAAGGAAAGTGGCATTGCACTTGTACTCGGATCGCTGACCAAATTAGGACTGGGGGAGGCGCAAGTTTTATTGCGCCGCAACAGCGGTGAACTTCGGTCACCGCTGTTTTTGTTTTTAGACCGAAATCGATCGAATCTGATCAGTCAAGCAAACTGATCGCCAAGTAGAGGCGCTCGTGAGAACCGATTCCCACCCCCCGGTTAGGTGTCGCCGCTTAAACGCTGACTTCTCTGATACATTATTCGACATTGTTGACAACACATTTCGCAGCCACAACAAAAGCCAGGCAGGCTTAGCAGACAAGAATTCACTTATATCGATCTTGATCAAACAATTGCTTACTCGGAGATCGCTTATTGGAATTTTGGTAGGTTCCGCCTGAATCGTTTTATTAACTCGTTTGATTTCTGAATGCCTTAATTTGAATCGAGGAAAGTTTCAGATGAGAAGCTTTGATTGATTTAATTTATTCATTGAAGTCGACTCGATATCGCCCCTTGATAACCGGGTATATAGGACGTGTCCCCCGACTAGCGACTAGCTGCGTTTAAAACTAACTATTGGCGTTGTTTGGCGCATCCAGCCCCGCCGTTGCTTCTGGATCCCTCCCAGAAATCAATGGTTCCCCCCAAAGGCAGGTGCTCGCACTATGACTTCAAAGTCGTTTCTATTTATCGTTGGCACATTGCTGATTACCCTTCAGCTCTGTACCTCTGCTCTCGCCCAAGAGGCGGGGGATATGCATCACAATCTTGATTTAAGTTCGGAAAACCGAACTGTTACGGCAGGAAGTGGCAACAATAACTTCACTTCGGCAACGATTACCGTCGGGGGATCTTCGGTGGTCGTTAACGCCGGGAGTTTACTCACTCCAGCCGAAAGCGTTGCGTTGAACCAGGTTTTGGGTGGGGGAACCCAAAGCCTGGTTCTCGACGCTTCAGGAAGAGCCGTTGGCGGTCAATTCAATCTTTCTGGCAACAATCTCAGCCAGGTAGTCATTCCAACCGGAGTAACTGCCGTCCGTGATTTCGGAACCGCAGGTTCCATTACCATCACAGGAAATCTCAGCAATGCCGGTAACTTGTTTGCAATTTCCAGCAACTCCCAATTCAACACAGCCCTGATTTCAGCAGCCAACATTTTCAACAACCAGGGCGGGCTGCTCAGTTCTATCGTACCGATGGGAGGCTTCGAAAGTCTTGGTTTCACCAATCTGCTTTCAAGCGTCAACCTTTCTCTCAACACAACGCAGAACATTGTTAACTACGGAAGTATCACCAGCTCAGGCAACTTGAACTTGAATGCCGGTGGCTCCATTATTAACGCCCTACCGGCAGGACTCACAGGACCGAGCCCGGTTATGCAAGCCGTTGGCGATATCAGCATGATCACAAACTCGGTTCAAAACGCTGGGCTGATCGCGTCGCTCAACGCCAACATCAACGTCGCCACCATGTTGGCACAGAACCTTGCAATCAACAATATCGGCGGAACATTCGAAGCACTGAACGGCGCTATCAATATCAGAGATCAATTCTTCACTCCCAAGTTCGATACCAAAATCTTTGGTGGTGATTTCGTTAGCCAGACAATGAATGTCTTTTCTGGCGACGGTACTATTAATATGGATGTGAATTCAGTTTCTGGGCAACTGAATTTGGTGGGTGGTGCCGCACACGTATCGGCAGTAGAGGGTGACCTCCACATCGGCGCGCTTACCATGACCGGAGACCCAACCATAGCATCGGGCGGCGACATCTATTTGGAAATGTCCCAGTTTGGTGGCAACTGGGTTTTTCCAGGCAATGAAGCACTGATCATCACCGCCGGAAAAAACATCATCAACGTTGACGTTAGCGCTATCGGTACATCCGGCAAGAGCGGCAACACGGGCAACATAGTATTAACAGCCGGTGGAATGATCGACCTCGGTGCAGTGCCACTTACTATTAGTACCGAATCCAATAATGGCAATTCCGGCAGCATCACACTGACAGCTGGTGGTCCAATTTTGCTTGGCGAAACCAGTATTTCAAGCAAGAGCACAGGCGGACAGTCCGGCGCAATCACTATTACTTCCAACAACTCCAACGTTTCAGCGACTGGTCTTCTTTCTATCGATTCGTCGTCCTCAGGAAATAGCGGCTCGGACTTCTCCATTAATGCAAAAACTGGAATTGATCTTGCAGGCGGTATCAAGGTCAACACCTCCAGCGACGTGGGCTTCGCCGGATCCGTAAACTTCATAACTGACGCTGGAGATGTCGTTTTAGGTAATAACAAAACAGGAGCTAGCACCGACATCACAGCCACGAGCCAACTGGGCACCGGCGGTCAGGTTTACATTCAAACTCTAAACGGTTTCGTACACATGGGTAACGGAACTATAGATCTCACATCATCGCAAAATGGTGGTGGCGGATTCTCGGTATTTGCAGATCGTGGATCAATCAATTTCGGTGATTCGACAATTGACGTATCTGGCTTTAACGGTGGTTTCGTTTCCCTCCTTACATTAGGAGGAGAGGCTGACATTAACATGTCCGATGTGGACATTAAGGCTAACGCAAGTAGCTCCGGTTTTAGCGGATTCGTCAGTATTTCATCGGGACTTAATGGAGCATTTGACGTCACGAGCGACAATGTCTCAGTTGGAAACATTCAGATTACAGGTGGTGACTCGACAGGATCATCAGTCAGCATCAGTACTTCTGTGAACGATATCCAGGTCGCCTCGATAAACAGTAATGGTGCCAGCGTTAATCTCAGCGCCGGCGCAAACATTCGCGTCGATTCGATAAACAATGACAATCCGACTGGCTTAGGCGCTTTCATCAACATCAACGCCAACAACAATTCGGCTCCTGATGCTGTTAGTAGCACACTGTTCGTTAACCAAGCCGGCGGCAACAACTATATCGGTTCCACATCGGCCAATAGTGCAGGTGGTGGCGGGCTGTTCATCAACAACCATGGACTTGGTGGTATTCATGTTGGCTCCGTAGCACTGAATGCGTCAGTCGGCGATGCTGGCATGATCTCCCTTGTGGCAGACGGTGAAATTGTTCTGACTGGTGCATCTTACTCAGCCAATGGTGGCGCATCCGGTGCCGGTGGACAAATTTCCATCAGCTCGGGAACAAAAGTCAGCGGCGGCGACCTCAACTTTAGTGCCGTCGGTGGTACTGGCTATGCCGGAGGCAGCCTGGCAATATCTGCGCCGATTCTTGAGCTCGGCAGCCTAACTGCTGACACGTCTGGTCACGGCAGTGGCAGCGCTGGTAGCATCGGTATCGGCGGAGATGTGATTAGCGCAAGCTCGATGAATCTCACCAACAATGGCGGTGGTGCCACCACTGTCCAAATTGCTGGAAGCGTTCAAGTCGACACATTAGCGATCACTGCCCGTGGTGGCGATGATCCGGGCAAGAACGGCGGCAACATCATGATCACCCTCACAGATGGTGTTCATGGAGCAATGATTCTCGATGCCAGTGGAGCAGCAAGCGGCTCCGGCGGCGATATCACTATCACATCATTGACAGATCTTGACCTTGCCGGAAGCGCATCGATGATCACATCGCGCGGCGGCAATGATGGCGGAAACGGTGGATTCCTTTTCCTTAACTCCAACGGAACGATGAATCTCAGCAGTTCCCAGCTGAATGTTTCACCACAGGCAGCAAATGGCAACGGCGGCTCGATGTACATTGTCACCGGATTGGACTCCGGATCAGCATCGGGCGCATTGAATATTTCGGGCACATTGAACGCCGACGGCTCAGGTACAGGCAACGGCGGCACCATATCGATTACAACGCTCAACACGCAAAGCCAGGGAGATTTCTCTGTAAGTAAAACCAGTGGTTTCAGCCTCTCAGCACGCAGCGGACTCAATGGTGGTGCTGGCGGTACAATCAATATCAGCGCCGGTGGCGACCTTGATGTGGATGGTGCATTTTTATCTGTTGCTGCAAGAGGAAGCAACGGCGACGGAGGAATTATCTCCCTTACTGCAAATGCAATCGGTTCCGGACAAGTTGGATCCGGAAACAACTTGCTGACCATAACGGGCTTGCTGAGCGCAGACGGTGCAGGTAGTGGCGATGGCGGACAAGTTAATCTGGGCGCTCCACAGATCAATATAATGGATGGTTCAACCGTCACCGCATCCACAACTGGATCTGGAAACGGAGGTTCAATCACTGTAACAGCATCCGGCAATGACGCCGATCTCACCGTCGGTAACGGCAGTATTATGTCCGCACGCTCAGCATCCGGTGACGGCGGTAGCATCGCATTATCCACATCACGAAATCTCAGCCTCGCTGGCTCACTAATTGATGCTGGTTCTATGCTCGGCTCTGGCGGGGACATCTCACTGACAGCTGGCGTGTCCAGCGCCGGTGAACTGAGCATCGACGCTGACGTAGTTGCAGATGGTGGCGGCAGCGGCAATGGTGGTTTATTGGCGTTTGCTCAAAACTCCCAACAAGCATTACAACTCGGCGCATTAAATCAGCTAGGCGGACCCGGTAGCGGCTTGATCTCCGCATCAGCGATGGGCAGCGGCAATGGTGGCACATTGAGCCTAGACTCCGGTGCTGGCAATGCCCTTTCTGTAGCCGTCAATCAGAATGTTTTCCTTTCCGGTGCCTCATCAAGTAATCTCGGCACAATCGATGCCAGCTCGCAAGGAGCCGTTTCAGTATCAGGCCCTGCAAGTTTGAAAGGAAGCTTCCAGGGTTCAGGCAGCACCTACAGTGTCAATGTAAGCGGCGCAGGAAGTGTTGTCGGAGTAAGCTCCGTATCAAGTACAAACGGCAATGTCTTGATTCAAGCAAGCGCCGGCGACTCGTCGATTGCTTTCGCAAACAACTCTACTCTGTCTGCAAGCCAGGGCGCCGTAGAACTTGGTGCACCGCAAATCTCGTTCCTGGGTAACTCGTCGGTCTCCATGGATACTGCAGGGCTGATGAAAATTCACTCCGGAAATGCAGGCAGCTCCCTGGCTATGAACTTCAATTCCGGCTCCAAGGTCACTTTCAACATTGATCAAGGTACCGCCGTTCGCCCCGGAAACGTATTGATCGGACCAGCACAAGGTTCCACCACAATCTCCGCAAATGGCGCTGGCGCAAACATCGACTTTACCAATGCCACGGTCAGCATTACCAGCGTGAATGGTGCAGCCACCATCGGCGATGGAATCGATATTAGCTCCACTGCCTTTGATGAATCGATCAATCTAGGCATGGAAGTGATCTCCACAAATGGCGATATCAACCTCAACGGTGCAATTTCTGCAAGACAGCTCGACGTCAGCGCAATCGCCGGCGGAAACATCAACATCGGCAATAACGACATCAATGCGCCGGTGGTCAACCTGACCGTTCAAGGTGGCTCATCGATCAATCAGGTTGGCGACGGCACCATCGGAATAGGTACTCTCGTTCTCAGCTCCGGAACAGGCGACATCGGAAGCGCCCTCAATCCGCTTTTGACAAACGTACTAGAAATGAAAGCCACAAGTGGTGGCTCCACTTTCGTCAGCAACAGCAGCAGCTTCGATCTGAGAACCTCATCAGTTGCCGGCACACTTCAGCTGAATGGCGGTGGCGATGTGTCGGTTGAAAGCTCCGTATCGGCAGGAAATCTAATCATCAATGCTGACGGTAGTATTTCAATCTTCGAGAATGTAAATGGTAGCAATGGAGTAACCTTAGCCTCAGGCAGCGGAAATGATTTGACAGTGGCATCCGGCATCGATGTACAATCAACAGCCGGTTCGCTCAGCCTCACAACAGACAACCTCATCCTTGATGGACGCTTGCTGGCACAATCCAGCGGCAATGGCATATCGATCAGTTCAAGCAGCGATCTCAATTTGTCTGGAACCGGTGCACAAGTTCTAGCTGGAAGTGGCGGCATCTCCATAAACGGCGACTCGGTTAATTTTGGAAGCAACTATATATTGAATGCCGGCAATAACGGTGTGGTTAATGTATCGACCGGTTCTAGCGGAAATGGCGTAAGCCTCGCCAGCAGCAGCCTTTCGATCAACGGCGGCAGCCAGTTGAGCATGAACACAAATGCGCTCAATTTGTCCAGCGGCAGCATCATCAATCTCAGTCGTACAACTTCCAGCGCCATGTATGTGAGCTCGACGGGCAGCGGACTTTCAGTCAATGTCACTGGTTCGTCAACGCTCGCTTCTCAGGGAGGCTCCGTTGAGTTTCACGCCGGCACACCTTCGCCATTAACCTTCCAGGCACAGGGACCAGGTAGCGCTCAACTCAACGTCACAGGTGGAACACTCGTCACAGAAAGTAGCGCGGCCGATACAAACTTGAACAATGTCGATTTGATGGCTAGCGGCAATGTTGAAGTCAACGTGCATGGCGGCAACCTCAATCTAAACGGCGACATTTATTCGTCCAAACAAGGCGGAGTGATCGTATTGCAGGATCCCAACGGAATGACGCTAACGGGCGCAGGCACCGTGGGCTTCACTGGTGGTAATTCAGGATCAATATTTGTGCAATCATTTGGCGCAGGCAATGACTTGACCTTTGCAGGCAACACCGTATTCAATGCGGGCAGTGGTGGTTCGGTAGCATTCAGCTCCCAGAGCTCACTCATTTTTGCAGCAGGTTCAAACTCCACTATTAACAGCGGCGCGGCGCTATCCATTAGCGCACCAACAGTAGCATTCGGCGACGGATCGAACGTAACTGCCACAGGCGCTTCTGCGATCACCGTCGCAAGCCAGGGCGGCGGTGCAGTAAACATTGTCACCCCAACAGGCTCGACAGGAACTCTATCGACAGCAGGCGGAAGCATCAGCATCAACGGCGCTGGTTCAGACATCAACTTCAGCACTTCCGGTGGGGCAGGCAACGGTACACTGGCGATGCTTGGAGCGCCCGTTCTAATTGAAACCAATAATGCGGACGTCACTATAAACAGCGGCGTTGTCTTGAATAGCGATCACAATGTCAGCGTTCTGACACCGGGCGGAAACCTGATCAATAACGGATTGATCCAAACTCCAAACGGAACCACAACAATCCAAGCCGCAGGCAATCTGGTTATAGACAAAAACGTCAGTGCAAACAGCTTGATCATTCAAACAACTGCAAATAATGGCAATATCACTCTTGGTGCCAATGTCGATGTCACAAATGACCTTCTCGTTTCAGCACATGGCTCCGGAAACATCACACAAACAGCTGGCACTTTGACAGCAGCAAACATTACATTGAAGTCGGGCTCAGGTTCAATCGGTACGACCGACCGCGCAATCCAGGTAAATACGCCAAGCTTGTCGATTTCAACAGCAGGCTCCGCGAACGTATCTGACTCCAGCGCAGTCCGACTCGAATCAATTGCCGTTGGTAGAAATCTCATCGTAAAGGCGGTAGGCACTATCGATGTTGGAGCGGCTAACGCCAGTTCGGTCAGTATCAATTCCAACAGTGTTTTCAATGCTGGCGTAAATGGAAGCGTCAATATCGCAGCATCTGATTCAGTGACCATCGGTAAGAGTGTCAGTGTCCAAGATTCTGCTCTCAACGTTAGCGCTGCCTTAGTTAATGTTGACAGTGGAGCTAAGCTCAGTACGACAAAAGGCAACTTGACAGTGAACGGCGAAAGTCTCAGCATTGCACAGAACTCCACCGTTTCATCAGGCGGTGCACTGACTGTGAATTCAGATATCACAGGAACAGATTTCACAGTTCGTGCCAATAAGAATCTTGCACTCAATGGGGACGTAACCGGACGTGTCGTTAACGTTCAAACAAAAAGCAACGGCAACATAACGTTTGGCGGCGACGTTAATGCCACCACGCTAAAGGTTGACGCTCATGGAACCGGCAACATCAGTCAGACTGGCGGAGTTCTTTCAGCAAGTTCCCTCTTGCTCGAATCAGATACCGGCAATATTGGTAGCAAGAGCGTCGCCCTGCAGGTGAACGCAAGCAACTTGCAATTGAGAACTCAACAGAACGGTATCGTTAATGTCAACGCAACCGGAAACGTCACGGTTCTCGATTCCGAATCGGGCGGCAATTTCTCAGTGAGTTCCCAAGGCGGTCTTACGGTCAATAACGTCACGACACGCCACGGATCAATCATGATGTCTTCAGGCAGCTCACTTGTTGTTGCAAAAAATGCAAAGCTGGTAGCAAACGAAGGTAACCTGACTTTGCAAAGCAGAGACACCAGCCATGGCACAATTACAATTGGCAAAAATGCTGACCTTCAGGCTTTCAGCAATTCAGCAAACTCAGGTCGAGGTAACGTTTACGTCGTCATCGGTGATGTCCCGACCTCTCCCATCGAAGGAAAAACACCTTCTGGCGTCAAGGTTAGTGAAAAGTATGGCGGTCAGGTTTACTTCGGCAAGAACGGTATCACTGCTGAAGGTAACAACAACCAAATCAAAGCTTGGGGATCAAACGTTGTATTTAGCACCGGAACGCGATCAAAATCAGCAATCGTACTTGAAGGCGGCGTTCACATTTTGGCAGACCCTCCAGTGGCCGAAACGTCGGTAGCCGGTGGCGCAGTATCATCTATCACAGTTAGTGCGATCGCCCCGCAGGCTCTCGTTCTGCCTTCGACAAGCATGCCGAGCCTGAACGTGGATACCAGCAGAGCTGTGATCTTCAGCTCACAAAGATCAACAATGGCTGATCCAGGATTGCCTCAATCCGACGAGACTGAAAACGAAGCGATCGCTAATGGTTCAAGTAGTGAAGGAAGCAGCATCGCATCTGCAAGCAGCGAACTCAAACCAATAGCTTGCTTGACCCCGGTACTTGGTTCAAGCGATGCAATATCGGCCAGCTCAAACATTCAACGTGCGAGTATTACTTGCTTCGATCGTGCACAAACCGAAACATGCAGCATCATCACAGCAGCTTGCGATTACGAAAGCAGCTCGGCTAAGGTCGCCATTCACAAGGGCGAAATGATCTGCGACGCACACAAGAATACTCATCTCACCTCGAAGTTCGGTGACGTTGAATTGGGTGCCGGAACAACAGCACTCGTACGCTCCAACGATCAAGGGCTTGAAATATTCAATATTTATGAGAACCGTTGGGGTGGCATCAAAGTCAAAGTCGGTGATCGCCACTTCGTCGTCGGTGCCGGACAATCCTTGCAAATTGGCAAAACCAGCAAGGTAGCAAGCCGTAACGAGAAAGAACACAAACTCGAAACTCATACAGTAAAGACAGCTGAGTTCTCAATCCTATCTCTCTTCTCGCAATCAGATGTGCTGGCAAAAGTGATGAAGAGCCCCACAAAACAAGATCGTCAGCTCGGAGCCCGCGTCTTTAAAATGGCAGCCTGCTTGTCCCTCGTCACCCAAGCCCATGGCTTATTCAAAACCGGAAATTAATAATAGCCAGCCCGATCCATATCTGCCTTTCGACAAATCACCAGATTGAGTCTGGTAAAATTTGAGCATCGGAAGGAACAAGAAAGAATGAGTTCTGATCAAAAAAATTGCGAAGGAGTTGAGCGGCTCGAGAGTTCGGCTATTCGCCAGAGCGCTCCCCTTGAACCACTTGTCAGAAAGCGCGGACTTCATGAGAGTTCGAGTGATTTAGCATACTGGCTTTCTCAAAGTCCGCAGACAAGAATAGCTGCTCTGGAAGAAATCCGACAGGAGTACGAGCTTTGGAGGTATGGTGCTCAGACGCGACTTGAAAGAGTTTATACAATCGTTAAACGAAAACGCAGTTAGGTACTTAATCATCGGTGGCTATGCATTACAGGACCTGGCCGATATCGAGAAGCTGGAAGAGTCTTAGTTTATTGCCACATCGTGGAGTTGTTCCACGCTGCCGGATCAGTGGAAGGCGCTTTTGCTTCTTGCCAGGTCACAGCTTTATAGCCGCCGTTTACTCTCCAGTTTCCGTTAACGGGGTTACCCCACACCGATAAATTCTGGTTTGGATTTACAAATGCACCACCACCTGGTTTCAATTTGATGTCGTAGTGCATTGCCGTAAACTGGCTCGGAGTTGCGGTACGAGGTCCAGTCACGGTAACCCAGTTACCAACAACAGATCCAAAATATTCGCTTGGTCGGGTATAACCAGATCCGCGTCCAACAAGAATATTTGCGTTTGGAGCAAATATCGTCATGCGCTCACGACCATTCAGAGCAAAGGTCGTGCTGGGTGGATTGCTTGGCGAACCAGCGGACGGACCTGAACCTGGTCCATTGTAATAAAGGTTGAAATAACCTGCTGAGCCCGCAGTTTCAACAATGTTTGTTTGTGAATTGATTGCCGTTTGGATTCCCGAGTTGACGTTACCATGTCCATTCGGTCCTGTATTACCGCTGAGATTGAAACCCGTGGTTCCGATTTGATTTGTGATACCAGCTGCCGTGGACTGCGTTATTCCAGTCATATTAATATCAGCCGTATTAGCAATATTTACAGCAGGCGCACTAGCCAATGTCGAAACATTACCTTCCAGGTAAAAGTTTGTCGCCGTATTCACACTCGGATCAATAATAATTCGGGAATTACCACTCATGGTCAATCCAGTAATACTGTAATCACCCGGTGGCAGCAACACTACACCTGAGCTTCGCGATCCAATCGGCGCCGTCGGAGCAGGAACTCCAGGTCTAATCTGAATCATTGCCGAGCCGGTAAGATTTATATTGCCTAAGCGCGGAGCAGTATTTGGTGAGGTTGGTACCGGCGGAATTTGAGGCTTCGCATATTGTTGCGCGTTGCTCAAAATTCCACCCATATTATTGTTATTAGCAATAGCAGGGTAGAGAGTGCTGGCATCATAATTTGCATCCGGCCAGGAAACGTGATCGAATGGATACGCACCCATTACATTACTTAATCCAAAAACATTATTATATGCATTCTGGTTGCTTGCATTGCCGGTCGTGTTATCCCAGCCGCGAGGAATGTACCCAGAGCTTGGAGTTCCAACTGTGCTCTTGTCGGCGTAAACCATTCCTCTAGAAGGGGTCGATGTCGATCCGGCATTTGGATAATTCGAATAAACGTTGTCATAAATATTGCACCACGGTGCCTGAGCAACTGCAGAAGCATTGTACATTTGAGCAATCGCAGCTGAAGCTTGCGTTCCGGTTACTATCGGATTGCAAAATTCCATCTGGGTTCCACCTAGCGCCATGCCACTATAGGCACTGCCATAGCCAACTTGATTAACTGTGGTGCCGCTGCCGAAATCAGCACGAACGCGGGGATCGTTTAGTGGCGGTCTCGGAGAAGGTGGATTTACAAAAGTTCCGTTTCCGTTGTAACGACCGACGTAACTATTGAGTCCGACAGATCCAACAAACGCGGTTTGGTTAACACCATAAATTGCAAACGGCATCGTCGGTACGCCATTTCCTGATGCCATACCAGTCTCAGGACAGACGCTTTGCGGCACCAAAAGGACGCGAATGTTCTTGGTGACGCTACCAAGTGTAGCCGAGGCTGTCATCAAACGATATGGATTAGCTAGCTTTCCTTGTTGAATGAGCTGATCTAACTGCGGATCAAAAATCATCGGTTGAGTACTCTGCCCCGATTGCGGTCCTTGCAGCCCGAGATTCTGAACCATTACTTGAATGTTGATATTTGCGTTTGAAAGACCGAGAGTTCCAGGCGAAATTGTACTTAGCTGCGTCGAACCGACTTGAGGCGGTGCATCAAACGCAGATGGATTTCCTTGGCTAATTGAGTTATTCATCTGATTAAGCGTGTAATCGAGCGCAGCTTCGGCAGCTGCTCGAACTGCTGTACTTGTTTTCAACCCTGCAGTTTTTTGGTAGGTTGGAATTACAATAGCCATCATTGCAGTCAGCCAGAGTGACGACACCGTACCTATCGCCAAAATCGTCGCCAGAGAGATGCCTTCGGCAGACCTTAGCTCGCGCTCGACAAAAGCCATTATCTGGCGTGTCTCAACTTTGGTTGTCCTGAGCATCTTAAGCCTTTTCATAATAAACTCCCGCGATTTCGCGCATAACGCTAATTGGTGAATGCAACGTTGTTGCGCATATAAATGTCGCTTTTGAATTGGAGGGCAGCCTGATTTATCGTACCTGCGTCCTGCCGCAAGACTTCGATATTTACAGAAACGCCGCCAATTGATGCAATATTTGTAGGACCTTGCGCCGTTGTAGGCTGAAAGCACACGTTGGTCGGATCAACATTACTCAGGTATTGGAAGATTCGAAGACTTCCAGGCTGGTTCGGATCGTATGGACCGATGATGCCGCGCAAAACAGTTTGGGGGGTTGAAATTGGAACATAACCAGCAGGGCGCGGAACATTCGGTGCAGCAAAAACACATTTCTGCATCATGAAGGTACCAGGCTGTGCATCAGCACCGGTGTCAGGCATAATGCGGTAGACGATCGTATCCATAACAGGAATGTTCTGCATGGGGTTTACAGTCGGCCATGGAATCCCAAGTGGAATTCCGTTGGAATCAAAAACTGGAACTTGCACGATCAAGCAAGTTTGAGAACAACGCCATCGAGCTCCTGGATCGGTGACACCGGGATCGGGTTCCCAGCCAGGTCCTGAAGGCCAACCACCTGATGGTTGACCATTTCCTGCTATTGGTGTGGCTCCATAATAAGGATCGCCCGGAGCAGGAAAATCTGTATATCCGCTTGAGTTTCCTTGTGATGGATATACATTGAAATTGACTGCGGAAATATTTGTGGAAGTACCGCTGGTCAATTGGTTCCAGTCAACTTGTGGCACTTGAATCGGTTGCACAGAGCCCCACATGCTGCCAACGCATCTTGCACAACGAAGCGATTTACCAATTTGATCGATCGCTGTTCTGGCCGCATTCACCGAATCGCACTTGTTCATTACTCTGATATTCGAGGAAGAATTCAGATAAGCCAGTCCCATTACTCCAGCGCAAACAAAGGCGGAAATAACGATCGAAACAAGCAGCGAAATTAAGCTTTCGCCGCTTTGGGATCTCACATTATTCTTGTTAGCGCCCGAGTTGGTCATCTCAGACTCCGATTCCGTTTTGAGCGATTCTAGTGCTTGTCGTGTAGTTGTGATTACCCGTACTATCTCGCCAGTTTATGCTGATGGTGACCGTGCAAGTGTTGTCTCCATTTCTTGTGATTGTCTCTGTCGCATTGCAGGTGTTGGCATTGAGCGTATTGTGAATTGCTCTGCTTCCATACTGCGAAGATCCATAATTGAAGCTGTTTTGATCAAGCAACAAAGGTCTTGGATACGGAGGACAATTGATTGTGCTTCCGGTTTGAAGCTGGACCGTTAGATCATAGGTACCTGCATAACCGGAAAGTGTTGCAAAAGGCAAATTTCTAGCAGCGTCCAGGACTTCTTGAGCCATTGACGCAACTAGAACTTGATTCTGCGCACCACTTGTAACAGACAAGCCTTGAGCCATACTTTGAACGATGGCTCCGGCAAAAATGCTGCTAACTAAGACCCCAACGACCATCTCAACTAAGAGATTGCCTGTACTGCTTCGCACGGGACCTGGGGGGGATCCCAAACGAAGTACTATTCGATTGTGCATGTTGAGGGATACCATGCGGAGATAGGGGCACATTATATACGTACCCCTTGACGACCTCTGGAAAACATAATTTTCAGGATTTCGTATGAAAATTTGTCAGATTTCACGCAAACTTTTTTTTGATCGAGTTTCCGAATCCCTAGTTTAGGAAAACTGCTAACTATTGAATCAAAAAGAGATATCGCCTCGAGTTGCATTTACTCATGGACTCAAGATTTGATGCGTACAACGGACGGCGATCAGCCCTGCGAAACCCGAGGGCGACCAGGCTTGCGAAACCCGGATCGTTTAGTTTGTATAGTTACTTTGTAACCAACCATGTTCTAGAGCATACTTAACAAGCTCTGCACGCGATCTCAAATTGAGTTTCTCAAGTGAACGAGCCTTGTAAGTTTCAACCGTCTTCACGCTGATCTTCAACTGGCTGCTCACATCTTTTAGCGACAGTCCCCTCGCGATCAGTGAGATCACCTGAATTTCACGCTCGGAAAGATTGTTTTCCAAGCCACCATGGTGATGATCATCTCTCAAAAGGGAGCGCAGCCTGTTTGTGATAGCCGCATCAATATAAGTGCCGCCTCTAAACACAGTTAAGAGGGCCAGTTTAAGGTCTTCCGAAAAGGACTTCTTCAACACATAAGCATTAACACCAGCAAGTAGACACTCTTTTAAATGCTCGTCGTCATCGTATGAAGTAAGTGCCAATATTCTTGTATCTGGATTTTGTTTGCGTAGTCGTTCAGCACATTCGATCCCATTCATTGATGGCATGGAGATATCCATGATCACTATGTCAGGATTTAGTGCTTCACATTGCTCCAAAACTTCCTGCCCCGTAGTAGCCTCCCCTACAACCTCGAACTCAGGCTGCTGGTGAAGGAAACTGCGAAGAGCTTCTCTTAAAATGCCATGATCGTCAGCGATGACGATCCGTATAGATCGTTTAGTAAACACAATCTGCTCCAATTAAACCCTAGTTAATTATTCCCCATGGAAACCCGTTAACGCGTCGTTACTTTTCTTACTCATTTGTAGGGGATCTTCTGTCAGTCTTTTCCCGAAGATCCAGTCGGATTTGAAATCCCCGACACGACGCTTACAAAACTCAGGAAAATTCTTACAAGAGAGTCAGTAGGTTCATTACGCCTTTTCGGATTTTTATTCCTTTTATGAAGCTCTGTTAAGATATTCTGTAAGGCTTGTCAGTTCTGCGTTACACGGTAGATTAGCGAGGGTTTAGATATCTTGGCAACACTCGCTCTCGAGTTTGGTTTTCGTTCCTAGTAACGAATCGAACAGCAACATCATATCTAATAAGGATGGAGTCTTCCAATGCGAAAGAATTCCTCGATACCTCATTGCGTCAAATATGGCAAACAACGGAATCAACATGGTGATTTCCTGATTGAAGCTATCGTAGCCGTCCTAGTTTCCGGGATCATAGGAATGGCGATGATGCAAATGTATGTTCAGGTGCGCCGCGTAGGTAACATCTCTCAAGGTGAATACGTGGCAGCGGCTCTGGCACAAGAAATAATGGACCACCTCCGTAGCCTCCCTTTCCAGACAGTGGATGACAATCGTGGACTTCATCAGCCCATGGTTAATGGTGCAGGCACACCAGCCGACATCCTCTTTCCTCGAGCCCTCCTACAAGATACACAGCCGTACAACCATACGGGCAATGGAAACATTTCGCTCGATTACACACAAAACGGTGACACAGCAGTCAGCCAGGGTCAATTCAATGTTCTGAGGACCTGCACACCTGCGGGCGCTCTGACCAACACAATCGATGTGAACATCACTAGATTGAACATCGATTCCCTAAATATCCAGATAACGATCAACTTCCTCGATTCAAACGCCAGACCACGCAACTATGTGTGCAATGGGATGCTTACTCGCCGCGGGCTAACAGGTTAAGGCATGAAAATGAATACTATGCAAAAAATGCGTAATTGCTCTGGTACGTCTTTAATATCTCTTCTGGTGGCAACCACCATAATGTCATTTGTTGCCATCAGCATGATGGGTCTTCTATCTCTGAATACCTCCGAGGTCAACAGAACATTCAATCGAGCTGACTCATTAACAGCGGCACGCGTAGCGCTGGACAAAATGGGACGTTTGATCAGAATGGCGCGCACAATCGGTGACGTCCAAGGTGAAGTGCCACCAGCGACAGATCCGTATGCCGCATTTCCACCAGGACAAAGCGTTGACACCGGTAAAGTGCAAAACAATAACGTAGATCCTCTAGCTGTCGTTACTGGCGCCGCTGTCAGCTCGTCTGCAGTATTTCCGTCAGGGGTAGATTTCAACTACGGTGATCCCTCGAACCCAGGTGTAGCACCGACTCCACCATGGGTAGGCGCCTGGCCCTGGGGCGGTGGCGGCGTAAATAATCCTTATAGACTTGATGCACAGACTTTGATTCTGCAAGTTCAGTGCTTCGATAATATGGGTTTCCCACGCAAACTCGATAACGGCACTGCGGCCCCGATGCCTGCGATGGATACCTATGTATACAAGATCGTTGAAGACTTTCAGAAAGAGGCACAAGATCCCGGTGCAACACGCTGGTTTCGCCTCGAGCTTGCTTGTTTTCCAGCACCTGCTAACAAAACAAACATGCCACCAACTATGCAAGCAGGAGTACCACAAGTTGTTCTCACGAACATTGTAGGTCCTGTCAATACGGCGGATGCAACCGCAATGCCGGCAGTATTTCAGTATATGGACCAAACCAGAAATCCTCTGGTACTAACCAGCAGTTTTCCAACCGGCAGTCAAAACGAGCAAAATCTCATAGCTTTCCGCGGAATTGTTGTGAATTTGCAAGTGATGAACTTAGATGCAAACCGCCGCGCTAGTGTATCGACAGTGCGGTCAGAGATGTTCCTTCGCAACAACGCCACTGCAACCATCATGGGAGGTGTGGCTCAGTAGAGACGCTTCCCTCCCTTCTCCGAATGAGGCAGATTTTTATGAACAACGTTCCCGACCAAATTCCAATAAGAAAACAATCCGGCATGTCCCTAGCAGCTGTGCTTGGATTTGCAATAGTATTGACCCTTTTCACAACAGCGCTCTTGAGTGCCATGATGCCAGTCTTGCAAAAGACTGCGCAATTTAAAGGACAAGGCACAGCCAGAGCCATGGCAGAAATGGGACTGGATTATGCAATCAACCAATTGAATTCTGGAGTGATGGCTGCTGATTGTAAGAGCTCAGCAGGCTCCTTCGTAAACTGGAGCGTTCCTGCAAACGTGTTGAACGATCCTCTGGCTAACGTCACCATTCGCGTAGCTACTTTGCCCTCGGGGAATGGTAACCCGCCCGGCGGCTCTGCGAAAAACAACATCGCAAACGGAAATTCGATCCTTGCCGACCCTCTGCTCGACCAGAGCTATGATTATGCTTACCGCATGGTGACCGCAACCGCAACCTATGGTGCAACTGTAAAACAAGTGCGAGCTTTATTACAGCCAACCATGGTTATTCCAGGCACCGGCGGCAATGGCACTAATAATACTGGTGGACCAGGAGGCGGTAACCCGGGCGGTGGCGGAGGTGGACCGCAACCCCTTGCTGCCGTCCCGGGATTTCCATACGGCGTATTCGGCGTAGCATCTGTAGTATATGCAGGCAAAGCCGGCTATACCACGTATAACACCACAGATCCCCGCTTCGGAGCAGAAGGCGGCACACTCGGCAAAATCAGCCAGGTATATGGCGGCGGTGGTTTGGGCAGAAGTATAGTTCAAGGCGGTAGCCACTATGAGTTCCCAGATCCGCAATCGTATTACGCAAAGCAGTTTGGTATCGTAGGTAGCTTATACAACGCTACGCTTGCAAGCACCGCACCTTGGAATACGATGACGGGTAACGTTTATTCAAACGGAAAGAATACGGCATACTATCCGGTAACCGGATCAGGTGACAAGAGCACTGCGGCATATTCGAACAGCCCAGCGCATAACGTATTTGGCATTCAAAATGGTATCGCGCCAAACAACACGATTCCAAACGGACAGAAAAATGGATGGGTCGCTCAAGCCAGCCCACCTGCATGGACCGGTGGTCTGAGCGCTTGGAACCCGGGTCCCCTCAACACAAATGGCGTTACTTATCCCCAACCACAGATTCCGGCTACACCAAATGCACCATCCGGAACACCAAACTTGGGATCGGTAGCGTTGTCGAACGCAACTTTGATTATCGACAAGACGGCCCCAGTTCCAACGGGACCGATCGGATCAGTTAAGTCGGGCAGCACAGTTCGAATTCCTCCAGGCAACTACAACATCAACTCGCTTTCGCTGACCAACGGAGCATCTATCCAAATAGACTCAGGAACTCGGGCCGCTATCGCATCAGGGGCTTCGCCGCCGGCTTCCTTCTATGTCTCTGGTACCAATAATGGTTCCGTCGTCGTAAATG
The DNA here is from genome assembly GCA_019747875.1 of Candidatus Obscuribacterales bacterium. Lineage (GTDB taxonomy): Bacteria > Cyanobacteriota > Vampirovibrionia > Obscuribacterales > Obscuribacteraceae > JAIEPM01. Next base: position 117,239 of record JAIEQI010000042.1, read on the forward strand.
TAGACAATTCCTCATCCGTGAATATGGGTGGTATCACAGGGAACAGCATCAATACGGGCGGTAACATCGGATTAACCAATAGCAAAGGAAGCTCTCTGCTGGCCAGCAACCAAATCGCTATCAGCCCATCCGGCACAACTGGCTCCGTTGTTGAATCATCGGGTGCTGCAGGACAGCTGCAATTGTATTATGGTGGCAGCAGCTTCAACTCGAAAACCAGCACATACAATACGCAGATCATTTTGTCCGGCAATGAGAGAATGACCGTCTATGCTCCCAATGCTGGCGTGCTGATCGGTTCCGCTTCCGTCGGAAGTGGCGGTCCATCGCAAATCACCAATGATGCAAACCTTTACGGAGCAATTGTTGGTGGAAGCGTCGGTATCAACTCTGACTACGATAGCGGTGGTGGCGTTTATGTTCACTACGACAACAACTTGCGTACAGCTGGAATGGGTGGCGGTCAATTGAATGGCCAAGCTCCCGCGCCAATCGGACCGGGCTCCATCATCAATCCATGGTCACCACCGCCGACGCTTACTTTCGGAAACGGCAATGTTCTTGCTCCGAACGGCTACCGTGCAGTTTCATGGCAAGAAGCGATTACACCAAACGCAGCCAATCCAGATGCTGCGCAGTGGAGATACAACAACAATTAATCGGTGACACAATGCAAAGAAGAAGGAGCAACGAGCCCCCGCCCGTTGCTCTTTCTTTTTGACTAGCTAGTTCAACTGAAAAGTAGCAAATGCTGATTCAGCCAATTTTACGCTTCCTGCGTATGCATCCCGATCTTGTGAGCTGAGCAGGATTAGATAATCACCCGACCTTGCCAAATAAAATACTCCCAGCATCTTAGCGCTAACGCCGTTATCGAAACCGGACCATCGTTGAACGAAAAAGCGAATACCAGAAATATTGAGCTCCTCGATCTTCTTAACCGACCAATCTTTTTTTGTTTTCTGAACTGCTGCTATGGATGCCGCAAGTGCAGACTCAGGAGAATCCTGAACCTGTTGCTCTTTTTGTTTTGGAATGAGACTAACGACGAAAGATGGTCGAGATCCATCGGCTCGAATTGGACCGGCGAAAAAGAAAGTTTGGGCCACATAGGTTTTGCTGGTGAATGAGCGATAGTCCTTCGGAAAGCGAAGTTTAAAAGGCAAAATGGCATCTGGTGGCTGAGCGGAGCCAGGCAGGAGAGTCTTGTTCACTATAGATTGATCATCCGAACCTGTTCGGACTGGATCCGGATCGCTTCCTTGATGATCACCTTCTTTTCCAGCAGCGTTTTGAGCCAAGTTATTTCCTGCCGATTCCGAATCCGAACCATCAGCTTGCTTGCTTGAATTGGCAACTGTCGGTTTCTGCGATCCAAAAAATGGTCCCGGACGATGAAGAGAACCGTCGCTTCCTCGCTGTGCTTCAGGACCGCATGCAGTTAACATGGACAGCACCACGAAAGCTGCAATCGGGATAGCAGAGTTTTTACTCTCGAATCGGATCGCTCGACTACCAACAGGGCGAATTATCGCTATCGGCAAGAAAGATCTCGCCGACACAGGATCGTTGTGATTTGCGGAATTCCTGAACAAAGCTCTATTGCGGCATCATTGGAATTTTTACGTCATGTTCTTTTGCAAACTTGATTGCTTCATCGTATCCGGCATCAACATGTCGGACTATGCCCATGCCTGGATCCGTGGTTAAGACGCGCTCTAATCGTGCGGCGGCTTCCTTGCTTCCGTCGGCAACAATAACTTGACCTGCATGCAACGAATATCCAATACCGACCCCACCACCATGATGGACCGAAACCCAGCTAGCACCGCCAACGGCGTTAATCATCGAATTGAGAAACACCCAGTCGGCAATTGCATCAGATCCATCTTTCATGGATTCGGTTTCACGGTTGGGCGAAGCAACTGAACCACAATCCAAATGATCTCTACCTATTACGATAGGTGCTTTCAATTTCTTTTTGGCGACCAACTCGTTGATGATCAATCCGAGTTTAGCCCTATCGCCGTAACCGAGCCAGCAAATTCGGGCAGGCAGCCCCTGAAATTTTACTCGCTCGCGAGCCATGCGGATCCATCGACACAAGGCCTCGTTCTCGGCAAAATTTTCGAGAATCGCATCATCAATAGTAGCGATATCAGCCGGGTCTCCTGAAAGAGCAGCCCAGCGGAACGGTCCCTTGCCCTCACAGAAAAGCGGTCGAATGAATGCTGGCACGAATCCCGGAAAACGGAAGGCATCTTCCACACCGGCATCTTTTGCTACCTGGCGAATATTGTTTCCGTAATCGAAAACGACCGCGCCCAGATCAATGAATTTGAGCATGGCTTTGACATGCGTGCAGATTGAAGCAATCGAAAGCTTCAAATATTCGTCTGGCGATTTCATTCTTAATTCGGACGCCGCAGCCAGTGTGTAAGCTTCAGGAATATAACCATTGAGAGGGTCGTGCGCGGATGTTTGATCGGTGACTGCATCAGGCTTGAATCCGCGCTCGATTAACTTAGGCAGGATTTCTGCGGCATTACCCAGAAGAGCGACAGAAAGAGCGCGCCCTTCTTTTTTTGCTTGCTCCACGACTTCAAGAGCGTCATCAAGATCTTTGGCTTGCACATCGCAATATTTGGTTTCAAGGCGGCGATCAATCCTTGTTTGATCTACTTCGATACAAAGTGCGACCCCTTCATTCATCGTCACGGCAAGTGGTTGAGCCCCACCCATACCGCCAAGTCCGGCAGTAAGGACAACGCGTCCTTTTAAGGTGCCGTTAAAATGCTTGCGCGCAAGTTCAGCAAACGTTTCATAAGTTCCCTGCAATATTCCTTGGGTACCTATGTAAATCCAGGAACCTGCGGTCATCTGTCCGAACATGATCAAGCCCTTTTTCTCCAGCTCTCTGAAGTAGGACCAGTTCGCCCAGGCACCGACCAGATTTGAATTGGCAATAAGAACGCGCGGTGCATCGCTGTGGCTCTTGAACACGGCTACCGGTTTGCCGGATGCAACCAGCATAGTTTCGTCTTCTTTGAGTTCCAGCAATGTTTTTACGATCGCTTTGAAGCAATCCCAGTTGCGCGCTGCCTTGCCTGAACCACCATATACGACAAGCTCAGCTGGATTCTCAGCCACTTCCGGGTCGAGGTTGTTAAGCAACATTCTCAAGGCTGCTTCTTGAATCCAGCCCTGCGCGTGCAGCTCGGAACCGTGCGGAGCCCTGACCATAATAGGCTTGGGACTGCGGAGAATTTCCTCGAGAAGCGCCTTACCGCTCAATGACTTCTCACTTGCTCTACTGGCTGTTGTCATGACGTCCCCTGCTTTTGCGATTAGGAAATAATTACAGAATCTCTATAAATGGAGTTCAAAAGAGATGATCTTTAAGAAGAGATCTCATTGATTATCTGAAGAATCATTGACTCTGGGCTAATATTTCATTATGTCCTCATCTCTTGGCGCCTAAGCTCTTTCTCAACTAGGGTGCAAACGTCAAGCTTACAGAATAATCTGCATTCATCCCCATCAGGTAAAAAAAATGGTCCAGGAAATTACCAAACCACAAGGCGAATCCGGCAAAGACAAAGACATCAAATTGAGTCTTTCTGATATTCCGCTTAAGTCCTGCTACACAGCTGATGACCTCGCCGGGTGGGATGTCAAAAACGACCTGGCCGAACCTGGGGAATTTCCTTACACCCGCGGAATCCACAAGAACATGTACAGAGGCAAGTTGTGGACAATGCGGCAATTTGCAGGCTATGGCGGGCCCGAAGAAACAAATTCTCGATTCAAATACCTGCTTTCGCAAGGACAAACCGGACTTTCGACAGCATTTGACCTGCCTACGTTGATGGGTTACGACTCAGACGATGCAAAATCCCATGGGGAAGTTGGAGTATGCGGCGTCGCCATTGACAGTTTAGAAGACATTGAAATTCTATACAAAGACCTGCCGCTGGACAAAATTTCTACCTCCATGACCATCAATGGACCAGCCGTGATTATCTTCTGCATGTTCCTTGCCAACGCAAAGAAACGCGGTTTCGATTTGAAGAAATTGAACGGAACTCTCCAAAACGACATTTTCAAAGAGTACATCGCGCAAAAGACCTATCTCTTGCCGCCGCGCCCAGCGCTCAAGCTAATTCAGGACATGATGGTGTTCTGTACACATGAAGTCCCACGTTGGAACACTATTTCTGTCTCGGGATATCACATTCGCGAAGCCGGCGCGACAGCCATTCAAGAGTTAGCATTCACATTGGCAGATGGTTTTGCTTATGTCGAGGCGGGTGTAGATGCTGGATTGAAGGTCGATGATTTCGTTCCTCGCCTCTCATTTTTCTTCAATGCGCATATAGATTTCTTTGAAGAAATCGCCAAGTACAGAGCGGCGCGAAGAATTTGGGCACGCCGCATGAAAGAGCAGTACGGAGCAAAAGACGAGAGGTCGCTCAAATTGCGCTTCCATACACAAACCGCAGGATGCAGTTTGACAGCGCCCCAACCAGAAAACAACATCATAAGAACTGCCATTGAAGCATTAGCTGGGGTCCTCGGCGGAACGCAGTCCCTGCACACGAATTCTATGGATGAGGTGCTTGGTCTTCCAACAGAGAAGGCTGCGCACATTGCATTGAGAACACAACAAATCATTGCTCACGAAACGGGCGTAGCAAATGTTGTTGATCCTCTTGCTGGCTCCTATTACGTTGAGTGGCTGACCAATAAGATGGAAGAAGGCGCCAACGAGTATTTCCGCAAGATTGATGAAATCGGCGGCGTCATGGCCGGCATTGAGAAAGGCTTCTTCATCAAGGAAATTGCCGATGCCGCCTATCGCTTCCAACAAAAATTGGATAATGGCGAATTCCAATTCATTGGCTTGAACTCCTTCACGGAAGAAGCTCCAGGTCCGAAGATCGAAATCTTGAAGATCGGTCTTGAGTATGAAGAGCGGCAAAGAGCGCGACTGACCGCACTGCGAGCCCGACGCGATTCGCAAAAGGTATCGGAAGCGCTGAGCAAGTTGAAGGAAGGCGTCACAAAGGGCGAATCCAGCTTCCCGCTGATTCTAAATGCATGCGAGCAATACGCCACAGTCGGAGAAATCTCGAACGTTCTACGAGACGTCTGGGGCGCCTACCGCGAACCTGCCATTTTGTAATCGACTGGAGCGCAGGCTCCCCAGATTCGCGCTGGAGCCTGTTACTGAAAGCCTGCCAAGACCTGCTAAGAATGTGGCAATCTAGTACAATGCTGAGTACCTTAATTGGTCACCCTGAGACGCACTTAGGCGGATGCCAAGCCGCATGAAGGGCGTTTGGAGTGGTACTAAAAATCATTGCTTGAAAACATGAAGGAATCAGCGGTAATGGCAAGAATAAAATTGGTGACAGTTCAAACATTTGCATTAGTCTCAAGCATCGCCTTCCATAGCCTATTGGGACAAGCAGCAATTGCGACTCCGGAATCAGATGCATTTGCTCATAACAAAAAAGGCATCGAGCTTTATAAAGCTGGAAAAGTAAAAGAAGCAACCGAAGAGGTCAAAAAGGCCACCGAACTAGATCCGAAAAACGCCAATTATCACCGCAATCTGAGTTCTCTTTATCAAGCGCAGAACATGATGGCAGAGGCGCAAAAAGAGGCTGAGCTCGCAACTAAATCGAAGCCTGGCGACTCGAAGAGCTTAGGAAACATGGCAAACACCTTCCTTGCTCAAAAGAAATACGCGGAGGCTGAAAAGTACTATGCACAAGCAATAAAGGCAGCACCCTCCAACATGGAATTCCGCGTAGATCGAGCCGTCTGTTTGCTCCATCTGAAGAAGAATGCCGAATTTGATAAAGAGATCAAGGAAGTTTTGAAGAAGAATCCAAACAATGTTCGCGCCTTAGCATTGCTGAGCAATTATTATTTGGATCAGAAGAAAACGGATGAAGCCGAGAAAACTGCCAGAACTGCGGTGAAAGCTGCAGGCAAAGATCCCGACACACATTTGCAGCTTGCTAAGGTATTACAAGCACGCGGAAAAGACAAAGAAGCAATCACAGAGTACAAGCAGGTGCTTACACTCAAACCTGATCACCCATCAGCTTCCGACATCAAAAAGTCGATGGAGTACATAGATAGTAAAGTTGACAGCCGCATCCCCTAATCGGCCCTCTAGCGATCTGCATTTAGTGGATCTTGTATTCATCAATTAATAGGGATCTAAAACTACAGTTCCGAATTGTCCAGCAGGTAAATAAATGACCTTTGTTGCAGAAGGCGTAGAAATAAAATACGACAGGCTTTGCCTCATTCCATTGGGCGGTCAAAGTGAGATCGGTCGATGCCTTTGGGCTTTGAGTTATGCAGGCGAAATCTTGTTGATTGATGCCGGAGCATCGTACCCTGGAACTGCTCTTCCCGGAGTCGATCTCCTCTTGCCGAACACGGCATTTCTGGAGGCTAACCAAGGTCGCATTAGTGCGCTTGTATTGACCAACGGAAACGAGGAACACTGTGGCGCAGTTCCTTATCTGCTCGAGCACCTGAAGATACCGCGCATTATGGCACCACGATTTGTTGCGGCACTTCTTTCACAGAGACTAATGGCTCGAGGAGAAGAGAATGCCACCACCATCGACACCATTGATACAGGTATCGATTACCAAATCGGCAGCTTCCAGGTGGAATGGATTCAAGTTAACGATGCCATTGCCGATGCCTGTGCGTTGAAGATTGGAACAGCGGAAGGGACAATCATTTACACATCGAGCTTCAAACTTGACCAAACTCCAATTGATGGCAGACACTTGGATATGGCGCGCTTGGCCGCCGCTGGCGATCAAGGAGTTCTGCTCTTAATCAGCGACTCGGCAGGTGTGGAAGACAGTGATTACACGCCATCTGAAAAGGAAGTTGCCCGCGGATTGGAACGCCAGATGCAAATTTCTGCAGGTCGAATTATTGTAGTACTTCCAGGCACAAATACTTTGCGCATGCAGGTTCTCTTTGATCTGGCGAAACAATACAATCGCAAAATCATCCTCTTTGGAGAGACATTGATCCAGACAGCAGTTGCCGCCGCGATTACCGGAAACCTGTCATATGATCGTTCTATCGAAGCTACGATGGATAGTCTGTCAAAATTGAATGACGAAGAAGTGATAATTTTAGCAACCGGCGAAGATGGCGATGCAATGGCGTTGCTAATCGAACTGGCACATGCTCGCAACAAGGATTTGATATTGAAGAAGGGCGATTCAGTTGTATTCAGCTCCGAAATCTACCCAGGAGAATCTCGAAAGCTTGCCCTTATCCTTGATCAATTTCTGTCAAATGGTATCAGGGGCGCAATTAGTACGAAAGATATGGTGCACGTCTCCAACCATGCCGGACGCGAAGAACTCAAACTGATGCTGGCGCTCTGTCATCCACACTATTTTGTCCCATCGATTGGCGAAGGCAGGCACATAATGCACCACGCTCAATTAGCCAACGAATATGGTGTGCCTCAAGAACATATTTTCCCGTTGCGCAATGGGGAGATCTTGGAGATAACAAATGGCGTTGCCACCGTAATTGGTGCAGTAGAAGCACAGGCTGTGTTTTACAACAGGGGACAGGAAGAGAGCGTTACCGGATTTTCTGTTTCTGAGCGTCGATCATTGTGCATGGAAGGTGTCCTAAATGTCGGCATCTTGCTCACACCGGAGTGGAAGCTCATTCATGAGCCAGTTTTTGAAGGAGCTGCTCTCGGTTTCACCCAAAGCGATGAATGGAAGGCTCTGCGGCAAGAGCTAATTGTCGGGATAATGGACATCATAAACAAACAGGCTGAAGCAGGTGAAAAAGATCTGCCCGCACTCAAAACATCGATAAGAGAGCTGCTCTCTAAAAGCGTGCGCTCACGTTTATCATCCAAGCCAACGATTCAGGTAAGCCTGCACGAGATCGCAACGCAACGAGCCTAATTCGTCCATTCCGGGCGACGCCCCTACATCTACAGAAACTAGCTTCGAAGATTCGAGTATGGAGCGCGGACGTCCCGTCCGCCCATAAGTATGGGCCGCGGACATCTTGTCCGCGGAAATCGATTTACAAGGACGGAGTCAGCTCCGTGCTTGATCTCATTCAAAAGCAACAGCTCTAATGAGTCTATGGGCGGGCCGGGCCCGCGCTCCGCCCAAGAACAAACGCTAGTTATGATCCATCCCGAGTACAGGAAGTCCGCGACCTCTCAGTATCGCGGAGATAAACGGCAGTGGAATTCCCAAGGCATTTGCGTAACAGCCGCTCAATCCTTTTACGAAGATCGATCCAATTCCTTGTAATGAATAACCGCCGACGTGATACATCGCCTCGTTTGAATGCAAATAGAAATCGACTTCTGCTTCTTCGATCTTCCTGAAGGTCACTTCTGTCGTTTGAACCGAACAAGATACTTTGTTATCAGGATCTATAATCGCGATTCCAGTCATCACGCTGTGAGTTTGATCGCTCAGTTTCATCAAAATCTTTTTGGCCTCTGCGCGCGATCCTGGGCGCGTAATCAGATCGCCATCATGGATGATCACGGTATCAAGCCCAAGGATGAATCGCCGAATTCTATTTGTAGGATTTGACCCATACTTTGCATTGCAAACAATTCTTGTTGTGGAGGCTTGCATAACGGCTCGAGTTTGAACCAAACCTTCTGCGTTTCTTTCACCAACAACGTCTTCAAGAATGCCTGGCATGACTTCCAGCTCTACGCCAAGCTGTTGAAGAAATTCCAGTCTTGCCGGAGACGGCGATGCTAACACGATGCGGTATTCTGTCTTCGCTTCTATATTGCGTTCAATAGTTGCTGTTGCCATGGGGACCACCTGGGAGAGTCGACTATAATGGTGGGTTTCCAATGTTTCCGCGCATAGTGTATCGCAAAGAGATATATGGTTTTTCTTAGACTACATATACGTTCGATAAAGAAAACGTCGTCGATTATCCGCGAACAGTATTATGGCTACAAACGTCCGCCGGCACGCCACCATATTCGGTGCGCTAATCAAAGTCTAGTTCCGGATGCTTGTATTCAGAATACTGAAACTCTATGTCTCTGCTTACCAGCCGCCATGGATTAACAGTGCATTTGCCTCAGTAAACTGAACGTTAATGGCATCACCACTGCTGCAGCGAATCGGTACTTGCCAGTAGAACTTCAAACCAGGTAAGCGCCTGGTTGCTGTCAGCCACCAGGCACCGGCCGGCAAACTGGCCTGACCAATGCCTTTTGAATTCACCTTGACTGGAATTGGCACGAGACCTTCTGATGCAGCTTTGGATTCCATCTCAGCATTCAGGCGCTCGAAATCAGCGACCGTTTTGAGGTACTTTTCCTTGCGCTCGGTCTCGATGGTGTTCATAAGACGAGCTTCCGCCAACACATAGGGGAACATCTTGTTCACCCACGGATAGCAAGTCAACATCGTATGTGGGACATGTGTGCCACTCTTCTTAAGCGCTGTTTCGAATATGCGTACCCATCTATATCCACCGAACGGATATGGTCTGCTGTAATCAATTCGCTGACCGTATCCAGAACTCAAGATCATATCTTTGAGTTGCCTTTCGCCTTCCGGCATGGGCTCGAGAACCACCGGCTTTGGTGGCTTAACTGGGTAAGGATAGGCGTATACAACGTCCGTCGGCTTGAAGTTTTGAATTGTCAGAAACCGTACATTCAATGTCGAGAATTGCGGCGTGCCTTCTCGTTTTTCTAACTCAACACCATTCTTCTCAACCGTCGGCGAAAGAACCGGTGATTTTACCGCTTGTGGTGCTTGTACTGGCGCAACAGCGATCTTTTTCTTCGGCGCCCAATACGCAGGTCCCACAGTTACAGTCGGTACACTGGTCGGCAATACTGGAGTTCCACGATATGTTGGATCGACAGTGTGTGTTTTGCCATATTTCATGCCATATTTTATGCCGAGAACAGGCACCGTGCCTTCACCATATGGGAGCACGGAGTGAATCGGGGGAGCCTGAATTTTTGCATTTTCCGGAGCCGAACGATCCGTCGGTTCAGACATCATAGAAAAAGGCTTGGAGGCAGAATTGCTAAATCCTGAACCATTAGAGTTGCTGCCCTGACTTGAGGCTGCATTCGTCGAGTTGGAAACCTTTTTTGCGGGCACCGTTGATGGTGCCGGTGAAGGAGATTCCGTTCCCGGAAGATCTAACGCTGACTCGACTAGAGACCTATCTTCTTCGGCACATACGGACGTAAGAGATGCAGCTAGCGACAGCAAGCAGGTTATTAACCGCATTTGAAATGGCTTTTGCAAAATTGGCTTCCTTATCTCTGGTTCATCGTCGAGCTAGGGCTCGCCCGAATAAACTATTTTAGCGATTGGAAGCAGATATCAAGTGAAGATTTAGCTCATCTCACTTCTTTGCAGCCCTCCCCGGAAGCTGAAATACAAAGCGGCTCAGCATCCCATCCTTTGTATGCATTGATCTGAGCAATGTGTTCAATGCGCAACGTGGCCAAATTCCTTAGCAGTATCTTATCGAATAGGTCTCTAGGTGTGAGCGCTGAGTAATCGCTCCAACACGTCGGCTATCTCTTTGCGCGAAAATTGCCGTATCGTTCGATCAGGGCTTTCACACCCTCTTCGGGACTTTTGCCTGCGGTTAGCTTCAGAGCGTCACCTTCGACATCGATCTTCGAAAGAGCCAGCGCCGCTCTTTGCCTGATTCTTCCATCGGGATGTTGGACGGACAAAAAATATACTGGTGGAATGGAGATCGGACGTTTTTCGTTTTCCAGTTGCTCAAGAGTATCAGCCACTACCTGGTAGTCAGTACTTTTCAAGTTATCAACCAGCCACTTGAACGTCATCTGGTCGATTTTGCCCATGACATTACCAGCAGCAGAGCGCAAGGACTCTTCCAGGGCTTGAAATGTGGATTGAAAATCAGACAAGTTGTTAGTCCAGTTCCTGATAATCAGGCGGCAGATTTGCGTTATAAACGCGATAGAAGAGTTCTTTCAAGCCTTCTTCATGACGCTTTGGTTTGGCACCCTGGCAGAGTTCGACCAGACGCAACCAGCTAATATTCTTGAACAGATCAACCTCTTCAGGGATCTGCGAGCCACGCTCGGATTCCATAACTCGCATCACGCGATCGCAAGGCAAACCGTAGAATGAGTCGACCACTTCCGGGTCAAAGTGATTGTCTCTTCCGGATTCCATGATTTCGTACACTTTGACGATATTCATTCTGTTTCGATAGTGACGCACTGATGTGAGTGCATCAAACACGTCGGAAACTGAAATGACTCTAGCCAAAAATGGAATTTCGTGGCCCTTCAAGCCTCTGTAGTAGCCGGTTCCATCCAATTTCTCGTGATGGCAGGAAGCAATGAAAGGTACATGCGCTAACCTGTTTGTGAACGGCAGGTTGGAAAGAAGCTCATAGGTCAGACGTGCGTGGGTTTGCACACAAGCATATTCCTCTGGTGTCAGTCGCCCGTTTTTCCAGAGAATTGCTTCCGGAACGCCGATCTTGCCGTAGTCGTGCATCATCGCAGCGTAACGCAAGACGTCTTTTTCGTCATCGGAAATAGCCATAGCATCACCGATACCGATACTGTATCTGGTGACACGAATCGAGTGACCGGCGGTCAATGGATCGCGTTTGTCAATCGTCTGAGCCAGTGTTTCCACTGTCTTATCTACGAAATGTTCAATTTCAGAATAAGCTTGTGCTTGCTCAATCAGACCGGCTGCCACCGCAGCTAGTGCTTGCAACCATTCCTCATCTTCCTGAGTAAAGGTGCCGACGTCCTTGTTCATGACTTCAAACACGCCAATTACAGCGCCGCTGCGATTGTGCATAGGTACACAAAGAATGTTGTTGGTTCTATAACCGGTGCTCTTATCAACTTCCGGATCAAAACGCGGATCTTCATAAGCATCTGGAATATTGATGGTGCGTCCAGTCCGCGCACAAAGACTGACTACGCTCGTTCCAGACAGTGGCACGCGGATCGTCCGCATTCCATCAAGCCCTTGAGCGACCTGTGTCCATAGTTCGCCATGATGTGTGTCAAGCACGAAAACGCTGCAACGGTCGCAACGAAGCATGCTCGCTGTTTCTCTTGTAATAACTTCCAGCATGGACTCAAGCTTGCGCTCGGTGGCCATAGCTTTAACAACGCGGTACAAACCGGATAGCGGACGCAAACGGTCAATTTCTTGTTGCAAACTTAGCAGTTTGATTTCGCGCTCTATCAACCCGATTTCGCGCTTACTAAGGTCGGACTCTAGCTTGCGCAACGAGTCTTCTCTATCCTTGATTGTAAGACTGCGGGTATCTAACTGCGTGGAATGCTGACAGTCAGAGCCATGCACATGACTATGACCATGACCATTTTCATCAACGGCTGCTGCCGCGTTCACACCTCGATTGACCAGATCGACTGGCGTGCTCTTCTTTCCTTTTGAATCACTTTTGGCCATGGACAAAATTCCCCTAAAACTACCGGCATGGCGCGTCCCATTTATTTATACCCAGATGTATTAGAATTCACGATCGGAAACATAAAATCTGGAGCGGGTTTTGCTGCCCTTCGACGATTATTCACACCTTGGAATGGTCAGCCCATGCGGTTTTCATTGTAGTGCCGGGATTCCAGTTGTCAAGCGGGCGGCAGCCCGGACAGCTCTTGACAAATAACGGGTACTATCATACGTGTCCATGTTTACAAAGAACATAGGCTTATGGCTGAACTGTGGTCAGCCATAACGCCTAACACCATAAGGTGATTTGACCGATGCCCACCCTCAGTTCTTAGGCCCCAACGGGCGCCAGAACAAAAGCCAGCTTTTGCCAACTATTCTTGATTGGTCCAGAAAGCCCCAAACATGGCTGTCTTCACTGCTGTTTCGATTATCACCCAACAAGAAAAGATTTCGCGCCGGAACAATAATAGGCTCATTCGAATCGCCGTACGGCTTGATGTATTCGCCTTCCGCATTGCGCCCACCAATGTCGCCTAACACATTCAAGTCATAGTCCGGCAAGTCTTTTATATAGGAGTCCTCAATCAATAGTTGATCATCAACAAAGATTCCGACGCCTCTCTGAACCTTTATTTTCTCGCCCGGCAGTCCAATAACTCGTTTGATATACGCCGTATCCTTATACAGAAACGGCAAGCCCGTCAGCCTGCCCAGATACGCAAGCGTCGATTTGCCAATGTCCTTTCCGCCCAATTCATCAGGCGGCGGATAAAAAACGATTATATCCCCTCGCTTGATCGGGCTGCCCATCAAGCCAGAAATCTTTTCCACCAACACCCGATCATATACTCGTAACGTCGGCTCCATAGATCCCGACGGGATGTAGCGGGCCTCAACAACGCAATTGCGAACGACAACCAAAAGCACAAGCGTAAGTACCACGAACTCGAGGCTCTCTCGAATCAGCTCAAACGTAAACCTGAGAGGCGATCTCTTTGCCCGAACCTTGCTGGGCGCGGTCGAAGAACTCGTGGAAGAGTCAGGCTGTATTTCAGGCGTTTCAACTGACATGCATATCACCCAATGAAGACAGGTTCAAAAAGCAGTTCTGTCGAGTAGCCGTGAGCCTTAATATCCAGACTCCAGGTTCATTGGGTATGCAGGCGGAAGCAAGCGCCTCCAGAAAACCAGACAAGCCCTACCAATGACTCGGTCTTGATCCAAGAAACCCCAGACATGACTGTCTTGTGAGTTGTTTCGATTATCGCCCATCATAAAAAGCTTATTGGGGGGAATTACAATCGGTTTCGAGAGATCGACGTTGGACAACTCTGGACGCCCTGGATAAGGAATCCGCCCCGTGGTTCCTATGTCACCGAGAACCCTCAGATCGTAATTCGGCTTCTCCTTGATGTACTGAGACTCCTCAAGGAGCTGGCCGTTTATATATACGCCCACACCTTTCTCAACTCGAATGGTATCGCCAGGCAGTCCAACAACCCGTTTAATAAACGCCGGTTCGTAAGGTAAGAAGGGCAATCCAGTCAGTCGTCCCAATACAAAGCGCGGATCATTGCTCAAATCCTTACCACCCATTTCCGAAGGCGGCGGATAAAAAACGAGTATTTCTCCTCGTTGATATGGTCTTCTCAAATGACCAGAGATTTTCTCAACCAAAATCCTGTCTTCGATTTGCAGGGTCGGCTCCATCGAGCTTGACGGTATATATCGGGCCTCGGCAAAAGCCCAGCGGATAGCTATTAGTAGCACTAGCGTGACTACGATTAGTTCAATAACTTCCTTGAGAAATCCCAAAGCCGTCGTCGGCGCAGGCTTCTGTTTGCCAGAGGGGGTATTTGGAGTAGGTGACGGTGGAGAAGGAGCGGGAGTGTTGCTTCCGGCAGCGCCTCCAACCAGATTTGGAGAATCAGCCTCGCTCTGGATGCTCTGTGACTTGTCTAAATGCTCCATGTACTCAGTTCTTTTTGGGTTGCTTACTACTACTACTACAGTTTATCGCCTACTGCGCCTGGTCTTATTTGACCATCCAGAATTCTTATGTGCGTATGACTCTATTGAGACTCACCATAAAAGAATAACTGGTTTATCACTTAACAACATTTGGCTACATCTCACTTTTCTAATCAGATTTATCGATTCGCTCTTTGGGTTCGGTTCGATCCCGGGAGCGCCGGCATCTTGCCGGCTTCTATTCTTTTGAAAGCAATTCGCTCTTTGGGTTCGGTTCGATCCCGGGAGCGCCGGCATCTTGCCGGCTTCTATTCTTTTGAGAGCAATTCACTCCTTGGAGTTCGGTTCGATCCCGGGAGCGCCGGCATCTTGCCGGCTTCTATTCTTT
>JAIEQI010000031.1 GCA_019747875.1 Candidatus Obscuribacterales bacterium
TGGTATCGTATTCGATACCTTCACTAACAGTGAGCGGCCTCTGCCGGGAAGGTGTCCACCAAGCGGGGGGAAGGTCATCTATTGCTTCAATTCTTGTCCGGCAAGAGCCTGTTTTATGTGAGCTTCTATGATCTCTGGAGTTTTTGTTTCCCATCCCTTATATCTTGCGATCATCTGGCTTTCTGTGTTTATGAGGAAGGTTTCGGGAAAAGTCATGATTCCGGGATCTACAAGAGCCAGGTAGATGTTATATGAAAAATTTGTTGGTTCGTAGAGAACCACAGGGAAGTTCAATTTGTAATTTGTATTGAAATCCTTCTTGAATTGTTCGAATTCACTGCTAGAACTGGGAGAAAGAAGTCCAAGGAATTCAACATTTTTCCCTTTGAAGTCTGCCTGAAGTTTGTTCATTTCCTTTGTAGGAATTGGGCAGCTAGATTCAAGCATTATGAGGACAAGTAACTTTCCACGGTAATCTGCTAGTTTCACTGACTTATTGTTGTTCAAAGGTAATTTGGTGTTTAGTATCGATTGGGGAATGATCAATTTCTCAACGCCTACAGCTTTCTGCCGGTCCTCAAAGGAGCGGAGTTGAGAGAGTTTCTTGTCCAGATCGAAAGGCTTATGATTGAGATCTCGCAATAGGCAATGTATTATCGCAGCCGACATTCCATCTGGTTGCCGCACTCCTTTTGAGACAAAGAACTTGACCAGTTTGGAATTTGGGTGACTCCAAATCCAATCGTTTCTAATTGCTGCGCCGAGCCCACGATTGAACTTAAAGATTTCGTTCTCTTTGGTTGCTTTGAGTGATGCTAAAGTTTGCTTCGACTCACGCTTTTTCAATATTTCAACGCATTCTTGAACCGTCGATGGTACTTCATCTGAAGAGGACTTGTCGGCGGCCAAGGAATACTGGCTAAGCCAGAGAAAGATGAGTGCAATAATTGACAGAAAATGTTTCATGTTAAGCTTAGGCGCCTCTGGGAGATTTAGTTGTAATCAGATGGATTTGTAGGGGTGTAGCCCTTAAAAGTATCCGGCGTAGAAAGAACGTGGGTTGTTTCCCTCGGTAGCTCTTTTATTACCTCTTTCTTTTCGCTTGAAAAATGTCCATCAGGTTCCCTCACATACTCATAGGATTTCTTTGTTGGAATGTACTCATGAAGACTGCCATCTGAGCCAAGCATTATTTGTGTGCGACCACTTTGCTCCGCACTTCCTTTGTCTCCATCAGCGCCGGAAAATGTGCGACCCTGGAAGTAACCGCTATCGCCGTCCACGCCATGTCCATCGTGTGTGTGCAATTCAAACACATTTTTAACCTTAAGCTCTTGCTGCACGTCAGGGGGCAGCCATTTTGTCTCCGCATGGTCCGGATAGGACTCGGCAGGTCTGCCTCTTTCTGCCGGAGTATACTTCCACCCGCCACTCTCAAGTTCATAAAGAAGACCGGCATATTCTCTGTGTGTTTTTACTGAAGTTTCGTACACAAAGTCCCTCCAGCTTTTTAAGGCTTCATCACGCGAAGAAAAAATCTTGTGCGAGTCGCCATAGATCCATTCTGGACCAGGTGGATACTTTTTCTCCATTTCTTGTTGTTTCTTTTCCCTCTCGGCTTCGTCACTCTTCTTTTTGGCGTCTGCGTGTTCCGCTTGTTTTTCAGAAAGGTCGATGGGCTTTGTGCGTCTCATGATTAGGTTGCCGGTTGCGGCTTCTACTCTAATGTTGTTTATGTCAATCACGACGATAGTCGCCGGTTCCCAATAAGCATTTGTGTAGCCGCTATATGCTCGATGGGCCTCGCCCGTACATGAACCTGACGGAATTATCGGACTAGCGTATGTAGCTCTAAACCTGGGTTTTCCAACCGGAATATAACCCGTGCCCTGATCAATGATAGTGGCATCCAACTTTCCTTTAGTGTGTTCAATATGAACTCGAGAGTTTGTGCTTAGACCTTTGTTTATTGAATCCCAATCGTCTGTCAGAATGCGGTCTTGCAAGAACTTAAAGATCTCGTCTACCACCTTATCCAGTTCTGCTTTCTCTTTGGCTGCATTTTCTGCTGCCAATTCCTCGGCCGCTTTCTTCGCCGCTTCTTCGTCTACGGGAGGAGGAGGTGGAGGTGGAGGTGGAGGTGGAGGCGGCGGTGGAGGTGGAGGTGGAGGTGGAGGTGGAGGTGGAGGCGGCGGTGGAGGTGGAGGTGGCGGTGAACCAGATCCAGATCCAGATCCAGAGCCGGGGCCAGAAGCAGAGCCGGGGCCAGAAGCAGAACCAGAACCAGAGCCAGAGCCAGAAGCAGAACCAGAACCAGAGCCAGAAGCAGAACCAGAACCAGCGCCAGCGCCTGAGCCAGAAGCAGAACCAGAACCAGAACCAGAACCAGCGCCTGAGCCAGAAGCAGAACCAGAACCAGAACCAGCGCCAGCGCCTGAGCCAGAAGCAGAACCAGAGCCAAAGCCTTGGGCCAACTTAGATTGGTCTTTAAGGCGTCCGTCAGCACCAAAGACAACTGTTTCGGAATGTCCCGCTGCTGGAATCTTGAGTTTCTGGCCGGCTATTGTGATTTCTTGTCCTGGGGCTCCGTAAACTACGGATGGCCACATTTCTTTCTCCTTGTAAAAGACCTTAGTTGGGTCGAAAGGAGAAATGTAGGCTGGATTTCCTACGAATGAATTATCACGCAACGGAGTATAGACCGAGGTTCCATAAATTGTGATTGACTCTCCATTAACAACTATGTGCTTACTCTCACCAGCAGCCGGAGCCTGGTGATACTTGTTGGCAATGCTGAGAATATCGAAAGCCTTAGCATAAATTTCTGTCGGCAGACTCTTGGTACCACGTCCATAAATCACATTCAGTCTGGACGGATCGTGTGGGAAAACAGGCGCCCCTTTTTCATACATGCTTGAGTTAGTAGGGATAACGGAAGGGCCAGGGACGAGTTTTTCGGGTGGGTGATACTTACAAGGATTGAAATGAATCCAGTCCTGTGGGTTAGCCGTTCCGATGGACTTAGTTTCCGAAGCTAAAGCAGTGCCTTCACCCAGCGGAAAAAGCACAGAGACCAAGTAAACCAACAAAGTAGTTGCTCTGACTGTCTTGCTAATCATCTAGTTCCTTGTCATTTCGTAGGTAAGAAGCCCTTTTAGCTAAGCATTTTCTTTTGGAAAAAATCTTGGAAGGCTCTCCGGATTTCTCCTTAATATGACAAAAACTTACTGAAATTGCGTCAACTTTACCTGCAAAAATTGATTTTGAGTATTTTTTTAGTTGGGTTACTCGGCTTAGCCGTAGGGGATCCGTCGTCATCACGCGGAGTAATGCGCTTGTGCGGCTTAGTGCTCCTAAAATGATCGCCTGAATGAGTCCGATGGCAATCGCAAGTCAACTTGGATGCAAGTGAACCTCAGGCTCTTTGATCAATGAATGTAGCTGAGCGCACGAAGGAACCCATGCAACGGATCAACAATCGAAAACACCAGCTCATGGGCGCGATTCAGGAGCATGAATCTCCTGCACAGAACGTGATTGCGATGGCACGTTAGTTGCAGCAAGAGTGGGAATTACCGAGTTGGGACAGCCAAAGCTTGTATGAGATTATCGAGATATGAATAGGATAGCTACGATTATTTTGATCCTCTTTTTGCTGTCACCTGGCACTGCGGCGGATGCACAAGGATTGAAAGGACTCGAAGGGATTCACAAACGCTTTGGTCGAATGGAGTTCGTCAAAGGAGCGAATGACCAGGAGCGCTGGAAAACATTCTTGAAAGCACAGCCAAAATTGATCGGAATGACCGAAAAGCAAATCAATGAAGTGCTAGGTGCAGGTACCCCAACAAACGACGGCACAGAGCTTTACTGGCACCTTACGGATGAGCCAGTAAAATCGGGATTGGGCAAAAAGACCTGGTTGGAGCTAAGCATTAAGCTTCGAAACGGTGTTGCTTACAGTTTCAATGTAGAGGCCAGATAGTTCAAAAGTGATCTTGAACACTTATTCGCTGTGGAATTATTCAGCGGTTCGTGTGGATATGTACATGAGTTTTCTTTGCGGAGTTACGCAATTGATCTACGTTAAGTTCAATTGGTGTTTTGGTGCTGACTTTGCATAATGGAATTGTTGGTGAATGTTGAGGTGTTCTAATGAGCACATTCGAAAATGATGCGATAGCTCCAGTCCTTGCTGCTGACGAGAAGAATGCATCTGCAAAACTATTTGCAGATAGCAACACGAGCAGCCTTCAAAGTGCAAATGAACCCGCACCGAAGCCTGGCGCTCCAGCAAGGACTGAAGCGTCCGCTGCACCAGAGGAGCTTTCGTTTGAGCCTATCAATTATATTGTAGATAATCCAAAACAGTCAGAGAAAACTGAATGGAAGGGGCACGGAGAACTGCCTGATCTCTCCAGAGATCAGAGTGTAATTCATTTTGAGAATTCTACTGTCGTAAACAGAAAGGGTGATCATCCAGATCATCGATATGAAATGACCGTCAATCCTCTCACCGGAGACGCGTCAATAAAATATGCTGACGGTAGAAACCTTGAGATCAAGGTAAATCCAGATGGCAGCAGAATTGCAGTCAGCACTGGACCTAATGAAAAGGACAATTTTGAGGTCAGGGAAAGTCCAGACCGGCACACAGAAACATTGACATACAAAGATGGGCGGGTCTTTACCACTAGGTATGCGCAAGATAAATCGTTTAATAGTCTTAGTTCAAGAGGACCGGATAAGTTCGATAACTTTGAAATGAATGCTGACCGTCAGGTTCTCTATTGGAACCCGATTGCAACTTATCAAGATTATTACGGCGTAAAGGGGCTACAGTCGGTCGATCGATACTACGATGATGCTCTGCGTGTGGTCTTTGCTAAGGGAAATGTATCTTTCGCGATAGCCGACCGCTACGTTAATCACCGCAAGCTAAGGTAGAGTAATTTGAGCGCGTCTTAAAAACTAACTTTTCGGGCGCAATGTCCGTGCTAAGGTCGATAAGAACCGGATCGGAAAGTTCAAAATCGAATGAACTAGCCCATCCACTTATCTTTGATTTTTCAGCCCGCTCAGCTATCTCAAAAGCGGAAACAACATCTTTATCGCCTTTGTTTTGGGTAATGACAACCGGAACTACTTTGTGTGCTGGCATATTGATTCCCTCATCTACACCATTATTGCAAAGCTGGTAGGCTTCGTCCGGAAGATGTTGGACCTGTTACGGCAAACTTGGCGGAGGCCAATCCGAAAATGCTTTTATTTTGAAGCATGCTTGGCGAACACTCAACGCGAGGGACGCTATATGGAATGGATATTTCCGAGGAGAGTATCTTTTGTTTCTGCAGAAGGCTTATAATCACGCCCTGCACAACATGCAATTGGTGAATATATGAGTTGGATGTCGCTTAGCGCTAAAACGAATATTGAATGGACAGCGAAGGAGAACTGGTTTTCTTGGGCCGGCAGTTCCATGAGCAGCTAATTTGGCCAAGCTCTTTGATCACAAGAAATATCATTAATCGCTTTTGGAGTCTCGCATGTCGCCAATAACTTTGCCACTAAAACAACAGACCGCGCATCCCGAGCTCGTAGCTGAGTTTGACGACGCATTTTCGGCGGATGAATTGAAAGTTCTCTATCGAAAAATTTTTGGTCCAGGTGGTCCCACAAAAAAGTTGGAGCTTACTCACGCCATTGCAAATTGGTTCTGCACAAATGCTGAAATTATTTTTCAAAGTTTGTCGGAAATCGAACAGAAAGCCGTTAGCGAAGCGCTCCATTGTTCACATTCGGTCAGTGCAATTAGTTTTGAAGCCAAGTATCAAAACCTTCCTGCCTTTGGTAGTAACAGCTATAAATCTTCGCCTGAGCCTATTCGTTTATTTCTTTCAAAAACCGGCAATGGATTTTCGCTCAGAACTCCTTTAAGAAAATTCCTGAGCGAGTTCGTTCCGAAACCTTCCAAAATAGCACCGGTTGTAACCAAAAGCATTCCTGAATTCCTTGATGAAAAAATCACGACTTCAAGGAGGGGTCCCGAAACTGGTGTGCAAATTGTATCGACCGAAAACATCCCAATCAAAATTGTCGAGCGCGAGAGCAGTGCCCAAAAGGAGTTGAACTCCATTCTCAAATTGATAGGTAACAGCAAGATTCATGTTGCGGAAAAGAGCTGCCAACCAAATATGAGCTCGATTACGATCAGCAGCCAAGCAGTTGGTGATTATTACGATGATTATGACAACATTGGCGCGATTCGTCCGTTTGCATGGGTGATGCTCGCTCAAGCCGCTGGACTAGCGCAAAGAAGAGGAACAAAACTAATACTAACGCAGGCTGGTTCGGCAACAATTTCAATCGATCAATCAGTGGCAATAAAATCAATATGGGAAAACTGGCTGAAGACCACCATTCTGGATGAGTTTCAACGAATCAACGTCATCAAAGGGCAAACGGGAAAAGGCAAAGCGTATTTTTCTGATCCTCGGCGCCGACGTGAGGCAATCGTCCGCGCGTTAAAAGAATTGCCTGCAGGAGAATGGATCAAATTCGATGATTTCTCAACTTACATGCGTGCGGTTGATAATGTGTTTGGCGTAACTTCTAACCCGTGGTCACTGTATATTTCTGATCCGGAATACGGATCACTTGGCTATAGCGGAAGCTGTGGATGGAATATACTGCAAGAGCGCTACATGCGCTCTTTCCTATTTGAATACGCTTCTACTCTCGGATTGATCGATGTTGCGTTTGTCGAACCATTTGACGGGGAGAATGACTACGGGCAGATGTGGGGCACTGACGATCTGTTTTTCCTAAGCCGTTACGATGGGCTACTTTATTTCCGGGTCAATGAGTTAGGCTCCTATTGCCTGGAAAAAAAGAAAACATATAGTTCTGCTGAATCTACGCCGGCCTCACTTACCGTGCTGCCAAATCTACATATCAAGCTAAATTCCGGAAAACTTTCACTGGAAGAATCGATTGTGCTGGACTCATTCGCCATACCCATATCGCCGACAGAATGGAAAATATCGCAAGAAAAAGCATTTACAGCCTGCGAAACTGGTCGTGTTGTGGATGATTTAAGGAACTTGCTCACAAAGTATGAAGATCAAGAATTGCCACAACAGGTTCAAGGATTGCTAGCCAAAGTTAGTAAGCAGTCGAACGCGGTCAAGAAACTTAAAACGGCAGTGATCTTCAGCTGCCGCGACGAAGAAACAGCAAAGGAAATTGCTTCTCATGTCGTACTCGCCAAATTGTGTCAATTAACAAATAAGAATCAGCTCGTAGTTGCATCTTCCGATGAATTGGAATTTGTTGAGACCTTGCATATAGTTGGTTATGGGCTCATGTGCCATTAGGCGTTGATCTGTCAGGTTCCGGCGATCTCGGAAGCTACAGCCGCACAAAAGAAACCTACACCCATAGGGAAAACGGTCTATGTCACAAATCTAAATGAAAGTACTATTGTGTCAGATGCCTCTGCAAGCCCCAGACAGGTATATGTCTGCAGCTCAGCAAGAAGCGCGCGACAAAATGCGAAAGGGAGTTCGCAATCCGGCGTGCCAGAAAAAATACAGAAGTCCTTAAGCGCTGATTCTGAAAAGCTAACCCTGCCTGGCGAGGGATTCAATGTGTCCCAAATCAATTCCTTCAAATGGACTTGCAACATCTTTTTGCCGTCGTTCTGGCGTGAGTCGTGGATTCTGAAACTAGTTCTCACCGCTTTGAATATCCTTACATAGATCCGCAGCCAAAGCAGCTTCGTCCTTCTTTCCTTCAGATAGGTAGTGATGAATTAGCTGCGAAGAAATGATTTTTGAAAGCGATTTCAGATCCCAACCGCTGGCGCGAACATTGCCAAATTTTTTGCAAAGCTGTAACTCGTACAAGAGGATGTTTTCCGCATCATGTAGTTTTTGTGCACGTATGTAGAACCCGGCAAGTTCTTGAAGCACAAGAATCTTCGATAAGGGATTGAAGTTTGAATCACCCTTTCTAGAATCACTATTCACAATCGCCATCGCTGCTTTTTCTGCTTGTTCTGATTCTGCAATTTTATTCTCGTCGAAGTATATTTTAGCCAAAGTGCAGTAAGTTCCTAGGCGCCTGTCTTGTTGGTTTGGGTCGTCTTTGCACAATTCCAAAAGCTGTTTACTTGCAGACTCCAGCTCTTCATAGTTCCTTTTCCCTGTTTTCATCTGCTCATTAATTAGACCCTCAAGGGAAGCTATTGTTTTGTTGCGCAGAGATTGTGCATCAGCTGCCTTTCCTAAGGCTAGATAGAAGTTAACCTGTTTCAATAGTTTCTCAAGTTCAGAAAGTTTGCTCTCTTTGCTGAAGGTTTTGTTGTTGTCGGCATCGAACTCAACTTCAATCCGCGAAATCTTATGCGATTTGCGGAAGAAGCACGGTCGACTTTTTCGCTTTCTTCTGCCATTTCTCCCAGCTATTGATCCATTCCCCTAGCATCTTTCGCTGGCGCTTGCTGATCTGATCCTGCAAGAACCCAGCGTCATATTCTTGGCATAATTCCAAGAGTTCTTCTTTTGAACTTCTGGACGTCAGCGGCAAACCCACTGGTTCTCGTTGGGAAGCTCCTGCGCGCAGCTCTACTGCTTTAGCATCAAGAACCTGCTTCAAAACCTCAAGGGGCATATCTTTCGTGAGCACGACAACGGCAGGTCCACCAGGACCATCGATACGCAACTTCACCAGTTCATCGTCATGCCCGGCATCCATTGACATGCCATCCTAAGTCAGATGATCGATCATTACCCGTCCCAGAGCGGCTTAAACTCGCTTGAAAACTGTCGCGTGGATCAGGCACGACCTTCGTCAATGTATTAAAATGGGAACAGGAGAATACTTCATGGTTACACATTTAGCGCCTGACTACTTGCCTGACAAAATGGCACAATACGAAACAGCCGTAGAGACGATGGCTGCATACGTTGGACATTTGCGGCGAGAAATCTGGCGCGAGCAAGAAGAGCTAAGTCCAGATCAGGAAAAGATCATAGCTTTAGAGGAACAGTGCCAAGTAGTGATGAAAGAGCGGCACGATGTAACCCCGGAAAAAGCAGAATTGGTGCGAAAGTCTCTGTACATTTATGCTCCTATTTTGAAAGCGCATTGGAGCAGGTTTGACTCATGGGCTACCCGCTCTTAGTAAGATTGCCAGCGTTCATAAACAGGCGAGAATTGCGCAGATCGCTTTACGAGATGATGCTGCCTTTCAAACTGGTTCACTTTGGATGCGAGCCTGAGCCACCAGAGCTTAGCAGGTATTTGGTATTCGTTGATACGATTCAAAACCTACGGGAAGCTTGGTCAAAGGATACTCGTGAGATCATCAGAGAGAACGACGGTACATATCACGACCTCTTCGATGAGCGATATAAGACTGAAAGAATCGATGAGAATGGGCAGGTATGGATTCACAGGGAAATTCCAAAGGATGCCGAAAAGGTTGAAATTCCGATCAAAGAGCTTTTTAGCTCCTTTGAGGAATTTGCCGCAGACAGTGATGAATATCACGAGGAAACTGGAAGTTATGGCTACTGGACGAATCCGAACGGAAAGTGGGAGAACTACTACCTTAATAGACGGTACCCAACTCCCGAAAAGAACCTTTCGCTACTCAATGGATCGTTTTCGAACTTTGCGCGCCTCTGTTCCATAAAATTCGATTTTACAAAAGCCGAAGAGGAAAGGGAAAAGAGATTTGCCGATTTCTGGCGAACCTATGATGAATTGTTTCGTACAAAGGAATTATTGCAGAATCGCAACTCTGTTTTTCTAGCCTTTGCGCATCAACTTGGATTCATGCGCGAATCATATGTTGAAGATATCAGCGACGATGATCGAAATGACAAAGACGTTTTGATTTTTCCATCTGGTTGGACTCCTGATGAGGGCTGGTTCTTCTTGTTTAGGCGAATTACTTATGAAGAAGCCTTGAGAGGAAAGGAATGTTTCTTTCAACCCTATTTCTCTTGGGCACGGCTCGATAAAGATGGCTGGGAGGATAGTGGGACAACTCCCGAAGAACTAATTTCCTACGCAAATAAACACAAGGAATGGCTCACCAAGGGTAACCAGAGGGATTGGCTTTTTTCCATCAGTTGCAAACCCTGATTCCAAACGGAAGGTAAGCTAAGTGAGTTCACAGATAATCGATTTGACAAAAGAATGCCAAAAGCGCTATCCAGGATGCTGGCAAGCCATCAACGATTTCACGAAAGCAAAAAGGTAAGCAGCTTCCAGATTGGCCTGAGTGGTGCTTCTTTCCAGCCGATGGATGTACCGAACTCGTTGCTAAAGTGCATAAGCAGCTTAAGATTGAACACGGCTTTGACATAAGCAACATGGCGGCGCTTGCAGCCTGGCGCATATATAAGGGCGTATACAGGTTTCATCCGTTGCTTTACGAAGAGCTCGTTCATATGTCAATTAACTCTCTGCCTGGAATAGTGCTGCGCAATCTGCCACGGTACGGCTGTTATATAGAGACCCCGAACCATCCGGTACACCAGGGATTTTTTGCTCACCTGGACTATGCGCCTTCGAGCGGACAAGAAGCATTGCGGCTGGTTTTGGATATTGACGGTAGCTATTCAAAGCTGGTGCCACAAGCAATCTTTCTCAATGGCACACTAGAAGATGGAATTCGCGCAGTCAATGATTTGGCCCATGAACGAGCTTTGCAGCATGGGTTTCGAACTCCGGATAAAGATGCAACAGAGAGAGAAGTCAAAGCCGTTTCAGGATTAGTTTCGCTTCTGCTGTATTTGTGCAGCGTTGGTGCTGATTGTGTTTTGGATGCACCGCAAAAGAAAAGCCATAAGCTTGCGGCTGAGGAACCGAGCCCGTGGCAAGTCGGCTCGCAAGTTGCGATTGAGCTGGAGAAACATGGCGTTCGCTCGCATTTGCGGCGGGCGCACTGGCATGGCTACTGGACCGGTGCCGGTCGCAAGAATTTCGAACTCAAATGGTTGCATCCTATTCTGGTAAAGGGCAAGGACGACATGCGTATCCGACAGGATTCTGAAAGCATCGATCCATAGAACTACAATGCACCTGAGTGGGGACAACCGGCTTCTAGTAGTAGAACAAATTGTGCTAACAATGGGAATAGAGAACAAGACATTCGGAGCCATTGCATGGCTGACCCAAACGAAAACCTGGAACTAACAAGCTTTGACAATAATGGTAACGGCCTTCTTGATCCATTGCCTGATAATGAAGGTTCAAGAGAAAAAACACTCACCTGGAAACAGTTCAACGACAGTTTCAATGAATTGATGATCCAGCAAAAGAAGACCAAATGATGACTAGACAAATTATCCTTTCCTCTTTAATTGCCTGGCTGACGACTTTGCCTGCTTTCGCCGATTGGCCGAATACGGGAAACGAGAAATTAGATAGTGTCTTGTCTGAAGCAAAAGGCGCTTCGCATCAAAAAGCCTATCCGCTTTATCAAAAAGCTCTTCTGATAGACCCAAAATGTGCAGACATTTATACAGAAAGAGCCAGCCATTATGAACGCGACGGACAATACAGCAAGGCTCTCCAGGACTGTGAAAAAGCATTACAGCTTCGCCCTGACAATGCTTTCGCATACTTAACGAAAGCGCGCACTTGCCTGCAGGCAGGAAAATATGACGAAGCGATTTCCGCAGCCGATAAGGCTTCTGCGAGCGCCGGTCGGAATCAGGAACTGGACAATGACGAGCTGAGAGTGTGGGGAGCGGCACTTTACCATCTCGGTAAATACAAAGAAGCCCTAGTTCCGCTAACTTCTGGAATGAATTATGTCCCAACAAAACGGAAAAGCGCAGATGCGCTCTACTATCGCGCGCTGTGTTATGAAAAATTGAAAAACAATTCCAACGCGCTAATTGATTTGGATTCTGCAATTAAGTCCGCACCAAAACGTGCTCAATACTACGTAGCGAGAGCGCGCATACTCAGAAGCACCGGCGATGTAAAAGGAGCTGCAAAAGACGAGAAACTAGCGCGCGAACTCCCAAAGGAAACTCATGTTCTGTTTTACTAGCTTGCGCTCGTCATTACCAAATCTACGCTCGCGGCAATTGAAAAACGACTTCAAGTTTGCTGCACCCAATTCTAGTGAAAGGCAAAGAAACGGAGTCTTCAGATCTCAGACGCTCCAACTGATTAGCCCTACACCGTGGCCTTGTACTTTGAATAAGTCGCCTGATGCAGCATAAGTACCGCCTGCAGCAGTGGCTCTGATTTGGAGTCGGTGATCCATAGCCCAGGGGGCTCAAGTTTGGCAACGCACATCCCAAACTGCCAAGCCGCTGTTCGAGTATCGTGATGTGTCACATTTATCATCTCGGGAAAACAAGCTTACAAACTAGAAGTAGAAGGCTGTTGTAAATAGACTCGCCATGATACAGCAAATGCACCTTTGTTCAACCGCTGTTGCAAACGCGGAGCAACAAGCGCGCATACTGCCAAGGTAAACTCATACTTTGTTTTACAAGTTTCCGTTCGACTTACCAATTTCCGGTCGAGCTGATTTGATGTCCCGGCATATCAAATCAGTCGTGACAGCGTTTTCTAGTTTTTTCCGAAGTTCTTCCGGAATCAGTCTATTTGATATCGCAATACATGGTTTTGGGCTTCAAAACCTGTAGAGGTGTCCTTCAACAATAGAGCTAATAGATCTCATTGTCATCCGCATGCTGCCACTTAATGTGGTGGCTACTGCAGTAAGATGAATGATCAAGCAATCCATACAAAAATGTTGAATCGACACAAATTCCTTCATTTGTTATTAGGCTAGCAAGGCAAGCCCGAGCTTTGCCGCCACTGCTTTTCGCGCACAATGAGGTTGAGGTCTTAACATCTTTTTATATCCGGGGTGTCAAAGCGTCAATAGATTACAAATGCGAACATCACTGCGAACGAGCTTTCTTAAAACACATCTGTGATGCGAACGCTCAGGATTTGAGTTTTAGCTAATCTTCGCAAATCTGCCTATCCCCTATAATGACAATCCTTATATGCTGAAAGCAGCAGGACGTCTGGTTTTCCGAAGGCGAACGTCGCAAATACGTTAAAGCTCGTCAAATTTTGAAATATAGCTAAAAGGTTCAACCAATGCAGATTATCGCAAGTGCAAATACCGACACATTGCAACCAGCGAGCCAACTTTCAGGCAATCCAGGAAACCCCGCGGCCAAGATTTCTGCGAAACGAGGAGAAATAAGACCCTTAACTAGTTTAAGATTTTTCGCGGCTCTTGCTATTTTGCTTTACCATGGGGGCGAACAATTTACTTGCCTAAAAGGACTGCACAATACCTACATCGCAGAGCAAGCTGTCACTTTCTTTTTTGTCCTATCCGGATTTATCCTGACCTATAACTATGCTGCTATCACGGGTTTTAGGAGTACTGTCAATTTCTATCTAGCACGCTTCTCGCGAATCTGGCCAGCTCACGCGGCCAGTCTCTTTTTGCTTGTCTTTCTAATTCCTGAAGTTTTTAAGGTAAAACACGGCGACTGGGAATTGTTCTTGCGCAATCTTTTTTTGCTGCAGTCTTGGGGAATACCATCTAGCCACTCATACTTCTCCTACAATGCATCGGCATGGAGCATTTCAACTGAAATGTTCTTCTATTTTTGCTTCCCTTTCTTGCTTATGGTCATGAACAAGAAATGGTATGGACCGATCGCAATCACTGCATCCATAGTCGGATTGCTAATTTGCTATTCGAACTGTGTGAACCTTCCTGAATCAGATCCATTAGGCTTGTCCTATCAGGGACTACTGTTTATTAGCCCTCTATCAAGCATCTTGAGTTTCGCTTTCGGAATGACTGCAGCATTCTTGTGGCGGAAAAATTTGTCTCACTTTCATTTGAACAGGATAGTGGCAACACTCTTAGAAGTTACTATTCTTGCTTCGGTCTGCTTTATCAATGTGTACAGTAGCGCCTTTCGATGCGCGTTAGCACCTTGGGTCGGAGCGGGAGGTGCATTTTGGGTTCAGAACGCGGGATCTTCGATATTAGCATTCGCGTTCCTTGTTACGATCTTCGCCTGTGACAAGGGGTGGATTTCAAAGTTGTTTAGCAACCCGATTTTAGTTTTGTTAGGGGAGCTAAGTTTTGGTATTTATTTGCTGCATGGGGTTTTAATTACCTTTGTTCAAATCAATTTTCCACAAGCGCAATCAGTCATTGCCTGCCTAACTTTTCTGCTGGTGTTACTTGTTTCCACTCATCTTTTGTATGAGATCGTTGAAAAGCCGGTGCGAAAAATTATGGTAAGCAAAGGTCTTGTTGTCCTGGATTACATTCATGACAAACTAAAGATTGCCTTTCCAGCGAAAGGTCATTCCTTTTCCTCGCCAAGCGAGTCTGGTGCTAATTTATCGAAGAATGCCACCTCAGATCACAAGGTTACCGCTCCTAAGCTGAGCATGTTGTCACCGCGCTTAATTTTGGAAGGAATTCTATTTGCTGTACTCATTTATTTCAGCCTGCCCACGATTCAACCCCTAACTTCGACAGAAGCTGCTGAATTGACGAAAGAGGCAGTCCCGAGAAATATCATCTTGTCTCCGTACTTGGTATGCAGAAGCACAAGTGCTCGTGTATCGCGTGAAGCGATCTCTATGGAAATTCTTTGGGAGTCTCTCAAATCTGGATCAGTAAATTTTGTGGTGAAAGCGGTCGCTATCGATAAATCAGGCAACGAACTGGGATCAACCACGTATACTCAAGATGGGCGTCGGCAATTTGTTAAACAAGGAGTCTGTTGGATAGACCAGCCGAAAATCTCGCTTAACGCTAATGCTGCTCCTGTATCTGTAAATATCATGGTGCTTAGAAACAAACATGTGCTATTGCACTCAACGGATTCGAAGGCGGATAGCGTGAGCTTCACAATACCTTTGTCAACAGCTAACTAGTTCTCACTGCTTTGAATATCCTTACATAGATCCGCAGCCAAAGCAGCTTCGTCCTTCTTTCCTTCAGATAGGTAGTAATGAATTAGCTGTGACGAAATGATCTTCGAAAGCGATTTCGGATCCCAACCGCTCGCGCGAAGGTTGCTGAATTTTTTGCATAGCTGTAATTCGTACAAGAGGATGTTTTCCGCATCATGTAGCTTCTGTGCACGTATATAGAACCCTGCCAATTCTTGAAGCACAAGAATCTTCGATAGGGGATTGAAGTTTAAATCACCCTTTCTAGAATCACTATTCACAATCGCCATCGCTGCTTTTTCTGCTTCTTCTGATTCTGCAATTTTATTCTCGTCGAAGTATATTTTAGCCAAAGTGCAGTAAGTTCCTAAGCGCCGGTCTTGCTGGTTTGGGTCGTCTTTGCACAATTCCAAAAGCTGTTTACTCGCAGACTCCAGCTCTTCATAGTTCCTTTTCCCTGTTTTCATCTGCTCATTAATTAGACCTTCCAGAGAGGCTATTGTTTTGTTGCGCAGAGATTGTGCATCAGCTGCCTTTCCTAAGGCTCGATAGAAGTTAACTATTTGGATTTGGAACTCATAACGCCCAAAGGACGGGGGTAATGAATCTACTTTGTGTTTCAGGAGACGAACGCAATCGGCTACCTGCTGGCGATCCTTCACTCCGGCAGCCATTATCTCCGCAAGCCTTTGGAACATGTTCTGCAAGCCAGTGGTATCATTAACTTTGATAGCGGCAATGTCTTTTTCCAATCTATCAGCGCTGGTTTGTTGTGGCATTAGTCGTACACAAAAGAGAGTTGCGATAAGAATCGCAGCAACCCCGACTACGCCTCTTATAGAATTTTTCTTGCGCTGCGTTATTTCTATGTCTTTTGCAGAGCCAAACGCTCTTTGGTTTGTGGCTTCAAGTTCGGCCTCCTCATCGGAGCTGGACCCAACTAGCTTCAGTGCGCCCCGTACATCCGCCATGCTTTGATAGCGATCCCTGCAGTCTTTTTCAAGACATTTGCGTACGATGGCTTCAAGTGAATCGGGAATGTGGGTCGCCGGACAAACGCGCTCAAAAAACTCGGGTGCCTGATGAAGGTGATTTTCCATCAATTCTAGAGCCGTGCGCCCTGTGATCGGTCGCTGTCCGCTAAGCAATTCGTACAACATGATTCCGAAAGAATAAACATCGGTGCGTGCGTCCGTTCTTTCGCCCATGCACTGTTCGGGGCTCATATAAGGCGGACTACCACATGTATTGCCAAGCTGCGTCAGGTTTTTGACTTCCTTTCCAGACTCTTCTGTGAGTTTTGCGATTCCAAAGTCCACGATTTTCACAACCTCATGGTTGTCTTGCTCGGAAGTTATTATGATGTTGCTAGGTTTTAGGTCGCGATGGATGACCCCTCTGCTGTGTGCCTGTTCAAGCCCGTCGCAGATCTGGATAGCATAGTGTATAACCCGCCTCCACGTTATTCGAGTCTCTTCCAGAAGAATATCGGCTAAGCTTTTGCCTTCGAGGAAATCCATTGCAAGATATAGCCTGTCGTTTTCATGTGAGCCAAAGACGTACACCTTTACAATGTTCCGATGGTCTAATGAGCTTATTGCCTTCGCCTCTTGCTGGAATCGCTCAATGGCTTCTAATTCTTGTTGAGTATTCAGTACTTTTATGGCGACGAGTTTTTGCAGAATTGTGTTTTCAGCCTTGTAGACCTCGCTCATTCCACCGGCACCAATTCGTTCCAACACTTTGAATTTCTCGCCAAGAATGGCTCCCTCGAGTGATTTCCCGACGGCAGTGATAGGGCGTTGTTTACTCGGCAGAGTATACTCTATCCGACCCTGTGCATTGCCTTCAGCGCAGCTGTGGTCAGCGCTCGGTACAGTATGATCATTGGAATCCGGTTCGGCCATTGCGTTGCTCGCTTTCTGGTCCAGATATTGATTTGTTTAGCGCACTTTGGTACGGAATTTCTCTACTATTATGCCCAATTCAAGGCTGTCTGGGTCTTTCAGATATGCCCCTCTACTTGGCAAGCTTGCCAACGAGGTGTCAGAAAGTTGCCACTTTGAACGCTCGGGCAACGAATACTGATCCAAGAAACACCCGAAAAGCCAATCTGTTGACCGCTCTGCTTTGAAAGGTTTCAGATAAGCCAAGGATATTCACGGGTACATTATGGAACAGCAGGATTTTGAGATGAGTAGCAATTGATTCCCAGTGACAAACGATGGAAAACCAAGGACTCGAATGAAGGACGCTTTCAGCTGGTAGACGTTCTGCCAAGCTTGAGCGGTCACCATTTCTTCAATCATCAGATGGTAGGCGCTCTGGCAAATATTTGCGCTCACCGAAATGATCGGGTCCGACTCCGGCTTGTCGTCAGTCTACTTTGCGGAGAATTGATGATAAGCCAAGGAGTCGAAAGATGAGATCTAGAAAACAGAAACAATTGCTTTCTTTATTTCATTTGGTGGTGCTCAGAAAGAAGGGTTTTATTCCTTCAAACAAGAAATCTCCAATCGGGGGATACTGCCACTGTGAACCAATACAAGAATTCAATATCACCCATAGAGGCGCGCTAATTGCAGCCTTGAGGAATGCAGCGGCGGCTGGTAATCCTGATATGGCTGATTGTGAGTATAAAGCTTGGAAGAAAGCGCAACCAGAGCCCTTGTTTGCAAGAGCTGAAGTAAAGAATCTGGATGAACTAGAGCAGAAATCGATTTGCTTTACCATCCAATGCTACCCTACCGAATTTATTCTCTATTGGTCAAAAAGACGGGAGGATGGCCTGTGGGGCACAAATCTTAACGAAGACAATGAACTCGTACCCGATCAAATTGTTCCAAAGGAACAGGGATTGGAAGCTGTTGCGGATGCGATTGTAATTCATGTGAATAGTCGTCGTGATTATCCGGAAATCGTGTTCCATCCTATTCTGCTGCGTTTTCTTGATCGGCGGCAGAGAGCGAAGCAACCAGTATTCCACAAGCAGTCAAAATGAGGTATCGTCGCTGCTGTTGCCGCAATCGAAATGAGCGGCCAGCGTCTTCCCGACGCGGTGCTGGTTCACTCACGCAGAGAAGCGTCTTCGAAGAAGTGATTCTCGATCGAGCAAAAGACAGTTAGGATTCGGCTTTCCTTCGGCTTAGAACAATCTCCAAAACTTGCTTCAGCTGCAATTTCCAGAATGTTGATACTTTTGCATGAATGCCTTGATACCCTTAACAGGGCTGTTATCGATAGTCGGAAGCAATGATGTCAGCTGTTCATGCTCCGAATCGGAAATTTCATCAGTGACAGACATGGCAAGCAGTTTAGCTTCATAAGCCACTGCAAATGTTGGTGGGAGTTCTCCACCGAAGTGATTAGCAACGTCCCGAATATCGAGTGATAGTGCTTCGAACGTTGTCTGAGAGACACATTCGCCATCAGGGATACTTGGATCTTCGACATAGTATTTGCCACTCGCTATCGCAAGAACTGGATCATTTGCATCAGGATCATTGTCGTTAGTTGGAAATGCGAACTCGTTTCTTACTCTGATGAACTCAGAAAGGTCCAGTGATCTCTGGTGTATGTAAATCTCTGACAAGTAGGAGTCCCAGGCAATGCGGGTTAGCTCAGGCAATGTTCCTCCGCTTTTATCTCGCAATGTTGTCAGAAAATCGATAATGTCATCGATGTTTGGATTCACTCAGATTACCTCCTTCGGATCTTTCCCTTCGGTCCGGCAAGACTTAAATCGAATTCGCTTCCTACGATGCGGATCTCCTTTAACTTATCATTTCTCAAAAATGCTGCTCTCATGCCATCTTCAGCTAGGCTCTCAGTCAAATAACGCTGGTCTCGTGCGTCAATCAGTACTTTTCCAGGCTGATCTTTGCCCAGGTATTTATCGCTACCATCTCTTGCATGATCGTAGATAGCGTCCTTAATTCCCCGACTTTCTTTTACTTTTGACATGCATTTGAGTTCCCACTCTAGACCATCCGTTTGCCTCCTGTTGTATGCATCTGATGGATATGTCCCTTCCTTTGGATTCTTGGTTATTTCCTCACCCTTGGCTCTCAAATATCTGACCGTTTTAGCTTCGTGAATCTCTTTCCAGCCTTCTTCCATTATCTTGTTCAATTCGTTGGCTTCCAGATTTGTTTTGCTCTCCTTTTCCTCTCTCGCTTCTCGCGATTTATCTCTTCCACGATGAGACTTATTTCGATCAGAGAACTTCTCCATTTTCATAGAGTAATCGCCAATTTGGCGGGTTTGTCCGCCTGGTCCTAGAGTTGCTCCATCAGAAACTTGTTTTGGGCCAAGCTCAATCCTCGGCCATTTCTCATCGAGAGTGCGCACCAAATCATCGAGCTTGTTTGAGCTAATTCCTTTGAGCTTGTCCGCAAAATCTCGGATATCGCTGGTAAGCTTCCCAGCTATTTTAGATTCGCTTGCGAGACGCCCGGCCTGCGAAAAGGCGGCAGCTTCCTCTGCGGTCCTTGCAACGCTGCCTAATTTACTCACCTCACCAATGCCGCCAGCGAGAAGCCCCAAGTTCAGGACCAGCTCCGTTGCCTTTCTAGACTGCTCTTCAAGAGGAGCTGATTTGAACTGTTCAAGTTCAGCCTTGAACTTTAGGGGAAGGCTGGTAGCAAAGTTGATTGCCATTTGCCGACCTTCCGGGTCGAAATTTTTTCCATAGAGCGGCGATTCTCGATTGAGAGTAGTACTGTACTGAAGCACAATCCTTGAGAAGTTGGACATCCCGCTGCAAGCATCATGCAGTTTCTGTTTCCCTTCCGGATCGATATTGATTGCACCAAGAGGACCAACCGCCGCGCCGATTCTCAAAAGGTCGCCCATCGCAATAAGTGCACCAATAGTAGTATCTACAAAACCATGAAACTCCCCTGTCAGAATTTTGCCAGCGCGCTCCTTTTCTTGTGCCTCGATCTTTAGCGGCATCATTTGTGCAAGCTTGGTCGGTTCCTGTGATTGTGCTGCTTCTGGTCGAGGGGGCGGTCCGTCGCTGTAAAGACTGCCTGATCTCAAAAAGCGCAAAGCGTTGTCTTCAATCGCTGAGTTGTCTTTTACTACGCTCTGCTGCGAATCTCGGTGAGTAGAACTATCCATTGGAGGTCTAACTTCTGCACTGGCTAGCTCCTGTGGGCGAGCCGCTTGCTCTGCAACAGACCGCTCTTGCTGAGGCAGCGCCGCAAGCATTTCGGTTGGCAATCTGGTTTCAGAAATATTGCCTTGAAGGTGGGCCGGATCCCCGAACTTCGCGCGGAATTCTGCATCCCTAAGTTGCTCTTTCTCTAGTTTTTCTTGCGTCGCCATGTGCTCGAAATGCTCAGCTGCCGACTGCATCTTGTTGACTTCAGTGGAGGGTGACTCCTCGGGGTTGATTTTAGCTGTTGGCGTAAATCCAAATTTACTGATTCCGCTAGAGTTTTCTTCCTTGGGCTTCTGAAAGTTTTTTTTTGAGTCTGCCGTATACTGCTCAACATTTTGCGATACATCAACACGGCTATTCTGATCGGCACGTTGCTGCTGTGCCTCGAACGCATCCTCGCGTCTTTCTGGACGAGGTTGCTCGCTATCATTTGGCTGGTTGTTCACCCCAGGTGCCATAACTATACCGCTTCGTGCTACTCCTATTATGCCCTGATGTGGACGGAATCCTTTCCCAGCGTATCTGCGGGACCTGGGCATCTACCGCGTGAACGACGCAACTCCACATGCTCCTTACTGTCTATTCCTCAACCACTCAGCTCTCATTTAGTGGTTTTCGCCAAGCGAACATCGAATGATACTCTCGTAATTCTGAAGTAAGTCTGTACAAGAAATTTCGTCTATTGCTCCGGTAGAAAGCAAGATGCTGGCACCCATGTCGGGAGAGCAAAGCGTTGAACCTGTGACTTTGCGGTTGAGATGCCAGCTCCAATTCCACCGAAAGAAATAGGATATCTTGACACAGTCAGAAACTAGAATCTGGGTTTCAATTCCTTTCTCTCCAAAATCGACCGCTACATCCATCGCTGGGAAACTTGTTGCTGAGGCTTCAATTCTCAAGTCCGATTTAGTTCCAGCAGCGGTGGAATGAATGGGTGAAGGCAGGGCTGGGTTCCAAGAGTATTTGAATTGCCCAAAAAGAAGGTACGGAAGATCCGGCTCCTTTGACAGCGTCCGCTCTCTTATTTCACTAATCCATTGTCCTTGCCATTCAGCAAGTACGTTGAGAGGAATCGAAAATTGAAAATCGAGCTCCGCAGCAGGGAAAGTTATCGTGAGGAAGTCCGCATTCACAGCGACTTTGGTATCAGTACTCCAGCGGAAGCTCAGCATGAGTCCCTCGTCATCGTCACCAATGTAGCTTGCTCTAAAGCTATATCTATCCAGTTCCACAATAAGACGGCTTCGGGAGTATCCACGTTCTGACCGCGCGTCCATCCTCTTTGACCGAGCTGCCATCTTCGAAAGATCAATTGTTCTTACTGTTCCTGGCGCCTTAGAGAGAAGTTCGACCAGAGGAAAGAAAGGTTCCTCGACTTCATACTCCACGGCAAATTCCATGCCGTGACCACTGCTACGATAAGAGTTGAACCACTCTGTGAAACTAGCATGGACCAAGATCGGCTTGTCCGCTCCGCGACTGTAGCGAAATACAGGCGGATTAACGTCACCTTCTGCTGTGTCAAAAAACAGGAATAGGTCAGCATCACGTAAAAGGAAAACGAAGTCGGTTTCCTTCAATTGGTATTCACAGTGACTATCTCTGAGCATTAACTTGGCTAGTTGCTGCATTGTTCGCAACTCAGCCAAATGCCACTCACAATCGTCCAAGTACCCGGGACTTGCAATTCCCAGTTTCTCAAGGAAACAACGATACGAAAGAGGCAAGAACAAACCTAGATCATCCTCAAGATCATTTATCTCCTCTTCACTGCATCCAATGAGCGCACCTTCTGCCACTACTCCATAATGGGGGAGGGCGAACGCAAGCGAACGGGAAGCAACGTCCGAACACCGGATTTCCTGCCCTTTGAACACTCGACGAAAGGTTTTGCCGTCATCATCATGCTCGGAGTCGGCGTGCAACTTCCCGGTCTTGCTCGCAAGATATTCCAGAGCTTGATTAGCATAGAGACTGAAACATGTAGAAAAACTATCGAAGCACTGCCGGAAGTTCTCATCTCCATCTTGCACGACATAAATCGGCGGATCCTCGCCCTCATCACAGTTGAAGAATAGGCAATACCCAGCAATTTCCGCCAGAAAGAAGAAAGCATTTTGCGGAACTGAAATCATGCGTTTCCGTGAAAAGCAAAAGTAGTCATCGGATTTGGCCTGCAATTCGAGCAAGCTTAATGACGCCTGCTTTACCCAGCTCAATGCATAGTATTCCCATGATTCACAAGATGCGAATTCGGCACATCTCTTTCCCATTACGGCGAGGAAGTCTTTGTATGCTTGTGGCAAGCGAACACCAAAACGACTCTCGATGTGAGTAATTTCCTCTTTCGAGCATCCGAATGAATAAATGCCAAATTCGGCCAATCGCGCACAGAACTGCGCTGGCACGATGTGTGAAACAGTGTTCTGGTCCATCCGTTACCGCCTATGTACGCGCTTGAACGCCGACAACGCAGCGCCTGATCTTGACTTTGGCATAACGGGTTTCCTGTGTTGCTTATTACGCTTAAGCAGCATGTAGCGATATTTTGCGCTGAATGGCTCGCGGAGTTCTTCCGGCACTTGGCTCACGAGAAATTCAACCATTTCGAGCATCGGCTGGATGGGGGCAGCCTGAATTCGTTCAAGGGAAAGCAATGCGATCCAAAAGGTCGATCTAAACAAATGATCCACGCCCAGAATATTCTCGTAGTACGCTGCTGTTAAGAGCGCCAGCGCATACCTCTCATGCTCATCAATTGGAAGGCACTTAGCAATGGACTTCTGCCAATTTCGCTGAAATATCCAAATAGGAATACGTGATCCATGGAGATTCGTTTGAAGTGTACATAGCTTGGCAGACTTCAATTCTCGAAGCGTGTCGCCATAAATTTGGAAAGTGGTCATTTTGATACTCCGAGAAATTCATCAATACGCTCTTGCCAGTGTGAGAAAAAGTTGTGCTTGACGAGTTCAGCGACTTTGGAAGGAACTCCGATTGATTGTTTTGAGGCTGAGCCACTTAGTTTGTATGTTATGAACAAAACGTCGTCGTCATGTGCGGTGCATTCAAGGACTTTCAGCCAAGTTCCTTGAAACTTTGTTTCGAGGGAAACAAGGTATTGTCCTGAGGTTAGACTGCCCATTTCCTGCCGCCTAGCAGTGTTGGACAGCAGGGTTGTTCGGGGTCCTAACAGCTTGTTGTGTTCTCCAATCTGGTTGACGATTTCTCTTTGCTCTTGCATGGGTTTCGTTTTGCGATTCTTGCGCCTTGGAGTGGCGTCGTTTGAGTTAGGCGTTCCGTCTGCTGATTCCTTTGCCGGTTGTGTGTCGTCATCAGCTTCGTTGTCCGATGTTTGTGAATCGGTTTGCACCACGGTAACGTCCGATTCTGCTGACGGTTCAACTCCTTTGCTTGGAATGATTTTGTCCTGTTGAATAAACTCTGCTTTGGCGATCGGTCTAGTTTTGGAATCGTCAATCGGTTTAGTCTTGGCGTCTGCCGCTTTATCAGATTCCGCTAATCTTGTTTTCTCAGAAAGTAGCGTTTTGTCAGCAAGCACAGTTTTTTCGCTTCCAAGCTTATCACCGGCTTTCACAATTAAGTCAGGCAGCTTCAACGGAGTATTTGATTTGTCGCCGCGTACATCAATGTTGGTGTTCTTGTCGGTCGAAACAAGCTGAGTTGCTTTGACAATAGTTTCGAATATGGAGCTGAGTTTTGTTTGAAAGTCTTGTCGAAGATCTTCGAATTTAATCGGCGACTTTCCTTGTCCCCACGAGACCAACAGATCAATCTGCTTCGGCTCAAGCTGCTTAATACGCTTAGCGATTTTGTCATCTGCAACGGGCAGGTTATCAGCTTTATTGTCCTTGACCTTCGTGGCTATATCTACGAGCTTATCTTTCTGAGCCAGCTGAAATTTATCGAGGTTAGCTTTAAGAGTCGGTTCAATGCGCCCTTTGATTGCGGAGTCGATAGCTTTGCTCGGTTCCAGTTTCGAGTTCGGTTCTCTAACTTCAGGGCGCTTGCCGATAGCGAGAATAGCAGGGATAAGCGAAACCATTGAGAACGGATTTTTGCCTTTTCCAATGTCGCCAAGCTGATCTATGATGTCGGTGCGCTTGACAGGATTTTTCGGGGTGAACGTAAACGGCTCAGATAGCCCTTGCAAGGGAGACACTAAACCAGCTTTTCCATCATGCAGTGACCTTAAAATCTCTGGTCGTAATTGAGAAAGTGGCTCAGGCTTGATTTGCAGACCTTCAATCGGTTTTTGAATGGAACCTTCTAGCGAAGGCTTGAACAGTTGTCTCGAATCGCGGCTATTGATGAACTCACGCCCGTACTCAACAGTGTTTGGCTGTGCGGATATTGTGCGATCAATTCTCTGAGTATAGATGTCTTGCGGAACGCTTGTTCGTTCCATTTCTGGCCGAGTTGGTGTAACAGAAATGTGCTCAACTTTGGCTGTTTTGGATTCAGAGGGCTCTTGCACTTTTGCTGGTATTCCCAATGATTGTGCTGCACGCTCTAAATAGTTCTTTTGCGACTCAAAGTTTTGCTTTTGGGATTCATAAAACTCCTTCATGGAATGAGGAGCGTCAGCTTTCGGTGCCGACGCCGAATGTTCGACCTTCGGACCTTCACTTCTCGGCTCAACTTTGGTCGGTTCTGGTGATTTGTAGTTGTTCTCGGCAGGTTTTGTGCTCGTTGACAAATATCGCTCTGGGCTTATTCCCGCAGGCGGATTGCCAGTTCGTTCGGCAGTTACTTGGATTGGTTTGCCAGCCTCGGTACCATCATTCTTGATTGGTTGCCATTGCGTGATGTTGCCGCGTTCATTCAAAGTGCCTTTGTACAGCTGACCATCATTAGTTTGAAGAATTGGTGTACCGTTGGCAGTCGTGTGTTCTTTTCCAACAAGGGCAGCTGATGGACCATCGGTTTTGTAAGTCATGTCATGCGGCGTTTTGAATGCTTGTCGAGCTTGAGCAGCTGCAGTTTGATGATCGATTTGACGATTGCCGGTCTGCGCCGGGATGATTTCGGTGCCTGCAGGATTTAGTTTCTGCTCTGGCTGAACAGTACCATCAGTGGGAGTGTTAGTATTATCGCTATGCCGTGCAGCAACTCGTTTGGTCATTATCGAATCCTCGATAACTTGTCCAAATCACTTTTTATGGTTTCCTGAATGAAATTGTCATTCTTTGCTGCAGGCATTTTCGCTGCTCTGGAAATCAGTTGCTGAGCATCCGCCTTCCTACCCATGTCGATATATAGTTCTGCAAGAGTTAACAAAGGAAGAGGATCCGCTGGTGACAGCGCAATGGCCTTTTTAGTGTTTGCTTCAGCACCTTTGAAGTCTTTTAAGATCTTCAACTCGTCGGCCAAATTGTTGTAACCATCGGCCCATGATGGTTCTAGTTCAATTGCTTTGCGAAATTCTTTGACTGCTTCAACGTGTTTGGACAAACCAGACAAGGCCGCCCCGCGATTGGAATGCATGCTAGCGTCAAAAGGATAGATGGTGATCGCTCTATCATATTGGTTCAGCGCGTCTTGATACTTACCTTGAGTCAACAACTTCGCCGCAGCATCGGCCTTTGGCAGAGACCTACGATAATTAGCCGGATCGCCTTTGCCAGGGAAGCTGTGCCCATCGTATGACCATGCACCGACAGTAGTCGACGCAACCATCAAAAGGGCAGATAAAAAAGTCTGAAAAGTCTTCATACACTACCTATTCCCCGAGTTCTAAGGAGTATAGACGGCGAATCTGAAAATTGTTTGAAATCGACGATTATTGTCAGCCAGTATACAAATTGGAGCACCAATGCAACGGCTTCTCGATTTGCCGATTACCAGATTTGCGGTTCGCGGTTCTCCTTTTCCTTGATCCAGCGGCGTATGCGATCATGCTCGTCCTTGGACATTTGATCGACGACCCATCTTTCTCCAGTGCGGTACTTCTCAGAAATGACCTGTAAGGTCTCTAGCTCGTCCGTCCTGCTGTAGATCAACTTGCCTAAGGGTGATTTGACCTCGATGGGTTTATTGATGTCTCTATTCAATCTTTTTTGAAAGATCCAGAACCAGAGTCTCTTATTCTCCGCCTCGGATAAAAGGTTCTTGCTCACCCTTGCAGTCTTCTCAAGAAATTCCAAGTCATCCGTCGGCAGGCACGTCATTTGTTCGCCGGTCTTTAGAGGAACTAAAACAGGCTGCTCACGACGCTTGCTTGCAATCCATCTGTTGAGAGTCTTCTCTTCCGCAGCGTTGAGATAAACGTCGCCAGCATCATTTTGCTTCACTAGCTTCTCAAGTTCAGAAAGTTTGCTCTCTTTGCTGAAGGTTTTATTGTTATCGGCATCGAATTCAACTTCAATCCTAGTGATCTTGTGGGATTTTGCGGTAGAAACACGGTCGACCTTTTCGCTTTCTTTCTGCCATTTTTCCCAGCTATCGATCCATTCCCCTAGCATCTTTCGCTGGCGCTTGCTGATCTGATCCTGCAAGAACCCTGCGTCATATTCTTGGCATAACTCCAGGAGTTCTTCTTTTGAACTTCTGGATGTATATTCATCGGGGACAAACGTGTGATAGACGGTAATCGTTGCGCTTCGTTTTTCTTCGATCTGTTTTTTCCGCTTGTGCTCTTTTTGCAGTTGCTTCAATTTCTGTTCGGATGAAACAGGCTCGCCGATCAGATTTAGTTCATAGTCTTTCTTTTCCGCTTCAGATTTTCCTTTGCCTGGCTGGTCGATTTTTTTGACCGGCAGCCCCAACTTTGTAAAAAGCTGCATAAGTTTGCTTGGCTGAGCACGCTGTTTTTCCGGCGAGACTTCAACGTCTTTGATTCGGTCTACGATCTCATCACCGGTCTCACGAACGAAATCATAGTCGTCCTTTTTCAATCGAAGACGATGACCGTCCTTGTCTTTCCCAGAAATAATAATGTGCGCGTGCTGATGCTCTGTGTTGTCGTGGATGACCGCCCAGAACTCCAGCTGACCACCTTTCTTTTGTCCAAGCCTTTTCATGACCGAGCGAGTAAACTCGTGCATGTCGACAGACTGCTCTCCTGGACTCAAAATAAGTTTGTGAACGAGTACGCCTTTGTGATTTAGCTTTTCTATCTTCTCTTTTACTTCATCAGGTTTTATGTTTTGTCGTTTAGCATCAAAGAAGGTTCTCTTTTCCTGCTCTTTATCTTTGCCAGGGCGGAACGCCACATAATTGGCATGCGCTTTTGCTTTCGCTTTGCCCGCGCCGCCCGATTTGATGTAGCTGTGCTTAACCACTGTCCGCGTGCTAATCTTTGTCATCTGCAAGCAACTCGACTATTTCTTTTTCGGCTTTACTGATTCGCGCTTTGACTCGTTTAACAGCATTGCTGTATGCCTCTTTGAATTGATCTTTGCCGACATCATCCATTGTCGAATGCATAAAATGGGCCAGTGTCGCTGTGTCCAATGCAACTTTTGCAAGCAACGAGCAAATGCGATTTGTTGATTTTTTCAGATCATCACGATAGGTATTTTCGAACTCTTTCGAGTCTAGTCGATCATGGTTCTCGATGTAAAAAAGTATCGCTTCGCGGGCAACTTCGGTCGAAGTTTTGCCACTTTTGAGGACAAGTTTTCTGTATTTTTCCTGAGATTCCTTATCCAGTCTCGTTCTTATTAAATCTGTCCGTGCATATTTCATAGGGCTTGTAAATCTCCCTTAGGCAGGCTATTATTGCCTTTGTGGCTTCCAGATTGGCAACTAATTCTTATTGGAGCCTAGATAAACTATTGTAGCAGAAACGATTCTGGCAATGGGAGCACGCCAGAATTTCGTTGGAGCCTAGATAAAGCATTGGTACTACTTGATTCTTAGATGCGGGAGCATCGTCTTTATCCTGCCTTAACTCGTAAACGAGTTTGCGGCTCTCCGAGGGGTTAATTGCGGCTCGTTGCCAACTCGCCTCGGCTCGCTAACGCTCGAAGGAACGATGTTTCTCTAGATTTCTTTGTTTGGATGCATCGCAATCAATATTTATATGCATGTCCGGTTGTGCAGCTAGATGACCAAGGCTTTCCCTAGTTACTTGCGCGAAAAGACTGCTGAGGCTTCGCTACTGAATGTCCGAATACGAAAACGGCAAGTACTACTTCTTT
Source organism: Candidatus Obscuribacterales bacterium (assembly GCA_019747875.1). GTDB lineage: Bacteria > Cyanobacteriota > Vampirovibrionia > Obscuribacterales > Obscuribacteraceae > JAIEPM01. The sequence continues at coordinate 28,318 of JAIEQI010000031.1, forward strand.
CCGATTTTCTCGATGGTGTTTCCGAACTTGCTCAGGTTCTACCAAGCTCACTGACAGCTTAGAAGCATTCATCGCCGTTTCCCTTTCTTTATACCAAGGTGCACTGAGATGGCACTTCTTACTAAAGAACAGAATACGATCCCAAGCAATACTACTTCTTTACGACATTTTCCGAAACGTCCTGATGATTTCCGCACCTTTCTTGCTCATCGCAGCGCCTGCTGCTAATGCTTGAGACTTGCCGATTTTTTCTTTGCGAGTACAACATCTACGGAGGCACTGCATACGGTGAGCGCTCATACTAGTTCTTTCCAATTTTTTGCTAAGTGTTCCGGCTCTAACTCTCTCACTATAAGCATCTATTATATGCGCGATGGCTTTTCCAAGAAACATCAATTTTTCTTTCTACCGAATTCCGCTTGTCGTTCACTACTGCAGTACGACGTACTCAATGCGCGGTACTACTTCTTTGCGATTCGCGCTAACATTTTCTCTCCTCCTTCGTGTCTCGCTGCTTCTTTTGGAACGTTGCTCGGCATCATTTTTCCATTTATCTAGTTTCCTGATTCTAACAGGCTCCAGTAGACTCCTACCAGCAGTCTGCATACGATTCATTCAGTACTACTTCTTTACCTTTTCTTTCCAACCTTCGCGTGTCTTCACACGATTCGAAGAAATTGAATTATTGTAGACGTGGATGTTTCTTTATTCCTGATTATTCATAGAAACGGAGTTGATCAGGGGACCAAAACTAAGAGCCTACATACGCGAAGTGCCGTACTAGTCTTCTACGATCTCCCATGAGGTTCTGCGACTGTTGCCTTTGTTTTTCAGGTCGCGATTGTGGTTCGCTAACCTCTCCAGAGTTTCACCGTTCTACATTTGGAAAACCTTTCCCATATTTTTCCAGCAGACCGAACAATTTCTCTTTCTATCAGAGCTTTACTGCTGTGCTATGATGTTATCTATAGCTTTGTCAAAGCGCACCAATAGCCATTTCTGGACATTAGTTTGTTTACGAAGATCCGTATTTAATACGGTCATCCATTGGCGTCGAAAGTGTAACAAAGCCACTTAGTAATTTTCTTGTGTGATCAACTCTTGCGAAATTGTTTTCTCAAATTCAGCGGACGATGTCTGTTTGTACGTTCATTTCAAACTTGCTGCGGCCCGCCCTAATTCAAAGTCATTGAAACAACCGAAAGAGAGCACAAAAAAGGCGGGGTGTTAATCCCGCCCTCGAAACTAAGCAGCTGTTTCGTTAGCTTTCGTTTCATTGTTTTGAGTATCGTCAGGTGCTGATGCAGTGTCAACTTTGTCGAGCTTGCTTCCACAGAGGTGGAATCCGTTCAGGATCACCACGTACTTGATGACGTGGGAGCCATCTTTGCGCTTGTAGTCCTCAACGGATACGCGTCCGTTTACAACTATCTCGCGACCTTTGGAGACATACTCCATTACTCGATCAACGCTGCCGTTGAAGGCTTTCACGTCGAAGAAGATCGCGTCGTTTTCCAAGCCTTTCTTTGAGTAGTCCTTCACTGCCAGCGAGAATTCGGCAATCGTAGTGTCCTTTGCTGGAATGGATTTCTTGACGGGTTCTTGTACAACGCGTCCGACAAGGGTGATGTTATTGTTCATTTGCTTAACTCCTTTTGTTTCGGTGCTTCGTGCACCTCATAGCCCCCTTCCTACGCGCGCTGGAACTGGTGTCAGATTCAGATTATTTAATTGGGAGTGTGCTCTCAACATAGACTAGACCCCACCTCAAGCTACATCAACGCGATAAAAAATGACGAAGTCGGAACCTACAAAAAGTCCGGCATTAATTTCCACAGTTTTGCCGGAACTCAAAGTTCTGACTTCCTACCTTGAGGAGATTGGCGGTTCCAGTGGTTTCTGTTGAGGTGGTAACAAATGGGTCAACTACAATGACCGCCGTCATATTCAACCTAGCAGCAATAATGAAATAGCTGTCTGTCGAAATATTTATGCATGCCGCGCATTCTTTCAAAACCTTTTTGCTGGTCGCGGATAACCATACAGACAGCCTACCTCAAATTTTGCGCTTTTCCTCAACAACCGCTACTGCTGCTGTACTTGCAACGCTCCCGATTAAATAATCTGAAATTGACTCCAGATCCAGAGTGCGTAACCTCCAGCTATGAGTTGCATGAAGTGCCGAGACAAAAGGAGTTAAGCAAATGAACAATAACATCAACTTCGCGGATGTGTTGTGCAAGGACCGGCAAGAAGCCTTCGAGCAAAGGACACTACGATTGCCGAAATCTTTGGCAGTGTGAAGAACTGCTCAAAGAGGCTTGGAGAAACGGCGAGCTTCTTCAATGTGAAAGCTTTCAATGGCAGCGTTGATCGAGTGATTGAGTCTGTTTCAAAAGGTCGTGAAATAGTTGTAAACGCACACGTATTCGTTGAGAGCTGCAAGGCAAAGATAGCTCCCACGTCATCAAGTGCGTGGAGATCTGAGCAAATTCCACATTTGGAAGAAAGCGGACAAAGTTGAGCCTGCGTCAGACCCAGCGATTCTCGAAACACTTATTTGAAAGCTAACGAAAGAGCTGATTATTTTCGAGGACGAGATGAACATTTCGGATTTTCTTTGGGCTCTCTTTCGCTACCTTATCAATCAGCGTTAAAAAAGGCGGGTCCGAACGGACCCGCCCTGTCAGTTATCGGCACCAGGCTGCGATAGCTTCTTTAACTTCGGATGCGCCCTGAGGAATGATTGTCATGTCCGACTGGTCAATCCCCAGAATTTGGACCCATAAATCGTTTCTCTGGCTATAGCCAAAGACGATCTCGGTTCTCTGGCTACTTTCATCATAAGCCGAAAAATCAAATAGTCATTGTGTGAGAATTCGGTTCTCACCGTCCGGATTGAATTACTCATTGTCACCTCCAATTGATTCTTGCAATTTCTTGCGCGCATGGTGAATTCTTGTGCGCACAGTGCCGACGGGAACAGCCTGCCTTACAGCGATTTCTGCAAAAGTCATACCATTCGCCCGAAGTTCAATCACTTCTTTTTGTTCTGGCGACAGCTCTTGGAGTGCCTCCTTCACTTCCTGCACTCGCCTTCCATAATCTAGATACTCGCTTGTGGTTTCGGCAACGCAGCATTGCATCGAATTCTCAATCTCATGGTTGTAGCCGCTTTCCTCATTGCTTGAGTATTGTTTGATCCACTTTGAGTGTTTCCACTCCCTGCGGAGCATGTCGCACGCAGTGTTAGAGACGATCTTCCTCAAATAGCTCACATGAAAGCGCCTGGGTAGTCGTGTGCGAGTAATCCACAGGCGTAGTGCAACATCCTGCGTCAAGTCGTCAACCTTGTCTGGCAGAATCTGCCAAGCCAATTTCCTAATGTCGTCGTAAAGCAATTCAATTTTGCCCCCAATTTCAAAGATCATTTCGATTACCTCTCGAATTTATATGCGGCTTCGGCGCCGCGCGAGAGACAGGGGTTCGGGGAGCGGCCGGGCAAGTCAAATCTTTGCTCTGTGGGAGATCGAGAACACGAAGAACAAAGATTTGACTTGCACGGGTTGCCGATCCCCGATAATAAAGACTCGCGGCTAAACCGGAGACCATAGCTGCTTTTAAAGACTTGATAGAGTAGCTGAAGTCCGATTGTAATCACGGATGGGTATGATATAGCCGAGGCTCGCCGGATTTTAGGATCTATCGAGTGCTTTCAGAACATCTGCAGCTCTGATCTAATGAGGTCTAAAACGCTTTGACAATCATTATCACTTTTGTGAACAGATTCGGTATTGTGCATGGTGCTGATTCTTTTATCAATCATACGAATGCATTGGGAGAACACGAGATTACTCAAGGGACGAAAATCTTTAGAGTTGGCATGAATGCAGCCGTTTCGTTCGCAGGAAATTGGTTTATTGCAAACGATTTCATGGATAGCTGGATGCAGGAGTTTATTTCCCAGCAGATAGGTCTAAATGGATTTTCGTTGCGTTCATTTGCGCGGGCTTTACAGGGGGCTTGGCATGATAATATTCCGGAGAATCGAAGAATGCCTCAGGGGAACTGGGCACATATTTGTGGAGTCGAGTCTTCTAAAGGACGAAGTCATGCTGAATTTTGGGCTGTGTCAAACATTCGAGATCAGAATTTGAGTGGTCCTACACGGATCGATTCAACAAGGTTCCATCATTGGGAGGATTTTGCCACAAGAGATTGTCATTTGATTTCGCAAGAAATGCATGTGGATTTATATCGATTATTTGCGGAGGGGTCGCCAGCTTCGCATGTTTATATGAACGGAAACGGGCACGGACGACTGCTTTCTAATGTTATCTTTCGTCTAAACGAGCTTAGACCGCATTTGGGACCTATTCTTAGAGAATTTCTGACAAGAGCGAATTCTTTGACGCCTGTGCGATTGGAGATTCAGGAAGCGCAGCTCGAATCAATCCTTAATCCCATGATGGCGATATCTGCACCGGCGAGTTTACAAGAAACAGAAGAATTAGTTCGCAGTTCGGTGAGATTGATTTCCGCAGCTTTTGAGCTTTCTCACGATTCCGCAATTGGTGGAGAAATCCAAACTGCGAGCATCGCATTTCCAGACGATCTGATCGAAACGTGTCGTCTTTCACCTTTGTACCTGCCTAGAGTTATTGAGAATGACCTTCCACCCGAATTTGAGTCTAATGCGTGATTGTTCGGGGTCCTTTGCCACGATGAGGTTGAATAATGTGTAAAGCTAATATGCCAAATGAGCGGATGCCTGTCGACGAACTTATGACATGGATGGTAGCGGCTGTTAGTGCTTTTGTGAACTCGGATCGAGGCAAGGCGTTGCTAAGAATGCAACAGAATGAAAGAATTCTTGCTGCCAAGTTGGCGAGACACATTGAACATCTCAGCAGTACGGATGCATGGGATATTGATTCACCAGATTACAACAGAGTGCTTGGTCAAAAGCGATCAAAGAAGCAACCAACGACTGTTTTGACAGAATACATTGAAGAGCTTCGAGTGTCACAGGATCCTGCCGGAAGTGCTTTCGAGCGATATCTTGCATTGTTTGAGAATGAGAACTTTGTTTTGGCTAGGGATTCTCTCAATAAGGGGAGTATCGATGGCACAACACTTACTTCGCCGGATATCATAGTTCATGAGGAAGGATGCCTCGATCAGATCAATCATAATTTGATTGCAATAGAGATTAAACCAACCTGGAGTCGTCTATTTGAGCGAATTATCGATTTAGCGAGAATGAAAGCTTTTGTAACTGAAAAGAATGAAGACGGTCCTTTTCCAACCTACCAATTTGGACTCTATTTGCTTTTTAATAGGAGTGGGTTCGTTCATGGTTGGCTATTTAAGAATTTGGATGATGGCCAATCCAATCCTGTGGTGTTTTCCTTATGACGCCAAAACTGCTACATCCTTTCTCGGGGCGGAAAATCGGGATTCGGCCGGAGTCCCGATTGCTTTAGATTGAAGAGCCAGAGCAATTAAAGAATTCGCCGAGGAATAAATTGGAGGGGACCCGCTGCGCAGCAGTGGGGAGGCAGCCGTTTTATGCCACAGGCGTACCTTAGCCTTGCACGCGCAGCGTGCGCCAAGGATTGACCACTTTGGTAAGCTCAAGGGAACGCGACGGCAACAACAAGTCCGTTGCCTTGAGTTGTTTCGCCGTCGCTTCAATTGAGGACTGACCAAAGTGAGTCAATCCAGGAGAATGCCAAACGGCTGTCGTGCCTGCGAGCCACATTGATGCGTCTTGCATGCCAATGCAACGCCGAGCCCGCTCGCTATTCTCCCCAGAAAAATGAAGCGAAAGCAACTAGAAAAGGTCTATGTTTTCCTTGCAGACCACTGCGCCGTGTTCTCGACTTTGTTCAATGCAAACCAGTGATTCAGATCTGAGATTCTATACCGCACAGACTTGCCAATCTTAATGTAAGGCGGACCACCACCAGTGGTGCGCTTCTGCTGAAACCAGGCAACAGAAACTCCAACACGCCTGGCGGCTTCCTTATCATTGATCAGCATATTCTCGTCCTCGCGCTCTTTCATCTGTTGAATCGGAATTGCCGCAGTCCGCTGCATTACCATTGAGATTTCCTCCAATGCCTTTGCTATCCGCCTAAATTCTTGAATCATTAACTCATCGGTGAACATATGCTCGTTGCCTCCTGCAAAAGCCGCAATCTTAACAATGTTGTTAAATCAGGCCCAGCAGGGCTATCACATGACCTTTGGCAGGTCTAAATGTCAGATAAACCGGGTAAATTATCATTGGTCGGGCGAGTCCCCAAAGGCTCAAAAGTCCCGGAAACGCGACGCCCGATGACAAAGTTTTCCGCGAAGAATTCCGGGCTGCTACTTTCTCTGGTAGGTGCAAAAGCGCCTGCCATTTTTTAGCCTCTGCTGAAAGGCGGGGGCAGTTTAAGCATGCTGTGCATGCTAAGGAGATGCCAATGCGCGATAACACCAACGAAAACACTGTTTCACAAAAACAAGTTTCCAATGTGTGTAGGTTCCCATCGGAGCTATTGAGCCGCAAAGAGGCGGCAGTTTACCTGGGAGTGTCAGAACAGACACTTGCGATTTGGAAGACCACTGGTCGCTATTCTCTGCCTGTCGTAAAGATTGGCAGGTTAGCCAAATACCGCAAAGCTGATCTCGACGCTTTCATTTTAGGCCGGGTTCAAGGCGGCTAAGCTTTGTCGGCCGGTGCTCCAGAAATGGGGCACCGGCTTCTTCTTTCCTGCTGGTGTTCAGATAGCCGCGAATGTCAAGACGGCAAATGGCTCTGCACTGTATGTCTAAGTCCTCATCAGCGGATACAATCTTAGAGCTTTGGCGAATAGGAAAAGACTGGATGATTACAGACGAGGCTATTGACTGTTTAAAGGCAATGCTGCTTGAGTTCGCGTCCTCATCAGAAATTCCAAGAATTGTACTTACCAGCGATCCATCAATTTGGATAGGAGCTAATGCAGTAATTGTTGATGTAAGCATTCTTTCGGGAGAGTCAGTTCTATATAACACTAGCTACGGTAGTTTGAAGCAGGCTCTAAACTTCTCTCTTTACGACGACCTAATTGCAGCAGGGTGGACAGAAGAGTGCTTAATACCGCATTTTCTGTCAGAACCAGTGACAGCCAAATTCGATGAAATTGGAATCACTATTACAAATAGTGAAAAGCAAGGAATCATGGCAATCATCCGAAAGCCACCACATTGGCTAGATATCAGCAGGTCAGAGCCAATTGATGAGCTAGTAGATAGGACAAGTACGGACTGGGTGTGCTTGACCGATGGTCTCCAATATCTCTTAAGATGTAGACGGGACGGGAGAAACCTAACATTTACAAGACCTCCTCGACCAGAAGACATTGGCCGGCAGGGCAGTTCCTCCGAGGTCTTACGGCTAGGTAGCCTCGCTGGAATTCCAGTAAAAATCCGTACATTGGCTCATTTGAGAGCATTGTTTGAACACTATTCACCTTGCTCAGTGATTGTGGATTTCACAATATCAAATTCATTCATGGGGAAGGGTGAAGGGGCTTTGATGAGTTTACTGCTTGAGGAGATGATGGGCTCCGAAGCGCCTGAGGACTTTATCCAGAGAACGCTACATGATTCAGTCAAACTAAGCTCGCGGCTGATGTTAGTTGATTATGTTTGCAGAATTAAAAGCGTTACTGAGCTATGTTTCGTTATGGACACTCAGCAAGCGAGCCACAACGCATTTGAGTCTTTCCGAAATAGCTTTTCGGAGGAGCATTCTGTGCGAATCTCATTATCTTTACCAGATCTTCTCAATCTACAGGACGGTGGCGCTGTTGTTTTGTTTGGATGCCGCTCGCAAGTTAAGTCGCTTATGTTAAGCATTGGTACCAGATCCTCATTTCTCGAAGCATCGAAATCGACGTGGTGGCATGACGCAAAAAAGGCATTGTCGAATAGAGAGCCACAGACAGGAAGCTTAGTTGCATTGGAGCCGGGTGAGTCATGGGAGCCACGGCGACACTCGCGCAGACTAATAACAATGCTGGAGCAGCTGAAACGAATTGGTAACCTTAAGCCCTTAAAAGAAGTAGCAACTGTAACATCAGGTCTGATGCTTAATTCAATGACTTTTGCAGACTGTGGGGTCCTAGTATTAAACGATAGTGACATAGTTGAGGGAGCTGTCAGCGAACTGCATATAAGAGTCGATCCCGAAGGCATTCCGGAAGAGTTCTTTGTCAGCCAGGGTGACATTGTCGGTGGACTCGGCCTCTCAGCCAAGAATTTTGCATTGTATTCAGCACCAGTAAGTGCAGTTGCAAGCGGTGAAGTCATCATTGTTCGAAGCAAAAGCAAGGAACCCTTTGCCTCATACTTGGTGGAATACTTGAATTCTGAAGCAGTGCGTGAATTGATTCAGAGCCGTGCACAAATGAAGAACGGAAGAATCACCATTGATATCGAAGATCTGCAAAACCTTCCGACTTTAGTACCAGGCGAACGGGACATTGAACAATTTGCTGAATTGCATAAAGCTGGGGAAATTGTTCGCGCAAAACTTCAATCCCTTTCGGAAGATAAAGGGCAACTATTCTTTAGAAAGAATGCGAACGAATTTTTCGAAAGTACTCGTTTAGCGATTGAAACTGTAAAAGCGTTATCAAACAGCCTTGGCTATGTTGATCAAATGTCTTTCCGAATAGCAAACTTCTATCCATTCCCTTTGGCTTATCCCTACAGAGCTATTGAGAGCACCACTAACGTTTTTGAAAGGTACAAGGAGCAGCTCAGAGTTATTGAAAATATCCTTGCATTTATTGCGAGTGTTTCATTGGTTCTAACTATACGAGCTGATTCGAATTTGTTGACAAAGTTGAAATCCAATCTTGTTTCTGGTATCTCAGCCGGACATTGGCGTGAACTGATTAGAAGTTGCATGGAATCGTCCAAGAAAAACGGGGGTGCAAAAACTTTGCTTTCAAACGCGATATCCGGTTTGCGGATCGAGCAAGTTGAGAAAGGATTTGGCAAGAACATTGAAACTCTAATCAGAGCACGTAACGATTTTGCACACCATCGCGGTCCCACTACTGAAGGTCAAGTTTCCAGAAAATCGGCTGAAGTAAGCGAATTGCTGCAGCAATGCATGTCTCAGCTTGGCTTCTTTGCAGACTATCCGATTTGGATTGTTAAAGAAATGGATGTCAATCGTGCTACTGGTTTGGTTCAGTTAAAGTGTTTGAAGGCAATTGGAGATCACCCAGCGCTGCCTCAATCAAACCTTAGTGTCTCTCGGGCGTTTCCGAAAAATGAACTTATATTGGATCCGGGAGATGGGGATTGGATCACTCTGTTTCCATTTTTATCCCAATCCTCTTGTTCGGTCTGTGGCTCAATGGAAACATACTTTTTCGATAAGTTGAAGATGGATAAGAATCTGATTCAACTGAAAAGCTTTGAAAGGGGACATTGTGAAGACTCAGAGGAAGCATCAGTAATATTGACTTCACTGCTCGCGGAGTTAGCTAGTAAGAACTCGGCTGGACAAGGCAGTAGCAAATGAGAATAGAAGCGGAAAAAGCTATTTTCCGTCCTCAGAAAAACTCAGCAACGCTGTAAAACAGCGAGGGCACAATTAAGGTGGAGAAAGAAAACCTTGCCAACTAACAGAAACAGCGAGCCTGCAAGCAACGAAAGCAAAGGTGCTGAACAAAATATTCTTCGAGTAGGACAACTGGTCCGGCTGAAATCGAACCGGGAAACCACAGGCGTGGTGATGGAAATCATCCCTGGCGAACCTGAGTCCAGAATCAAAGTGTTTACCGGTTCACAACCCCAGATTTTCTATTCTTCGCAGCTGGAAGCTGCTGAAGAGAGTGACTTGGGCAAGTCATTATCGGCTGGTGAGTTTCATGCTTATCTTTCTGCCTTGCAGATCAGGTTTCCGGGACTTTCCACCCTTTACTCGCTGCATGCAGCGCGTGTCGATTTCATTCCCTATCAATTCCGCCCTGTATTGCGCTTCATCAAATCAGATCGCCCAAGGCTACTAATAGCTGATGCTGTAGGTGTAGGCAAAACCATTGAGGCCGGGCTAATACTAAAGGAACTGCAAGCAAGGGGAGATGTTAAATCAATTTTGATTGTATGTCCTCGCCCACTGGTCACAGAGCAAAAGTGGGAAAACGAAATGAAGAGATTCGACGAGAAGTTTACGGCTTTGGATGGCTCTACTCTTCGTTATTGTATAAACGAAATGGACCTGGACGGAGAGTGGCCTGATCAATACAAGAAAGCCATTATCCCCTTCTCGCTATTCGATGAAACCTTGCTGTATGGACCAGGACCGGAAAAGAAACACAAGACTGCAAAAGGACTTTTGAATCTTGATCCGTCGCCTCGTTTTGATCTTGTGATTGTTGATGAGGCTCACCATATTCGTAATCCTGAGACTTTTGCACATAAAGGGGTAAGGCACTTTTGCGACAACGCAGAGTCCGCAGTATTCTTAACGGCTACTCCAATTCAGCTCGGAAGCCATGATCTGTTTGTTCTGTTGAACGTGCTGAGACCGGAATTGATAATAGATCGAGAAGGTTTCGATCATATGGCAGAGCCAAACCCGTTCATCAATCGGGCTGTGTCCCAAGCAAGAGCACAAGGAATGGAATGGGCTCCACTGGCATTGGCTGCTTTGGATGATGCTGCCGAGACCGGATGGGGGCGATCCATCATAAAGAACAATCCAGAATACAAGAGAATCAGAAGTATTCTTTCTTCGCCAACAATCACTCCCGAGGAGCGAGTAGATGTAATTACGGGGCTTGAAGGCCTGCACACTTTTGCAGGCGTAATTAATAGAACCCGTCGTCGTGACATCGGAGATTTTACTATCAGAAAACCTGAAACACTGACGGCGGATTTTACGCCACAGCAGCGAAAGCTCTACGACGATTTGTTGGACACGCAGCGGAATATTCTAAGTCGTCTACACGGAGACATAAACGTCAAGTTCATGATGACCACGATAATGCGCCAGGCTGCAAGCTCGCTGTTCGGATTGGTGCCTTTTCTTGAGGAGATCCTAACGAGAAGGCTAGATGATCTGGCCTTAGTTGAAGCGGATCATTCAGCGCCGTTAGGTAAACTGGATTTCGACGCATCACTTGATCGACAGATTGCATCAATACTGGAACAGGCACGCTCACTCGATTCGAATGATAAGAAGCTTGAAGCGCTAAAAACAACTATTGCTGAGAAACAGGATCTGGAAAATAACAAGATCATGCTTTTCAGTAGCTTTCGCCACACTTTGAATTATTTGCACACAAAACTAAGCGAGAGCGGGATTCGAGTCGGTCTTGTACATGGCGATGTACCTGATGAAGAGCGTGTGGATTTGCGTGCCAGATTCATGCTTGATCGCAATCAAGAAAGAAGCTTGGACGTTCTGCTTTTCTCCGAAGTCGGATGCGAAGGACTGGATTATCAATTTTGTGATTGCTTGATCAACTATGACCTCCCCTGGAATCCGATGCGCATCGAACAACGCATTGGCAGAATTGATAGAAAAGGGCAGAAGAGCGAGAGCGTGACTATCATTAATATGGTCACCCCAGGAACAATAGATGCCGACATCTACGAACGCTGCTTGTTACGAATTGGAGTTTTCAATACGGCGCTGGGAGCAGGCGAAGAGATTCTTGGTGAAATCACATCAGAAATAAAGAGCATTGCTGAGAATGTGAAGTTGACAGAGGCGGAACGCAACTCCAAATTCCAGCAGCTGGCAGATAACAAAATCAGACTCGTTCAAGAGCAAGAAAAATTGGAGAGCCAGCAACAAGAATTATTTGGAATTATGTTGCCCGCCAAGCAATTAGATAAGGAAATTGACGAGGCGTCTAGTCATTGGCTGTCTCCGGAATCCTTGCGTAAACTAATTTCCGTCTATCTTCAAAGAATCTTTGGCAAAGAGCAGGAGTTTATTTTGGGAGATAAACCCCTTAAGACTCTGCGTCTGTCACAGGAAGCACGCAATGAGCTGCTGAAAGAGTTTCAAAAGCTTCCGCGTCAGCGCATTCCTGGAAACAAGCAATGGGAGTCCTGGTTAAAAGGCGGAGAACCTCACCTTCTGGTGACTTTTGATGCAAAATGCGCTTCAGAGAATCAGAACGCGGCATTCCTAACTCCACTGCATCCGCTAGTTAAACAAGCTGCGAACTCTTTTGACAATCGAAAACCCGTTCAGGTGTCGCTGACCGTTAAGAGCACACTGGTTCCGCAAGGAACGTACGAATTTGGCATTTTCCAATGGCACTTTCACGGCATCCGAGAAGATCTTGTTATGCGACCGGTAAGTTCTTCCGAGGAGTTGACAAAAAATCTATCGAAACTTTTGGAAATAGCTGACAGCTCTTCATCAGAGGGAAGCGCCATAAATGACATTGAATCGTCAAAGCAAAGCCTTGAATCTCAGCATTATCAGTTGTGGCTTACGGCAAGGAAGTCTCATGTGGAAAAGACAAAGCAACTTGGCGAATTCAAAAAGGAGAGTTTAGCAACAAGCCATCGGGCTCGCACCGAATTGTTGAAAGAGCAGTTAAAGGAAGCTACCAACGAGAAAATAAGGATTATGCGCCGAGCGCAGATTTCCGCCGCCGAAGCAGATTTTTCCAGGCGGACAGAAGAGTTAAATGAGGCAGTGCTTTCCGCGGATCTAACTTCTGAGGCTGTAGCCTTCGGCTATATAGAAGTGAAAGCCTAGAACTAAGCTTAAAATACTCTGGACTCCTCAATCAACGTCTGCATTTCAATCAGATGGCGGTGAGAGATTCGCAATGAAGAATTTTCATTACACAACTTGAATTCAAGGGTGTAAAACTCCTGCATAGATGAAGGATCCAATGCCAAAATAACGTCGACAATCTCAACGCCGCCTACCCATTCTACGGCTCCATGCTGCATTCTTGCACAACAGTTTGCACAAAGACAAAGGGCATTGCCGCTTCGATCAATCCATTTTTCCTTGATGCGAGATACTAAATAAAATGCTTCAAAATAGGACGTGTTCGATCTTGTTTGAAAAGTGAATTCGCAAATCTGACACTTGCTGCCATATTCGTTCTGAAGAAACTCACGAACGATTGGATTCTTCGAACTCCACACCTTTCTTAGCTTATATTCAAAAGAAGGTCCTCGCGTACTGGATTTCGCTTGCTTTATTTCTTCTCGAATTTTTTGTGCGCGCCTTGACACATCTCTCAAAGGAGGTCTTGCGACCCATTCGTTCAGCGATCCATCGCTAGATTTTCTGTTGAATCTTTTTCCCAAGTCATTGTGGTAGGAGAATGGGCTGTCTTTCTTCGGATTGGGGTCTTTCGATCTGCCCTTTCCAGACGTTGAAGACTTGTACTTATCAGTCTTCTCAGCTGCGGAGGCGGAATTGCGGGTTGAGGAGTCTTTGCTTGATTGATGGCTTGAGGTGTCTTTTGCCTGATGCATATCTCTGTCCTGATAAGTGTCAGATTGATCTTCTTCAGGACTTGGATCTTTACTATTGCTTGCTGACGTTGCATCCTTTCCAGGATCCTCGTGACGCTTGTCTTTGCCTGCCTGTGAATCTTGCCCTACTTCAGAACTTTGAGGAGTTTCGGCACTGTTGTGCCAAGCTTGGTCATTTCTTTGCTCTTCATTCTTGTGCGGATCCCCTGTGTTAATTTTGAAATCAACCGGCTCAGATGAGACTCCATCGAGTGGCGTATCCTTCTTCACAATATCGAAACCGATTCTAAATAGATAATCCTGAGCGTGCTCGTAAGAACGAGCGGTAAGAACTGAATGAATAGTTGAAACAATATTGCAAGTATTTACGTCAGGGTTCAACACTCGTGCAAGCACACTCGCGATGTCTAAATGAGGTTGTGCAGCACTAAGTTCAACATAGATTCTATTGTTCTGTGAATCAAAGAGAGAATCTACTTTTAAGGGATCCTTAGTAAGTCCGAGATCGGGAATTTCAATGATCTCACGAAGGTCGTTCGCTGCCCAAATTTCCAAACTGTCCAGGATATCATCTCGCCACCCAGTTGGCTCCGTAATTTTCTGGCGTTCGACAATCTGCCCGATGCACGGCACTCGTTCTTGCAGGACCATTGTTAGGTTCCCATCCCTGCGTGCGTCAGTAATCTGGTGTGGCGAGCTACGGATTAACTTGCTCAAAGTTCGCACGCCAAGTCTTTCGTAGAGAGCAGATGTCTGGGTGTCTTTCAGTATGAGCTTCTCGGCTATTCTGTCAGCAAAATGTTGTACCAGCACAGCCTTATCACCGAAAAGCAAGTCTGCCGGGCTAAGTAGCACTCCATGCAGGTTAGGGATGATATTTAACCCTTCCAATTGGTCAATTGCATCCTCATCCTGTTGATCAAGGACCAGTTTGTTCAGCTTTGCTGAACAATACAGCAAGACATTTTTTTCCTCATCAATTATTGGCTGTCCGTTAGCATATTCCTTACTGATTTCGATAATCACATCAACGTAATCTCTTGCATCACATTTTTGTCTGACTCCCAGAATATTGAATAACGGCCTAAGAGAACTGTGCTCGCTCGATAAGACCTTGCGCCAACGTCCTAGTTTGTTGTCTCGCCAGAACAGATATCGACCGCAATACCATTCGTCGTTCAAGTAAATGCAGTCTTCTAGACCCAGCAGCTCTCTAATAGTGCTCTCTTCATGGGACGCCCTAGCATTGAGAAACTCGTAAATGTCAGGATTAACTGCATCAGTAGGACGATTAGTCCGGCACCAAAGTAAATGCTTCGCAACACTTTCAACAGATGGCTCCACCTTCAATCCAAGGAAGGCAATAAACTTCTCGCTACTGGGCTGCTCAAGGCTCAAGAACTGCCCATTGCTATAGAACAGTTGCACAAACTTCGTTAAGAAGACCGAGTCTGGAGCGCAAAAGCGAATGGGTTGCTGGTTCCCGTGAATTGCTGCCGGAAGCCACTTCAATTTTCTCAAAGGTTCCATGACCGCGAGTTCTGTTTCCGAGAATCCGTCCCACGATTGGTCAAGATAAGAAAAGACACTTTGGATTTGTTTTAGTACCTCGGCTGAAATTTCGGATGCTGCTAGATTTTTTATGTGCTGAAGAATATCTTCAACGTGGGGATTCTCCAAGGCACCTATCAGCCGATAAAAATTACTAAGCTGGCTTCCATCCTTTGGTACGTATCCGATTGAGTCAGCGAGGACCTGGCGTGCAACCTCTGATTCAAAATAGACGCTATCAGGAGCTCTCCACTTATGGTCAAGGCAGAAGATCACAGGAGTACCATTAAGTAACCTCATGGCTTTTTTGTCTTGGGCAAAGGCTTCGAAATTCTCAGACAGCACCTGAACTACGGCATGCTTAATCTCATTTGATTTAGCCGATTCAAATTTCCTGCAAATGCGTTCCACCTGAGTAGGCCAGTCTAATCGTCGAACTCCTTGCCTTTGCCAAAATTCGACGATCTCAGGTGCGATTCCGCTTGTGTCAATGAGTTCGTCTTCAATTAACTCCAGGCAGTCGATACCAGCTGAAGGAAGAAGCAGCTCTCCGCAAGGACTTAAAGAACGTGCATTTGGAAAGATATTGAGTTTAAGATAATTGGACTTTGTGCTGCCCCAAGAAAAGCCTTCTTCGCGTTCTTCAAACCAACGGTGAAGCGCGTTCAGCTGATCGTAGTTATTCAGGTTCTCCCGAAAGATCACTGGGTGAGAAGCAAAGAATTCCTGTAAGCATTGCAAGGCCTCAGGCACTTCAAAAAGCTTCAATTGCTCCCACAAGCCGGACTGAGACTCGAACATTTCGTGTGGATCAGCAAGCTGTTCTCTGTAAAACTCGCCAAAAACTTGGTGCGTATCACTGGTGGCTTTGTAGACATCACCGAAGTTTCGAACTATACCACCCAGGTCGACAGCAATTGGAAGAGCGCGTAGCTGTTCCTTCAGCAGTTTTATTCCTGATTGCTTTTGCTGATAGAGTCTTGCAAGCAGCGTGTAGAGCTCTAGCCTTAAAGATGGCTCCGATAGAAATGCTTGCGCTTTCTTCACTGAATCGCCCGGAGTCTGCATGTCCATGATTGATCTTGCAACAGCAGCGAAGTCTAAGTCTTTGATACCTAAGGCAAGAAGCACATTGCGATAAGAGCGCAATTCAGGATCGACGATTTGCAAGTCTAGAGAGTCCAAAAGTTTGGTATCCAGTTCGCTCAAATCAACTGCATGAAGATACGCTTCAGATGTTGTTACCCAATTGCCAGCGGATGTCCTTACTATCCTGGCATCTCGGGACTTGTCCTTAATGCAATTCCAGAACTCCGACCAGATGCTGTCTTTCTCCAGGGAGTGAGCTTGAGCCAAGCATTTCAATAGCACCTTTGGAGTAACGTCTTTACCGATATCTTCCATATCCTCGGCAAAGCATTCCGCAGCACATTGCAATACAGCTTCATTCCAGTGGCGATCATACTCATCACCATCTAAAACTATTCGCTTGCGATCAGTAGAAGGAAAAAAATCACCATTTATGTGAAAGGGAAACTTGCTGGGCGACTCGGTAGGTAGCTGGGCATACAACAGACCATTTGCTTGTTCTCCGGCTTCGGCACTATAAGCAAGCATTACATCCGATTTGCGTTTGTCCTCAATGAGTTTAGTTCGTTTGTTGAACGTTGCTCTCAATTGCTTTGCTTTTTGATGGAAGTTCTTCTCGAATAGGTGCCACGTGAATGTTTCGTTGTCCGCCGTGATTGAAATTATCCCTTCTTGACGGCGAAGGCTGTTGTCCTTCAGCACTGTTTTTATTGGTTTGCCATTTTGTAAAATCTCAATCTTGCATAAATCTTCCAGAAAGAGAAGCGCATTCGGAGCAACATCGACCAAAATCTTGGCATAACTTTCAAGATTCTCGCGTTTAACACCGACTTGGCCAAGAGCCTTTCTTGTTGGAGTTTCGAGATCAAAAGCCCAAGGCAGGATGATTTCAGTATGACCAATTTCTTCGATAACTTGTTCCTGCAGCCGTTCTTCTTCCTTTGCATCAGGCACTATCGTCCAAGAATACTTTCCACTGCGAATAATTGGCTTGTCTGTGTAGGCATAGACACTTATAAATCCAATGCCGAAATTTCCAATCGCATTAGCTTCTGTTCGCTTGCCGCCGCTTGCAACGTTTCGCAATCTGTGGAAATCACACGGAGGACACAATGAGCAGTGCATTGACTTTTTTGCTGGGCACATTTTGAATTTTTGGGAATTTGAAACAACCAGGCAGTCCGGTCTGAAGTCAAACTGAATCCATTCAGCATTGCAGTCTTGTGCGTTTTGGATCAATTCGAAGGCAAGACTCTTGAATCCCCTGAAATTGACTAATTCAGTGCGGACATAGTCAAGAAAATTGATACCCAGTGAGTAATTCTCAATATCTCGCATGAGGATGACTCTCCGTAAGCGGAACGCGATTCTTGGCAACGACAAGATGAGTGCTGCTAATGTTCCGTACCCCTAAGGACAGAGAAACTCAACATTGACAACGATTTCAAAGTGCCTGACCGCACTATTTATGCAGTAACTGGCACTTCGCATTCGGCCAAGACCGATCTGGCATCTGAGACTCTCTCCAACTGCCATAACTCTGACCAGGACCCTTTACCCGCCAAGGTTCAGGTCCATTGTTGAGATTTCCACAAACGATGTGTGATGCAGCAGGCAGCTCGATAATTCGTTATTCTGATTTGGATTCTAATTTCTTGAGCGCGAACGCGTCAAAGCGTAGTGACCAGTCCGTGCGTTGGACACCTGGTTTAGGAGATCATTACTCGGCATAACAGTCAGCTGACAAAAATTTTTCTTTTTGGGTTTAATAGTTAGAGTTGACGGTTTCGGAATTGAAGCAATGGCTGACACGCCTGATACGTTTGCTGCGGCTCCTTCAGCGCTGGGCTATTTCTACCAGCCTAGATTTGCGTTGTATTATTTGCTTCAGCTCGATGAAACCGCCCACGTATTGATCGAGAAGGATGACGATTTAGACTTCAAGGAAACAGACGGCAAGCTCACATTGGCTTCTCTGAAGCACAAAAAGGAAGGAGAGACCTTAACGGATCTGGCGACTGACTACTGGAAATCGGTTCGGGTTTCGCTAGCTTCGTATAAGATTCATAAGAGTTCTGCAAACCTGCGATTTTTTCTATTTACGACTGCCACGGCAACCGGGCCGTTTTCTAAGTTGTTTGTCCCGGATGCGAAACCTCCTGAAGATGGAAAAACGCTAGCGCAAAAAGCTAAGGATATGATGGCTGGTAGCAAAGCCGAAATCGTTGACCACGTGAAAAAGAGTCTTGAAGATCTTTCCGATGCGGAAAAAGAAGATTTTTTCTCTAGAATCAAGATCTTCGATTCATCTCCACGAGTCGAAGACCTGCCTGCGCTCATCAAAAACAATTACATGCGTACTGTGAAAACTAATGCGCGAAATGCCGTATTTCAGCGCCTGGAAGGCTGGTGGGGTAATGAGATATTACTGCTGCTCACCAAACAGCGCGTTGATCCTATCATCGGACAGGAAGTGTCGGACATGCTTTGTAGTATTGCAGATGAGTACAAGGCGGATAATCTTCCAATTACATTTGGTGAGTCTCAACCTGATCACATTGATGTTGCTGGGGACAACCGTTTGTTTGTTGCTCAGTTAAGAGAAATTGGAATCTCCAGCGAGCGAATCCATCACGCAATAATTGATTATTACCGTGCTTTTGAACAACGATCTGCTTGGGCCAGAGAGAGCCTACTAGTTTCCGGTGAGATCGAAAGGTATGAGCGTCGGTTGACTGAGGAATGGCAGCGATACAGCGCGATTGTTTTCGACAGCATTCCATCTGGGGCGCCAGAGGAAGCGTTGAAACAAAAAGGCGATGAGCTGTATAAGTGGGCACAAATGCAATGCATGCATCTGAAAATTCGCCCAAGAGTTGATGAAGCCTTTGTTGTCCGTGGTAACTTCCAAATTCTGGCAAATGTCAATCCACCAGGCGTCTATTGGCACCCGCAGTTTCTCGCTAAGTTGGACGCAATTTTAGGGTCATCAAAATGAGAAGCTGGTACACTCGCCCAATCGAAATTCGGAATCTGTTCAACCCCGCCTTTTGTGCACTTGTTCTGTGCAGAGCATTCAATGGCTACCAGGAACTCAAAGAAGATGGGATGCCGTTCTCGCTTTCGCTTCTTGTGTTGCCCTTATGTTTACATAAACAGTCACGTGAAATCATCAATGGAAACAACAAGACGTATTTACTCAAGGTAATTGAAAGAAATCCGCAGCTGTTGCTTGGATTCGATGGTCGGGTGTCGGATATGCTTCCATTTACGTTTGAAGGATTAGGTATAGCAATGCAGTTTGGATGTATTGAGGTCACAGTAAAAGGGGCTCTTAGAATTTCGCCTGATTCGATTCAAAAGACTGTTTCCGGCACGCAGGAAACAAAAGAGATTCAACGTGCAGCTCGCATGGTTGGCAAAGGCTTTGCTGAAACCTTAGATCGCGTTACCATTTATACAAGCTTGGGAATCAGACCATGAAAATTAAGTCAATTCATGTTTATAGCAATACCGGACTGCGACGAGACCTTAACTTCAATGTCAACGGATTGAACATAATTACAGGCAGGTCAGAGACTGGCAAATCAGCAATATCGGGGGTTATTGAGTATTGTATTGGAAGGGCGGATTTCAATGTTCCCGAAGGATTTATTAGGGACAACGTGTCATGGCTCGGCGTGATCTACCAGTTTGAGAACGATCAAGTGCTCGTGGCGAAACCAATTCCCGGTCCTGGTTTTAATAGCAGCTCCCCAGCCATGATCCGACGAGGAGCAGCAATTGAGCCGCCGGATTTTGCTGACCTTGCCGTAAACGCCGATGGCGAGGCCGTAACTGAATTGCTATCACGGCTGTTGGGAATCCCAGAAAACCGCATTGATGTATCTATTCAGTCCAGCCGATATTCTTACGATACCAATATCAAACACACATTGCCTTATCTGTTTCAAAAGCAGAATCTTGTTTCCACAAATGAGCAGTTATTGTATCGGCAAAACGAGGATGGGCAAGCACAAGCAATTCGGGACACCTTTCCGGTTTTAATGGGGATTTCCTCGCATGAAGAGTTCGAGCTAAAAAATCGCTTGCGTGAAATGGTTCGAGACTTGAAGATAAGACAAAAGCAGATCGAGCAGGCCAAATTCGAAATCGACTCCTCGGAAAATTTGGCCATTTCTTTGGTTTCCGAAGCGCAAGCCTCTGGGGTGATCTCCAAAGATCAAAAAATAGGCGGTGACTTGGTATCTGTTCTCCGGCAAGCACTAAAGTGGACACCGGTTGTAGTCTCTGAAGATGACAGCCACAGAATATCGACGCTTGAACTTGAACTGAAGCAGCTGCGCAGGGATAGGGCAGAAACTCAACGCAAAATTGACGCCACTGAAAGGTATTCAATTGAGGCAAATGGATTTGCCTCTGAGATTGAAGAACAACGGGATAGATTGAAGTCAATAAAAGCGCTACCAAAGAACCCAAAGACAGGAGAATGGCAGTGGCCTTTCGCTGAAGAAAATTTGGCGATGACCAGTCCGATATCTGAGATTCTACTTTCTGAACTGAAATCGCTGGACAGAGAAATGTCTGCCGTCGTTGGGGAACGGCCCAAGCTCGATGCTTATATGAAGGAGCTACGCGATGAAGCGCGTGCAACTCAGGATATTATCAAAGCGCGGGAGTTGGAGCTGGCAGCAGCTATTTCTACAAACGAAGCAATTGCTGAGCTTGGTCAGCGTAATAGCACTGCTGCAAAAACGGTTGGACGAATTAGTCTGTTTTTGGAAAACTTACCTACGGAAAGTAGATTGAGTCATTTGGAAGATGAGTACAAAAAATTGAAGTTCCAGGCCGAGGAATTGCAACGAAGAATTGGTACCGCCAGCATTAATGAGCGGCTCGCCTCGACGCTTAATGCAATTTCGGCTCTGATCACACAGTATGTGAAAGACTTTGATGCAGAAATGAAAATTTATCCTGCACGTTTCGATATAACCAACATAACATTAGTCTTCGATCGGGATGAACGTCCGATCCCGCTCAGAAACACGGGAAGTGCTAAGAACCATCTTGCTTACCATCTGTCAGCATTGTTGGGATTGCATCTGTTTGCAGCGCGAAATAACCGCCCTATCCCTCGATTTCTTGTGATTGATCAACCAACACAAGTGTACTTTCCATCGGAAAAGGTATACAAAGAAAATGATGGTTCAGTGGAGAAAACCGAAAAAGATGGAGATATGGAACTAGTCAGAAAATTGTTCGCCTTGTTGTTGAAGTTTTGCCAGACTGACTGTCCCGGTTTTCAGATCATTGTGACAGAGCATGCCAATTTGAAGAATGATTGGTTCCAAGAGTGTCTCGTGGAAGAACCTTGGCGTAGGCCGCCAGCACTTGTTCCATTGGACTGGAAGCCGAATGTATAGTGAAATTCCAATCATGGAATCATTGACCTTCTCAGCAGTTGCCTAGCGGCAGCTTTATTTGAAAAGTTGGGACAGCAAGCCAGTATCCAATAGGGTGTTAAAGTGTTTCGTGATTCTATGGGCTAAGGTTTCTGATTCAATCAAGACGCCAACCTCGATGTTTCGTTCCTGTGCTGCTTCTGTAAAGTTGGCGGAAGAAATAAAAACAGTTTTGCCGTCTATGACAACACATTTGGCATGAAGACAAGAATGTTTCTCGGCGTCCAAATCGAGTGACCGTGGGTAGTAATAAACAAGCGGCATTGGTTTATCTGTTGGCCATTGGCTAGTTTTGAACCTTTGAATAAAGCGAGCGGCAAGAGCATCAGGTGCGGTGGTATCTGTTTTCGGTCTTTGAATGTCCAAGAATAGGCGCACTTTTAGTGATGGTACCTCACACATACGCTCAGCCAGGGACTGGAATACTCGTTGCCCTTGATAGATGGCATAGCCAACGACCATTACTGATTCATTTGCGGTACTGAAAAGATCACGCACAACAGCGCTAGTATCTCGATTTGCAATGCCACCCGCTTCGGGACCAGTGGTGACGAATTGGACTGCATCTTCGACCGACAACCGGGAAGCACGATCTCTTAGAACCAATTCAATTAGCAAGGCAATTTGCAACAAACTAAATCCTTGTTGCGCAAGAATGCTAAGTGCGTTTATAACTGTGTCAACATTGCCTTGTGAAACCAACCCCCTTAATGATACTGCTGACGGTGGCAGTGCAAGACGTTGCTTTCTAAGGGCTGTTGCAAGCGCTTGAAGATCAGTTGAATTGAGACTAGTGAAGTCATTCATCATCACCGGACCGACCTTCGGCCACCTTGGCGGACGTTTCCTGATATGGTGGATATTTCAGTATCTTCGCTGACTTGGCTCTGGCAAAGAATTCGACGCCTAAGTTGGCCAGAGTCGGCACAACTAAGGCACGATCCAAATAGGAGTTGTGTTGCTCGCAAGACGTTTCAGCAATCAGCACACAACCGTGACATGCCGCTCCATGCAAGAACCGACATTCGTGAATATTTTCCGGAGCATGTTGGGCGCAAACTGGATCATTTGAGCAGAGTTCGCCAAGATCAAGAGCTGCCCGAACGTGCAGGTGTATTTTTCTACCTACTTCGATTAAGCCTCCCAGCGTTCCTTCAGAGTCAGTCGAGCCAGTATAAAGCAAAATTCCGTATCCAACTTCAGGAATGGCGTAGATACGTTCTTTGATAGAGCTGGCTGGGTAGCCGCACTCCAAGGAAACTGAGGTAATCAACAGGTGAGCGAAAGAGTGCAGCATAAGGTATGGCAAACCAGGAAACTCGCGCTTACTATGTGGATGCTCTTTTCGCCACTTCTCAAAACCATCAAGTAATTGTTTTCCTCGTGCCTTAACGTCAGCACGATTCATCCAAGTATCAATGTATTCCTGCTTGAATTGAAGAAAGATTCCTTCGCCTTTGTTCTCAATGGCAGGAACCCAAGTCATTTCAGGAGCTAGTGCTGCGCGCCGGACTCCCATTTCTAACTCGCCCTCAATATCTGGAGCTAGCGCCTCGAATCGTGTAAATCCAACTAGTGCAGTTACTTCTCGAAGCCGATGAACGAGTGTCACATGTTCAATTGGAGCCATTATTTGGTCTTGCCAAACAGCATTGGGAAGTCGCCGTGCAAAGAATGTTCCGTCGGGCTTGTCTTCGCCTATCTCTTCGTCAGTTGAGACTAGCGTTTCAAGTTCGGCTAGCTTGACAGATTTCGGCAGACTTGTGCCGGCACCTTTCCGCGCCTGAATTTCAGCAAAGACTTCTTCATCTTTGAGTCCTTCGAGCGCTTTGTTGACACGGTCCTTTTTGCGCTCATATTTTAGCTCGCCGATGTCTTCTACATTGCTGACAAATTCCCAAATCAGATCTACCTGTTGTTTTACGGTCTCATCGCGTTCTGGTAAGGAAATTACACTCATCACTTGAGAAAAATAGGCATTGCTGGCAGTACGCACCAAGAGGCGGTTTGGTTCACCGCAAGACTCTCTAGTCATGGTACTCGGACCAAGCCAGGGACGCAGACCATTGCAGGTGCCGAGGGCCAAATTTTGCAAGTTTATGGCTGCAATAAGGCTACGGGATGTTGCACCACACTCGCAGCGAATCCAAATTTCAGAAATATCACCACTTGTACCCCGCTCATCAAACCAGATTAGCCTTGTGCAGTCTGACCTTCCAGAATGAGCAAAAATGCGCCAGTCGATGTCTCCGATATGACCAGACCGACAGGCACGAACAAATCGAACGGGGACTACGCTGTGCTTGACGCGGTTATTGTCTACAAATTTTTTCTTAGTGAGCATCCTTCTATGAACCAGCATTCGCGAGCGCACACCGGTGTTGGAAGTAATATGCGCATCCTGAGTTACAAACCACTCAGGGAATTCCCACACTTTAATGCCAGTTCTTGGACCTGGTGCTGGTCCCGTTTCCTCCGCCCGTGGCGGAGTACGAAGGTAAACTGACGGGAGACCGAGCAGTCTAGCTACTTTGATAGCTAAGCGGGGCTCGCTTATTGAATCGCCTGGGGTCCAGTCATCCAGTCCACCAATTAGAACAGCGTTGTTCGGCAGATCCATCATGGCTCCTGGACCAAACATACTTACCAATTGACTTTGCCGAATCTGTCCATGTGGCTTTGCATTTGGCTTGCTCATCACTCCTGCTCCTCAACGTCTTTGTCGTCCATTGTTTTTATCCAGAGATTTACACTCGGCTCAACATCCCGCATTGAGCGATTTGATCGAAACTTGCGAAATCGGGGCGATTCAGTTTCCAGCTCCGGGTTGAGAAATTCGTAGAGCAATCTCCTTGCATTGCCCTGTTCAACTTGATATTGAATGGACCCTCCGATGTTTCGAGTTTCGTTTGCAATATCAGACCATACATCAAACAAATCAGCTGCACGATCTTTAACCCTTGCTCGCAACCGTGCTTGATCATTTGAGCTCATGTCAGCATGAGATTCAGCCCTCGCCACAAGCGCATCAATAACGGAGTTCAGCCTGGAGCGTTCACTCAAAATCTGACTGGCACCAGTTGGTGGTGTCATAGCTGTATTACATTGCCTTGCCAGTCCAATCACCGTTCCTGCTAGTCCTCGATCAAGTGCTCTTGGCGAAAATGGTGTCACGCTCGTGGCTTCAACAGAGCGATAAAATGTTTTGTGGTATGTGGTGAACCGCTCGTAGTGTGAGCGATCTCTAGGTTTGTGAATATTCAAAATAGTTATTACTAATCCAGGGTTTTCATGGTTTCTTCCGACACGACTCGTGGCTTGGATGTATTCGGAGCTTGTTTTCGGTTGCCCAAAGGCGACCATTAGGCCCAAGCGTGGAATGTCCAATCCCACGGAAATCATGTTTGTTGCGATAGCTACATCTACATGCTCTTTCTCGCTGAATGGCAATTCTAAACGCCGTTTTGCTTCTGCGACCTTATTAGTACTAATACGGCTGGTTAACTCCACTACCTCATAATGAATTTTGCGATCTCTAAAAAGCCCTTCGGTTTCATTAACACGCTTGCGGCTGCCATAGCCGGAGAGACGAGTACTAACTTCATCCTCAATTAGTCGCCTGGCACCACCGAGTTCACGAAGGCTGTTGAAATAGCCCAGCAGGGTCATGTAGGAGTCTGCACTATTGCCTGATTCGTTTTTCTTCTGGCTAGAATATAATTTTTGACCAGCTGCTAACAAGGCTAGATAAATACGCATCATAACAACTTTCGGACTGCGCCCTTGAGCGGCGATGCCTACGTATTCCCTTGCATGACTCTGAGTTGTGCTATGTGTCTCAGCAAAGAAAGAATCTCGGCGGTTTGGGCCGGGCGGTGGGAAGATATCAACCATACGGCGATTGAACAATGCGCGTATTTGATTTTCAGCGCGCCTGACCGTAGCAGTTGAAGCAATTATCTTGGCTCGGACGGTCTTATCTTCAACGCGATGATTGCAAAGCTCGTCAAGTGCAGTTTCGTACAGCCCAACAATGGTGCCGAGAGGACCAGAAATTAGATGAAGCTCGTCTTGAATGATCAAATCAGGTGGCAACAACATACCATTTGGAAGCGGCTTTCCATCGAGGGGCTCGCAGGGTCCGTAGAACCCACTATCATCGTAACGCTGCGCGCGTCCAAAAAATTTACCTACCTCGCCTGTCCATGGCAATGCGGCAAATTTATCGACCGTTGCAACCATGAAGCAGGGTAGTCGCCTGTAAAGCTGTTCGTCTACAGCCGCAATTGGAAGGTTTCGGCGAGCAAAATCGCAGTTGTTCCGATTTGCACAGTTTATCCGCAATTCTGTTGGATAGTCCGGATTTGGATAAAGGTTGAAGGAGCTGGAACGAAATTTTGTACCGCACCATGGGCAGGCCTCCAGCGGTATTGGGGATGGTTTACTGTCATCACTAAGATAGGCTCTCAATCGAGCCCGAGCGGAGTCAGGAGTGCTTTCTCCTTTCTCACCAATAACATTTGGGGTGGCAGCTTTCCCAACCCAGAGACCAATTTCAAAAGGCCAAGTTCCTAATTTCTCTACATCTTTCGCTCGTTCGAGCTCAAGCGCGCAAATCAATGTTGATGCACGGCTCAATTGGTCTAATGTGAGCAACCTCAATGTATAGCGCATCAATACGCTTAATCCGGCTGAATTAATACCTGGATTTTTCAATCGCCTTAGCACTAAAGTAAAGGCAGCCAAACCAAGATATGCTTCAGTCTTACCGCCACCGGTCGGAAAGAACAATAGATCTACAACTTCGCGTTCTTCATCAACTGGTTTTGCTATACCAACGAGATTCATGAGAATGAAGGCTAACTGAAACGGCCTCCATTTGGGCGCGGAAACACTGCTTGGATCTTTGCCGTTCATAGCGCCCATTCTGCGCCGAGCGGCTAATGCCATGGCTCTGTTTGCGATACGAAATGCTTCAAGAGAAACAGCATCTGAACAAAGCAATTTCACGCCATTGCCAATGCGCATTGCCGCGACTTCTGCGCGGCGCAGAAGCTCATTGGCTGTGTCTTGCTTTCGCTTCGACCACGCGGTTGATATTTGTCTTCTTTGGGTTTCAATCCAGGTCCGGTAGTTTTTTTCAAATGCGCCAAGGTAGGAATCTACATCATCATTGCCGCTCATTGCGGCGAGTTGCTCCATCTCCAGAAAAACGCCATCTATTGCCGTTGGCGCAACTCGTTCAACTTCTGCTAGCGGAATCCAGCGTGTCCTTATGAGACTGCACGAGCCGTTGGTATGAACGGCATCAATTGAAATGCCATGCCCAACCCCAAATTCAAAAACATCACGGTATTGCAAATCGGCCACACGGTCATCCCAATCATCGCTTTCAAGGCTATGAAAGTCTGGTCTAGGTACGAATGGACTTATGGTTCCACTCTCTATTTCTAACTGTGCTTGAAATGCAAAGGCTTCGTCCTTCACGTCATCAGGCGAGGGCTGGCGATTGTTTACCAGGAAGATTGAAATTGATTTTGTGCCCGAAGGAAGAAAATCATTCAACGAGGTTGTTGTTATCTCTTTCCCCGAAACTACGAGTGACAGCCCATTGGAGTTAGGGACTGAGTAGCTTTTGGGGTGTCCTTCAAGAGCTCTGGAAATTTCTATTAATACTTGCTCTTCTTTCGGCTGCCGTTCCCACACACTGAACGAGGAACTATCTTCTGCACTCTGCTCTTTTCGTTTGTAATCTCCCCATCTCGTTGTGACCATAAGCTGCTGAGTAGTCGAACTAACCAAAACGCTCAACCCCATAGAAGACGGTAAATAGCGCACTTGAGCTGGAGCTGCTTCTGGCGTGCTTGCATCATCAGCACCTGGTGCATCGGTTACCTCGTCCAACTCATCGACACTTTGGTCATCACCCTTTTGTGCCGCTGTGGCATCATTTGGGACAAGAAAACCAGTTAAATACCAAGTAGATGGGCGCTGCTCAAGTACTTCTTTGGCATCACCTAAAGGCCAGTCCGCGGGACTGCCATGCTCTCCAGGACCAATCAGATCAAGTTGCAGAGCGTTTACAAGTTGCTCGCGAACTTCGACTGGGCTTATTGCTAC
Source organism: Candidatus Obscuribacterales bacterium (assembly GCA_019747875.1). GTDB lineage: Bacteria > Cyanobacteriota > Vampirovibrionia > Obscuribacterales > Obscuribacteraceae > JAIEPM01. The sequence continues at coordinate 56,055 of JAIEQI010000031.1, forward strand.
TGGTGTCGTACTTTTCATTAAGAGTATTCCTATTCGACTTGGGTTATCAAAAGTTGCTTGCTTTCTGCAACTTCTTGAGGCGGTTTTGCGCTAGTCGGTTTGACTAGTTTTGATTTTTTGTCTTTGGTTTTCGATTTTTGTTTTTTCGCAACTGGCCTTGCGAGCGCTTCCTCTACGGCCCGTTGACCATTTAGGTCAAGAAGGCGTGAATAAACCTCATCCCTGAACTGCTCCGACCAAGTCCAACGATATGGCTTTCGTCGGTCTCGTTGGTCTCTAGGCTCATCACTATCGTCGCTGTCATCTTCATATTGCACGAAATAGTCACATATAGGATCGAGGTCGCACCAGCCATAAGCAGCAAGTACTGCCCGATCCATTCTGTCTTGAAGCTGTCGGAGCCCAACGATCTCTGGTGACTGTTCCAAGGGATCGTGAAACCGGTTGTAAGTCTTGGTAAAACCTTCGTTGTTTCGCAACATTAGATTCTGCCTGTATTCGTAATACTCTAGTCCAACAATTTCTAGCGACTCCAAGCTATCGAAGGAGTTTGGGAATGGAAAGGTTTCGAAACAGTCAGAAGATGCATAGACAGGTCGATCTTCTAGTGAAGACCCCTGTAAATATGCCCACTCAAGGTGTACTCGGGATTGAAGGCATGCAAACGCTGCATACGAATCCAAAGCAACCACGACCGCTTTCTGACTGTAAATCATGTTTGTTGGCAGGAAAGCAAAAGACAAATATTTACTTGTCTGACAACAAACCAGCGTTCTGGATAAAGTGCCAATTGCCTTTCGAAGTCCAGGACGTTTTTCTCCATAATGCCACCAATAATTGCGCAAGGCATCGCGCTTCTGAACATCGCGAAACGGCTTCACTTTTTCTCGAACGATCTGTAAAAGATCGGGCCAATTCGCAGCCTCTTCTAATGACATATCATTAAAGTCTATAGCGTACCGGTGAAAAGCGTGTGCCGGATCATCAGTTATTTCCTCACCGCCAATATACGGAAAGATCCGTTCTGCATTTCTCGGATTCTCGTCTATTAATCGCTGCATTTCTTGCAAAGAGTTCGCTTCTGGATCGTTGTCATCAAAGGAGAACCCTTGTCCATATATCTTCATGCCGTTAAAACTCTTGTCGGCGTTAGCAACAAGCTTGACTGGGGGAAGATCTCCCCCCGTGTGGTAGAGGAATGCCGTAATTTTAGGAACCGGACGGCTGTCGAGTACAAGCTGAGAGGCGCCCTGTCCCTTTCTAATGTGAACGACACTGACAGTAACCTTTGCATCACCTGGCCATGGTAATCGTCGGATTGCTGCGAAAATTGTGCCACCATTGATGCAAATCCACTGTAACCCGGATGTTCTCGTATCGCCCTGAGCAATTGTATTTGTTGCTAGAAGTCCCAGGACTCCGTCATTTCGTATAAGTGAAAACGAACTTCGAAAGAAATGAGCAACCAAGTCACCATTTCCGTGTGACTCTATATGACTCATTAATAGCCACTGTAGGTACTCGTCACCTAAAGTACCAGAAATGCGAGAACCTCCGAGAAAGGGTGGATTGCCGACAATGAAATCGAATCCAGGATTTCCTCTTTCAAATACTTCAGGAAACTCAATTTCCCAGTGAAATGGCTCGATGCTAAAATTACTTGCGTATAATGGATGTACAACTTCATTTAGCAACCCGCGGTTTGTCACTCCACGTTCTGCTTCTTCTAAAGCAACGGACATTATGGATAAATTCTTGGTGCGGATTTCGTTCCTAGAACGATCTTTGTCGGCACCAAAGAAGGCCGCCACTATACTGTCGCCAACCAATCGAATAGGCTCCAAAAGCCGGTCTGCCTCCTTTAGGCTTGCTTCCAACAATTGATATGAAAGAACCTTGTCTGCATTTTCGAGAATTCTTTTACGAAGCCCCGTTGCAGTTTGCATTGTCTTTCTTATTCGCGCTTCATCAATAACTCTTTGACCGCCGGTCTGCCAGTGGTAGCGCAGAATCTGATCTTTGGTCAAGCCCACCAGCGAATCCCCAGAACGTAAGTTGTGGTCAAGGAAGGTAAAAGCATGATCTCTGGCCAAAGTTGCTAGCCATAAAGACAGCTTTGCCAGATTGACGGCCATCGGGTTTTTATCCACTCCATACAGACATCTTTGTGCAATTAAGCGCCGGGCATGGAGTAATTCATCTTCGTCTGCCGGTATTTCAGGGAGAGCTTTGTGAAAGAACCAAGCCTTAACCAGTTCGTCTCCGAGCTGACGACAGCTTTCAACTAAAAACGCACCAGAGCCCATAGCTGGATCACACACTTTGATGTCCAAAATTTGCTCCGGTGTTGGATTTGCACCGAGCCGGTCAATAACGGGTTTGAGAGTTGTTCGTACAATGGGCTCAGTCAGTGAACGTGGAGTATAGTGCGATCCACTTTTGCGGCGTTCATTTGATGGCTGTAAGATCATGTTGCCACGAGGCACCGCATGCGGTGTTACGGCTTTTGCCACTTTCGGTTCCAACGCTGCCAACAAATCTTGAATTGACACGGCCTCTTTAACTGACCGAGCAGTTGTACCAGTTAGTTTTTGGTCTGACCATTCGGCAATCCTTTTGCAACGATCTGCCGGTTTCACCTTCAGTAGCTCGTCAAGATTTATTGTTGCTGGAGCGCCGTGTTGCTTTGCCGGTTTTATGGCGATGGATGTACCTGTAGCAACCTGCAGAGTGAAGCCCATGATGGCTTCGTAAACGCTTCCAATTTGCTCAACATCCAGGGCGCGATAACTTAGCCGCTCTCCTTCCAAAATAAGCAAGTTGTTTAATACTCGGAAAACAACACCATCTGACACGCGTGGTATCATTTCGAATTCGCTTTGCTCAAAATGTCCTTCCAGAAATGGATAAACACCCGGATCAAATAGATGCCCTTTTCGTTCTGGAATTTGAAGATTTCCGTGGCTGCCACCTTCATGGAGTAATCGGAATAAAGTAAGTAATTGTGCCCATGCTCCATACCGGTGATCCATTGTATCTGGATACTGACCTGTATCTTCACGAAGGCGCTCATATAACCTTGTAACCGAATAATATTCGCTGTAAACAGATGAGTTGGACAGTAGGTTGCGATCTTCTGCGTACAGTATGAAAACCAGTCGCATTAAGACAGTAAGCAAACCGTTATAGACTCTGTTAGGTTCATCATTCAGAATGCTTTCCAGCAGTTTGCCATTGCTCTGGTCGTTTGCAGCCTGGAATCCGCGCAACAATTCAAACAAAGCGGCCAGCACTTGCTGTGCCAGTTCGGTCGATACAGTATTTTGATATTTACGACTATCTGCGAGTATTGCAGGTAATCGCTGACTCTCTTGCTGCAACAAAAAGAGTCTATCTACAGACAAGAGCATGTAAAATGCGGCCAATATTGGCCGCCCGGCGACTGCCATCATGTCAGAAATCAAGAATGTTATATGTCCGCTGCTTTCCCCGCGTGGGGCATAGACAAGTCTTACTCTGTCAGAATTGACTAATAAGCCAACTGGAATCTCTGTCTCGCGCAACAGTCGTTCAAACTTTGCCTGCGGGCTCGCAAACCAGCCATGCTTTGATTCAGAAGAGCTTTCGTCAAATTTGTCCTCGTCGACAGCCTGGATAATCATTTGCCAGGGGATTTGTCCTTCTTTGGGGCTAGCCTGTGGTACAACGAATGATGGTCTCAATCTTTCCTGGTACTCAGGAAGCAACACTTCGAGCCTGTCGCAATTAGAGTCAGTTACCTCAACCAGATCGGCCGGTTGCCATTCAAGCAAGTTACATAAGAATTGTCGGTAATCTGCAACTTTTGCTATCGGTTCGCCATCGCCGTTTTGGACAAGACTGGCAAGAAATCGCTGCTGTACCGGGGCAATATTCTTGTTTATGTACGCCTGCGCATTCAGTAGAGCCGGAATAGAGACAACAAGCCCAACGGGTTGAACAAACCCTAGCCATTCAAGATGCGATGCGGTTTGAGGATCTCTGGGCATGCCATTTACTCCTGTTTCGCAGGGTAAAGATACACAAGACCGACAGGCTCAATGCGTCTTGCTTTCACTTCGTATACCTGACGGACCCGGTTTGGTTCAGTTAGCAGTTCCTTCTCAAGATACTCCAGGCGGTTATCCCAGTGTTTTCTGTTGGATTCTAGCTGCCTGAATTCTTCTTCGAGAAATTGGATTTTCTTCTGACCAGCATCTTTCTCGTACTTAGCAATTGAATTTTGGATGTGTTGCTTCTGCCGCTCTAAGAGTTCGCGCATAGCCTTCGACTCAGCTTCCGCGCGTTTTAATAGCTTTTCTTCCGCCTTTAGTGCGTATTCGTTTCCTCGTTCTTCCAAATACTGCAAAAGTTCTTCAACATCTTTTGGCGCAGCTGCTTTGTACCGTTCAACACTTGCTGAATCAATCTGTTTGTCTTCATGAATCAGAGATTCATTAAGAATTTGCAGTGTTCTTGTTTCTGCATCGGTCGCATAAGGCGATAGTGGTTGTTTTCGAATTTCGGGAGCTACCCAACGAGCCGTTATCGGCACAAGCTCTTCATGTAATCTGGCTGCGCCATTTCCATAGAGACAGAGCCTGCCAAGCAAAATGACCCTGGGAATCGAATCCTTTGTTTGTGCCAGGCATGCTCTTGAAAGGTCTTTGTATATAAATCCCTGGCAGTTAAAACGGCTCAGTAAGCGTTGCACAACTCGATGTTCAAGATGTAGGTGGACCACGTTGTCATTAATCGATTCCGGTTCCTCGAAGACAACAGGTCTGACGACCGCGGCTCGTCTCCACTCCCACGGCATTTCGTCACGCTTTCTTGGGGGACGCAAAGTATCCATGGTGCCGGTCCAGGTGACATCGGCTCCGTCACGTCGATCTAATTCGGGGAAAGCAAATGTTTCGAGATTTGCATTGCTCTCTGACGAGCAAGGCTCCAAAGGTTTTGACTCCATAAGTTCTAGCGCACAAGATATTGCCGACTTGAATTGGTCTTTGTTGAGACCAATGTTCTCCCTGGATGCAGCTAATAGGTTCTCTAGTGTTGCAATCTCTATGCGCAGATCGTCTTTGCGCTTTCGCGTGCTCTCTAACTCAGTCTGCGATGCAACTTGTTTTTCGTTATCCACGTTGGCAGTTTTTATTGCTCGTTCGAGATCAGCTATGGTAGTTCTGCGGATTCCTTGTTCGAGTTTCTTGTGGAGATCAACTTCGACGACCTTAGATAGACTTCCGAGCTCATCTTTGATGGTCTCAGTCTTCCTGACCAGGGCTTGAAGAATTCGATCTTCTGGCCTTTGTGAATAAACGAAATAATGACAGATGACCTCTTCTTTGGGCTGAAGCTTCCGATCAATGCGCCCATTGCGTTGCTCCATGCGGCTTGGATTCCACGGAACATCGAAATGGAATAAATTCCAGCAGTGAGCTTGTAAATTTAACCCCTCACGTGCAGCATCAGTAGCTATCAATATTCGCACCGGATGTTTTTTCGGATCAGTGTTAAATGCTTTCTTGATATCGTCGCGATCTCTGGGAGCTGTTTGTCCGTGGAAGACCGCGATTCTTCTTAATGACAAGCTTGAGTTTTCGATAGCATACTCAAGTTGTTGCTGCAGGTAGCGTCTTGTATCTTCCCATTCGGTGAAAATGATCATCCGAGTGTTATTCCACTGAGACCCTTCATCCAATGAGCACATGTTGTTTTTGATCCACTCGATCAGTTTTTTCACTCGTGCATCGGGCTTGCCCCTATAAGTTTCGGCAACCTCCGTCATTTCATCCAGCAAACGCTGCTCTTTTTCAAATAATTGCTTCGATAGACCATCGTTTGTAGCGCCCATAGTGGCGGCTGTGGCAACTTCGATTTGCTCTGATTCTTCTAATTGTAACTGCGCTTCTTCAATGTCGAGCCGCTCATCATCAGCATCTACAGATTGTCCAACGAGATCGAGCAGCATTGGCAAAGCTGTTCTTGCTGCTGATTTTTGTTGCAGGTTCTCCCATTGTTTTCTTACAGTTTTTCTGTGAACGTGTAGTGTCTTTGCAAATGCTTCAACGGACGACAAGAGCCGCTGCTGAAGACCGGATATTAAAAGCCCTGATGCGTTTTGAATCTTCTTCGATTCAGAACTCAAACGCTCTTCGCGCAGTTTCCGATATTCGTCTAGGAGTTGTGCCAGCGTTAATTCAGGAGCGGTTTCTGGAAGTCCATCTATTGTTATTGCTTCCACCGTTCGCTTTGGCAGTCCTCCAACAATTTCTCGCAAATCTTCCTTAAGGCGCCTGACAAGAACTTTGTCTAGCATCTTGGGTTCGACAGGAACTCCACGGCAGAATCGTTGAGGGTCGAGGAGTTCAAGTAATGCCGAGAAACTATTCGAATGTCCATTGTGCGGTGTTGCTGATAGGAAAAGCCGATGCTCAAAACGTGGTGCTAGGTCTCGAATAGCTTTGGTGATTAATGAGTCAACTGCGTATTTCTGTCCGCTGGATGGTGCGGCCGCATGCGCCTCATCAAAGATAAACAAGCTTCCACTTCGCAGCGTTCCGAGCCAGTCGCGCAGAGTTCCCGTATAGTTTTCGTCGATCAACAAGCGATGAGAGATCAGGAACCTTGAATGTGTTGACCACGCATTAACGCCGAATCCGCGTTCGCGTCGGATTCGGCTTAAATAATCGCGATCTAGAATCTCGAAAGTGAGACCAAAGCGCGATTCAAGCTCTTCTTTCCACTGAAGAAGCATTGATGGCGGGCAAGAAACAACTATTTCCTTTACCTTGCGCCTCAATAACAATTCACGGGCAATCAATCCGGCTTCAATTGTTTTGCCGAGTCCAACATCGTCAGCAATGAACAAGTTAACTCTCGGCAAGAGCAGCGCCTTCCTGAGTGGTTCTAATTGATAGGCATCTATTCGTATTCCTGAGCGAAACGGCGATTGGAACAATTTTGGGTCTGTTGCAGTTACACAATTCCAGCGCAACGTATTGAAGAACGCGGCGAACATCTTTGGCTTGTCGAATCCACGTTTGGCGATGCACTGCCAGTCTTCGGCTGAGATCACTTGAGCATCGATTTCTCGTTCCCAGAGAACTTCCAAAAGTTGCCCTTGGTTGTCATCATCAAGACAAGAAAGCTTTACCAGCGTGCTATCGCTGGGCCTGGTTTTCGGAACAACTTCGTCAACCAGATAAAGACGCTGCCTGACTCGCGCGATTTGTCCTGGTGCTGGAAGAATACCGATTTGAGCGCTGGGGACCATCTCGCATCCTGTTATGTACATAAACCAGAAAATTATAGACTGTTGGCCACACATTCGTCGTGATTAGTGCGCCGTTAAGTAAGTAGGAATTTTACTAGAGCAATATAGAGCGGTAGCTTTTCGAAGTCTGCTTCATTTGCCGCGCGGCTGCATAAATCGAACAAGCGACCCACGCTGAATAGCCTGGTCAGGACCAGGTGTAAGAACAGGACCTCCCATTCATTTTCTCTTTTCGGAAGTTTTCCAAAGCTTGATTTCCGTTTCTCTATGGAGGCCGCTATAAGGCCGCTAGCACTCTTATAGCTCCCCCAAAAAGAAAACCGGCTCTCGCCGGTTTCTTTCGCTGTCTGGGCAAGAAGGGACTTGAACCCTTACGGTTTCCCACTAGATCCTAAGTCTAGCGCGTCTGCCAATTCCGCCACTCGCCCGGTTGTTGGACTAATCAGAATAGCATAAAGCTACTGGCGCGCGCTGGAATCGTGGACACGACTGGACAGAGAGGCGGAATTAAAGTTGTAGCAATGGTTTCGGCGATGGGGTTTGGCAAAGAAAATTCACAAGACTTGCCAAGACGAACATCGAGCCAGCGTGGTCAAGAGATAAATAATAGAAATTGAGACGACGACCAAAAACCGGCGACGCAAGGATGGTATCGCCCCCTAGGGTAGCGGCGAATCTGAATCCGGAGTTTCATTGGATTGCTCCCCCCCAGTCAAAGTCACAGAATTGCGTCTTTTCTTGATCCGCTCACTTACGAACTGGACTAGATTCTTGCAGCAGATGATCACATAAACAACCCCGAAGAATGGGGCGGCAAATGTGCTCGCCATATTCAGGGCGCGTGCAACTGCAATCACCGGTGTTGGTGGCATGTACTCTGGATCATCCCATCCGATTTCCCTCATCCCAGGAGGTACATCCGTTCGCATTGTGTTATTCGCAGCTCCGTGCGAAAACTCTCGGTAGACAGTGTGCTTACCTTGCGCACCACGCGTTTGAATTTTGTCGTATGTTCCAGCAGAAAAATTTGGTTTCTTGTTCTGCTCATCTAGATATGGTTTCGCGAGCGTTTCGTTCTCCACGACAAAATATCTGAATCCGCCCATAACGGCGACCGTCTTTTCCAGCCGATCTGTCATGACCAGACCGAGAATTATGATCGATAGAGGCAGACAAACAGCCGTTGCTGTTCCCCAGACAGAAAGCTTCGACTTCCACAGGAAGAAACTAAGCAAAGCCACACGCCACGAGGCCACGATCAGCAGCAATATCCCGTTCGCAACAATCGCATCGTCGGGGGAAGTAATCATCTCGAAAGGCACCGCATACAGCACACCTGGCAACGACGTCAAGCTGACGAAGGCAATAACTCGCGAAATCCGCCAGCGTTCCGGTCTTAAAGGAGCGATGAAAAGCCATAGAAATATCGAAAGCACGAAAACATACAGAACGGAAGGTGCCCCCGAACGGAAGATGATGTTCGCATTGGGGTTGTCCCAGGCTCGACCGATACCAGCGAGCAAGGCCCAAAAGAGCCCAAATGGAACATGTTTCCAGCCAAGATTAAACAGCTCGTCCGCCGTCGCCCGGAAGGTCAGAACGCGGAATTGCAGGCGGAAACAGGTTTTTAGCCATTCACTCATGCGCACACCGCAAGCCCCATCATTACATACTAGCCTGTTTGCGCCCAGGGTGTATGATGTTACTTGTCCAGTCGAGAACCGTAGACTTAATGGCAACCGGACTGCTAACACAACTGTCCTTGATGCTTCAGGAAACCGTTCTGATTTCCTCCATCTTGCTATTGTTCTTCCGGTTCAGAAACACCTTCGGCTTGGCGCCCATTTACACGATGTTGGGTGGAATGTTCCAGATGGCAAATCTCTGGAGCGCGTCCATCTATGTGAAGCTCACACCGGAGCTGCTAATGAGCCCGGGCTCCGTGGTTTTGTTTCCTGCTTCGATTTTCGCCGTACTCTTTATCTACATCCGAGAAGATGCGGCTGAAGCACGGAAACTGATTTATGCGCTACTTGCAACCGATTTCGTCGGTTCCGTTCTGAGCTTCATGGCTGTGAGTCATCTTCGCGATCCCGGGATCGTAAACCGTTTCAACTTGAATCCTGACCTTTTCGTGCACATGCCTCGCATGGATTTCGTCGGCTCCGTTGCACTGTTCGCAGATACGATTTTGATCATTCTTGTTTATGAGTGGCTGGCGCGACGATTTCAACGCTCGCTCTTCCTGCCGATTTTTCTTTCGATGACATTTGTGCTCATGTTTGACACAGTGTTCTTCGTGACCGGTGCTTTCGTCGATACGAAGGAATATTTGCCGATCCTCATGTCCGGACTGCTCGGCAAGTCCATCGCTGCGATTTTGTATTCAACCATCCTTACTGTCTACCTCGCGAAGTTTGATGTAAATGCCTTGCAGCATCATTCACAGGGCACACAGCATGCGCTTGGTGATATCTTCGGGGTTTTGACTTATAGACAGAAGTACGAGGCGCTGCGCATTCAAGCTACCAGAGATCGCCTTACAGCTGTATACAACCGTGCGTTCTTTGACGAGGTTCTTGCATCGGAATTAGCGCTTTCGGACAGGTCGGATCGACCACTTTCTTTATTGATGATCGATGTTGATTTCTTCAAATCAATCAACGACACCTTCGGTCATGCAGAGGGAGATCGCGCACTAGTTATGGTGGCAACCACTTTGCAGTCACTTGTGCGTCAATCGGAGTATCTTTGCCGATATGGTGGCGAAGAATTTGCTGTCCTCCTCCCCGGAAGCGATCTCAGCCAGGCTATCACATTGGCTCAGCGCCTGTGTTCTGAAGTTCCGACAAGTTGCATCGTCAGTGGAAAATCTGCAGAAGCGAAGACATCGGATGCATCTTCGCAGGACAGACCGATCACAATCACGATCGGAATAGCGTCCTATCCAAAAGAAGCAAACTCTGGCGAGGCGTTGATTCGCCTCGCGGACAGTAGGTTGTATGAAGGCAAGCGAGGTGGACGAAATCGAGTCGTTCCGCCAGCGCTATCGGAAGTCCAGGTTAGTACCAGCACGCCAGTTACATAGGCGAATTTATGACTGACCCAGAAAAAGTTGAATCAGCCACTGAGCCGCGAAAACCTTCGGGGAAAAAGCTTGTTCTTTTATTGACGGTTGTGGGCATAATCGCATTGATTGTGCTCGGAGCATTTGGCGCTCGCTATTACATCTGGTGGACTACTTCAAATAAAAGCATCGAATCAGCAGCGGCAGGCGATTTCCCGAAAGCTGTCGCCGAGGGCAAAGCGGCGTTGGAAGTAATGTCATTCCTGCCCGATCCGAAAGCTAGCGAGTCTACTTTGAGAACGCTGAGTTCCATTTATGCTTGCCGAAGGAATTTTGCAGCAGCGCTCACATACAACTATCAGCTTCAAGAACTTGCAAAAAAAACTTGGGGACCGGAAAGCGCCGAATATGCATTAGCGGTGTCTGAGTTGGCTAACATTTTCCTAGAGCAACAAAAGTTCCGGCAAGCCGGAATGCTTTACGCGAACGTGATCGGCATTTACAAAAAACTGCCCGGTCACGAAATTGATACTGCCAGAACGCTCGCACTTTATGCGTGGGCGTTGTGCAAGCAAAACAAATGGGAAGAAGCGTTGGCTGCGATCAACCAATCTGATGAAATGATGCGGAAGATTGTGCCTGAATCCAGTTACGAGCGCTTACCGGCGATTATTGAAGGGGCCTATATTTCGAAAGCGCTCGGAAAGACAACTGAATTTTATGCTGATCTGGCTAGCGCGTATAAGATTTGCACCGAGCCACAGGATTTGGAGAAGAGTTCGCACCAGACAGCCGTAGTTCTAAATTTGTTGGCGCAATTGCTTGACGAAGCAATGGAAGAAGAGCATTCCGCCAAGGTTTATTCGCTGGCAGTGAAGAATTGCGAGTCTAGTAGTTTCGGTGGGCAGTACAACATTTTCATGTGCCACATTCTGGATCTGCAAGCGAAGCAACTGAGGAAGATCAATAAGGTTCCACAAGCAGAGTTTGCAGAAGCCCGATCTAAACAGGTTCGTGAAGTGAAAGAACCGAATTAGATCTCGTGAGGTTCAAGCTTGAAATGCGGAAGCATGCCGAAGTCCAAGAGCGGATCGCGCTCAAAGATCGAAGGCAAGAAGCCGGGGTCTCCGGGATCGAATTTCAGAGATCGGCTCTGTGAGGCTATGGGCGGACGGGACGTCCGCGCTCCATACTACAAATACGTTAGCCCCTATCCATGGTTCAGAAGCACTGCAGGGATGCCAGGCTTCGCCCCTACACACTAACATTGACAGCCAACAAGGAATCTCATATTTAGCGAACGCGAGCACGATCGGCTGGCAGAGCCCGCGTCGCGCTCCACAGAAACAAAAAGGGCATAGGTCACCATTGAAATGGGCCTATGCCCTTGCGCTCCCACGCAAAACCATAACTTCAAAGTTTTAGAATCCCGGATTCGCAAATTCTGTCGAGGCGGCATGGCTTGCCCAATCAAGGACTTCATCCAGCATCGAAGAATAACTATTCAGCTGTCAAAATAAACAGACAATCAATCGAAATCAAAAATCAATCGAGAGGTTCAATCAGCAATCCATCAAGTGAATGAACAAACGGGGAAACAACATTGCGATGAGCGATCCGTCAAGGCATGAACAAATTTGGGAACGACCTTGAAATGTCGCGATCATAATAGAACGAATCGACAAACTCGCATGAGCGAAATAATCGCATCGGAGTAGCAACTAATTCACAAACATCTATAACACCAGAGCATTGTGTGCAGAGCACACAAGCCTCGTTAAAGCATGAAACGCACTTCGGTTTCAAAAAAATTGGAGGACAGCTTCGGCTTGTGAACGCCAATTACACAAGCACGCTGTCTATTTAACCAACGCAAACCTTGCTCCACATAACGCGGCTACTCGCGGCTGCGTGTGTGAGCTTCCATCGAAAACTAACTACTATCTCAATTCTCTCCTTTCTACATACAGGAACGACCCTAGTAAAGTTAGGACTCGGATACTGAGAAAATTAGTATCCTGGATCGGTAATTAATCCGTCGTTGGTTTCGACTACGGGCACCTCGTTAATGCCTTGTCTTTTCACATTGAATTCCAATTGAGCATCGAGCTTTACACTATTCGGATTATAGAATTGCTCGTTTCTCATGGGCTGCCACCGGGCCTTCCCAGTTGTATGAGCACTGCGTCCTTTGTCGATGTGCTTAGCTAGCGAGTGACCACTGGTCAGCATGTCCAGGCGACGTCCGCCAGGAATCACCATATCGACGAGTGTGTATCCACTAACGTTTCCGATTTCTGCATCCTGTTCGACTACTGGTTCTTCATTCTTCTTATCCAGCATAGCTTGCATTTTGGAGCGCTTGGGCTTTAGCAGCTTCAACAGGTTGATGGGGACAATATTCATAATATGGATTCCGCCTTATTAATGCCTCAAAAGCTGAGGCTGTGCCAACATCCCCATATTGAGGGGGGTACGTCCAACAAGACAATTGGAAATTCTGCTCACCGTGATGGCGATGAAAGGACCGCCAGAATGCTGCATTTTTCTAGATTCTTCAAGAAGTTCCTCGATATGCGGACATTTAATCTTGACATGGGAACCGGATCACCTTGATACCGTCTGTGGTTACCGCAGCCTGAAATCTCTCCGGGGGATTCCACCCAGTTGTTTAGCCCAAGATAGAAGGTGGAGGAGAGAACGCAAAATCAGATTTTGCACTGCAAGTTCAGCATCGCGAAAAGTGCTGCCAATCTTTATACCGGTAATTCCGCGGGGCACGTGCGGGATCGGGGATGCCTGGTAATGGATTTGAATCTACCTGTGAGTCAAATGGAGATTGATTCCTCGGAATCAATCAGGAGGAACTTATCTTATGATGGGTAAAGGGGAAGCATATTTACTTGCAGGACAAGCAGGAATCTCAGAAACGGCATTAAGAAAGTTCGCTCACAGTAGAAGCCCTAGCTTGAGAATGCGCATCGCTGAGAACACGAATACTCCTATCGATGTTTTGTGCATGTTAGCGAACGACGATCAGACTGAAGTTCGCTTGGCCGCTATCTGCAATGAAACGGCGCCAGACAATCTTTTGAACACGGTCCTCAACGACGCAGACCCAACGGCCCGATATGAATTGGCTGCTAACGCATGCGCCAAACTCTGGGTTTTGCTTGCCTTAGCCGAGGATGAGAACCCATATGTGCAGTGGAGAGCGCGAAAAACGCTTAAGCGGCTCATGAATTAAATTTTGCGCGGGGAGCTCAGGGCGGCTCTGAAAAGAGTTCGTACCTGGCGAGAACAGAGGTCTTCTGACCTCTGTTCTTGTATTTGGAGCCTTGCGTTTGATGCGAGTCCTTTGAGTGGCCGCAGTTATGAGGCAATTTCACAACACTTTTGGCTTATTGTCGCTGGCCACTTGAAAAGATTGAAGAGCTTAGTGAGCAGGCTTGCGATTGGGCCAGAGGAATTCGCTTGTGAGCAACCCGATGCCCAGCATGACAAATCCAGCCAAGGCCGCCGGCAATGCGCCAGAGACGGTCAGATATTGCGGCATGATGTCTGCTGTCAGCATGAGAGCGATTGCTGGAAACATCCAGAACCCGACTATCCACAAGGGAATAATCCATAACAGGGCAAGTCCAAATGATCCGATGGTGAACACAGCTGCCAGAGCTACAGCTACGGCTTCAACAGCCCACAGCAATAAGGCAAAAACGACTGCCATAATCAGCGCACCAACAAAGTTGCCATGAAAATCTATGCCTTGTATCATTGGCAAAATGGTCGTGAATGCAAATGCCGTTAATAGTAGGCGTAAAATAAGTCTCATCGTGGCGCTCCTCCGAGCTTTCTTGTTGATAGAACCGTAAGAACAACATCGTAGACATGTAATGTTGTCCAAAGTTCCCTACTGAAGTCGGAACCTTACTTAGATCATAGCCGTCGAACGGCTTACTTCCGGAATCCAAAAATTTGTGTTTCCCAGGCGGAGCAATAGTCTGCTTTGTGATTCCAGCGCCAATGACATTACTTTATCTGACAGGCGGAGTGCAAATGAACACCCTGCTCAAACCCGTTCAAGAATCAAAAGATAGGATCGCCAGGCTGCTTGGCAATTCACCGCGCCAAAAACCGACGCGGAATCAACTCTTGACCATCGGGCTAGTCGGCGTACCTCTCGCCGTCGGCAGCGTGTTAGCCATCAAGTTTTTGGCAACCCTTCCAGCAGCTGACCTGGATAAGGGGCTTACAGTGCATGATCGTGCCGGCAAGATCGTATGCACAATGCTGGGCGAGAATCGCATTTCTGAAACCATTCCATTGAAGAGTATGTCTCCGCACCTGAAGAAAGCGGTGTTGGCCGCTGAAGATGGCAGCTTCTACAAACATAGCGGCATTGATTTGGCTGGAATAGCACGCGCTCTTGTTGCAGACATTTCCTCCAAGAAGATGGTTCAAGGCGGGTCGACAATCACGCAACAACTTGCGAAAGTACTCTACTTCGAAACGAGCCCACGAACTATCCCTCAAAAGATCCGAGAAACGATTCTTGCTTTTCAGCTCGAGTCAAAATACTCGAAAGATAAGATTCTCGATTCGTATTTGAATAATATCTACCTGGGTCAAGGCGCTTATGGCGTCGAACGCGCCGCGCGAACATACTTTGGCAAAAGCGCATCGCAACTGGATCTTGCCGAATCTAGCTGCCTGGCCGCGATGATAGCTTCGCCATCCGTTCTCAGTCAACTAACTCATCGGAAAGAACTTATCCAGCGTCAGCAAAATATACTCGACGAAATGGTGTCAGACAAAACTATAAGCAAAGCACAGGCTGATGCGGCCAAGAAAAAGCAGCTGAAATTCAAAGTTGCTACCAACTCTGCTCCAGCATACATGAGCTTTCTAGATTGTGTAAGCAATCAACTTGAACGAGTCACAAAGACGGATCATCCATACACTCGCGGATGGCACGTCTACACGACTATGGATCAAGCGGCCCAAAGAGCAGCGTACAAAGAATTAACAGATGGTGTGAAAAGAGCCCCCAAAGGAGTAACGCAAGGAGCCCTGGTATCACTTTCAGTGAGTGATGGCTCTGTGCTCGCTCTTGTCGGAGGCAGAGGCAGTAAAGATAGCAGTCAATTCAATAGAGCGATTGCTCCGCACACAACAGGTTCAGCATTCAAGCCGTTTGTATACCTCGCGGCGCTTGAGGAGCATCGGATTGAACCAGACTCGGTAATTCTGGACGCTCCATTCGATCGCAGTAGCACCGCATCATACGACCCAGCCAACTTTGATGGTCATTACATGGGTTGGATGTCCATCCGCCGTGCGCTGGCGCTTTCAAGAAATACCTGCGCCGTGCGCATACTGGATTTGGTAGGCGCGAACAAAGTAGCCGAAACTGCAAACAAAGCAGGAATAAATTCAAATATGTATCAGGGTCCGTCGCTTGCTTTGGGAGCTTGTGCTGCGACTCCGCTAGAAATGGCAACCGCATACTCAACACTGGCCAGAAGCGGGACTTACATTGAATCATCCATGATCAACAGAGTGACCGACGCTAACGACAAAACGATTTTCGAGCGCAATCCCGAAGGAAAAAAAGTGCTTTCCACCGAGGCCTGCGCACAGCTGGTAGACGTGCTTCAGGATGTAGTGGAGAAGGGCACAGGTACAAGAGCAAGACTATATGAACGTCCCGTAGCAGGCAAAACAGGCACCTCAGATGGTGCTCGCGACCTATGGTTTGTTGGGTTCACGCCAGATACTGTTAGCGCGGTCTGGATGGGAAACGATCACAACAAACGTATTCCGGGGATGTCGGTAACGGGGGGCACTGTAGCAGCCGGAGTTTGGCGAAACTACATGCAGGCATTCTACAAAGCGCATCCAACATCGCCTGGACGCTTTGAGCCACCAATGAACCCGCTGATGGATGATTCTTCATCCTTCACACTTTTCTCTGAACCTTCTTCCCTGTTCAGCGAAGCCGGAGAGTTTGTCGAAGCATTGATCGAGCCGGACGGAACTATTATTGAAGCGCTGCCATTCTTTGGGCGAGGCGATGACCGCGGGGTTCGAAGATCGTATGAGGTAGGTAGAGAAGCTCAGTACAGATCCCGACATCACGACATGGACGAAGAGTTCTTTGAAGAGAAAAAGAAGAAGAATAAACGTCCTGGACCGATCAAGAAATTATTCAAGAAGCTAACGGATTGGTTCTAGGCTCGGCTTAGCGAAGAGCTCACAACAGTTACCAGATCTAGTAAGCCAATAGGATGACCTGAGGCGTCTTAGTCCAAATACGCAATTAGGACGAGGTGTGACCGAGGCAGACTTGTTGCGGTCGCGGCTCCGCATCCACTAACGATCCAGCGATGGTCAACGGTAAGAGCTGATGTGGATAAACTCGTGACAGCGCTCTATTGGTGTGGTTCGGGATACTAATTTTGGCAAGACAACCCTCGTATGTTTCACACCGGAGAAATGAAATCGACAGCAGCATTGCCGAAGAAACTTCTCTTCAAAAAAAATGCCCTGGACCACTTGGATCCAGGGCTCTCTTTTTCGCGTTGTTGTTCGTTCAAACTTCGCTTTTAGAAGTACCAGCCACGAGTGGCCATACCATTTCGATCGTTCAATTCAGTGTTGAAATGCATTTGGAATTGATCGATTTGATTTCTCAATTGGTTTCTTTCAAACCTGGTGAGTCCACCCATATTGAGCTGAGCAAGGCGAGTGTTCAACCTGTTCAACTCACCGCGCAAAGCACGGTACTCAGAACTGGACAGTCGTCCATTGGCACGGTTGCGCTCAAGTCGCGATGACAGATTGCTCAATTGAGCATTCAAGTCTCTACCGAAGCCAGGTCCGTAGGTAACACCATATGTATTTGTTACGCCGACGGTTGCAAGAGACGACAAACTGGTGTCAATAGAATTCATTCCGTTGATCAAATTCTGTGTTTCAGCAACACTGAGAAATCCATCAGCAATAGCATTAATTTGCGCATTGCGGTTGGCATCCAGCTGTGCCCGCATCGAAGCTGCTTGTGCCATGTTGATTTGGCCGGCATTCAAAGCTGCGGTGATTTTATTTTCCATTACAGCTCTCTGGTTATCCAGATTAGCTCTTGTTTGCTCTTGCACAGCGCTTAAATGATTGCGTCCTGTACCGAAGCCGAAGTATTGTGCATTAGCATCGGTCGCCATGAAAAGTCCGAGGCTGAAAGCGAGTACATTCGCTCCTGCGATTATTTTCAGAAAAGACATTCGCTCTTCCTCCCTTCGAGTCTAATTGAGGGGCGCCCAATTGATTTCCATGCATATGGATTTAACGACGAGCTTGATCTTCTGAAGTTCCATCTAATTTCGAGCGTCAACAGCACATACTCGACGTTCAGATAAAATACTTGCGCATCATTTTAAAGTAGTAAGTTGAAGCCACCTTTTTCAAGATGGCTTCAACGGGCTTATCGCGTCCAAATTCAGATAGCTAATTAGCCGGCTGCTGGTGCAAACCGCACTTTGTTTTTGCGGCGATGATCCTCTCCGATTATTCCGAGTTCGGAGGCTCCCTCGCCTTTCAATACTTTCTCTGCGACTCGCAATTCAGTCATGTTATCCACATGAACCGACATAAGAGTACTTGCCATAACAGCGCGCCGTTCGTACTTTTTCACTACGTACTCAATCATGCTAGCCCCGACGAGCATGCCGATCAATCCTGCGATACCAGCACACAGCGCGACCGTTGCAAGAGCAGCGAACGCCGGAGAGTTAGTGAAAATATTTTCGATCTCAGGCACTCCGATGTATCGCGATGCAGCGACGTAACTAAATGCCAATCCAACGATCAAACCGAGCGTCAAACCGATAGCCACGCCTTGCAACAGTTTAGTACGTTTCAAAAAGCCTAGTTCTGATGCACCATATTCGTCAGGCATTAACAACGAAATATCGTCAGACGTGAAGCCGGCTCGCTTCAGTGCATCACATGCTCTTTGACATTGCTCCGCACTAGATAGAGTTGCTATAACAGCATTCTGCATAAAGCCAACCTCCTTAGCCTGGGCAGGCGCGCGGGAACGATCTGATCGATGCGCGTTGCTCTCAGGGGTTATAAATGAATCTTGTAAATTGCATTTTCAGCGGGATCAGCAGCTAGGCTGATTTTGAAATGCATGAGTTGTGACGGAGCAAGTGTCTTCTTGTTCCCGAACAGCGTCTAACAGAGTAGGTCAAATCGGCTGGCGTAGGGGAAATTTGCTAATTCCAGGGTAAACACCAAAGACGGCAATAGGCAGCAGGCTGCTAAACTTAGTAGCGTTCAGACGATGAGAGATAGCCATGTCATTAATTAGCCGCTGTTTATGCATCTGCGTAACCGCAATGCTCTTCTTCGCACAGAGTTTGAATGCCCAGAGCGCTAGTTCGGTATCGAGAGATAGCTCTTATAGCAAGGCACAACCACTGAGCGCGCTAGCCAAAATGCCCGTCAAAGAGCTGACGGTTTTCAAAGATGGGCATTCATTCGTCTTGCACGAGGGCAGCATGCCCGTTGACGCTGACGGCAATGTGGTGATGGACTACCTGCCCACGCCAGTGCTCGGAACCTTCTGGCCATTCTCAAATGATAAGGATGCGAAATTGTCGGCAGTTGTGGCCAGCCAGAGAAAAGTTTTGATTCCAAAAACGGCGTTGAGCGTCCAGCAATTTATTCAGGCTAATCCGGGAGCGCAAGTTCAAGTGACGGAGATTCGCAATCCCGGCAGCCAGGGCGCCAGCACGATTACCTACGATGCGCAGATTGTCGGCATTCCTGTGAGAACATCTGAGGAACTGGAATCCACAAATCCACCTAACAGCGGCGAACGGTTACCTGAGTATGGCGATCTGGTTCTTCTAAAGACTGCAAGCGGCACAGCAACAGTGCCCCTCAACAAAATCGAATACATTACATTCAAAGAGAATTTCGAATCAAAAGTCTCGTCGACTGAGTTTCGAAATCTACTTACCCTAAAAATGGACTGGAAAGGCCAACCCGGAAAGAATGCTGATGTAGGCATGATGTATCTCCAACGCGGCTTACGCTGGATTCCAGAGTACAAGATAAGCATTGATGGAAAAGGAAACGCGCACTTAAAACTCCAGGCGACACTGGTAAATGATCTGACGGACCTGAATGATGTCACCATGAACTTAGTGGTTGGAGTTCCAACATTTGCATTTAAGGACGATACAGATCCAATAGCCTTACAGCAGGTGCTGGTGGAAACGGCAAGGCGTGCGACGCGAAGTGAGTTCAGAAACTCAATGAGTAATGCGATCATGTCGCAGGTCGCTTCATTTGAAGCAGATGACTCCGCTAGCACCCCGCAAGGACCAGAAGTAACAGGAAGCGAAAAAAATGAAGATCTCTTCGTGTTCACGGTTAAGCATGTGACAATCCGCAAGGGACAGAGACTGGTGCTTCCAGTTTACGAATCAGACTTGAAGTATAAAGATGTTTATACATTGACGCTGCCGTTCAGTCCACCACCGGAAGTGGTGCAGCACTTTAATCAATCGCAGCAATCACAAGTCGAGCGATTGTTGAAAGCACCGAAGTTCATGCACAAGATTCGCATAAATAACAATTCTGACTTTCCACTCACAACAGCGCCAGCTCTTCTTCTCAAAAATGAGAAGGTACTTGCTCAAGGCATGATGACCTACACCGCCGTTGGTGCCCCTAACGATCTTGAACTTACAACGGCCGTTGATTTAAAAGTCAGGAAACAAGACAAGGAAATTAAGCGAACACCAAACGCTGCAACATGGCAAGGCGACCAGTACGGCAAAATTGATCTAGAAGGCACAATCACAGCTACCAATTACGGACCACAACCAGCCGATGTCGAAATCGTAAGATACGTTCTTGGTCGGGTCGGCACGGCCGATCGCAACGGCAAAGCAGACATGGTCAATATTTTTGAGGACTATGAATTCCTACCAAATGGCAGTCCCGAACTGCCAATCTGGTGGAACTGGTACAGCTGGCCAAATTGGTGGAATCGCTTTAACGGCGTCGGTAAGATTAGCTGGAAAGAAACGATCAAGCCAAAAGAAACTGCCGACTTCCACTACACATGGCATTACTTCTGGCGCTAATCAATCAAATTTTTCCAATCAAGTAGGCAACGAGACAAGCCAATTAGGCGGGCGTCGACATGCTCCGCACCGCTTCGGACACTTTGTCCACTGATGCGCTATCAGAATCGTTAACCGAGCTATTTCTTAGGCTTAATGTCGTATTCACCGACCATTCCGTTGCTCTTAATTTCTAGATCAAGAACAAACTTAGAATTGCCCGAGCTCATTTTCTGTTTAATATCTTTGAGGAAATTCGACATATTTGCCGTGCCATCATAACCGTATGGATGCTCCGCATCGTAAGCCTGCAAGACATCATTTTTCGCATTTGCCGGACGATTAGTTCGAAGATGTTCCTCGACCGAAGCATAGAGCCAGCTGTTGGCGACCTGCGCCTGCTCCCCAACACTTAGACCAGTTTTCGGGAGCTCTGACTCAACACAGTCTGCAAAATCCTGGGACTTGCCTGAGGTACACTTTTCAAAATCAGGTTGATCGCTCATTGTTCCGTCCTCTCTAAGTAACTTGGAATATACATTCCAGAAAGTGCAAGTGCCGTGCAACAATTGGACACGGCACTTGCGATTAAAATGCAGCCCCTACAAGGATTGGCGCATTGACTCATCAAAAACCTGACTATTGACTTCTGGTTGACTCATCTAAAAGCTGCCCCCCAGGATTTACGAAAGCTACCGGCTACAACCGAAAATACACGATTGGTCTCAAAGGAAAAGCAAATTCGGCTCCGACAACGAGAGCCGCGTGATGCCACCATCAAGTAGGTAGATCACCGCGAACAAATATTTTGTTCTCACTAGGACGGTGATTTTGCTACTTTTTTTCGCCACAGGCGTTCAAGGAAGTAAGCTGGAGATACCAGAGATAAGTGCCACTATCTACTATCAACATTTGGTCTGCAGCGCGCCAGGTCATAGGCCCGGCAAGGTAGTCTGAATTATCCAAACTACTGATCATGCGAAGGTGCGAACCCTGAACTGTGTACGTACCCATAGGACCAGCGGCTAGATCATAACGTGTGTTGGACCAACGGCCTGAATGGCAGAATGATAACGATTGCCCGAAGGACTTCGGAGTCTTTGGAGCTTCTCCTTTCTTTTGAATGCCCATGATCATCCACCCAGTTCCTGGAATTCTTGGCAGTCCGCCGGACATCGGTGGGTTCAGGGATCCGCCTTCTGCTTTAGCCACTGGGGCAAGCGTAGACCCTGTGTTTGCCGGAGCTGCGTATGAGCGCGCAGGAGCAGCACTTGCTCTAGCAGGTGCTGCGTAACTCTGCCCTGATGCGTTGGATCTGGCTGCTGCGCTGGGAGCAGGAGCGCTGGAAGGACGCATGTGAATAACCTGAGCATACTCACCTGCGGGATCTCGAGCGATGTAAGGCGGGTCGCGTTTGACTCTATACACACCATCGGTTATATCGCCGGGCTTAAAAGGCATGACTACGCCGCCGATCCAACTCCCCATGCCGGTATCATCAACCTCGACCCTGTCTCCGACGTTGTACGTTTGAGCCCAAACTAGGGTTGTGGCAAAAACAAAGAGAAATAATGTGGTCAAACTGTAGAGTATTGCTGCTCGAACCGAATTTATCTGAGCCATATGTAACTCCCAAAGCTTTTTGTGAGCAAGCAGCTTACCATCTAGCGTCAAAGCTTAAAAGGGTCCTTTGCCGAACCTTCAACAATTACTTCCAACGAATTGAGAGCATCGCCTTATGGGCCGCCTGTTCGTACTTAGCAAACTTCTTCACAGGCGCTTGAAAAAAGATTTCTTGGATAGCGGTTCCGGTTCCATCTGAATCGACATACATATGTGAATTATCGTGGTCGAGCTCCTTGTAGCGCCCGTCTACAACAAGCACCATCTTCCCGTCGATCAATTTCGTTCGCGGACTTGCAGTATGAAAATCGGCGGGATTGATTTTATCTCCAATAATCTCTGCCAACAAGTCAAATTCCGCATGGGTCAACACGTGTTCTGGTTGTTTGAGGATCTTATGAAAAGTTTCGCCGGCGAGTTTGGATACTCTTCTGCCACGATAATAAAAACCAAGCTGGCAATCGTCGTCCCCCGGAGGGTGAAATTCCTGATATGTGGCCGCATGTTCAGGAGCTTCGCCAGACACATGTGGCTTGCCGGAAACCCATCCAGAGGGTAATTCCATTGAATCTATTTGCCCCAGATTGGTTAAGTCTGCTTGCGCGCCAATCGCTCTAGCTGCCAATGTTGCTTTTATCCCCTCAAAGAGTTTCTCCGAATCGTGGCTCCATTTATCTGGCTGCTGTTCCTTTGTCATTTGAGCTAACTCCTTGGATTAGGCTGTGGCCGTCGGCAGTGGTGAGGACCCTGTTTTCTGAGCTATTTTCGTCAGTATAGTCAGGCGTCTTGTTTCGCCTATACCGTCAAGATTTTTCTTCAATAGTGCCGCAAACTTCTCCGTTTCTGTTTTTCCAACAGCCACGCTTGCAAGCTTAATAGATGCATCAATCGTACCTTGATCATATTCAGCTGGTGAAATCATCTCCTTGCTCAACTGGTACTGAAGGATCTCCAAGCGCGCAATTGGGGATGCCGCTGTGATTGCATCTTTGTAAAAGTTCTTCTGAAGTCCTTCTGGCATTTTTGCAACAATGTCCTTTATCTTGGACATGAACACTTCTGGCTCTGGCGCTGCCTCCTTCTCGGGATCGAAGAGCGACTTCTTTTTCTCAGCATTCTTTTCAGCAAAGTATTTGCCAACGGTCCTGACGAGTTGATTGCGATGAACGGTGTCGTCAATCAACTTCTTGTCATGCATTTGCTCTAAGAAAGCAACCCGCTTGTCTGCCGGCAAAGCCGAAGTCATATCAAACATTTTGTTTCTGACTGCGTCATATTCATCTTTGTCGAGGGTGCCGGCTGCTTTTTGTTTTTCCCAGTTAGCAGCACCATCGTCTATGGTTTTCTTCAGAGCAGCATGATAATCCTCATCCTTCATTTTATCCTTGCCCAGGATATTGTTGCCAAATTCATGCTTGATCCGCAGCAGCTCAAGTTCTTTAGCGGTGTCAACTATTCCTTTAGCTCGATTTGAATCAATATCCTTCTGGAGAGAAAGAGCCGTGCTATTGACCGATTGTCCGTCAGGACCCGTCTCAAATGAAAGAAATCCATTTGGTGTGTTTGTGGCCCTGAACAAATCGTGCGCCGTGAGCGCCTTCTTTCCGAGGTGATCAGCTTTCGATCCCCATTGATTATCTAGTTGCACTTTGCCTGTTGCCGGATCAAAATCCGTCAGAGTTACTACATGCCAGCCGCCACTACCGCCGGCTTGACCCATTCCCGAATCGTGATAGAACGGTTCCTGTCCCGCATACACTGCAAGTATCACTGGGAACTTCTGGTTGTCTTTGGCCTTCTGCAGGTTTGCCACGAAATCTTCTTCACTTGTAAAGACTACCGCACCTTCGCGGTCCTGTCCCATACGGCGTTGGTTTATGAGCAGTACGGAATCCTTTGTTCCAGTTATCATATTTGGAACATCGACAAGCGCTCTGTCAGCTAGCCCGGGCGCTTCGAGAGGAATTCCCTCTTTCCAATTCTCCATGATCATAGTAGGGGGATCGGTAGAATGATCGATCAAACGATCGCCGCTGAGCACTGGTGGTATTGCTCCCGGCTTTGGTGCTAGTTCCGTGAACTCGATTTTCCCAGGAGCCGCCGTGACTTTCTCTCCTTTCTCATTGGTATACTCATACGAATTTTTTTGATAATAAAGATTCACGGCAGTTACCTGAAATAACTTACTTGCGTGGCTCCTATGTCCTTCTAGAGGAGGATTATTCTTACTCTCAACATCGGTGCCGCTCGGGTCGATTTTGACAGTGGTACCGTCTTTAGTGCTGTACTGACCAGTCAAAGCAACATCTGCAACCAGTTTCATCGCTTCAGACGGCGTCTTGGTGTACATTACGGCCTCGACAGTCGTCATGTTACAAGTGGCATGCGAACCTTGGTCAATAGACGTGGGCGTCGCTGCTTGACTCATCGATTGCTCCGCAATCTTCAGGCGATCTTGTAGGCTCAGTGGAGTGTCTCCCGTAGCGATGAGGAGTCTCTCCTGCTGCTTGTAGAAAGCAACAATTTCACGTGGAGCCAAAGGTGGGGCATTCTTTGCTGCTCGTTCCTCAAAGCGAAGCATGTCTGCAGCATACTTTGCACGTTTTTCCGGATCCGTAATCTTCTCCCGAGAAAGATCAAAGAGCTTATGTCTTTCGTTTTTCACTTCCTCATTTGCAGGTAGAACTTCGCGAGCCTTCTCGCCAGCCTTGTCCGCCAGCAAAAGTTTTCCATCCTTAAAAGTCAATTCAAAATTGTCTTCTTGTCGGGGTCCAGAATGGGTCTCGACAAACCCACCGGAGCCGTCAGCCTTTCGCGAATATTCTCGGCCACCCGGATCTTTTGCCATTTCATCGCCGTTTTTCCACAGCGTAGTGACTCGGGAATTTTCGTCCAGAACTATCATGGCACCATCTTTAGTTCCACCAGGCAATTTGATAATCTTGCCTGGTGGCATTTCTGCGAATTTTGCAGCAGGATCTAATCCATTTATTGTGGCAATCTGTTTTATGTAATCATCGACCTTATGCGATGAGCCTGGAGGGAGCTGCGATCTGGCGAAGCTGTCAAGCGTCTCACCTCCAACGGTTTTCTTTATCGCAGCTTTTATTTCAACTCTAATTTCTTCTCCGGCATATGAAGGCTTTGCGGTGTCTTCCAAGCGATCCATTGGAACCGGCGGTCCTAGTTTCTCCTGGGGAGGATTCAATACGTCCAGAGGGTTGAAAACTGGTTTATCCAGCTCGGGCTGGACATGGTCGGAGGGAGCGGAGGCACTGGGAACTGGTTCAGGAAGGTCAACTGGCTGGCCGGCAGAGGCGCCTGGTGCTTCGATTATTGGTGGCGCCGGTGCTTCTGCACCTTTAAACAGGTTGGCTATGCCTCCGATTACCCAGCTCACTGCGCTTCCGAAGGTTGCTACTGCGGTGGTAACTACCTCTCCGATTTGCTGAAAAATGTTCTTCTCCTGCTGGGGCTGATCGGCCGCTTTTGAGATTTCCGAGGATTCGAAGAAAAGTGGTTTGCCGAATTCATCTGTGATACCACTTGTCCCGCCATCCTTCAGATACTTCATATGCTGCTGCTGTTCTTCAACCAAATCGGCTTTACCGTCATTCGCTTGATGAACAACTTGATCTGGTGTTCTCGTTGAAGAACTTGAGGAACGCTCCAGGTCGTCTTCTGGTTCGTGGTTCACGATTTAACCTCTCAATGAATAGAACGAAAGTCCATTGCTGGACCCGTTTGGCGGATTGAAGATTAAGCGGCGATGGCGACTTTGTCGCTAGCCGAAAGAGCCATCATCATACATCAGCACAGCAAAAGATAGTCAAACGTAGTCGCTGCTGCAAGCCTGCGATTGGGCAACGAAAGGAACCGCGCTTTGCCACCATATTCAATACCAACACGCGCTTAATGGAGAGAAGCGGCAAATTCTCCCGGTCCACATTATTTCGACACAAAGCGCTGCTTTATGAAAAATTTTTGGGTCATCCGTGATTCGAACACGGAACCAATTGCTTAAGAGGCAACTGCTCTACCGTTGAGCTAATGACCCGTCGGAAAATATTATACACGCCCGGTTGGATTCGAACCAACGACCCTCCGCTTAGAAGGCGGATGCTCTATCCACTGAGCTACGGGCGCTCGAATGAAGTGATTGTATCTTATCCTTTTTTGCAGTGCTCTGCACACGGATGATACTGTTTAAGGCTGGGCACATGAAGATAAGAGTCGGCAAGGAGCTGAAAATGCCAGAGCTATTGAGCGAACAGGAGTTTACAGAGCACTTCACAGAAGCAATCAAGGGATATGAACTGTCGCCACGATGCAAAGAGCCCTTAATGATCGAGCTCACTTACGGCGAGAACGAGCCGGTGCTCACTTTGTCACTAAAAGACGCATTCAACCGCTATCAAGCCGAACCAGATAAACTCGACGAACACATGCGCCCCTTTGTTGAAGATCTGGCGTGGACAGTACAGCAACCTCGATATCTATCAAAAGAACTTTATGAACTCACATTGCCGACCCTGAGAAATTTTTATTCAAAACCGCCAGCCGAAACGGAAATGTCTAACGATCCCAAATGTCCGAAGGGTCCTATCGTTTTCGAACAGGTGTTGAAGGCACCAACTGAGTTCCTCGTACTGCAATTCCACATTTTTAAAGACGATAGATACGTAGCGTTGCGAAAAGGCGACATTCTGCCCTGCATGCCGGATCCATCCACCATCATTCGCCTTTCGCTGAACAATCTAGCGATCAAAACAGAGGTAGCGGGTCTCACCGCAACACCGCTGCAGTTCGATAGTTTGAAGGCGCGTTCGTGGCTAATAGGTCTGGGCGACGATAGATTCAGCCATTCAATAGCTGCTTTGACTTGCATCTCACAAGCAATGAAATCTCTTGAAGAAACTTTTAAAGGTGAAAACGGACTAATCGCAATTATCCCGAGCGCCGATCAGCTGATCGTCAGTATAGACACCGATGAGCGATCAGTTGCAGAGCTGGGCGTTTTAGCGAATCAACTTGCAGCGAAGGCGGAACACTTCTTGAGTACCTTTGTTTGGACTTTCAAGGACGGTAACCTGGAAGCCGTGCAGTCACTAGATTTGCAGGAAATTGCCGAGTTAGATCCGGAGGAGAGTTAAGCAATACATAAGGTATGTTAAGATAGCCCTTAACCTGTCCTTAAACGGTTCAAGACAGAATATTGTGCTCATCGGATTTTTTCTCCCCCACAAAATAATCAAATAGTATGGTGCTCGTAATATCGCTAGTGCTTTGCCTACTGCTCGTTTTGGCGATCGTAGGTGTGATGATGCCCGAAACCGTTTTGCCGTTTCTTTCGAAGCTCTGGAAGAAACAAACCTTCTATTACAACTCTCACGACCAGGGTCGATGAGATAAAAAATACTGGACAGAAGTCAAGAAGATTCTGAAAATATGATTCAGAACGACGCGTATGTCGTTTGCCACACGTAAGCTAGTCTTACCTAACGAGGCTAATCTTCATGCCAGGAACAGCAGTTGGACTATTTCTCATAGATTTTGTGGCAAGACCTTTTGCCAAGATTTTTGAAAAAATGCCGGCAATCATGCTCTTCATCATGATTCTGCTTTACGGCTATATCGCGTACATCGTGCTTAAGTCAGCTTGGAACGCAGAGCATCAACCGGATCATTTCTAAGCAAGCAATCATTCGGTCAAAACTTACTGCCACTATATGCAGTGCGGCACTTAGAATCTGAATTGTTCAACATTTGGTCTTCGACCGCTGCCTATGCTATAAGTCAACCAGAAGTGTGCGCGCAATGCGCCCTTAAGATGTTCCTGATCCGATGCGCATTTGGTGAATGATTCGATGTGCATTTCTTGGATTGATGTGGTTGATTCGATGCACCTGCGCTAATCTAATTGACTTATTTTTTCTTCGCGGGGACTTTCGCTGGAACTCTTGCTTGAGCTTTAACCGGTGCCTTCCCTGCTGCACGAGCAGGAGGCACGCCCTGAGGAATTAGTTCTTTGAGTATGCTCTCGTAAGTAGCTGAAGAGATCTTTGTGTACTTTTCTCCCACAGTGTCCATGATTTCAGACTCTGCCGCTGATTGCTGATCTCGAACTTTAGTGAGATTGGCATCAGTAAGATAGTCATGTATCTCTGCTAACTGCTGGTCTGGAATGTTCTTTTCATAAGCAATCACTGCCAGTTGCTCACACAATGTGGGGAAATGCATACTTCCCATCGCAGCAAGAAACTGCTTTTTCAAAGCCTCTGTTGGAGCCCCGTCACTTACAGCCTTAAGAGGTTCTTCGTATAAGGTTGCCAAACTCTGTCCGACTTTGCTGGCCGAAACTACAGCCTTGATCATTTCCAGGCGCCGCGGAGGCACACCGGCAGTCTGGCTGGAGTAATCTTTTGGTTTGTACGGTCGCATCGGCTTACCTTGCTCCGAGTCGCTCTGAATCAAGGTAAGATAATCCTTCGTCTCCGACAAAACGTTCTGTACAATGTATTCGCTGATGTCCTTAGCCTTTGATTGAAAATCCTGGATAGCGCTGGAACTATAGAATTCAATCAAGCGATCAACATCTTGCTCGGAGAGATGACTATCCGTTGATACTGAATATGTGATCACTGATTCGCGAACCAAAGGAACAATCTTCTCCCTCATTTTAGCTTTATACTGCTCTGCTGCCTTTTCAGCGATTTCGCTGGCCTTGGCAGGTGGACACTTTACCTCAATTAACTGTTTTCGAAGCGTGCCATTAATTTCGGTGCCGAAGGTTATAATGCCAATATTCAAAGTACCATCGATTCGCTCTTTAGCACCACTGATCTGATAGAGTTTTTCGATTTTTGAAAGCTTGCTTACATCTGAGGATTGCGCAAAGGCTACACTCGGTGAAACAACAAAAGATAATCCGATTGAGGAGAAAGCGAGAGTAAAACACATAGCTCGCAGCAGTTTGATCTTCAGAAGCCTATTCATATTATCCTTTGACATGCAAACCTCTTATCCCGGGGTCATACAGCTTAGCACCTTGAACACTAACTTTCGTCCGACAGTCTTAGCAAATACCGAACTAATGTCCCGGGGGATTAGAAATCTATTTCTTCTTCACAGCTTGTGCTTGTGGTTTTACCGGTGCTTTAGCGGGAGCCGGTGCTTTGTTGAGATCAGCAAGAACTTCTTTGGAAGTGGCTTGAGCAACAACATCATACTTGGGACCTAGTGCCTCCATGATGCTCTGCTCAGCCTTGATCATATGTGGCTTTGCCGCTTCCATTTTTGAATCAGTCAAATAATTATCAATGCCCTGAAGTTCTTCTTCCGTGAAATTTTTATCGTATGCAATGACGATCAGAGGTCTCATTATGGTCTTATATGGAATTCCGTTCAGTACCTTCTGGCGCATCTTCATATCTTCGTCAGATGAGGCTCCCTCTGCAAGGGAATCGAATGTCGTCTTGAAAAAATTCGCGAGATTATCAACAACTGAACTCGAGTGAAGTATCGATTTGATGGTAGTTAGTTTTTCTGGATCAATCGCAGCAATTTCCTTTGACTGATCAGGCACAGGAAATTTTCGCGGCTCTTTTCCAGCCGTCATGTCTTCCTGCGCATTCTTCAAATAGACCTTAATCTCATCGATCACAGGTCTTGTAATGTTGGAACTCAATGTAGCGGCTTTCGCATTGAAAGCTTTGACGGAATCAGACGTGTAGTATTGCAGAAGGAAATCAATATCAGGCTCGGTAAGATTACTATCGGTATAAACGGAATACGTCATGAACGATTCCTTCACAAGGGATGCGATCTTCTCTTTCATTTTGCTCTTGAACAATTCTGACTTGCTGTCTGACAGCTGCTTCGCTTGAGCCTCTGGAACTTTCGATTGCTTCAGCTTCTTAAAAATTTCGCCCTGCAATTCCATTGATTGCTTCAGAGCTCCAACCTCTAGCGCCGTATTGATGCGCTCCCTGGCGCCACTTACCTCGTAGAGTTTTTCAATTTTTGCCAATTTCGACGCTGCTGCCGATTCAGCTTTCACCGATTGAACATAAGTGATCGAAGTCGATCCGATCGCCGATATCATCAGCGCGAAACATATACTTCTCATCAGATGAAACTTAAGAATCGTTCTTTGATGATCTCTCGACATGAAAACCTCTGCGCAGGGGTCATACAGGTGAGCATTATGCAGGTCCATTTTTATGCAATCCCGCATGCCACAATTTACCCGGTCGGAATACTCTTTCACTAAAAGCGGCACAAAATTGTACGAGTGCACTCTCATTTTGTTCGCCTATCGAGAGCGCAAATTTTGTTTGGAAGAAATTTCCACCCTAGTGATTGGCACGTTTAACGCTAAGGAGCTTGCAGCTCAAACGTTCCGTATATAGATCAACCAACCCTAAATAGAGTTCGATGAAATTCTTTGTTTCACCTGCAGGAACAGTCCCTTCTATAGTAAAGGTCCCTTTGTCGAGCGGTTTCCCATCCGTCGTGAAAGACCTGTATTCCAGCGTAATGTTGTGGATGGGAACCGGGTTGTAGTTCGTCACTCTAATCCAAGCGACCGGTGAGTTAATTACCCAAAGCCCCGAGATATGCCAGTCTACGAGCTCCAGCCTTGTGTTGCTTAGCAGCTGCTGCTCCTGCGGATCAACAGCCTCGCAAGCGCCGAGCCCCAGAGACGATGCCGTGGACAATGCGAGCAGCATCGCCGTTTTGACAAATCTCTTACGCCAAGTCACTAATATCAAGCGCATCTCCGCTGATATCGCGAAAAACACATGCCGCTCAGTCCTCGCCGGCTCAAATTGTTGGTCCGAACCAACCTAGGTTTGCGCCTATGCCTAGAAGAACAAGCACGGCAAAAACCACAAATAATGCAAAAAATGCGGGTTCACCTTCACTAAGCATCGCTATTACCTGAAGAAAAACAACTAAAATGGCTAGAAGCCACATAACATCCTATAACATTCCTGCAAATAGGCAAGGGAAAGAATACGTAGATGAGGATTCATGACGAATCTCTAGCTAATTCCTGGATGGGACCGGGTTTTCGTCCCCATCCCCTGCTGCGAAGCTCTCATTTAATGTCGATCGTGCCTGGTTTCTTGCCTCGACCGCTCCGGCGCTTCGCAAGAGGTGGGAAGCGCCGGATCTTCAAGATAGACGAAAAAACAAGCCTTTTGGGATATTGCCATTTCCGGGAAGGGGCTGACTCGGACAATCCAACGGTGCTCCTGCTCCACGGACTGGAAGGCTCCAGCGAGTCTAGTCACGTCCTGGGAATCGGATATAAGGCTTTTATGAACGGCTTTAATGTGGTTCGATTGAACATGCGGAACTGCGGCGGTTCAATCGATTATGCTGAATCTCTTTACCATGCCGGACTTTACGCCGATCCGCTCAAAGTTATCGAGACTTTGCTTGGGGAAAGACCAAATAGCAAATTCATACTTTGTGGATATTCCTTAGGGGGCAATCTGCTCCTGAACAGCGCGATCGCTGCGGGGAGTTCACAATGCGAAACTGCGCGCGGACAAAGCAGTGGATTCAAATCTGAAAATAGTATTCTGGCAGTCTGCACGGTGTCGCCGTGCATAGATCTTGCAGCCGCAGTCGATACCATCGAGAAGCCTGAAAATCAGATATATCAGAACTGGTTCTTGCGCACCATGAAGCAAAAGATAACGGAGAAAGCCAAACAGCAAAGAAGAAGCTTTGACATCAGCTCGATGAAAAGTATAAAAACGATTCGCGAATTTGATGACAGGTTTACGGCACCAGACGGTGGTTACGGGACGGCAGAGCGCTACTACTTTGAAGCAAGTGCCAAGTCCCGGCTCAAAGATATAAACATCCCGTGCTTGATAATCGCCTCCAAGGACGATCCACTTGTCCCGTTTGAATCTTTTGCAACACTCGATATATCCAATGACATGATCGAGCTTCTGATAACAAGTGAAGGTGGGCACGGTGGATTTTTTCAAGAATCTCAAGAAGAAGAAGATCACTTCGATCAATTCTGGGCTGAAAACCGAGTCGTAGCCTACATTCGGGAAGTCAGTAGTCGCGCAAAAAACGGAACATGATCGTAATTTCGTCAAGCATTATCTTCGCTATAAGAAAAATGGCAATTACAAAATGTCGCTTTTGCAGTAGGATTGTAGCGATTACTATTGTTATGGCAGTCGGATTCTGTGGCACAAAATCAGGGGATCCAGAAGAGCGAGGAGGATGGTTGTGAAGAGATCTATGATCGCCGCAACGTTGGCATTCGTAGCGTCGCTGGGAGTTGTTGCTCCAGCATTCGCAGACGGCGATGAGCCGCTTGATAAGGTAGTAGGCGGATCGGTTTGGGTCACCAGACTTGGTGGCGTGGCAGCCGGTTCTGCAGTTGGCACACCAATTGCAGCGGTTCGTCAAACAGTTAAAGCTTACAGAGATTGGACACCTAACTTGGCTGACAAGGTAGGCGGAAAAGATTGCGGACCAGCTTGTGGCTTGGTCAGCTTGGTCACTCTCCCAGCTGCAGTAGTCTGGGGCGGAGTTACAGGACCGTACTATGGAGTAAAGAACGGCATGCAGGATGGATTCAACAATCCATTCACACACCAATCGTTCTCCATGGACGCTGATTACGACTCAGGCAAATAAGAGTCGTTCAAGCGAAGGAAGTGAAAGGGGCGCCAGCCCAGTGAATTTCCAGAACGACTGAAAAGTGTTGTCAAATTGCCCAGCCCCGATTATTCTATGAGGGGCTGGGCAATTGTCTTTTTGTGAGGTTGTTATGGTTGAAACGCAACTAAAACTTGACGACTATGTACAAAAAATCCTGAAGACGAAGACGTCAGCAGATCTTTTGAAGATTCTGGCAGACTTCCGCAAGGGCGAGTGGACCGACGCCGAGCGCCAGAAGGTGTCACATACATATATGCGCGTCCTGGAGAACATCATGAAAGCGTCTCCAGATGAAGTCAAAGCTAGTACAGCCCCAACACCAGCACCGGCCAACGATGGCCCGGTTTGGTACGAAAAGATGTAAGGCTTCTTGGTTGCCGGACGCCCATTCTGGGAAGATAGCATAGAGTTGAGAGGGTGACAGCCCAATAGACTCTGGAGCATATCAAAGGATTCTCAGGAGCTCCTAAACGGAGATGGCGCAGACAAGAAAGACAAACTGGAAGCTGTTCATAAATGAGAGCATAGTGATGGTTTTGCACTTGACTCTGGCAGTCTTCTTTTGTCGTATAGCTGTCTCAGTCAACGAACTCTACCACGCGCAACTACAGGCGGTGGCAGCTGCGATCGTCGCAATGTGCTTTTTGATCCCTCTGCTTATTCATGTGCTGGATCTCTGGGCGCGTTTATTGGCTGCAGCGCGCGAGGAGATTTTTGCGATCAAACTGCTTGAATTTTCGATTGCATGGCATAAAAAGCTTTTCGGCGAAAACAATGCCTGGATGGCGGAAAAAGAAGCAATCTTAGCGGATGTGTATTATGACTGGGACAAGAGAGATGACGCGAAAACGCTCTTCGAATCTGCCTGGAAGCATTTTAAGAATGCACGCCCTAAATTCCCACCATTGCATCCGTCAATGCAAAATTACGTTACTCTTTTGACAAATGAGCAAGATCAACCCACTGTTCATGAAATCCAAAACGAGCTAAAAACCGCCAACAGACTGATTCTTGCCCAGCGCCTTTTATCTTTCGCTGTAACTATTCCAAGCATTATTTTCATGGTTTCAATTCATGCATTGGAATTGGAAATATCAGCAAAAAATTCCGAAATGCACACACTTGATTCACTCAAAGGAATAAATGCGCTGTCCAAGCTCGAATCCGCCGTACTTGGAGAATACGCGGGGGCCCTGGTTTATGCGGATTATGCCAGTGCGTTTGAAGACGCAAATCAATTTGCTGAAATGACATGGTGCGTTAACAAAGCAATTGCCATCGTGCAGGAAACAGCGCAGCCGGATCCAATCCTGACTCTAAGTCTGTTGAATCAGAAATCACTGGGACTGATACTCACGAACAAAACGGATGAAGCAAGAAAAGCTCTGCAGGCGGCTCTAAAACTGGCTGGTACGCTAGCCGACTCCAACCCGAACACGAGCACTAATGTCTGGTCTCGCAATTTCAAAATTCGCAAGGAACAAGAGAAAGCAGAGCAAAATCTTGCTGAGCTAGAACGGCTTGAAGGAAACTATTCCATCGCAGAAAAATTGTATCTCAAAGTTTGTGGTCTTAAATCCGACATGACATGGGATACAGCAAGCAAGAGTGCAAATTCCACGGAGCAGCCATCTGAAAAAGGCCAGTCCGGATTAGCCAAGGAAGTGGTTTATGCAACGAAGGTTGTGGATACGATCCAACTTATCGATAGGTTGCACAAGTTACAACACATCGAATCAAAATTGAATCAACCTGATAAGAGTCTGGCAATTCAGAAAAGAATTTGCGAGTTATTGGATCGCGGATACAGCCTTGAACAGCTGAGCGCTAAGCCCGCCAGCGAATGCGATTTCGGAGTGAGAGAAGCTGCACGAGAGCTTGATGTTTGCTCCTTAATGCTGGCAGAGGCTGGCCGAAAAGAGGAGTCGATCCAGTATTTAAACAAAGCCGAAGCCTTGAGAAGTAAGCATAGTCGTACTCTCAAGTTGGATGCAGAACAGCAAGATTCTTTAGTCAATATTTGCACGACAGTTACCAACGGGCTACTTGCAGCGAAGTATCGCTCTGATAACTGGCAGGAAAAAATGGGAAGGCTGGTAAAAAGCGAGCTAAGCAGTAAGGGTGCTCAATCCTCTTTGGCAAGATTGCCATGGTACGAACACGAAAGCCCCAAGAAAGATTCGCCACAAAAGTCAAAGATCGGAAAAAAATTGGAGATAAATATTTCGCCGCTCTCTATTCGAAACAGTCCGGATGGCTCTGGAATTGCTGTAGACGTGCAAGGAAGCGTCAAGATTTACTCAGGTGAGAGGGCTCAAAACGCTGAAGAACAAAAATTCAATTTTGCTTATTTAGTCAAGGACAGCAGCAAGGACAAGTCAGCAAAGGCAGTCATAGAAGGCTTTCTGGACAATCAGCCCCTGACGTCGATTCAGCTGGACTGAATCCACCTTACTGAAGCTTCCAGGAAAGAAAAAACGCGGTAGGCGGGCGAAACGAACGCGCCTTACGGATCAATCATGGTGTCCTGAAGGGTTCCCATAATCAATTTTGTGAGCTCTTGCGCCTCGGGAGTATCAAACTTGTAGTTGGTCTGAATCAGCTTTATGGCTTCTGCGCGCTTTCCCATGAGCAAAAGCTGCTTAAGCTGTATGAAAAATGGATCGTCGTGCTTCAATCCAGCAAATGCTATCTGCACTTCTGATTTGTCGTCACCCTTATTAGCCTGCTCGCCACTTGCCATCTGGAACCTGCTTCCCCCCGGCGGATTTCAACCACCTCTGAATTATTCCCATTATCTACTTTTTGCAGGCATCTGCAATACGACTATGCTACTATTTTCAACAGCCCTTGAATGCGCTGTAAAGTGTGGCTTGGGCGTTTTTTCTTTCTCTTGAATCCATGGTCTACATAAACGTATTTCGGAGCACACATGAATACGAGCAGTGATACTCGCGTTCTCGGTTTTGATATCAAATACCTCCAACAAGAATGGAAAGCGATCTTCAACAAGAAGACCGTTGTCTCTGACATTTGGGCCGGTGTGACGGTTGCGCTGGTCGCACTACCGCTCAACTTAGCTCTTGCAATTGCAGCAGGCGTGGAGCCAGGTGTTGGTGTGACCACAGGGATTATAGCCGGCACCATCGGATCTCTTCTGGGCGGACAAAGATATGCAATCACCGGTCCTGCCGCTGCCATGGCTGTTGTGCTCATCGAAATTGCGCAGCGTTACGGAATCCAGGCCATTTGGCTGGTGGGCCTTATAGCCGGTGTTTTTCAAATCTTGTCTGGGGCTTTTCGTCTGGGAAAACTTATCGCCTTTATTCCCATGCCCGTTATTATCGGATTTGCCAATGCCATCGGCATACTGGTTATATTCAATTCGCTAGACGATCTCTTGGGCTTACCAACAAAACCGATCGCACATGCTGGCGCTGCAACAGCACCCTTAGCCGGGCATCCCCTGGTCCCTGAATTCATCCAAGACATTAGTCACCTGGTGCACAGATTGATCGTACACCAGGAAGCCAACCTGCAAGCGATCATCATCGGAGCATTGGTTATCGCGATTGCGGTAGTAGTACCTCGATGGACAAAGCTAATTCCCGGACAGCTTGTAGCGATAGTGGTAGCATCTTTTGTCGCACACTATCTGAATTTCAACGTTCCAAGAATCATTGATATCAGCACGATACCAAGTTCGCTTCCGTTTCCATCGATTCCAAATTTGCCTTGGGAAAACATTGATGTGCTCTTCTCGAGTGCTATTACAGTTTATTTGCTTGGCTCAATTGAATCTTTGCTATCAGCATCAGTTGCAGATGGTATGACCATGTCACGGAGACACCACTCCGATCAGGAGTTAATAGGGCAAGGGGTAGCAAACGTAGTAGTTCCATTTTTCGGTGGAATACCAGTGACTGGTGTTATCGCTCGCACAGCGGTCAACATCCGCGCTGGCGCCAAAACAAGGCTTTCAGGCATAGTACACTCAGCGGCTCTTCTCGGTTTGGTAATGCTGCTGGCAAAACACGCTGAGCAGATACCACTTGCAGCTTTGGGTGGAATATTGACACTCACTGGGTTCCGCCTCATAGAAGCCGACGCATTCAAACAAGTGTGGCGCGCATCGCGCGGCGAAGCATATGTTGTTATCGCCACTACGGCAGCATCAGTTCTAATGGATTTGAACGCCGGTGTCGTTACCGGTCTGGTTCTCACTTGCGGAATGTTCATTAAGAAGATGTCTGCAGTGCGTATTTTTGCGGACGACGATCCTGATCGCCGCGCTTATGTTCGAGAACCAATGCCGACCTGCAAATTGGTGCGTACATTCCTTGTCGATGGACCTTTGTTCTTCGGTGCTGCCGAACGATTTACGGAAACGATTTTGTTTACACAGAACTTGAAGGGCATTGTCCTCCACATGCGAGCCGTACACATCATGGACTTGACCGGTGCTGAAACATTGATGTCGATCCACGAGCAGCTCAAACGCAACAATGTTCGTTTGATAATTGCCGAACTTCCGGCAGAACCGTTTGAGCTTCTGAAGAAAACAGGTCTGGTAGAAAAGATCGGCGAACAGAATTTCTACAAGGATTATGGTGAGGCACTAGCACATACAAACAAGTGGATGCTTGACACCACCTGCCACGGATGCTCGGCCGTGTTAACTGGAGCAACTGGTCATCCAGGACCAAAAGACTGCGGCTTAAGACAAGCAATGGTGGCAGACAAAACGCATTATATGCCGCTGATCGGAGATGATCCTTGCAAGGCCATACTCCACCACGACAAACCAAAGCGGACTCAAGATCAAATAGAAACCATAACGACGACAACAACCACCACGACCACCGTAGTTACAACTGCGACAAAGAGCGAGCCAGAAGCCAAGCCCGAAGCCGAACCAGAACCGGTGCTTGTCGGTGACGCACAAACTTCCAGCGCAATAGCCGACGACTCCGAAGTAAAAGACGCTTAGTGAACCTGAGCGCGATCGAGCTCTGTGACGTCCGGTTCGCTCCCGGCAGCGTCGGCATCTTGCCGGCTTCTAATTCTCTGCGAGCGATTTCGCTCTTCATCATAGGACGACTATTCCGGACGCTGCCAACCCGAAACATTTGACAGTCAGCAGGAAGTCTCCCTGTTCAGGACAGATCCACATGTTTTTTCAATTCCGCTCTGGAATTAGCGGTGAAAATAAATAGAAGGATTCCGTTTTACTCCTTCAGAGCCTCTGGGTGAAATCCCAACTTAACTCGTCGACGGATACGGAATCCTTCTGCTAGTTCGCTTAATAGGACTGTACTTACACAGGGAAAGCGGTCTTCACTTTCGGGAAGTCTACTTCAGGTTGCGCAATGTGATTGAAGTAGTTGGTATAGAGATTCAAGCTTACATTGGCGATAATTTCTGCAACTTCGCCATCGTTGAAACCAGCTGCCTTCAAATCGGTAAGGTCAGAATCGGCCATTTCAGCGCGGCTTGTGACCATGATGCGGACGAAGCGCAACGCAGCGTTGTACTTCGGATTTTCAGAGCGCTGTTCGCGTGCAAGCTCTAGCTCCTGATCGGTGAGGCCAACGCTCTTACCGATTGCAACGTGGGCTGACAAACAATATTCGCAAACGTTGGTTTCTGCAACAGCGATAGCGATGATCTCACGCAGTTTCGCATCCAGCATGCCACCGGCTAATGCTTCGCTAAACTTGAGATATCCTTCCAAAGCAGCTGGGGAATTTCCGAGCAATTGAAATACGTTCGGAACGCGTCCCAACTTCTTGTTGATTCCATCAAACAATTCTTTGGTTTTTCCGGTAGCTTTGTCCGGGGTGACTGGATTAAGTCGGTTCATTTTTACCTCTCCAATGACTCGTTGCCGCCGGTTGCCAAGACGGACGAGTGGTTATAGTTAAGCCTCGCTTTATACCATGTTCCGCACTCGCTTCCCTTAATTCAACGACTTTTCGGCGTTTTCGGCGTTTCATTTAGACGTCACTGGCTGTTCGGGAGTGACAAAAAGCCTGTACAATTACCGCCTACAAGAAATGCTCGGTTCCGCTGCAGGCCGAATATCTCTTTGTGGATTCCTAAGGTTGGGCTTCGACAGCAACACATACGGAGATCGCAATGAAAGCTATAGTTGCTTCTTTTATACTTCTCTTGATGGCAACTCCTTGCCATGCTCAGATTCTCCAAAATCTAGCCAAGGAGTTCATTGGTGGACAAACAAGCGCGTCCCCGTCGAATCCAACGCAGGGCGCATCACCATCAAATCCTACACAAGGGTTTTCACCATCGAATCCGACAACACAGTATCAAGTGGCACCAATGGTGACACCACCACCGATGCAACTTTCGACTCCCGATTTGAGCACCGCTCAAGGTGTTCTGACCGGCACAACAGCGTTGCCACCGGGATATTACTCAATTACAAATATGCAGACCGGACAAGCCTTTTATTTAAGCGTTGCACCAGGCGGACAAACATTTGCAATTGATCCTCGCACAGTTCAGGGATTCAATACCGCCCAACAACAGGTTCCACAACAGCCACAAGAACCGGTTGATGCCCAGGCACAAGCTCCAGCCCAGCCGACTATGACGCAACAAGCAATGTCAAAAGTTGGAGCCGCAGCGAAATCCACTCTAACGAATTATTTGCAAAACAAACTCGCACCAACAGTAATCCCCACAGGCGCAGCAGCCCCTCAATAATCGATCGAGAGCCTGCAGGTATTGACATTTAAGTCTTCGTTTTCTGCGGGGCTCGGGGCTCAATAACCGTAAGCACCCACCAGGGCGCTTGCGTCTTCTTTGTGGCTGCGTCCCAATACCAGGAAGAGACATCAGACCAACTGCGAGATTGCTCGTCGTAAATCAATTCTTTGATCTCTAGCTCTTCATTCCCTTTACTTGCTGTGAAGTGCCTCCAGCGATGCCCCTTTCCATCAATCAAGATTGGCAGCCAGGAAACTTCATACCCCATTCCGCGATAACAATCCGAGGAAGGATGAACTTGCCTGCTCTCCTGATTCACCCAGCGCATCACAACCTGAGCGCCACCACTCTGGAATCGCGCGGCTTTCCCGGGGAATCCTTGCAGAAATACTTGATCTTGAGGCGAATCAGGGAGTGCTCTTAAATCCAATCCAAAGACTGTCTTAGGCCATCCGGGAAACTTTGTACTCGCCACGGCTGACGACGAAGCACCATCCACGGTGCTTTGAAGAAACGGCAGACCTGCTGCAATTATGCAGAGTAAGGACAAAGTCGACCAAGCCACCAGCCCTTTCCCTGGGACTGCATGTGAACCTGGCACAGTTCTGCCGATAGAATTCGGAGAGAGAGCACCCAGCTCGGATATGCGCCCACGCTCATCGACTGGAGCATTCTCTGAAACTGCTGGGACATTGTCGAGCAAAGCAATAGAATCTGCATGCGGCTCTTTAGCAGACAGGAATTGTGCGAAGAGAGATATTAGAATCCCCTGGAAGAGAAAAGCAGCGACGCCAGTAGCCTCATGAACAAAATGCGGATCCGCACCAATTGATGCAACCGAGATAATGCCTGTTTCAATATAGAACAATGATGTCACGCGAATAATATTGCCGAGCAACGCAGAACCCAGAGCAACCGGCAGTATCAGCAAAGTCGACCGCCAAGGCATTAGGTAATAACTAGCAAAAGCTGCCCCCAAATAAAAGCTGAACCAAAGCATTTTGACACCGCTACAAGGGGCATCGACTTCAATCGTTTGTCCGGCAAAGATAAGCTCAGTGCCGTTGGCGTCAACAGCAAAACCTGATATGCGGAGCAAAAAGCAAGCAACAATGGTAACAAATACTCTTAACGGAAAGCCGAAGAAGAAATTCAGTGATGCCACTAGAGGCAGGGACAGGAGCGCAAGCAGCCAATCACCCGGTAACAATTTGCACAAACGCAACACACTGGTCGCGACGAACGCAGTAGTAATAACGGCAATAGCTGCCGATATTACCTTGGGCACGAACGCGAAACTGAGCATATAAATCAGAAGCAGGATTCCCATTCCTACGAAACTTTTTATCGAGGTCGTCGATTTGGATTCGACGTTTGAAATCGCGGATGGAACTGCTGTTGATTCTGGCAGTGGAATCTTAGTGCCTGATCGAAACCAAACTAAGCCAATTAGCGAGACTAGTGCCAGCAAACCAAGCGGCTCATCGGAGCGATCAAATGTTCTTTGCACATACCAGCTCCAAACGGGCCAGAACGCAATAAGAACCAAAATCGCCGTGCTGTATGCTCGACTCACGTTATTTTTCTAGAGAACCTCTTTTTGAGAATACCCAAAATGAGCAAGAATCCGGCCGCAAGAGAAAGCCATATGCTGTCGGATTCAGGGACCAGTGGAGCCGGTTTGAACAGGTTTGTGCCAAATGGATTAGCATTGTTTTTCGGCACTGAAGTATCATCCGGCGGCACACTGACAGCTGCGATTTCATCCATGGCAACATCAATATCGTCGACTTCTTCTTCATCGGTGGCGGCTCTTTTACGTTCAAAAGTTTCTATGCTGCCATCCTGTCGCAGAACCTGACTGATATGAGCGGTTTCGGCAGATTTCTCCTTCAAGGCAGCAGGAGCATCAGCAGATTCTTCCGAGGACGGAACTGAGATTTTGTCAGCGAAACCACTGACCAGGTCTCCACGCGCGGCACCGGCACCACCAGCCGATGCAGTCATCATCGGAAACGCACTCGGCTTGCCAGCAACTGCGTTCAAACCCATAGTCGGTGCAGTCGGTGAAATCGGACTCAGAGTTTCCGCCGGAGCCTGAGAGGGGGAAACAACTGGAGCTGATACCGGTGACGAAGCCTGACTCGATCTTGGCGTCGGCATCGGCATCGAGCTTTGAGAGAGAGCATTGTGGCGAGACATTCCGCCATCCACAGGAGCAGGCGTGGGCACAGGAAGCGAACTAGAACTTGGTACCGGCGGTGGCGTCGGTACTGCATCTTCGCTAATGCGACGAGGTTCTTCCACGCACTGTTTAGCGAACTCCCCATCACCGAATCTACGATTTCCGAGATCAAAAATCGATGTTGGCGCGGACAGGTTTGCTTGTTTCGAATTCGCCTCTAGCGATGGGACTGTGTCCGCGAGAATACCACTGGAAATAGGAGTAACCAGATGATAAGTCCCAGCCAGCTGCAAAGCCTCTCTCAGCTTGCTACGCTTACGAGAGCGCAGATCGAAGATAATGCGATCATACGCCCACAATTGCGCGAGCTGCTTCATCGTTTCTTTTCCACTAAGCGCCTCTGAATTGCCTTCTGCCAATACCGGAGACATGGTCATAAGAGCGTTGCGTGTAGTCGCACTTGGAATCGACGTATTGCTGCTTCCGTAAGAAGAAGAAGAAGAAGAAGAAGAAGAAGGGTCAGCCGATGGCTCGACCTCAATCGATGCGTTCACAACCGCAGGCGCTGCGGCATCATACATTTCAGCAACAGACATTTTATGGAAACGATCGAAACTGAATTTCTTCATAAGACCAGGACTGCTCCACTGGTCGAATAGAAGTTCAAGATCTTCCTTAGGCGTGCCAAATCGTTCGACCTTCTTAACAGAATAGTTGTTGATTCCATCAATATATTGATTAGGACCAGACGCGATCTGCATGTCATACAATAATGGTTTAGCTGCGCGCCAAGATCGGAGAGCTTGCTTAATTCCACCTGCATCAGCTCCAGCAATTGGCTGTGCTGGGTGCACCCATAAGATGGCACCAGGACTTCTGCGGTTTTGCACGAAATTTATATTAGTCACATCAGAAATCGCGTACGCCAAACCACCTCCATCGCATTGACCACCCACGCACTTCTCAGAGGCGAGCAGAGGCAGCATTACCGAGGCAAAGCGCGAATCGGTGACAGGCATCCATGAGCAAAGTTTTTTCACCTCTGTATCCGAGACAAAAATGATAGAAACGAAAAGATGCTTCGGAAGTTTCTTCAAAGACTCTGCTATCTGTGGAAGAGACTCCTTCATGACACCTGAGCCATCAACCACGACAGCTAGTGTTTTTGGGGCGCCTAGCTCGGTCGGCTCTAGAGCTTCGCTAACGAATGTATTATCGGTTCCGGCAAAAGGATCCTTAGCCCAGAAGACTTGTTTGCTGGAGCCCGCATTCCTGGAAAGATTAATGATACCACCGCCGGTGGCAAGCGCAGCGCCGTCTATTTCGCCACTCAGAATGAATCTATCCTTCTCTTTCTTCGCCTGCCCCCATTTAGACTTCATCTCGTGGTTCGAATTCAGTAAGAGGTTATGGGCAACATTGACCTGAAAGTTACGCTCTTCAAATTGCGGCAGATTGAGAACGGCTTGCTCATTTTTATCAATGGCCAATGGCGTAACTACACCCAGGTGCAGCTTCACATCCAGGCCTGGAGGAACAGGATAGCATTGAACAAGCACCGTGTCCTGCCCGCAAACACTAACTAATAGCGGATTCTTCTTTTGCTTTACGGCAGCCTGATAAACGGCACGGGCAGCGCTCTTCACCATGATCTGGCACTCATATTCTTTGCCATCGACAATTAAGCTTGCTTGATTGACGGCACCGCCGTTTGGCAATTTGATACGAGTGCGAACTTCACGGTCATACTTCGACTTGTTCGCGAAATTCAAGAACCAATCGAGCTGCGCGACTCCAGCGTCTGCATCAATTTGTGCATTCATGTTTGATTTCGAGACAGCAAGTCCTCGAGAGACTCCGCTAACCATCTCACCTGCCAAATCAGGATCGAGATCAAACTCGTCATCGACCTGGGCATCCATGTAATCATCATTAAGGAAACCAACGTGTTGCATGGTGGCGCGCGCCGACTCGGGGATCGGAAAGGAATTAAATGTTCGTCCGGTGACCTTGTAGAAGAGCTCCCGAACGACATCGACGTTCGTAGGATGCGCCGCTTCTGCAAGCGAACCCAAAATATCCGTTGCCCTACCTGAACGCTCATAACAGGCACGCAGCATTACATCCTGGCTGCCGAACGTGCGCAAAATGTCAATTCCCTTTTGGCGCGTTTGCGTTTCATTTGTCATAGAGATGGCAATCCGCGTTAGCGTCGAAGGCAGTTCAACCGCAAGAACAGCAACCAAAAT
Source organism: Candidatus Obscuribacterales bacterium (assembly GCA_019747875.1). GTDB lineage: Bacteria > Cyanobacteriota > Vampirovibrionia > Obscuribacterales > Obscuribacteraceae > JAIEPM01. The sequence goes on from JAIEQI010000031.1 coordinate 100,045, forward strand.
TACGATGTGTCCAAGATTCTTCGCCTGCTCCGGATGGAATCTTGAGCCTTCTTGTTTGGATAGTTTTCCTACATGATTTGCTCCTGCCCACAATGGCAAAAGCGAAAGCAGTGGTGACAGCCCAAGCAAACCAAGGCCGAAGAACAAAATGCCGATCGCCATCACGGGCGTAAGCGGCAGAAACATCAATGAATAAAGAATGGCAATACCAACAGCCATGCCATTGGCAAACAAAGTAACGCCATAATGCTGACTCATGTCGCGATGAATGCTGAGCCAGGCAAGCAAGTTTGCGATCGGAACCATCGCCCACAAAATAGTATGCGCTGCGCTTGGCAATGGATCAAAGAAATTTTGAGCGCAAACGTGAGTAGTTGCTTCAATGGCAAGTGCCGTCGCCGGTAATACCACACCACCGAAGAAGATCCAGAAGTCGAGCAGCGGATTGATTGCCGGTGCTGTCTTTTTCTTTTTGCCATCGCCGCTCTTATTCAGATCGACATAGCCAAGATCTCTTTTCCAAACCATGCGCAGTCCTCTAATCCTGAGTTTTCTCTATACGAACTCACTAAATTACTTATTCCACGTACGCTAACCTTCAGCCATTGTAGAGAATTCAGCAGGAAGCTGCCCAGGCTAATAAGGATAAGGATTATCGGGATTCCAGCCGTGAATTGGCTGGGGTTTCTCCTGTTTACGCGCACGATTCGTGTAAAAGTAGTGATCAAAGTTGGTTAGGAGGTCGATCATTGACAGTTCGCGCTGCGGAAAACCGGGGGGGCATTTTCCTGACAAGCTCCAAAATCAGCTTTTTTGATTCGCTAGATGCAGCTTCCCATGCTGTTTTTCACCGACCAGATCGATTATGAAAGTTTCGCACCCAAAACGACTTATGAGCTAGCGTTAATTTGGACGAGTTCAGCAAACTTGTCATAATGTCAACACAGATGTTTCCCAAGAGCAGCTTGCCTTGAAGGAACTTGTCAAGAAAGAGAACAGAGGTGGACAATGCCCGAGAAACCATTTGATCCCAAAACTCCTAAAACCGGTATTAGCGGCCGGGAGTCTGTATTTGACAAGCGTTTAGCTGAGTTGCGGACAACTGGGCAGTTTGCCAAGCCCAATCGTAGTGCTCTTAACTACGTAAAGAAACCGAATGCCGAGTTCGAACACCCTTCGATGGATTCAAAACTCTCTCACGCTCCTTGCGCTGACGATATCACTGAAATCGAGCGCCTTGCTTTCATGGATCAGAAGAGCAATTTGCTGAACATGCGCTCTATTCTAGGAAAGCTTGCCATTGAGTGGCGCCGCAGCCGCCGATACAAACATCCTTTTAGTGCAATCATTGTCGAGCTCGACAAGATGGAAAAGCTCGAGGCATTGGCACCACTGGCTGCTGATACAGTGTTCCAAACATTCTGTAGGATGATCAGCAAAAATATTCGCGAAGTAGATGTGGTTGGTCGCATTGGCGACAGCCGACTTCTGGTGATTTGCCCAGAAACATCCTCTGGAGAAGGTGCCATCGAAGCCGAGCGCGTGAAGAACATCATGGCTCAAGCGCGATTCACTCAAGTAGGTCTTAACGTAACCATTACATGCAGCTTTGGTGTTGCTTCTTATCCAGAGCATGCTGATTCCCCAGAAGATCTCTTCTGCAGCGCGCTCGATGCAATCGAGCAAGCAGTCGAAAAAGGTGGCAATCGAGTCACTGTTGCCGAGTTTCCAACTTCGATGGAACCGACAGAAGACTTCAGCCCCGAGCCGAAGCCGCAGCAAGTTCTTCCAAAGAAGCCAGAAATGGCGCCAGACTTGGCATTCCCTGTTGCCGACGTATCGTCGATCGTCGTCCCTTAAAGTTCGAAACAACTCGAAGAATCTAATAACTGCACAATCGCAGTCTGCTATTCTCGTGTGCCTATAGTTCCGGAAGGGAGAGTCCTCATGGCAAGGATTGTCAGGCTCACAGAAATTGGCGACTCTAGTGTTTTGAAACTGGTCGATGAACCAGTTCAAGAACCCAAAGAAGACGAAGTTCGCATAAGGGTTCAAGCCATCGGATTGAATCGAGCAGAAGTACTGTTCCGTCAGGGCCGGTATCTGGAGAAACCTTCATTTCCTGCCCGCATTGGCTATGAAGCTTCAGGAATTATTGAAGCAGTTGGCTCCGCGGTAACTGAATTCAAAAGCGGCGACAAAGTCAGTACCATCCCATCATTTAAGATGAGCAAGTATGGCGTTTATGGGGAGAGCGCAGTTGTTCCTGCAAGCTCAGTAGCCCATTATCCGGACAATCTTTCTCCAGAGGAAGGCGCATCAATTTGGATGCAATATCTCACCGCCTATGGTGCGTTGGTTGAGTATGGAAACATCGGTCCCGGCGACTACGTACTGATCACAGCAGCAAGTAGCAGCGTCGGATTTGCCGCCATCCAGATCTGTCTCGACAAGGGTGCAATCCCAATTGCGACAACGAGAGGATCCGCTAAGAAACAAACGCTGCTCGACGCCGGCGCAAAACATGTGATCGTCACTAACGATGAAAAGCTCGTCGATAAAGTGAAAGAGATCACCAGCAATAAAGGATGCCGCATTATCTTTGATGCGATCGCCGGAAATGTTGTGAATGAACTTGCGCAAGCGGCTGCCTACGAAGCAACGATTTTCGAATATGGAGCACTAAGCCTTGAAGCGACCCCATTCCCCCTGATGATCGCATTGGAGAAAGGTCTTTCAATTCGTGGCTACACTCTGTTCCAAATCACAAGCTCGCCCGAAGCAAAGGAACGAGGAAAGAACTATGTCTACGACGGTCTCAAGAGCGGCAAACTCAAGCCTGTAATAGACAAGGTTTTTCCGTTTGATCAAATCGCCCAATCACAGGACTACATGGAGTCCAACCAGCAGAACGGCAAAATCATCGTCAAAGTGTAACGCAATAGAGCAAATCGCTCACCTCCAAGCAAGTCTCAGACCCAGTCGTTGATGACTGCAGCTGACTATTTTTTCGGCTGGCTTAAGCTGCCACCGCTAGGTAGAATTTGCTAAGATGATTTCAAGGCTTGGGGTTACCCGGCTCAGAGGCATGAGCGTCGCTAAGATTTGCGAGAAAAAATAAACCACAAATACGCACAGCTGATCACGACTTACATCTTGGTCGGTATTGTTCCGTCTGCGATCAGCGCGGAGCAGGAAAAGCCATTGCATGGCTCTGTGTCAAAGAAGGACAATCCAGCCAGTGGACGCGTTCAGAGGCAAGCACCGAGCACCGTTTATCAGAAAAGAATCAATTCAAAAGAAAACATACTATCTCCAAGAAGCAATTTCAACTCACTACTGGAGCGTACGGATTTTCAACTTCCCAAAACAACACAGAATGAATGGAAGCCACAGGCATCGACAATCTCGGGAGAGGATAAGTTAACGAGCAACCGTGAGCTCAAGGATGCCGTGCAGGAAAAACCAACGTTTACAAAAAACACACCGGCCCCTTCTAGTACCAGCACGACTGCACCAGCCGCAACATCACCGGAAACACCTTCCTCGCGGAAAGCGCAAAAGCAGCTGATAATCATTAGACTCACATATCTTGCTCTCGACGAACAGAACTCATTTTACGGATTCAAATTCGCAGAGAGCCTCCTGCAAAACCATCCTGATATAGAGGTAATAGTACTTCTGGATAAGGAAGCAACTCGCATCGCCAACAAAGAGCAAAATACTCATTTCATTGCCAGGAATGAGAAGGTTGCCCAAAAGCTCTCAGACGTAGTCAGGTCTTTCCTGCAGAAAGGCGGACTGGTTGTAGCGTCCAAAGATTGGGCAAGTTCATTCGGAGTAACTGAGGCCAATCTACTTGCCGGCGTACGGCTTTATGACAATAGCGATCTCGGCAATTTGATCGTAGAAGCGAACAAAATCCTTGAGTATTAGGATTTTCCTTTTTCCGCCGCAGTGCAATCCAAGGCGATCTCATCGTCCTTCACAACGATTTTTGCATGCCCGCCGTGCTCTAGCTTGCCGAAAAGCAGCTCTTCGGACAGTGGTTCTTTTACTTTCTTTTGAATCAAGCGAGCCATTGGGCGCGCCCCGTAAAGCCTGTCATAACCTTTCTCGCCGAGCCAGGTTCTGGCTTCCTCGGTGACTTCCATCGTCACTTCCTTCTCTTGGAGTTGAACTTCCAACTCGTTCAAGAACTTATCAACAACGTGCTTGATGTTCTCCATCGTTAACTGATTGAATGCCACCCATGCATCCAATCGGTTCCTGAACTCTGGAGAGAATGTATTCTCGATTGCCGACTTAGACTTGCCGGCTCCGAATGCACTGAATCCACCAGACTTGGTTTCTGCCACTTTAGGCGCATCAGGCGAAGGCATAGGTTTCACGCTTCCCTTGAAGCCGATATCCTCACTGGTTAGCTCGCGAGCACCGGCATTGGTAGTCATAATCACAATTACGTTGCGAAAATCAGCTTTCTTACCATTGTTATCGGTCAACGTTGCGTGATCCATTACTTGCAAAAGTATGGAGAAGAGATCCGGATGTGCCTTTTCGATTTCATCGAGCACAAGCACCGAATGTGGTGTGCGAATAATAGCATCCGTCAGCAAGCCACCCTGATCGAAACCAACATATCCCGGCGGCGCACCAATCAACCTCGACACAGTATGCTTCTCCATATATTCACTCATGTCGAAGCGCAAGAACTGAACGCCAAGGACCCTCGCTAACTGTTTTGCAAGTTCAGTTTTACCAACCCCTGTCGGTCCCGAGAAAAGGAAAGAACCCACTGGCTTGTTCTGGTTCCCAAGTCCTGATCTCGAAAGCTTGATCGATCTCACAACCTGTTCGATTGCATGGTCTTGACCGAACAAAACAGACTTCAATTCCTTCTCCAATTGTTGAAGTCGAATTTTGTCTGAAGCTGAAACAGTCTCTGTCGGAATTTTGGCAGTACCTGCAACAACAGCTTCCACATCAGACACAGTCACATTGCGAACAGGGCGTTCTTCTTCCGGCAACAACTTCACGATCGCGCCGGCCTCATCCATTGTGTCGATCGCTTTGTCGGGAAGGAATCGATCGAAAATGTACTTAGACGAAAGTTCAGCCGCCGCAGCAAGCGCATCGTCTTCGTATTTGACCTTGTGATGCTCCTCGTAATGACTTTGCAGTCCCTTTAGAATCTTCAAAGTATCTTCTACGCTTGGCTCGTTGACTTCAATCTTTTGGAAGCGCCGGGCCAAAGCCTTGTCTCGCTCGAAGGAGGCCTTGTATTCGGCATAGGTTGTCGAACCAATACAGCGCAATTCACCGCTTGCAAGTGCAGGCTTTAGGATGTTGGAAGCATCCATGGTGCCGCCCTCGACAGCTCCGGCCCTAACGATAGTATGTATCTCGTCGATGACGAGAATGACACCTGGTTTATCCTTGAGAGCTTTGATAACAGCTTTCAATCTTTGTTCGAATTGACCGCGGAACTTTGTGCCCGCAATCAAAGATCCCATATCGAGTGCAAAAACCTCTACGCCCTTGAGCGGTTCAGGAACCTCGCCACGCCAAATTTTCAAAGCCAAGCCTTCGGCGATCGCCGTTTTTCCAACCCCCGGCTCACCAACGTAAACCGGATTGTTCTTACGTCTTCTGCATAAAATTTGAATCGTTCGTTTTACTTCATTCTCTCTGCCTATAAGCGGATCGATTTTACTGTCCTTCGCACGGTCAATCAAATTCACCGTGAAATTCTTTAGTGGATCAGTGACCTTCTCTTCGCCGCCTTCACCGCGACCGCCGCCTACCTCAGCCGGCTCGTCTGCTTCACCTTCCAGTTTGGAAATGCCGTGCGAAATGTAGTTCAATACATCCAGCCGCGAAACACCCTGCTTTTGCAAAAGATAAACAGCAAAGGATCTAGGCTCATCGAAAATGGCAGCCAAGATGTTGCCACCATCAATGGTGGACTGTCCAGAAGACACGGCTTGTGTAGCAGCTCGGTTCAATACACGTTCAAACGATGCACTCGACTCCGGATCAAAATTTATCCCCGTGGGCAACGTTTCCAGGCGCGACGTCATGAACTCGTCAAGCTCAGCTTTCATCGGGTCTAGCTTGGCACCGCAATTTTTCAAAACATCGGAGCCAGTTTTTTCCGAAAGCAATGCGTACAGAATATGCTCCAACGTCACATATTCATGACGCCGAGTTTGTGCTTCCTGATACGCACTTTCCAAAGTCTTTTGAAATTCTGCACTTAACATTTTATTCTCACTTAGCTTTCGCTTTTTATCATTACCTGTAAGAGCGTTCCCGATGCCCTTAACCCAAAACCGAAGGTGTTTCAAAAATCCAATGACTATTCTTGCTCCATCGTACAAAGTAGGGGAAACTGATAGGCCCGCGCCATCGCGGTTACCTTGTTGATTTTGGATTCAGCGATTTCGTAGGTAAAAACACCCGCGACTCCAATCCCCTTATGATGAACTTCTAGCATAATGTGTTGAGCCACTTGCTCGTCTTTATGAAAGACGCTCATAAGAATAAAGACCACGAACTCCATACTGGTGTAATCATCATTATGTAAGAGAACTTTGAAAAGCGGAGGTTTTTCCACTTTTTTCTTTGTCTCTGTTGCTACACCAGTAGAACCCTCGGAATCGTCATCGTCTTCCTCATCATCCCATTCCGGCATTCTCGTTCCAATCTGTTCTAAGTTCTACCAATGGACATAAGCTTCCGAACTTGGGAGCTAGCCAGTCCAAGGATAATTTGCCACGGAGCTGCCAGGCCTAGGCGCCCCAACAACTCCGACTGCCTAAATTATGTCAGATTGGGATAGAGCTGCTTAAAATCCTGAAACAATCTCCGAAAACGTAAGCAGAGCGGAGCCACAGCAAGATTAAGGGGCATTAACTAGACCTCTTGGCAATAATTCATAAAAATAAGACATAGGGGAGTTTGGATGGCTGAGGAATCGGACAAAGTCCGAAGGATCAACTATGCAAACAAAGCTATCCCCAAAATTTCATACTCTTTCATTTCTCTCGATTCTCGCCGCCTTCACGACCGCTGCGTTTTCGCCGCAAAACTCCTTTGCTGGCGGGCCAAGTTCCGAAGATTCGGTGCCTCCGAATTCAACTTATACGCCACTGATTATTCCTGCCGATGCACTAGCAAGAGGCATTAGCCTCAGTGGTGATGCAAAACTTTATCGGATAGCGGATGCGCACTATCGTATGGGCTGTGGCTCGTGCCTGATCCATGCCGAAGCGCCGATGCGTATTGAGACTTGCCGAACAAGCATTTTCATTCGAGAAGGAGCCAGCATTGTAATCTGCACACGCAAAGATGTAACACGAGTGTTGAACCTGAGCGACCGACATCGCGACAGTGTCCGCGTTCTCCTCGACAAATACCACCTGAATTTAAATCCGGGCGAGGAAGTCGGAATCGTTGGTGCGCAGGCTGAACAACCGGAGAAAATCGCAACTGAAACGGCAATTCGTTATCGCAAAGCAACGACAACAAAAGCGGCTGGATACAACATCGTGGTTTTTGAATTCTCGCTTGCTGATGCGCTGAAAAACTGTTTGATCTTCAAACAGCTCACGGACTCAAAATCCCCAGTAGATAAAGTTCTCCTGTCTGAAATCATAAAAACAGCAGCCGCCGTCAACACGATGTTCGACAAATCTCACGGCAAATACACGAACGGCGAGCCCACCGACCAAGCAAGAACAAGGGTCGCCAGCAAAAAATCCAAAACCTCCTGAGCCAGGAACGGCTAAGGCAACTCCTTTAGGCAATCAGCCAACCGAAACATCCGTATGTATAGCGATTAGACATCTGTCCTGGGTGGAATAAAAATTGCGACATCGCGCCAATTCATGCCGCTTTGCGCGTCTGATAAGAGTCGGATTTCCCACTCATCGACGCTAAAGAGTACGGGGACGAAAAATTGCGCGGAATGTCGATGAAACAAAACACTCGGAGAAAAGTATATGGCTGCAAGAGCGATTTGGACAGGAGTCATAACATTCGGAATGGTCAGCATTCCGATCAAACTTTACTCCGCGACGGAAAGCAAAGACATCTCTTTCAATCAACTGCACGCCGAGTGCAAATCTCGCATCAGAGAATTCAAATTCTGCCCGACATGCGACCGCAAGCTTGAGTCGGAAGAAATCGAAAAAGGCTATGAGTACACCAAAGGCCAGTACGTAATCATGTCGAAAGAAGACATGGAAAAGGTGCCGATGCCGAATAAAAACACGATCGAAATCTCATCGTTCATCAAGAATGATGAAATTGATCCAGTGTTCTACGAGAAGACTTATTACATAGAACCAACAGAAGCGGCTACAAAACCATTTGCGCTTTTCATGAAAGCTGTCAGAGAAAAAGGCATGACAGCAATCGCAACTTTGACTTTACGAACTAAAGAGCGCCTTGTGGCATTGCGTGCAATGGACGGAACTTTGCTTTGCAGCACATTGCTGTACCCAGATGAAATCCGCGTGACAAAGGGGAAAGAGCTTCCAGATGTCGCAGTCTCAGACAAAGAACTGGGAATGGCATCCATGTTAATCGACATGATGACGCAAGAATTCGCTCCGGAGAATTACACTGATCATTATCGCGAAGCGCTGCTGAAGATCATCGAAGCAAAACTGGAAGGCAAAGAACTTGTCGAAGTCGCAGCACCACCAGCTGGCAAAGTTGTAGATTTGATGGATGCCCTTGCCGCCAGTATGGAAAAAATGAAGGCGGAAAAAGAAGAGAAAGCCAAGAAACCAGGCAAGCAGAAGGCAGCGGCAACAGGCTAATAGTATTAGCGGAGGAGTTGAGACGGGCTATAGCCCAGCGAGATTCCGGAGCGTTGTAATTGGCTCAAGAAGAACAGAAAGCAGAAAACAACGAAAAGGTGGCAGCTGCTCAAAGCAACGCCAAAAAACTCTACTTGCCGCCGTTTTTGAATCCGATGCTGGCAAGTCCGACCGAAAAAGCATTTACACGCGAGGGCTGGATTTACGAACCAAAACTCGATGGTATTCGTGCGTTAGCATATGTCACTCCCGAGTCAACAGAAATTTTCTCACGCAATGGAAGAAGAATCTCGGCGCAGTATCCCGCTCTAGCTGCGGCACTACCGCAACAAGTCAGCGGCGAGGTGATATTGGACGGTGAGATCGTCGCGCTCAATTCCCATGGTCGACCTTCACTGCAAATGCTGCAGCAACGAATGAATCTGCTGAAGCTAACCGATATCAAGCGCGCGGAAGAACGCATACCAGTTCACTTCTTTGTTTTCGACATTCTGCATGCGGATGGAAATAGCCTCCTGCGATGCCCGCTTCTTGAGAGAAAGGAACTGCTTCGAAAGCACGTTCACCCCGATCAGAGAATCGTAATCTTGAAGTACTTCGAAGATAACGGAGTCGAAGCATACCAGGTAAGTGTTGACCTCGGTTTCGAAGGCATTGTAGCAAAACGCGCACTTAGCCACTACGAAGTCGGACGGAGATCTCCATCATGGGTGAAGGTTAAGGCACTGCGAAGCGGTGAATTTCTGATCGCGGGCTACAGCCCTGGACAAGGCTCTCGCTCCGCATGGTTCGGATCACTAGTGCTTGCATACTACGACGACGATAACAATTTGACTTATGCAGGAAGCGTGGGCACTGGATTCGATACCAAACTATTGAATGAACTGCTTCAGTTAATGAAGCCGCTAGAGGTTAAAAAGTGTCCGTTTAAAAAAAGACCCGACGACAAGAAAGATGCAATTTGGGTTAAACCCGAGCTCGTAGCGGAAATCAAATTCATGGATTGGTCAGCGGATAAGCATCTGCGAGATCCTGTCTTTCTCCACTTGCGATCTGATATTGAGCCGATGAATGTGCGAGTCGTAAATGCGATATCTAATGTTGAACTGGATAACTTGGAGGAACTTCGCGCAGTCGAACAATCAAAATTCGCAAAACTTGGGCAAGGAAAGAGCACCCTGAAAGTGGCGGAAGCTACTTCAGCATCAGCTTACTCAACTAAAGAGTCTTCGCAAACAATCCCTCTCAGTACATCTGAAACTGGCTGTCACTTCGAAGAACCGGATGAGCAAACTTTCGCAAGGCAGCAAATCGAATTCCTTGGACCAGAGTTGAAGGTACAAATTGACGCCGTTCTGAACCAGCTTTCTGGTAAAGAACTCAAACTAACGCTACGATCGGCTCAGCACGACATCCCTTTGACGAATCTGACAAAGATTCTCTTTCCGGCGTTAGATGGTCAGCCTGCAATTACCAAACGCGATTTCCTCAAACTTATTGCGACACTATCACCTTTGATACTCACTCAAATTGCCCACCGTCCACTCACGATGATTCGCGCGCCCAGTGGAATCCGTGCGCGCAATTTCTTTCAAAAACACTGGCATCTAGATCTGCCTGATTTCTTTGAGACGGTGCAACTCAAAGATGAGCAACCAGCGAAGAAGGATTACATCGTATGCAATAACTTGCAAACGCTACTCTTCCTCGCTCAGCACAACATTATCGAATATCATACCTTCCTTTCGCGCTGCCAACCGGACATGCGCTTGTACGATCTTCCCGACTATCTCGTCTTTGATATTGACTATCACAAGGAAGACGAAAGCGTAAAAGACAAGCTCGATCGAGAAGCATTCAAAAAGACTCGCGAAGCAGCACATCTAATTCATGAGACATTAAAGTCTCTCGGTCTCACCGCATTTGTCAAAACATCAGGAAGAAACGGACTGCACATATACGTTCCAATCAAGACAGAATTCGATTTCGACGACGTAAAAACTCTGTCGGAGACCATCGCAAAACATATAGAACGCGACAACAGCTCGTTAATCAACACTAATTCCGTGGCTGCGCGAAACCAGAAGAAGGTATTTCTTGATTATCATGCCAACTCGAAAGGCAGATCTATAGCGGTTCCATATACGCCACGTCTAGCAGCCCAGGCCACGGTGTCAACGCCTATAACCTGGGAGGAACTCGATCGGATCTACCCGGATGAGCTCAATCAACACACGATTAGAGATCGTCTACTAAGCAAAGGCGATATATGGAAAGACATGGCGCAATATAGAGAAGACCTCTCGCGCCGCTTCATGCGCCGTTCTTAGCCTAATGTATATACTTTCGGAGGCAATCATGAAGCAAAACTTGATGATCCCCAACTAAGAACACCTTTGATAAATGCGCCACTGTTACATCGTATATTCGCACTGTGATCAGACAATATATCAGCCAAGATATTTCTCTAAGCTTGGGAAAACCGCGTTGACAGCCGTTCTTGTGCGCCCTAAAGTGTATTACAGCAATTAGCGGAGGAGTTGAGAAGGGTCCATAACCCAGCGAAACTCCAGAGCGTCATTATTGTTCTTTTGGAGATGATTGGTATCTCTGGACCGCTCCTGCGGTTTCGGTTGATGCTTCGTCAACCCGCAGAGTCTGCTTTCAATGCGGTCTTCGGACCGTGTCTGCTTTGCAGTCAGGCTCCTCTGCCCTTCCAACACTCACCACAATCCTTCCTCTTTCACCGGGGAATAGCAGAGATGCCATCACTCTCCAAGACGCTTCCAACAATTGCAACCCTTCTTGATCTTGCAGAGTTTCTCTCGGTATCCGAGTTTGAACTAAAGAGCTTCTGCTTGCGTCCCAAAAAGTTCTACAACACTTTTGAGAGACCGAAGCGCTCAGGAAAAGGCTGCAGAAAAATTTGCGCGCCTTCAGAGAAACTGAAATCGGTGCAGAAGATAATCAAAGAAAAGATTCTCGACTGTGTTGATGCTCACGAGAGCTCCACGGGATACAAGCGTGGGGTTTCTATAGTCGAGAATGCACAAGTGCACGTAGGGAAGAGAGCATTACTCAATCTCGATATCGAGAACTTCTTCTCTTCCATTTCAATGCCACGCGTAATCGGATTATTTGCTTCACTTGGTTATACGGAAGACGTAGCAATAATGCTTGGACGCTTATGCTGCTTCGAACATGCGCTCCCGCAAGGAGCACCGACCTCACCAAGCTTGGCAAATCTAATCTGCCATAAACTTGACCGCCGACTGAAGGGGCTTGCATTCAAAAGCCACATGCAATATACGCGCTACTGCGACGACATCACTCTTTCGAGTGATGAAAACATTTCGGGAAAATTCGTCGAAGTAGTTAAAGAGATCATCAAAGACGAAGGCTTCTCTGTTAACGAAGATAAGACAAGGGTACTGAGCCAACGTAGCTGCCAGATTGTCACCGGATTAACGGTAAACCAGAAGGTAAATCTACCCAGGGAAAAACGCCGCTTAATTCGCGCTTCTTTCCATCGCGCCTCGCAGCAAACGGCTCTTACTGATGCTGAGCAAAAGAGATTGGAAGGACTTGCATCCTTCATGCAAATGATTGAGCAGCACTGCCAAAAACAAAGACGCCGAGTCTCTCCCACCGACATAAAGTCCTAAGTGCCAGCCACCTTATTGGCGTTTGAGGAGCTGACGGCGGACCTGGCAAAGCTAGCGTAAAGCCCACGTCTAATGCAATGAGGCAATTATTAGACACAAAAGCGGGCACAATGTACAAGGACGCAGCCCTTAAGGCCCGTTGCGCCTGAAGTAGTCAAAATGCTACTTTATTAGTGGTCCAGCCCCCGGAGCTACTGACCTATGAAGCACCTGGTCTCCCGTCATTCTGTAGCCGTGCTTATGGCGGCCTTGTCCGCGCTCGGATTTTATGGCTCCCAAGATAGTCGGGCAGTTTCTGACCCCGCTTACAACGAGGGCGTTAAGCTCTACAGCGGTAAGAATTATCGAGCAGCCGCAGTTCAGTTTGAGCAAGCGCTGAAGACCAGCCCCAACAACCCGGATGTGATCTACTATTGCGCGCTTTGCCATCAACTCAGCAACAATCGCGTGCGCGCCAAACAACTCTTTGAATTCCTCGTAAGTCGCTTTCCCACCTCTCGCGTTGCACCAAGCGCGCAAACGGCATTGCGTCAGCTTTCGACCCTGAGCCAACCGGTTGGCAGGGAACCAGAACGAGCATTTAATCCATTCCAGCGGCGCAGAAGCGGTGGACAAATGCAGGTTGGAAGCGCTACGCGTCCTTCACTTGATGCAGATCTTGCTCAAGTCCCTGATGAGGTGCGCATACCGTTTGAAAAGCATGGTGATGACATCGTCATCCAGGTCTCCGTGAATAACAGGACTGTGCCGTTCATTCTCGACACTGGTGCAGCTTCAGTCGTTATGGGACAGAATCACTTGCAAGCATGGGGCATCGTCAAAGGTGAAGCGCAAAATAAATTTGCGGTCGGCGGCGTCGGAGATGGCACCGCAACAGGCTGGATGCAAAACCTCGATTTGAAAATTGGTCCAATTTATCGTCGTGATTTTCCATGCATGATTCAAGATAACCTCCCTACGGATCCACTCCTCGGGCAAACGTTTTTGAAATCCTTCAACGTATCGATTGATGATGCAGCAAAAACCGTAACGCTCGCAAAGAAGGGTGGTAGCGCAGCCGCACGCGTTGCACATCGAACCTATTTTGCTCACGAAATTCCGTTCACTCGGAATCCAGGAGGGCACATGCTAGTGGATGTCCTGGTCAACGGCAGAAAGACAAAAATGATTTTCGATACAGGCGCAGAAGGAACGTGTTTTACCACCGCGGATTGCCGTGAGCTAGGAATTCAAATACCCAGCGACGCAAGACAAAGTATTTCAAATGGTGTCTTGGGCGCGTCAAAAACCTATAATTTCCCGATCGATCGAATGCAAGTTGGAAAAATCGTCAACGAGAACTTCATGATCAGTGCGATCGAGTCGAATAAATCAATTAAGTTACTCGGCATGAGTTTCTATGGACGAATGAAGTACGCCATTGATACCAATAAGAACGTGATCGTCTTTACTGAGCAATAGTGCTCGAACGCCAGGTAATAGAGAGGCGGTCGTATAGCGGCCGATTCCACCAAAGCGGCGCACATGGATGCTGCGTGGCGTGCTACGCGTTCTTTTTCTTCTTTTGCTTGCCTTCTTTTTGCAGATATTTGTAGATCTTTCTGCGCACTTCATCCAATCGTTTGGCGTCTTCGTGAACGACTCCTACAGCCTGCGCGATCGAGGAATTGTCGTAAGGGGGTCCCGCAGTAACAGACTCTAACTTGGTCATATTAGCGCTGATGTCATTGACAGTTTTGATCCAGTCATCAAAGTAAGGATGCAAGTCTTTCCTGGTGTCGTCAGAAATATCGAGTCTTGCTTTGCCTGACTCGAACTCATCAACGTCAGCCTTGAGAGTGTTGACCACAGGACGCATATGCGACATTGCAAGATCAACGCGCGCTTTCTTCGGCGGAGCAGGTGGACCCACTGGCTGCGTCCCAACAGGTATATTGACGATAATGCCTCGACCAATAACTTCCGGTTCTGTGATTACTGATACCGGTTGGATCGTTACTTCGTCATAAAGGCTATCCGTTGCTTTCAACAAGTTTTTGATATCGAGTCCGACGTGCGTCAACATTGTCAAATTCAATTCGATCAGCTGAACTCCAGCCTGCATAGGTTGACTGCTTGCAGCGCCTGACGTGGCAGCGGCATCACCAGTAGTAGTCCCTGTGGAAGTAGTTCCGGTGCCAGTGCTCGTAGAGTTCGTTGAAGAACTAGCAGCGCCACTTCCAGCAGAGTCCCCGGCGCCTGCAGATCCGCTCGTGGAACCGGCACTTGTTGTCGAGCTACTTGCTCCAGCATTCTTATCATCAGCACAGACCGGCAATTGAATCGATCCGGCCAAAACGATCAGCGTGAGCGCTGAAAGAATTGATCTCTGACCAGCAATCACCCTTGAACACATTTGCTTACCCATTTAGCCCTCTCTTTTTCGACCTACTTCGATCTAGCGATTTCATTTTCCTTTGAACAATCGTCAAACATTGAAACGGAAGTGCACTACATCACCATCGCGCATGATGTATTCCTTTCCTTCCAAACGCATGAGTCCCTTTTCTTTCGCTGCTTTTTCCGAGCCCGACGTCACGTAATCGTCATAAGAAATGACCTCGGCTTTGATGAAGCCTCTCTCAAAGTCAGTGTGAATTATCCCTGCGCACTGTGGCGCAGTAAATCCACGTTTGAACGGCCAAGCACGAACTTCCTTCTCACCAGCCGTGAAATAATTCACGAGTCCTAGAAGATCGAACGCAGCCTTAATCAGATTGTTTACGCCAGAATCTTTGACACCAAGCGAATTTAGATAATCTGCTCGATCTGCTTCTTCCAGAGTTGCTAACTCGGCCTCAATTTGCGCAGAGATGACCACAACCGGTCGTTTCTCTTCAGCGGCTCTCTTTCTCAGTTCCTGAACAAGCGGGTTTGCATCGGGATTTGCCAGCTCACTCTCTTTGACATTTGCAGCATAAAGCATTGGCTTCGTGCTCAGCAATTGCAAGCTAGGAATCGCTTCCTTTTCTTCGTCATTTAGAATATCGAAATCGATGGTTTGAGCATTCTCGATAAACGGACGAATCTTTTCAAAGATTCCGTACTCAAGCGTAGCCCGCTTATCACCTTGCTTTTTCTGCTTCGCCAAACGTTCCATTCTCTTATCGATGGAACCGAAGTCAGCCAGACATAGTTCGATCTGAATAGTTTCAAGATCTCTGATTGGATCAATTTTGCCTTCAACGTGAGTGATGTTCTCATCCTCGAAGCAACGCACTACATGCACAATCGCATCAACTTCACGGATGTGCGAGAGAAACTGGTTGCCGAGCCCCTCACCTTTGCTGGCGCCGCGCACTAAGCCTGCAATATCGACGAATTCGAATGCCGCCGGCACAACCTGCTGAGGATTGACCATTTGCTCCAGCTTGTTTAGCCTCAAGTCTGGAACCTTCACGATTCCTACGTTAGGTTCGATGGTGCAAAAAGGATAATTTGCACTTTCAGCTTGATACGAAGCTGTCAACGCGTTAAACAAAGTAGACTTGCCTACATTCGGCAGCCCAACAATTCCGGCTCGAAGCACTCCAGACCTCCACGATAAGAACGCTGCAATTATAGAACAGTACGGCTTTCTCAGAATGCTAAGAGCAATTCGGAATGCACGGAAGTTAGCAAGATGGGCGTCTACTCAAGGTTCCAAATGTAAACAACTACTTTACCCAAAGCATGGCAACGATGATAGAATACTGTTTTCATCGGCACGACACCACTTTCAAAGAGACAACAGATGCGATTCGGCATCTTCTCAGTTGTAGATCACTACCCTAACGAAATGAATCGGACAGAATCGCAGTTCGTCGCCGAACTGTGCGAACAGGCTGAGTTGGCCGATGAATTAGGATTTCATTCATTCTGGATCGCGGAACATCACTTTCATGAATATGGCTTGATTCCTCGACCAGCGATAATGTTGGCGGCACTTGCGAAGTGCACAAAGAGAATAAGATTGGGATCTGCGGTGGCTGTTCTGCCGTTTGACAATCCTCTGCGGACAGCCGAAGATTTCGCGATGGTCGATATTCTTTCTGATGGAAGGCTTGATTTCGGCGTCGGGTCAGGCTATCTGCAGCATGAATTTGCGGGATTCAACCTGACCACCGATGAGCGCCGCGAACGATTCGACGAAGCATTGTCAATCATTCGAGAAGCCTGGACAGGCAATGCAGTCGACTTCGACGGAAAATACAACAAAATTACAAATACCAAAATAAACATTCTTCCGCTGCAAACGCCAGAGCCCCCAGTTCATATCGCGGTACTGCGAAACGAGGTGGCTCCCTTTGTCGGAAAACAGCAAGTTGCGATGATGCTGATTCCTTACGCAACTACTGACTCCATGACCCAGCTCAAGGATACCTGCACTTCATACACAAATGCGTACAACGATGCGAGCAAAGGGGAAGAGTCTAATTATGCAATCGAGGCAGTGAAAGCGCGTCAACAAATTTCCTTTGGACTACATACGTATTGCGCAGAAAGCACGGACATCGCAAGGTCTTTTGCGCGTCCATTTATGGATAGATATGTGCGCACACGTCTTTACGCAAAGCAACGATCGTTCGAAGAATTGGTGGAAAAGAATCTTCTGGCGGTCGGAGATACCAACGAGATAATACGAGTAGCACGTCTCTATGAGGAGTGCGGGCTTACTGACTTTCTCATGATCATGAATTTCGGCGGTTTGCCGCATGCAGCCGTATTGCAATCGATTCAACTGGTTGCTGAAAAGGTTTTGCCTGAATTTGCGGGACATAGCACTGAACAGAAATCGGAAGCACCAGCCTGAGAAAAAGAGGTTCCCTTGTCACATCGTAATGCGCTTGCATTTATATTCCTGAGCATTATTTGGGTTATCCACTCCTTCAATCCTGCCCTGTGCGCTGAGTCATTCAGTTTTGCCGAAGTGAAAATCGGCAGTACCAACGCGTTTGAGATTACCGACAGCCCGACAATGTCAGCCGAACAGCGAGCGCTACAAACGAACCGCACCATATTGGCACTACTGAGAGATCCAAGCAAGGATCCGAGCACAATCGATGCGCATACGATTCCTGGCGGCGATCAAGTTATCACGTTAGGAACTGATACGATCCTCCAACTCTCTCCTAAAGATGCCCAAATTTTCGGCAAGAGTGAAACCGAGCTTGCGATGGATTGGTCTTCAATTCTGCGTATGCGAATGACACAGCTGAAGCCACTCTATTTGAGCCATGGTAAGCATGCCCACAGCAGCTCATCACCAACAAAACCATTGGCAGACGAGAAGGTAATGCTGTTCTTGATCGAGATTGCGATTCTTCTAACGGCCGCGGTCGTATCTGGTGAAGTTCTGGCTCGGATGGGACAACCGGCTGTAATTGGGCAGCTGCTAGCAGGAATCATACTTGGACCGTCAGTGCTAGGGGCAATCTTTCCCCAAGCGTATAGCCAGATTTTTCCTATCGAGCACACGCAGCAATATCTGATCGACATCATTTCATGGCTAGGAGTCATCTTCTTGCTAATGTTGACCGGAACGGAAACTGATATCGCGCTGATCAAGAAACAAAGCAAAGTCGCGATCGCAACAGCAATGGGAGCGACAATTCTTCCTCTTGCAGCCGGCTTCCTGGTCTCCTATCTTCTGCCTGAGGATATGCTGGTTTTGCCGAATCAGCGACTTGTGCTCGGTGCATTTCTGGGAACGGTGTTCTCTGTCTCTTCGGTCACCGTTATAGCCAAAATTCTTTTGGAAATGAAACTACTGCGTCGCAATATCGGTCAAGCGATTCTCGCATCAGCGCTCGTTCAAGATTTGAGCGGGTGCGTGTTGCTTGCGTTAGTAGCTGCGATTGCCGGCTCTGGCGGCGGTCCTCTCTCGCTGATCAAAATGCCGATCGGTATTGCACTATTCGCATTGATTGGAGCAACGATTGGGCGGCGAGTCGTTTTAGATCTTTTTCGCTGGGTGCAGGATCGTTCACATGTGGATTATGCAGCGATTAGCCTGGTAGTAATTCTCCTTATGCTAAGTGCAGCAATAACGCAGTTTATCGGCGTGAATGTGATATTGGGCGCGTTTGCTGTTGGTGTTTTGTTAGCGCAATCTCCGCTTGTCGGGGAGAAAGTTCTACATCCACTGGAAGCTGTGACCATGGGTATATTTGCGCCGGTGTTCTTTGCGGCAGCAGGTTTACACGTTAACCTCACCTTACTGCGAGATCCGAAGCTTCTAGGAATCGCCATCGCCGTTACTCTTATTGCCTGCCTCGCAAAAATCCTTGGCGGTTACGCAGGCGGTATAGCGGTCAAAATGGGTCGCTGGGAATCCCTCAGTGTGGCCTTCGGCACTAATGCTCGGGGCGCAATGGGATTAATTGTCGGCATCCTTGGTTTCTCGCTCGGAATTCTGACGGTAAATTTGTTCACGGTAATTGTCTTGATGTCGCTCGTTTCAACGGCAATCGCGCCGTTTCTGCTGCGCTACTCATTGCCGAAGATCACTGCAACATCTGATGAGATCGAACGGCTGGAGCGAGAGGAAAAGCAATCCAAGAGCTTTGTCAAACGAATCCACCGACTACTGTTACCAGTAAAACAAGGAAGCAGAAAACATTTAAGCAGCCGGCTGGTTGCAGCGCTTGGGCAACAACACGCAATAGAAGCCACGGCAATGACGGTGTACAGCGAAAGTGGTGATAGCGAAGAATTTGTTTCAAAGACCCTGGCTACGAGCTCGAAAGAAGGCAATGTCACATTAGTAAATCGTTCTTTGCAGTCGAATCAACCGGCGGTAGAAATTCTGAAAGAAGCAAAGCTCAACTACGATCTGATTGTCCTGGAATCAACAAGAGCACCGAGCCACAGTTCCGTGTTTAGCCCCATCATTGATGAAGTGGCCAAATCATCTCCGTGCCCTTTGTTGATCGTACGGGAAAGTGCAGAGAAACCGGATTGGAACATCAAGAAGATTCTTGTTCCGACGACAGGACGGTGGCAAACAGGAAAGGCAGCCGAGCTTGCAGTTCTTCTGGCGAAGAATTTCGATGCCACGGTGACATCACTTTTCGTCATTGAGCAGAAAAACATTTCCTACAAATCGCTGCTAGAGGATCTCGACGAAAACAATGTTGTCGCAAAAAATATAGTCGAACAAGTGACGGCAATCGCAAATGCATTTGAAGTGGAGGCAGACTCCATCGTAAAAGTAGCGGACAATCCAACCGAAGAGATTCTGAGAGTGGTCAAAGAGCAGAACATCGACCTGGTTGTACTCGGAGCCCGCGTGCGTCCAAGTGCGCGTCTATTCTTAGGCAACACAGTGCGAGTGCTGGTAGAAAAGTTACCATGCAACTTAGCTATCTTATCGCCTGAAGGAATTGACTCCACGAGTCCCTAGTTATTTCACCCTAGCTCTTTCTAGTAATTGTCTTCTCGCAGCAAGATTCTCTACTTTTGTGTTCCGCAGCATGAGTCGAGATAGCGTTTAGTTCAGCAACTGAAACAGGCTGACTTCTCTCCCATAAACAAAGCTTGCGATTCTTGTTATGCGTATAAATCACAATTATGTTACCGACTGAGATAAGAACAATCTCCCACATCTCACCTAAACGTTCGCCATTGAAACTAGCTGTTAATACCAACGTCAAACCGAGCACCGCAATTAGCAAGCTCGATCTATCTTTATGCTTTAAATAATTCGGAATAACTGAAAATAGCGCAAAAGCCAGAACGAATCCAGCAAGAATCGCATGCGTCAAATCATGCTTCAGCCCCAACAAGGGAAGCACAGCGAGTCCTAGATAAGGAGTCAATGCACAGTGCAAAATACACACGGTAGAGGCGATGATTCCCAAATGATCGACTGTAACTTTTCGCATGGCTAAAGCTCCCAATTCATTCCGGCAAGAACGCGCAACGGCAACTGAAATCTTGTACCTTGGAATGGGCTCCCCAGGTTTAGCGGAATGCGCTGATTCAAAATATTCTGAATTCGAACATCCATTGAGGATGGCATCATCCTGTTCTTTTTTCTGACCTCTTTCGGTACATCCCACCCGGCATTGAATCCGATCAATGTTAATGGTGGCGTGCGAGCTGGGTGAGGCCCAAATATTTCAAAGGCTCTGCGATCTACCAGACCAGTTTGTGCGGTGAGTTCCGCCAGGCACCAGGTGTTTCGGCGAGTGCGGTAGCCGAGCGCTGCTTGCAATGCGTAACGGCGATCATGATCCGGATACTTTGCGAAGTTGGGTCCGTCTTCAACTTCATAAGTACCACCCGTAATGTCCTTGTTTCCTTTCAAATAAGCGATCTGAATAGTATTCGACAAGAATCCGTAGAAACCGTAGCCTTCTTTGGATGGCTTGAGATCCATTCGCGTTTCAACACCATAAGATTCAAGTGCAGAGAGGCTGACTCTGTTGTATAGAGGAGTATTGACGATCACGCCAGAATCGCCAAAGTTGTACAACTTCTTGTAATAGAGATTCGTTCTTGTAGCAAAGCGTGGTCCGATCTGAGTTTCCACACTTGTGTCAACAAGCTTACCTCTAGTTGCTTGCAACGGACGAATAGTGCCGTTGTAGATCCCATTAATTGGTCCGTCAGCAACAAAAGGCGCCTGCGCAAAAACATCAACCGGCGGCGGTTGAAAAATGTCAGAGTAAGAACCGCGCAGGACCATGTTTTTGGTGACGACAAACGAAGCGCCGTAGCGACCGCTCGCTTGTGCGTTCGTAACGGTTTGCGTCAGGAAAGGCGCCACTGAGAATGGCTGAATATCGGGAATCGATTGCATTACTTGCGCAATCTTTAGAGTATTTCCAAAGACTCCGCGATACACATCGGCTCGAACACCGGCATCAACTGTCAACCTTTTGAGGAATCCTTGCTGCGGCTTCCAAGTATCCTGAAAATATGCACTTTGAAGATAACGAAATCCCTTATATTTTCCTAGTTCACCGCTAAACTGGGGTCCTGCAGTTGTACCCGTAAAAGGACTTATGATCCCTCCGTACGGAATAACAGTGGAGGGGAGAGCATTTGCTGCTGCCAGCCCAGCTTGTTGCGCCGCCCTTGTTGCATCAGCTGAGGCCGCCTCGCCAGCAGCTGTAGCATCCTCTTCGGATGCGCCGCCAGCAATTGCTTCATCGAAAGCTTGCTGGAAAGCTGCGCCCAATAGAGCTTGTTGTGCCTCGTCGGAAGCTGCTTGCTGCGCATCTGCGAATTCTTGCGTTGAACTCGCCTGCAATCCCAGATTCGCATTCCTATAGATAGCTCCGAACTTAGTTCTGACAGGACGAAGTTCGCTCAGAATTCCTGTTTCCAAATGATGTGTTTTGAAAACAGTCTTCTTGATATTGCCCTGCAGAGATACGACATAATTCTTTCGTGAGGCGCGCGGTGCCACAGAAGTAAGCTGAGGCTCCTCTCCATTTAGAATAGGCATTGGATCAAAAGCATTCGAGCTACGCAACGTTTGTGAATAGAACGAATTGATAATGTGGAAGTTACCCTCGTCGATCCATTTTTCACCTCGACGTTTGTAGCTTAGTATAAGGAAATTCTCTCGGTCATGCTCGCTCAGTCGAACCCCGTATTTGTGAGAAGTACCTGAAGTCGGAATTTGCAAGAATGTCTCATTGATACCGGCTGTGAATGTGAACTTGTCCTTCTCAGTTGGAACAAACTCAACCTTGTTCAAGAAGTTCAGATCGAGCCTGTTGTTGCGAAAGAAGTGCTTCACAGGCGGTGCAATTCCAAGTGAGGTCGGGACCGCATTTCCTTGCGACTCCATTCTCACTTTGTTCCAAATGCTATTTTTGTTTTGGCTCATCGCACCACTTGCATAGTAGTGCAAGCTGCCGGCAAGCGGGCCGCCTAACTGTCCACCGTATTGCAAGGTAGGTTTGCTTTGAATAGGAAGAGATTTCATCCGGACGACAGCGCCTAGCGGACCACCACCATCACTAGCCTGGTAACCTCCAATGTCAACGTCGACCTGCTGCAGCGAACGCGGATTTGCAAACTGCGCCTGGTTTAAGACACCAGCAGTCTCCGGCAGGATAGCGCCATCTATTTCATAGTTGATCGCATTGTGTTCGCCTCGTGTAATTAAATTGCCGTAGGTATCAGGCAAGACTCCCGGAGTGCTCTCGATGATCTGCCGCAGGTCATTTCCAGATTTGTATTGATCGAGAAACTTGCGATCAAGGCGAGTGGTGCTTCCGATTTTCTCCGGGTGAATCAGTGTACGCTGACCACTCACGCGCAGCACATCTACGGTCTCCTGGTTTTCCAGAGCCAAATCAAGATGCTTTGCCTCACCAGGCTTCAATATAATTTTCTCGGTGCGTGAGAACTTTCCGGGAGCAGTCGCGGTTACCGTGTACTCTCCAGGTGGGAGTTTTTCGAACTCGAATTTGCCGTCGTATTCTGTTTCATACTCCTGACGTTCGGCATGTTTGTCGATACGACTAACAACAACTTTCGCTTCCGAGATCGGCGCTCCACCTTCTTCATTCGTTACTTTTCCATCAAAGCTTGCCGGCGCCTCAGCTGGTGCTTTAGTTGTAGCTGGCTTAGAGCTTTGCGAACTTGTCTGCCCACTCGACGGTTGCTTCGCGGCATCTTCTGACGTTTGCTTAGATCCATCTTTTGCCTGTTTCGCTGGATCACTTTGGGTTTGCTTGGATCCATCATTTTGGGTTTGCTTGGATCCCTTACTTTGTGGCTGCGTCGCTACACTACCTTGTGCCAGCTTTGCGACATCACCTTGTGGTTGTTTTCCGCCATTCTGCGCTTGGTTTTGCGAGTTTTTGGGCGACTCTGCGGTCGAATTCGATTGCGATTTCTGCGCCAAAATCCCTGGGTTCGTATACGCAGGTTCTTCCGCAAGCGCGGGGGAAGCAGTAAGGGCAAGCATCAAAAGAAGAAACGCCGCATTCCTGGAAACGCGATCGGTATAAAGGGTTGGGTGAGTGGCTGGCGGCGCAAAGCCACCAGTTCCGTTCCCCGGAATCTGGATTTGGTAATTCGACATTTCGGCGTACATATAAGGATGGTAAGAAGGAATATTAAATGGAAACGATTTCCATTTCAAATGAAGCCGCGCTAATCTTGGGCTATATAGATTTAATATCGAAATACCGAAAAGACTTGCCTAGCAATGGCTTGAGGATTGACCTTGCACTTGTAAGTTTGCCCAAGAAGCGAATATAATGATAATGGTTTTCATTTCGAGGGCGACACTCATGAGCTACAAACATTTCTTCCTCGGAACCCTCTTGGGACTAGCATGCCTAAACGCTTCCTTCGCTAACGCAAAAGAATTCTCGATTGGGCTGCAAAGCGAATCGAAGCACGTTGAAGCGTGCGTCCTGGAAAATCCAAAACCGGAAATACCTTCCGAAATGAAATCGGAAGCTTTCAAAACAACATGCACTTGCCGCTTTCACATCGAACCAACAGGGAAGTTTGAGGTGAAATTGCTGGAAGGTACACACAACGAAGAAATTGATCGAATCGTAGTGGCTACTTTGAAGAAGTGGAAATTCAAACCGGCTAGCGTGGATGGCAATCCAGTGGCAAGCACGCGCAAGTTGAAGATCGAACTCGAAATTGAATAGCTTTCAGTAGGCGATGCCATCCGTCGCTAAAGATCTAAGAACGGTTGCGGGCAGTAGTGATCGTAGATTTCAACGTGTTTACCGAACTTGAATGACCGTGCAAATGAGATGCTGCCAAATCTCGTTGTTGCCTTGCAATCCTATTCTTAGGATTGAGTGCCAGTGAATGATCGAACGCCTTGATCGAGTTATCGAAATCATGCAGTTCGCTCAATATTTTTCCTTCCAGCAAATAGCCCTCCTCACTTGAAGGATACACTTCAAGATAGCGCTCAATTTCAGTCAGGGCTTCCTTGAATCGTTTTTGCTCATACAATGCTGACGCATAAAGCTGGTGCAATTGTCGAAAACTGGGTTGTTTGCGAAGAGCCAGATCCGAATAATCACTTGCAGCCACATAATTCTTGAGACGAAACTGGCAAGTCGCGATATTAGCCATAATGTCTGCGGTGGCATAACGTGAATCACAGGACTGCGCTTTCCTGAAATTTGCGATTGCCGGAAGGTTATGGTCTGTCGCCATGTCCACCAAGCCGAGGTTGAAATATGCAGTCGGATTCTTCGGAGCAATTTCGATCGCCCGCTCAAAACACTTTCTGGCTTCAGCATATTTGCGTAAGCGCAGCGCAACTCTGCCGCTTTCAGTCAAACAATAATAGTCAGTGGGATGTTCTTTCAAATTCTTCGCACAATCAACATGCGTTGACCTTACCACCTTGTCTTTAGCCTTTTGAATAGTGTTGAAGTTATTCTTTCCATACCAGATTCTCGCTGTCGCAATATCTCGTGGAGTAAAATCCATATTGCAAAAATGCGTGAAATACATCAAATCACGTGGATCACTTGAATGCCTGATTCCCAGCGCATGTCCCATCTCATGCAAAATAACTGCAGACAGCACTGCTTCGGCTCGAGGGGATAAAGACCTCCTACGAGAGAGCTCAAAAGCGTCCTGATAATGGTATGCCGGCAGTGGTTTGCCATACGACCTTAACCCAGAAGGAATAGCCGTTTCCTGCAAAAAGAGGTCAATGGTGATCCTGGTATTAAGAACATCTGGGATCAAACAAGAACCGATGATTGGAGTACTACGCGTTCTTGCAAGTGCTCCATCTGGACGGTAGTGTGTTTTGAAGGCGACTAGCATGTTTGCTTCGTTTCTCTTGGATGCCCACGAATAGTGCAATGCACCGCCGGTAGCGTCATTCCACTTGGTCAGTGCACGCTCAGTCAATCTTCTAACGACGCTGGCGATCTCCGGTGTCACAATTGAATCATCAATAAATACCTTAATTGGCATGCGTTCTCGAGACCACACCATGCCATTCTGGGCGACGCAGCCATCGATGTAATTTTTGGTCTTGCCGAAAGTGTGCAAAGACTTGAACAACTTCAAAGAGTATTCTTTGCTGCCAGAAAGTTTGTCATTCAGAATAGCGGCCCGATTTAGTTCTGCCGCAGCTTCCTCTTTCTGTCCAAGAACCAAAAGAGCCCAAAACCGATTGTCGCGCAAAAAACACTCATATGCTTCGCGTGGATTCTTGCACTCATTCGAAGGGGCAGTGCTTACCAACGACAAAAGTCGCAAGTGTTCATCGCATACTTTTGATACCTTCGAAGGATCATTTTGTGCAAGCGCAGCCCGGAAATGCAATCTAAGGATTTCTTGACGTTCTATCGCACTACTAACTCCTCGGTCAGCCGCCAGAGATAACGCCTTCCATGCATATCCTTCGGCTTCAGGCAAATTCAACAACTCATAATACGACTCACCTAAAAGTTGATAAACGATCATGCAATTCTCGTTGTATAACTCATGATGCTCATAACCGCTGGCTGCCATCCGCAAGTGATAAACGGCTTCATCAAAATTACGATTTAGAAACTGGACGGCACCAATTCGCATACGGCACCTAGCAATGCGCGTATCGGTAGGTGACAAATGCTTCTGCAAAACAGCCAGGGCCCGGTCGAGATACTCAAGGGACATCTCATACTGTCGCTCAAGACACTGCTGCTGAGCCGCAAGCATATGCTCACCAAAGATCCTCTCATCACTCTGAGGCAGAACGCGCTCTGCCATTTTGAACTCGTCGGGATCTGCACTGCTGTCTTCGTTTAAATTAACGCGAAACTCTGGATGCTCACTGCGATCACGGTCAGAGCTTGTTGCAGTTGTAATGTCCTCTGATTCGGCACCTATGCTTGTTTCCGACGAAAAGGCCTCTATAGTGCTGAAAGAATAGATCGAGAAGAACATTATCAGCGCTAATAGGAATATAGAACGCACAGCCATAGGCTTCCGCGAAGAATGATCAGCGCGGACCGCGTTCTTTTGATTAGCAATTGGCAACAGCACTGGCATAATACCCGGCAAACGCAAGGAATAGCTAGTTATGCTATACCCAGACTGTTGAATAATCGTGTAATGACCGACGAACGACTAGGAATTTTCCAACTGGCGAAGCATAAACTTGGCCATGGCTTGCGCTAGAGGATTGCCCCCGGGTTTAGCTATAGATTGCTCGAGATAGCCCTTCTTTTCCTCGGGAGTTTCGGCAATTAATGCCAGATCCCGGAAGATGCGTGAATAAGCGTCGTCCTCGCCGCTCTGCGTTTGAAGTCCTTTGAGCCAGATATCCCTGGCTCCCTCCTTGTTTCCACCCTCGGCCAGCAAACGACCCAGCTTGTAATAAGCTTCGGTAAAATGGGGATACTTCAGAATCAGATCCTGACACATTTTCAGCCGCTCTTCGATGGGTGTTTCCGGATTGTTCACCTCGAAAGAAATCATGCAAGCATCATGCTCCATCTTTCCTTCATTTAGTTGGCGAGCAAGCCACAGGTCTGAAGCCGTGGTCTCGAATCCCGGGCAGAGTTCTTGTACTTTTTCAAAATATTGAATTGCATCGGCATAACGTCGTCCGGCAAGACTGATAGCTCCGGCCAGGAAGCATGGTTGGGGACTGTAAGGATCGAACTTCATCGCCTCTTGCAGCTTCTCCAACGCCACATCGAAATTGCCTTGCTGTGCAATTTCCCTTGCTTCAAAGCATTTGTGTGTACAACGCATGAGTTCGATTCGATTGCGCGTCAGAACAAATTCAACTTTTTCACCCTCGACTTTCGGAAGATCATCCAACTCGAAGAGCTCCTCCGCAATTCGCACTACAACTCGATGCGGAGGTTCGCCGGCTTTCACGGCTTTCATCTGCTCACGCCAATTACTAGCCTGCACTAACTCGCCGCGATCATATTGTTTCTGAGCAATCTGATCTGCACATTCGACCGCTTTGTCAGGCTGAGCGGTATAACGATAAATCTCGTACAAATTCGATCTGTAAGCAAGTGCTGCGTCAACATCACCGGACATGTTGCATAGCTGATAAGCCCTTTCCATGTACTCAGCGGCCTTATCCATCTCATTGGAATGGAAATGGCATTCACCTAAAAAGCCCAGCGTCAATGGCAAGAATTTCTCGACACCAGCGCCGGAAACTCCATCGGCACGTTCCAGACATCGCTGCAAGATTGGCTTTGCTTCGTCGAGTTGCAATTGCTGCATCATTTGCTGTGCCTGACCAAGGTCGGTCTGCCAGTTGCGGCTCAATTCGGAATCGTCAATGCCGGTTAGCATTGTCATCAGCTCGCCACGATTCATTTGCTTCTGGAAATACGATGCGATAATCATCAAGCAATATGCATATTTCTTGAAGAGATCTTTGTCGTTGCGGATCTCATCGGGCGCTTTCTTCCAAGTCGGAAATGCCTTCAAAATGTGATCAGCATTATCCGTGCATAAATGCTCGAACTCAGTCATATGATTGCGATCGATCGCCTCGAACAACTGCTTTTTCAATTCATCGATGTTATCGACCGTAGCCGGTTTAGCCGGTTTCGGTTCCTGTGATTTCTTGGAGAAAAAATCTAATATGCCCATCACTGCCCCGCCAGAAAAGCCTGCGGACATATGATAGCCGATCTACAGCGCCGACACAGACATAGGACGCCTAATGCAACGAAGAATCATTATTAAAACGCGCCGGAGTTCGCTGGGCTATCGCCATCCTCACTCCTCCGCTGTTCAGCCAATAAAAAGCCCCGGGTTGTGCTCTCTACTCACCCGGGGCTATTGGAATCAGGTCGTCAGGCATTCCGCAAGTGTTACCTATATGCAGTCACGGTCTGCCAAAGGACTTCCCTCTCTCCTCTCAAAAACTCGGACCTCATCGGTCCACACTTCCAATATGCAACACCAAAGCCAATTCCGGCATCAGTTTCAAAGAGGATTTTGTAATCCGCCAAGGGGAGGATGTCTGACAGAGACGCTCGTGAGCGCTAGAATAGGCATCCGCGCCAATTCTCGTCCAGTTTTGTCGGCAAGAGCAGACGCCGTTGGATAATCGAGCAGCAGCCGAGCTATACAGCAATCCAGCTTGAAAAATGACGTTAAAGAGGCGAAAGGGCAGCCATCAGAGGCGCAGACATGAAAGAGCAAACGTTGAGCGAGAGATTACCGCGAGTTTCCATCAAGAAAGGACGGGAATGGCATATCAGACGCGGTCACCCGTGGCTTTTCTCGGGAGGCATCTCGCAAGCACCATCCAAAGTCCTGCCCGGTGGCATTGTCGAGCTTTTGGATATAGACGGGAAATATGTAGCAACCGGCTACTTCAACGCAAATTGCGACATCGCGGTCCGCATTTTGAGTCGAAAGCAAGGGGAGAAAATTGACAAGACATTTTTGACTGAACGGGTGAAAGCCGCCTGGGCGCTCCGACAGCAGTGCATAAATATCGGGGAGACAAACGTTTTCCGATTAGTAAACGCTGAAGGCGATTTTCTTCCTGGCTTCATAGTTGATTATTACGATCGCGTATTGTCGGTGCAGAGCCATACAGCGGGCTCAGATAGATTGCTCGACGACTTTATTGAATCCTTGAGAGACGTCATAGAACCGCGAGCAATTATTCTGAGAAACGATCTTGCAGTTCGCAAGCGCGAAGGACTAGAGCCGGAAGAGCCGCGTGTGGTGCACGGCAGTTTTGAAGGCAAGATTCAAGTTAAGGAAAACGGACATACTTTTCTTGTAGATCCACTGTCTGGCCAAAAAACAGGATTTTTCACCGATCAAAGAGACAAGCGGCTTGCAATCGCGGAGATCGTTCGGCGCCTACCGGAAGGTTGCAGCTTGTTCAATGGGTTCTGCTACACCGCTGGATTCTCCGTGTATGCAGCCTCTGCAAATTGGAAAGTGCGCACAATCAATGTCGACGAGTCAGAGCGCGCTCTAGATGAGGCCAGAGCGAACTTTCAATTGAACGGAATCGAAGAAGAGAAACACGAGTTTCACTGTGCTGATGTTTTTAGTTTTTTGGAGAGCAGCACCGCAAGAGGCCTAACGCACGAAGTAGTAATCTTAGATCCTCCAGCATTTGCAAAATCAGCAAAAGACAAAGCAAAAGCCCTAAAGGCTTACGCAAGAATGACTAGGCTTGGAGTCGCTGCAACCGCACAAGAAGGGATACTCGTATTGTGTTCGTGCAGCGGCGCTATTGATCTCCAGGAGTTTCTTGCGACCGTGAGCGAAGCTGTCGGACACTCAGCGCGATCGGCGCAAGTAATCCAGACGTTTCAACATGGCTCGGATCACCCGATAAATCTTATTGCCCCAGAAGGCGGATATCTAAAGGTCGTCTTTTTGCGTGTTAGCTAATTTTATCGTCCATTTGCTGAAATGCTCTATTGGAATCTACACTTATATTGCTTCCTTAAATCGATGTGTAATATTGCCTCAATTAGTTGCATAATTAGAGAGGGACCGTTTGCATATCCCACCACCTCCTGACTTTTGGAGAACAATTATGCTTTCTGTAAGACCTTCTGATGCACGCGGGCACAGCCAATTAGATTGGCTAGATAGCCGCCACACATTTTCCTTTGACCAATATCACGATCCAAAACACATGTCATTTGGTCCGCTACGAGTAATCAATGAGGATGTCATTGCACCGGGCGGCGGATTCGGCACACATCCGCACCGTGATATGGAAATCATTACTTATGTAATTGAAGGCCAGCTTCAACATAAAGACAGCATGGGAACAGGATCGATCATCGGTCCCGGCGAAATACAAAAGATGTCTGCAGGAAAGGGAATCTTTCACAGCGAGTTTAATGCATCTCGCGAGAAGCCAGTTCACCTCCTTCAAATTTGGATCATGCCGAACATCAAGGGGCTGACTCCTAGCTACGAGCAAGAGAAGTTCGAGCTAAAGCCGGGCGAATTTAAGTTACTGGGAAGCCCGGACGGACAGGGGCTAGTGTCGATCCACCAGAATGTGAAACTATATGCGGTGCGAATCGAATCAGGAAAAGCCGCCTCCTTCAAAATGCAACCGTCAGCGAAGGCTTGGGTACAGATCGTCAAAGGCGACTGTGCAGTCAATTCTGAAAAGCTGAGCGCAGGGGACGGAGCCGCTATCGAACCAACATCACAGATCCAATTCGAAGCAAGCACCGCCTGCGAAGCTCTTCTCTTCGAAATCAGTTGATAGCTGCATCGAAGCCGGCAAGATGCCGGCGCTCCCGGGTTCGCTGCAACTCTTCGCTCCCGCGAGATTGCAGCTGTATGGAGCGCGGACGTCCCGTCCGCCCATAAGCGCAAAGCGCGTTGCAGCTGTATGGGGCGCGGACGTCCCGTCCGCCCATGCGCGCGAAGCGCGCTACGAGCAGATCAACTTTGCAATTTGATCAAGCTTCCTGATTCGTATTTGGCCAACCCGGCATAAAAAATTGCGGAGCCAACAAACAATACGATCATCGATCCGCCTGCGGCGAGCAATGCCAATTCAAGCGAGTTTTGCCTGAGCGCCTCCACTGGAAGGTAACTGCAAATTCCTGCCGGTACCACGGTGTACAGCAATATCTTCGCAGCTCCACTAAAGATCGATGGCGGATAGGTTCCAAAAGTAATCAGTGCAAATCGTAGATTCTCAGAAATCGTCTCAGCACTTCCTAGAAAGAATCCAAGACTTCCGACACCGACGCTGAATCCCACCACCGTCACTCCCACTATCGGTACCAGAAGTGCAAAGAGCAGAAAGTTCTCAATTGAAGGATGCACCAAGAAAAGATAAGCACCAACACCAAAGAGAAAATCTCCCCAGGATGAAACACTCATGCGACCCAGCAACAAATGCGGCAAAACAGCACGTGGATACAGAAGCCATGAATCCAGCTCGCCTTTTAGAATGAGCGTTGCAACATTGTTGGAATTTCCTGCTAAGGCGGTACCAAGCCCATACCCAGCAGCAAGTACTGACCACATCGCAACAACATCCCTCTGATTCCAATTGCCGAGGACCGGAAATCGGTCAAAGAAAAACATCCAAAAGAAAAGCCATATCGAATCGTTGATTGCCATCGAGACAATTTGCCAGAAGAAAGCAACACGATATTCGCTTTGTGATTTGAAATTCAGTTTGAGATAGAAGATTGCGAGCTGCAAAAAACTCGAAAAACTTTTCGGCATCGCTTTATCCTCCGTTAACGAAGACGCGCTTGCTAGCACGTCCATAGATCCAATAAACCAGAATTGCAAACACGACAGCGGCTAGTGATTGCCGCGCTAAGATGCTCAGGAATTCACCCACGGATGGCGACACGAAGAGCTTGGCAGGTCCATAAACCACCGCAGAGAATGGCAGCCACTCAAGCACCGGTCTGACGTTGTCGGGGAATATGCTCAATGGAAACAACATTCCACCGAAGATCATTGTCATGCGTGAATAGATCAAATTCATGCCGCTGGTATCCTCGAACCAGAACGCACCAAGTCCAATCAAGAAACCAGACAAGAAGTCAACCGCGAACGCAAGTGGAAGCGCGAGCAAAAAGAATGCTACGGAGTTCCACGACAGCGCGAGCGGACCAACAAGTACGTATGCAATGATTGAACCGACCAAAAGATTGATGAAGAATCTAACGGTGCGTTCACCAAGATTGTGCGAGAGACAATACAGTGGATACGAGAGTGGACGCTGCAAATAATTTACAATAGTTCCACTTCGCACATCGAGATCCACAGCAGCCGATACACGTGGTCCAGACAACATCATCGCTTCAGTTGCAACCAGATACCAGATCATTTGGACAATAGATAGATCAGCAACTTGGTGCGAACCAGCGTGGCTATATACCGCGATCCAAAGTCGCGAAAAGATGTACAGTATGACTCCAAGGAATAAGAGCCTGCCAACTACCTCCGAGAGGTAGACCACATTGCTCCGTGCGCTCAAGAGAGCGACTAAAAGATATTTTCTCAACACTCTCATGATCAATCACCTCACTTTATGAGAGTTACGCGCTTCGCGCGTCATGGGCGGACGGGACGTCCGCGCTCCATACTTAGCTTCAGCTTTCGCGGATCCTTGATCCCCTTTTGCGGATCCTAGGTTACTTTTCATTGGTGGCACCTGGTGCTTGGGAATAGATGTGTGCAATGACATCTTCAAGCGGTGGGTCGTCGATGCTGATGTCAGCGACATCGCCTTGTGCGAGCACCTTTGCTACAAGCTCGGGCACACTCAAGTTTTTGCCGTCCAACTCATATCGGTGTTTCTTGCCTCCGTTATCCAGGATCCTCAATCCAGGTAAATCGAGAGCCTTCACATCTTCATGAAAGACTACGCTGATGACGCGCTCAGAGAGATAATCCTTGCGAACATTCTCAACTGAATCGTCAAGCACAATCTGTCCATGATTGATCACGACAACGCGCTCACTGACAGCTTCGATATCACCTGCGTCATGACTCGTTAAGAACACAGTTAAGCCTTCTTGCCGATTCCAATCGCGCAATAGTTGACGCAATTCTTGCCGTGCCACCACATCCAGACCGATTGATGGTTCATCCAAAAATAGCAGCGATGGTCTGTGCAATAGACTTGCCGCAATTTCTGCACGTATCCTTTGTCCAAGCGATAGCTTTCGCACCGGTTGGTCAATGAAAGCCGATAAGCTCAGCCTCTCAACCAATTCATCCAGCCTCTTTCTATAATCAACCTTCGGTATGTCATAGATCGCAGCCAACAAATCGAAGCTATCTTTTGGAGCAAGGTGATACCACAATTGAGATCTTTGCCCAAACACAGATCCAATCTTGTACGATAGCTTGACTCGATCCTTCCAGGGTCGAAATCCGAGCACACTAGCATCACCTGAAGATGGACGCAGTATGCCGGTCAGCATTTTGATGATCGTTGACTTGCCAGCCCCGTTTGGACCAATTAATGCCAATGATTGTCCAGCAGGCACAATCAGATCCACTCCATGAACAGCGGCAATCTCTCGCTTCTCTCTTTTGAAACCGGAGCCGACACTCATCTCGTATACTTTTCTCAATCCATTTAGTTCAACCGCGTTCATTTCATCACTCTCCTTCGACGCAAAAAATAGAGCCCCCTGTCACATATTCAGGAGGCTCGAGACATCGCGAACAAATTAACAGAATTCCTAATAGCGGAAACGTTCAGCAATGTGCGTGAGCATCCAGCCCTTGCCTGCGGCAAGGGTGAAAATTTCGCACATGTATTGCTGATTACGCATCGTTATCTCCAATCGAACTCACGTTCGCATAACTCCATTCTCTATATAAAGAATGCAATGTCAATCGAACATGGATTTTAGTGAACTCGCATTTGTGAACAATAACCAATCTCCAATTTCGTACTCCTCCCACAGAAGTGGGCCCTCGTTTCGCAAAAATTTCACAAAGCATATCCTATACTCCAGCTGGTCATTTCAGGTATTTCCGGTATCTCCGAAGGTATCCCAGAATTTTCATCCGCTTCATTCCACCTGAGTGACTGGGCTGACAATTTCACCTCGTACGACAAAGAACCCCCTTTCTTTGCATTCGCACAGCGGGTTGATAAACAACACAGGGCCGCCGCCAATGACAGAGTTAATTAGAGAAAACAGCATCTCTGGATTTCAGGGACCAGAGTCGCGTGAGGCAAAACTTGCACTTTTAGCAGCAGTGCAAGACTCTGATGGAACCTTTGACGCACCAACACGGGACAAAAACGACTCACAAAATCAACAAACACCGAAGGAAGTGGTATGCGATCAGACAGTCATATCAGGTCAAAAACCGGCAAATCCGGAAGACCTTGATCCTGACTGCCGGGACCTACCTAATCTTTTGCCGGAGCAGCCATTTGACCCAATCGCTGCCAAACCGATTGTCGTAAGCGAGAAAGACTTTGATAATCTCGGCGCAGACGTAGCGAAAGCACTTCGCGATGGCGGAGTCGAGCGATTCTCGGTGCAGGTTGGACGAGGCTCTGATCACCTGGGTGTCGATCTGAAAAAGCCGCTCGACATAACGCCGGATCCACCGAGCCAGAATGTCCGCAAAATCGAAATTGCTGAGCGCCTGGATGTAGATGTCCATAGAGAAAAGGACGGCTCGGTTTACATGGACAACATTCGGGGATTGAGCGCAATCGTCAACGTGCTCGGTGCCTGGCAGAACGTGCCAATCACGCGAGTTGTTCTTACGCCAACGGCAGATGGGCGAACCAGAATAACAGTCACCGGACAAGTAGGCCTGTTTAGTCAAACTCAAAGTTCCGTCAAGGATGGCGACGTTTTGAAGAAAGCGGACGCGCTTATGGATAAGATCGACGAAATCAAAAAAAGAGGTAAGCCCTAGGCAGTCTGTCAATACTTCGCCGACAATATGCAGGCTGGATCCTCTTGCAGCACATGCTTTCCTAGCAACGTAAAGGGCGATCAAAAGCTGTTGCTGCACAACGGTTTACAGGCAGCTTTCGTTACATATTTTTTTAGACTCAGTTTCAAAAAGCACACCCACACTGCAATCTTGCAGCGCGCTCAACATCATTTTGCTTCCCAGCTGCCAGAGTATTTCCCCCCTTGTGCCCCCCACGGCTTGGGAGTAAATTAACCTTGGGTTTAGGCATGACACGCACTTTGTCCTTTCGAGGAAGGTGGGGTATGACTGAACACGATAATTTACTGCGAAAATGCCGAGACGCCTTTCCGGACATGGAACAGAAGCCGGACATGGCTTATACTGTCCGCGATCTCGAATTGAGTTCACTAAATAGTCACAATAATTTGCTAAAACAAAGAGAATTAGCTAAGGAATTGGGCTTTCCGAACGGCGATAATCTCATAGATAGAGCTGCCACAGCAAAAGCCTGCTCCCACCGCTTTCAAGAAAAACAGGACAATAAAGATATGCAAGAACTCGTCGAAGGATTTGAAAGAAAGTTGGCAGATTCGGTGCTCCATGGAGCGAGTGAGTCTTTTGTCCTGAGAGTCGGCACTGGCATCCCTCGATATTCGAATCGTATTTTGAGCTATGAGCCACCGGCATTGTCTGATCGCCAGAAGAGTATCGTCGACGCACTATCTTCGCGCAGCCACTTAGATGTGCAAGTCAAGCAAATGGATCCGGCACGAAACGAGTTCTGGATCGCCATTAAGCGCAAAGGCAGCTAGTCTTAGAAACTTGAAATTTTGAAGGAGCGCTCCAGCCCCTCACAGAGCGGCGGACTGAACTCGCGCACTCAAATTCATAAACGCACACTTACGATCAGGTATATTGTTAGCGCGATGCCTCTTTTCTGCACGGGCGAATAGGCAATCGAAGTGTTAATTCCCGTTTTGTGCGGAAACGCCATTTTGGAATAAAAACCACATCGAAAATATTCCTTATAAGTCATAATTTGCGAAAATATGACTTATGTGATGTGGCCCCGTTTTAGTGGACACTTAACAGTGATAAATCCACCACTAGACGGTTTCCACTGCTTCCTCGAAATC